>NZ_LMSF01000016.1:0-38492 GCF_001428325.1 Arthrobacter sp. Soil761 | reverse complement strand
AACTTGGCACACTATTGAGTTCTCAAACAACAGACACACCCGGCACCACCCAAACCAACGTCCAGGCTCGCTCCGGAGCAACTTTCCAAACTTACCCGATCAACCACCCCGACGCAAATCCATTTCTCAGGATTCCCATCAGACCAGAAGACGGTCCCCCACCAATTTCCGGCGCCCTAAGGAGCGACCAGAATTTGGTCTTGAATTTGGGGGTTTGGCCACCCGCGGTTACCAGCTCTTGGCTGTCTCCCCCGCGGCGACTTAGAAAACAATACACGCACTCGTGGCCCACCGCAAACCGCTCATCCAATGGCTGCAATTCCCCGGGATTCCGGGGCAGGAACGGCCATGCGGGGCACCCGCCGGCCTCCCGCCGTCGTAATTGCGCTGTGTGCGCTGCCGCACATCCGGCAGTCATCACGGCAGACAGCAAAAGGGCCGGCAACCCTAAGGTTGCCGGCCCTTCTCAAGCAGCTGGATTCAGCGGTGCTGGATTACCAGGAAGACTTGGTGATGCCCGGGAGTTCGCCCTTGTGGGCCATGTCGCGGAAGCGGACACGGGAGATGCCGAACTTCTGGAAGGTACCGCGGGGGCGGCCGTCGATGATGTCGCGGTTACGCAGACGGATCGGGGACGCGTTGCGGGGCAGCTTCTGCAGGCCCAGGCGGGCTGCTTCGCGTGCTTCGTCGGTTGCGTTCTCGTCAACCAGGGTCTTCTTCAGCTCGAGGCGCTTTGCAGCGTAACGCTCAACGATGACCTTGCGCTGCTCGTTGCGAGCAATCTTGGACTTCTTAGCCATGTTTAGCGCTCCTCTCGGAATTCGACGTGCTGGCGGATCTTGGGGTCGTACTTCTTCAGGACCATGCGGTCCGGATCGTTACGACGGTTCTTGCGGGTTACGTAGGTGTAACCCGTACCCGCGGTCGACTTGAGCTTGATGATCGGACGTACGTCCTTGTCCTTAGCCACTAGAGCTTCACCCCACGAGCCAGGATCTGGGCGACGACTACGTCGATGCCGCGTACGTCGATGGTCTTGATGCCACGTGCAGAGACCTGCAGCGTGACGTTACGGCGCAGGGACGGAACCCAGTAGCGCTTCTTCTGGATGTTCGGATCGAACCGACGCTTGTTGCGGCGGTGCGAGTGCGAAATGCTGTGCCCAAAGCCCGGCTCGGCCCCGGTCACTTGGCAGTGTGCTGCCATGACTTCTCCTCAAGAATTGAAAGTAATGATCCGCATATCTGCTGCTGGACCATGCTGCTAAGGGCGACCCAAAAATGCAGAAGGGCAACGGTTAGTCACGCAACTTGAGCCCCTAACTACCGGCCACCCTGGAGAAAATTACCGGGCAACCGGAGCAATTGCGCACGCTCCGCGCACTTAGCGCCTACCAAGTCTACGAGTTGGCGCAATTAAAGACCAATCGGGGGTCATCGGGTGTATAAGGGCCGCCGGAAGGTCACAGCCACAGGTTGGTCCTTTTCACAGCAGGCACATAGCTTCGCCAAGCACCTTGGATACATGAACACGCAGCTCCTGCCGGCATCTCCGGCCGCAAGCAGCTCCGGCCGCCCGGAGCCTTCATCACCTTCAGCGAAGAGGCCCGCCCGTGGCTGGTTTGCCCGACAGTACCGGCAGCGCATGCTGCGGACGGACCTCCTGACGCTCATTGCCTGGGCCTCCGTTGCCGCCGCAATTGCCCTCTGGCTTGCCGACGGCGGGGCCACCGCGATCACGTCGCCGGCGTCCCTGTTCACGGCGGCGGGCATCGTGGCCGGGCTGGCGGGCATGGACCTGGTCCTGCTCATGCTGCTGCTGGCCGCGAGGATTCCCTTCATTGACCGCACCATCGGCCACGACCGCGCGCTGGAGTTCCACGGGAAGCTGGGAAAGCCTTCGCTGTACCTGCTTCTGGCACACGGCCTCCTGGTCGCGGCTGGGTACGGCATGGCCGAAGGACTGGATCCGTTCACCGAGTCCGTCAACCTTTGGGTGCAGGTGCCGGACATGTGGCTGGCGTTTGTCTCCATGGCGCTGTTCATCGCGGTCGTCGTCACGTCCCTGGTGGCTGTGCGGCGTCGTTTCCCGTACGAGTTCTGGTACGTGGTGCACCTCCTGACCTACGCCGCGGTGGCAACGTCGCTCCCCCACCAGTTCAGCGTGGGAGGCCTCTTTGCGGCAGGCACATGGCAGCGCTGGTACTGGCTGGCCATTTGCATCTACACCGGCGCTGCCCTGGTGTATTTCCGGGTACTGGAGCCGGTACTGGCCACGGCGCGGCACCAACTGTCGGTGGCCCGCGTGGAGGCCGTGGCGCCTGGCGTGGTGAACATCGTCATGAATGGCCGGAAACTGGACCAGCTGGCGGGCACGGGCGGACGGTTCTTCATCTGGCGCTTCCTGGCTCCGGGACTGTGGTGGCATCCCCACCCGTTCAGCCTGTCCGCCGAACCCGTCTTCCATGGCCCGGACGGCCAGGGGACGCTGCGGGTCACCGTACGGAACCTTGGCAGCGGCTCCGCCCAGCTCCTGCGGCTGCGGAAGGGGACCAAGGTGGCGCTGGAGGGTCCCTACGGACTGCTCAGCACGGCTGCCAGGACCAGGAACAAGGTGGTGATGATCGGGGCCGGCATCGGCATCACACCCCTGCGCGCACTGCTGGAAACCACGCCGTTTGCTCCCGGCGAGGCGACAGTCCTGCTCCGCGGCCACACCGACCAGGAGCTGTACCTGGGCAGCGAAATCCTCGACCTCTGCCAGGCCAGGGGGGTCCGGCTCTTCCACCTCACCGGGCCGAGGGCCCACGGCCACTCCACCTGGCTTCCCGGGGACGCCGTGCGGAACGGCTACAGCCTCACCTCCTACGTGCCTGACATCGCGGATGCGGACGTCTACGTCTGCGGCCCGGCGGCGTGGGCGGCCAACGTCATGGCGGATGCCGGGAAAGCCGGCGTCTCCGGGGAACAGATCCATCACGAAAGGTTTGACTGGTGAAAATACGCGGAACAGTCGCAGCGGCCCTGGCCTCCGCCGGGATCCTCCTGGCGGGATGGCAAACAGGCACCCAGGCAGGCGGCATCAGCACCGTCGCATCAAGCACGACGGCGTCAGGCACCACGGGCTCGACGGGTACGGGCTCGACGGGTACGGGTACGTCCGGCTCCTCGGGCTCTTCGGGCACCTCGGCTTCCGGCACCTATAAGGGAACCGCCGTGCAGACCCGGTTCGGTCCCGTGCAGGTCCAGATCACGGTGGCCAACGGGAAGATCACGGATATCACCGCCCTCCAGCTCACCAACACCGATGGCAAATCCGTCCAGATCAGCAATCGCGCGGCACCCCTGCTCCGGAGCAAGGTCCTCGCGGCGCAGTCGGCGGATGTCCAGACCGTCAGCGGCGCCACCATTACCAGCGACGCGTACCTGACCTCAGTCCAGGCGGCCATCGATGCAGCCCACCTCTAGCCCCCTGGACGCCGCAACCCCCGCCGCCATGCTGAAGGCCCGCACCTTTGAATGCATGGGCACGGTCATCGGGCTGACGCTGCCCGTCAGCTCCCCTGCGGAAGGGCGGCCTGGGCTCGATGAGCTGGCTGCCGCCACCGCCGTCGTCGAACGCCTTTTCCGCGACCTGGACGAACAATTCAGCCTGTACCGCCCGGATTCGGAAGCGGCCAGGCTGGCCCGCGGCGAGCTGATGCTGCGGGGCGCCTCAGCCCAGATGCGAGAGCGGTACGCCGAGGCGCACGAATGGCGGCTGCGCACGGAGGGCGCCTTCACCCCGGAACGGCCTGACGGCGTCCTGGACCTGTCCGGGATCATCAAGGGTCATGCCATCCGCGAGGCGGGCACGTCGCTCCAGGCCCTGGGCCGGCACGATTGGTGCTTGAATGCCGGGGGCGACGTGTTGGTCAGCGGCTCACCACGCCCCGGCAGCGCCGAGCCCTGGAAAACCGGCATCGTGGATCCGGCGGACCGCCAAACCCTGATTACCGGCTACGCACTGGGCGCGGGCAGCCGGCACAGTGCGATCGCCACCTCCGGCTCCGCTGAACGCGGTGAGCACATTTGGCGGGTGGGACGCGGCGCCGGGTTTGTCCAGGTCACCGTGGCCGCCGCGGACATTGTCACCGCCGACGTGCTGGCCACGGCGATCGTCGCCGGCGGAACACAGATGCTGAACCGCGCCACGGACATCTGGGATGTTGCCGTGCTGGCGATCCGCGCTGACGGCTCCACGCTGGCGACTCCGGCCTTCCATCCCGCCTGAACCGCCCGCGCCCCACCGCCGCTACAACCGCTACAGCCGGGTGAGCTGGGCGTACTTGGGCTGCAGGTTGTCGCCGGACGACTTGCCGGTGACGCGCCGGACCACCCACGGCGCGGCGTACTCGCGGAACCACCGGGCGTTGGCGCGGAGGGCGTCGGCTCCGCTCAACTCCGGAACCGGGGTCATCGGCGGGACGTCGATGGAATGGTCGTACTTGAGGACCTCGAGGACGCGCTTGGCCATGTTGGCGTGGCCGGCGGCGGACATGTGCATCCGGTCGTGGGCCCACATGCCCCAGTCGTAGTACTCGCTGAAGCGCCAGTAATCCACCAGCAGGGCGCCGTGGTCCCCTGCGATTCCGCGGACCAGTTCGTTGTAGATGGCGGTGCGGCCGCGCATGGTGCCGAACACTTTTGAACCCCGGGCATCGAAACCCGTGAACATCACCACGGTGGCGCCGGTGGCCGCCAGCTTCCCGACGGCGTCGTTGTACTCCACCAGGAGGTCATCGATGTCCACGCGCGGGCGGAGGATGTCATTGGCCCCGGCGTAGATGCTCACCAGCGTGGGTTTAAGTTCGACGGCGGCGTCCACCTGCTCGGCCACGATCTGCCGAAGCTTCCTGCCGCGGATGGCCAGGTTGGCGTAGCCGAAATCCGGATCAGCGGCGCAGAGCTGCTCCGCCACCCGGTCCGCCCAGCCGCGGACCCCGTTGGGGCGGGTGGGGTCGTCGTCACCGACGCCTTCGGTAAACGAGTCGCCAAGGGCCACGAACCGGGAAGTGAAATCCATGCGGTTAGTTTGCCATCCGTTGCCGGAAGCAACCAATCGCCGGTTATGTCGCTTGGTCAGGCTGGGTTTCGCGCAGGATCCAGTGGTCCTTGTCCAGGCGTCCCACCACTTTCTCGCCGATCCGCGCCAGGTCCAGCACATCCTGCCCGGTCAGGGCATCGAGGAACAGGTCGCGGACGTCCTCAACATGGCCCGGGGCCAGCCCAACGATGGTGGCCATGCCTTCCTCCGTGAGGTGCGCGGTGGTCACCCTTGCGTCATGGGGGTGGGGACGCCGCTCCACCCAGCCGCGCTTCTGCAGCTTGGTCACCACATGCGAAAGCCGGGACAGTGAAGCGCTGCTGCGGGCGGCGAGCTCACTCATGGGCAGGAACCGGTCGTCTGCCTCGGACAGCATGGCAAGGACCGTGTAGTCGAAGAGCGACAGCTTCCCGGCCGCATGCAGCCTGGTGTCGAGGGCCGCCGGCAGCAGCGTATTGATGCTCACCAGCGCCAGCCAGGCGCGGCGTTCGTCAGCGTTGAGCCAGCGGGGTTCGGTCATGGCCCCCATTCTACGATTGATCTTTCAAGTAGCTGGAAGCGGCACCGGTAGGCTTGCCCCATGTATGTTGTCTCCCTCACCTACCGCGTGCCGCAGGAGATCGTCGACTTCCACAACGACGCCCACATCGCCTGGCTGCAAAAGGCGTTCGACGACGGTGTCTTCATTGCCGCCGGCCGCAAGATTCCCCGCACTGGAGGGCTGCTGCTCTCGCAGGCTGAACGGGAAACCCTTGACGCGAGCCTTGCGCAGGACCCGTTCTACATCAACGGCGTGGCCGACTTCGAGGTGCTGGAGTTCCACGCCGGCCGGGTGGCCCCGGGGTTCGAAAACCTGTTGGACACCCCGCCCGCGCAAACCGGCCAAGGTGACGCAGGCCGCTAGGGTGGGCTGCCGCCGTCGTACCCTTCTGCGGCGAGCTTCTTCAGGCCACCTTTCCGCGGCACCTTCACAGGCTTGGGCCAGCGCGGGCTGAGCCTGTCCCCCAGCGTCACCCCGCGGAGCTTGCGGCCAAAGAGCGGCAGGACCCAGTCATGGACCCAGCGCCGCTGGCGCCGTTCCCATTCGCGCAGGCCCAACCTTGGTGGTGGCTCCCAGTCCCGGGGTTTGATCTTG
Source organism: Arthrobacter sp. Soil761 (assembly GCF_001428325.1). Taxonomy (NCBI): domain Bacteria; kingdom Bacillati; phylum Actinomycetota; class Actinomycetes; order Micrococcales; family Micrococcaceae; genus Arthrobacter; species Arthrobacter sp. Soil761. Next base: position 32,272 of record NZ_LMSF01000016.1, on the reverse strand, counting down.
TGCGGCACGCCCAGCTGGTCCAGCACCTGCCCGGCCAGGTATTTGTGCCCGGCCTTGGACATGTGGAGCCGGTCAGAGTCCCACATCCTGGCGTCGTGGAAGGCATCCAGGCACCAGTAGTCCACCAGCACGGCCCCGTACTTTTCCGCGATGTCCCGCACCCGCTGGTTGTAGTAGGCGTTGCGTTTCTTCAACGGCTCCAGGAGCGCGGAAACCTTGACGTCGAACCCCGTGAAGAGGACCACTGTGGCCCCCGTGCCGGCGAGCTGGGCAACAAGCTGTTCATAGTCCGCCATGAGCGCGGGCATATCGGTTTTCAGGTCCAGGATGTCGTTACCGCCGGCGTACAAGGTCACCAGTGTTGGCCGCATCCGCAGTGCCGGCTCCAGCTGCTCGTCGATGATGTGCCGCAGCCGCTTGCTCCTGATGGCCAGGTTGGCGTACTTCCACCCCGGCTGCGCCTTGGCGAGCTTCTCGGCAACCCTGTCGGCCCACCCCCGCACCCCGTTGGGCAGGCGCTCATCCCGGTCCCCCACGCCTTCGGTGAAGGAGTCGCCAAGGGCCACAAACACCCGCCGCCCGGAGTCAGGAAGCAAGGATCCAGTCACCACCGCCCCAACGTAGCGGCGCTGGGAAAAGCAAGGACGACGCCGGGATGAACAGTAAGTGAGCGGGAGCCTGGGAAAGCGCTGCGGGATCCGGTGGAGCGCTTATGGCGTCCGGGACCCGCTGTCCGTCTGCATTCCTCCATAAACCGGACGGAACTCCCAGGTGTAGGAGCCGTCCGCTTTCAGGCTCATCCTCAGGTGGCCCCAGGTATCACTGAACTTCCGCTGGACGTAGGCCGGGTTGCTCGCGAACGATCGGAGGCCGATACCGCCGGTGGACACCTGGAACTGCTGCATGCCGTCGGGGACGCATTGGTCGGCGTTGTTCACCGGGCAGGTCCGCTCATAGTTGTGCTGGGACCCGGACAGCAGGACTTTCACCCGGTTGTTCCAGAACATGTCGATCCAGGGCTTCGCCTGGGTGAAGCGCGTGTGGCTGGATGTGTCGGACGTGAAATACGGGTCGTGGTAGACGGCCGCCAGATGCTTCCCCGCGGCCTTGGCCGCCTTCAGGTCAGCGTCCATTTCGGCGGTCATCGCCTGCGCCCGGGCCACGTTGTAGCGCCATGTGGCCGTGGGCGCCACCAGGATATGCCAGTTCCCCTTATCGAACGAATACCACTCCAGCGCATCCTGGAACCGGCCCAGAGTGGTGCTGGTAGCGGACTTGGTGGTGTTGACGCACTGGCCGTCCATGAACCGGTCCACGTCATCGTTCACACCCGGCTCCACATCGTGGTTGGGGCCCGTGGTCCAGTACGTCTTGGCTTTCAACCCGCCCCACAGCGTGTTCCACGCTCCAAGCGCCGAGCAGGTCCCCTTGTCGTACTGGAAGTCGCCGATGGCAAGGAAATTATCCAACGAACCATCGTTGAGGCCGCTGATGATGCTGGCGGCGTTCTTGCCGGACGCCGAACTCGTGGACGTATTTCCTGACGGGTTCATGTCGCCAACAGCGGCGAACTCGAAGGAATCACCCGCCGGCGGCGTGGTAGGCGCGGGGGTTGGAGTCAGGGTGGGGGTTGGAGTCGGGGTGGGGCTCGTCCCGCCGGCGGCCGGGTAGACACGTATCCAGTCCACGCGCATTTCCGCAGCACCGTCAGCAGTGGAATCAGGGAACCAGTCCAGTTGCAGCGTCTGGTGCATACTGCCCGGAGGCTGGTGGGTGGGGTCGGTGTCCTCGAACCACTTCACGCCATCCACGTATCCGACCATCCCGGCGGGGGACCAGTCCACTGCGTAGTTGTGGAACTGGGTCACGTCCAGCGTCTTGCTGGCCCTGGTCTGGGAGTTGCTGCAGGAGAAGTGCTGGAAGAAGTTGATCACGTTCCAGGCGCCCGTTGTTTCCGCGTAATCCACTTCGCCGTCGCAAGGCCAGTTTCCGCTGTCCGGCCACAGGATCGAAACCATATGGTACTCATTGTCGCCCGACCCGGCGGCGCGGACTTCCCACCGCCCGTACTTTTGTTTGGCGAACTTCGCGGACATGCCGGCAGTGGTCCCGTCCGGGGTCCCGCTCATGACCAACTTGGAACCGTCCACTGTTACCTGCTGCGGGCTGCGGATGCCTTGGCCGGCGTGCCCTGCGCTGTTGTACACGTTCCATTTGGTAGCGTCCGGGGCTCCGGTGTAGTTGAACTCGTCCCCGGCCACAGGTGCGCCCCAGTTCTGCGTGGCAGCAGCCTGGACTCCGCCCGCATCAGTGGGCGCGGGCGCAGGGGTGGAGGTAGGGGTGGGGGTTGGCGTCGGGGCGGGGCTTGTCACCACGGCGTCAGCGGCGGTGGTGACCACCAGCTTTGGGCGGAGTGCCGCGTCCAGGGCCTGGTTCGATTTGAAGCCCAGCCATTTCTGCGCGCTGGATTCGAGCCGGAAGTTCTGCTCGCCGCCGGTGGCGCCGACGCCCTTGGTAACGTCCCATTCCACCCAGGCCCCCGTGGCGAACCCGCCGGCCTTGGCCAGCCAACTCCCGCGGGCCGGTGCGTTGTTCCAGGTGACGCCCGTTTCGGCCCATGTGCCGCTGGTGGCGTAAACGTCCACAAACTCGGTCGACGTTGCCGCCGCCTCAGAATATGCCCGCAGCTTTGCCGAGACGACGTGTTCCCCGGCGGGGACCTGGACGTTGAACCGCAGGAGACTGCTCCGCGAGATGCTTGTCCGGCCCTCCGTGGACCAACGCACACTGGTCCCGAAGTTCTCCGTTGGCCGGTCGGCTTGGACATAACTGTCGGCGGTCGGCGCGAATGTCAGCGCTCCCACCGCGTTCGCCACGCTGCCCACTACGGCAAGTGAGGCGAGCATGACTAAGAGTGTCAGGACGGAAACAGCTGGCCGCAGGATAGTTTTCATGGAATGAGACCTTAATGTTCCAGTTGAAATATCCGAAGCATACGCGTGTCACACCCTGTGACACAGCAATTTCCCTAATTGGCAATTGCTGAAAATTTGTGTTACTGCGCGGAGGGCGCCGAGCGGGCCGGGGTTAGCCTTCGGCTTTGCCCTGCCGCCAGTAACCCATGAAGGCCACCTGTTTCCGGTCCATCCCCACGTCGCGCACCAGGTAGCGCCGCAGGTCCTTGATGACGGCGGCTTCACCGGCGATCCAGGCGTAGAAGGGCATGGCGCCGGCGGGCATTCCGGGGTTGCCGGCGGCGCCGATGTCCCCCGTGTCGAGGCGTGCGGGGGTTTCCCAGAGGATGTCCGTGTCCACGTTGACGTCTTCGGGCTCCGGGCCGGCGCCGCCGCCGTCCGCTTTGATGCCCACCCAGCCCGGCACGGGGACTGCTGTGCGTACGGCCTCCTGCAGCAGCTGGCCGTGCGGCCGGGAGCGGCCGATGACGGCGCCGCGGGCAAGCCACGTGATCTCGATGTCCGCCGGAGACTGCAGTTCAAGGAAGTCGCCGGCCTGGGGAACCTCCAGGAGCGCTTGCCCGCTCATGTACGGCGGGAGGGTTTCGAGGATGGCGGAGATGGCGGGGACTGCGGTTTCGTCACCGGCAAGGAGGATGCGCTGGGCCAGGCCGGGCCGCCATTCGATGCCGGAGTATGTCCCGGCGGTGATGCAGTGGGCGGCACGGTTGTTGGGCCCGATGATGGTGAGGGCGTCACCGGGTTTGGCTTTCAGGGCCCAGACCGCGGCCGGCCCGCTGTTGTGCGGCCCGTCCTTGTGCATCGCAAAGTCCACGTCGATCTCCGGATAGACCGCGTCCAGCCGCGCCTCACGGACGGTGTAGGTCCGCATCGAGCCGCGCACCTCCGGGTCCATGGCCAGCCAATCCCGATACCAGCCGGGCCGGCCGGTGCTGACGGCCGGCAGCGGCAGCTGCGAGCCGTCCGGGGCCAGGGACGGAATCAGGAGCTTGATCCGGAGGTCCAGGGTGTGGCCTTGGACGCCGAAGTCACGCAGCGCGTAGCCACCGAACGTGATCCTGCGGAAGGTGGGGCTGAGCTGCTGGACGGAGGAAACGGTGACCTCAAAGGCGAGACTCATCGGCTGGGTGGTCATCGGCTGGGCACTTGCCGGTTGTGCAGTTGCCGTTTGTGCTCGGGCGGTGTCGCGGGTCGTCATGGGACGGGCTCCAGTTCGTAGGCAGTGTGGTGGCGGCCGATGGGGATGATCAGCGGGGTGGCCGAAACGGGGTCCGGGATGACCCGGCTCTCCAGGCCGAAGACGTGGCGGACCAGTCCTTCCGTCACCACCTCGCGCGGGGACCCCACCGCTGTCACGGTGCCGTCCTTCATGGCGATGACGTGGTCCGCGTAGCGGGCCGCCAGATTGAGGTCGTGCAGGACGATTGCCACGGTGATACCCCGTCTGCGGTTGAGGTCCGTTACCAGGTCCAGGACCTCCACCTGGTGGGCCAGGTCAAGGTAGGTGGTGGGTTCGTCCAGCAGCAGGACGTCGGTTTCCTGGGCGAGTGCCATGGCAATCCAGGCCCGCTGCCGCTGGCCGCCGGACAGTTCGTCCACGTCACGCCCGGCGAGGTCCAGCGTCCCGGTGGCTTCCAGCGCGCGCTGCACGGCGGCGTCGTCCTTGTCACTCCTGCTCCGGAAGAAACCCTGGTGCGGGTAGCGCCCGCGTCCCACCAGGTCTCGGACGGTGATGCCGTCCGGGGCGGTGGGGTGCTGGGGAAGCAGGCCGAGGGTCCGGGCCAGTTCACGGGCCGGACGGGTGTGGATGTCCCTGCCGTCCAGGGAAACGGTGCCGCCGGCGGGCTTCAGGAGCCGGGACAGCCCGCGGAGCAGGGTGGACTTTCCGCACGCGTTGGCACCCACGATCATGGTCACCCTGCCCTCGGGAATCCGGACGTTGAGCCCGTCCGCCACACAGCGCTGGCCGTACGTGAGCGTCAGGTCGCGTGCTTCGAGAAGTGCCACGTCAGGCATCCTTTCGGTTGGCCGTGACCAGGAGCCACAGCAGGAAGGGGGCGCCGAGCGCGCCGGTGACAACACCCACCGGCAGGACGGTGCCGTTTAGGAACAGGGGTGCCAGGTTGGCGGCGACATAGTCTGCCGCCAGGACAATCAGGGCGCCCACCAGGGCCGACGCCGGCAGGCTGGCCTTGCCGGCGAAGCGGCGGGCGATGGGAGCGGCCAGGAAGGCGACGAACGACACCGGCCCTGCGGCCGCCGTCGCCACTGCCGCGAGCGATACCGCGATGGCCACCAGCGCCAGGCGTGCGGCATTGACGCGGACCCCCAGCCCGGCCGCGGCATCATCACCCAGTTCCAGGATGCGGAGCGGACCGGCGATGAGCACAACGGCGGGAACCAGCACCGCGAGCGCCAGGAACAGGACGCCGGCCCGGTCCCAGTTGGCGGAGTTCAGGGATCCATTGAGCCAGACCAGGACGTCGGCGGCAGTGCGGATGTCAGCGCGGGTCATCAGGAAGCTGACCACTGCGTGCAGGGCGGCAGCGATCCCGACGCCGGCAAGGACCAGCCGGTTTCCGGCGGCGCTCCCCCGGCCTGCTCTGCGGGTGGCACCGCCGCTGGAGATCGCATGGATCAGGCCTGCCACGGCCAGTGCACCCGCCAGCGCCGCCCCGGAAACCAGCGCACCGGAGGCGCCGAAGATGACAATCGCAACCACCGCCGCCGCGCTGGCCCCGGAGCTGATGCCGATGACGTCGGGGCTGGCCAGGGGGTTCCGCAGCATGGTCTGGAACAGGGCGCCGGCCAGCCCGAAGGCAGTCCCGGTCATGGTGCCGATGACGGCCCGCGGAAGCTTGTTCTCCATCACGATGAAGCTGGCGCCCGGAATCCTGGCGCCGCCCGTCACATGGTTGAAGACGATGGCGAAGAAGTCCGGAACGGTCACCGTGTAGCTGCCCAGCAGGACGGATACGAAAAACAGGAGCACGACGGCGGCGCCCAGCACGGCGGTCCGGTTGCCGGCCCCCTTGGCCATCACAGCCCGGCCCCCTTTCCGCGGCGGATCAGCCACACGAACACCGGCGCACCGATGAGGGCGGTCATGATGCCGGCCGGGACTTCGCCCGGCGGCAGCACCACCCGCCCAAGAATGTCGGCGGCCAGGAGCAGGACCGGAGCCGCCACCAGGGAGAAGGCCAGGATCCAGCGGTAGTCGGGCCCGGTGAGGACACGCACGGCATGCGGTACCACCAGGCCCACAAAGCCGATGGGGCCCGCCAATGCCGTGGCGGTGCCGCAGAGCAGGACGATGCCCAGGGCCACCAGGGCCCGCGAGGGCCCGACGCGCCGGCCAAGCCCCCGCGCGATGTCGTCCCCCAGCGCCAGGCTGTTGAGGGTGCGGCCGGCCAGGAGCACGATGAGCGCACCGGCGGCCAGGATCGGCAGGCCGGGCAGGAGTACGGTCCAGTCACGGCCCGCGATGCCGCCCACCTGCCAAAAGCGGAACCTGTCCAGGGTGTCCTGGCTGGAGACCAGGATGATGTTCATGAGCGAGGACAGTCCGGCGCTGAGCGCGGCTCCGGCCAGCGCGAGCTTGACCGGGGTGGCTCCCTCCCTGCCCAGCGAGGCGATGAGGTATACCACCACTGCGGCAGCAGCGGCCCCAATCAAGGCGAACCAAACGTAGCCGGAGAAGGTGGCCACACCGAAGATGTAAATGCCGGCGACCACCGCCAGGGCGGCTCCGGCGTTGACGCCAAGAATGCCGGGGTCGGCCAGCGGATTGCGGGCAACTCCCTGCATCGCGGCCCCGGCCAGGCCCAGCGCGCCGCCGGCCAGCAGGCCCAGGACCGTGCGCGGAATGCGGGCCAGCACCACGGCATGGTCACCGTTGGCGGGATCGAACGCGGAAAGGGCCTGCCATACCGTCGCAAGGGGAACCTCCCGTGCCCCTACGGCCAGCGACGCCCCGGCCACCAGCACCAGCACGACGACGGCGCTGGCCAGCCAGGCGGCTCGCGTTCCCGGCGCATCACCGCAGACGGGAGCAGCGGCTGCCCCGGCCCGCACCTGGGTGCCCGTGCCGGCGGCCGGACGTACCGTCGTCGTACCCATGAAGGCGCGGCCCCTACTTCACTGCATCCGCCGCCGTGGCCAACTGCGGCAGGAACGTATCCAGCGACCACGGCAGGCTCAGCGGCGACGACGCCGAGATGGACAGGGTCAGGGTGTTGTCCTGGTCGGCCACCAGGGCGCCCTTCCTGATGGCCGGGATCTGCCCGAGCAGCGGATCAGCCTTGATGGCCTCCGCGGTGGACGCGTCGGGAACCCAGGTGACGAAGATGTCCGACTGCAGTTCGTTCGCCTTCTCGGCGGACCAGGAAAGGTAGAACTCCTTGGAACCCTTGGAGTTCTCCGCGACCACCGGGGCCAGGGTCATGCCGATTTCGGTGAGGAAGCGGGGACGGTTGTCGTTGGCGGTGTAGACGTTGACGCCGTCACCCCGGGCGGGCTCCAGGTTGCCGTAGATAAAGCTCTTGCCCTGGATCTGCGGGTACTGGGAGACCTTGTCCTTAACGGTGGCCTCGGTGTCGGAGACCAGCTTGGCCGCTTCCGCTTCCTTGCCCAGGGCCTTGCCGATGATGGTGGTGGAGTCCTGCCACGAGGTTCCGTAGGCCACTTCCGGGTGCGCCACCACGGGGGCGATTTCGCTGAGCTTCCTGTAGTCCTCCTCGGTGAGGCCGGAGTAGGCGGCGAGGATGACGTCCGGGGCGAGCTTGGCGATTTCCGTGAAGTTGATGCCGTCCGCCTCCGAGTACTGGACGGGGGCCTTGGCCGATCCGAATCCGGCCCCCAGCTTTTCGAGCGCCGCGTCCTTCCAGGGGGTGGACCCCTTGTCATTGCCACCCCACTCGTTCCTGGGGATACCGACGGGCACCACGCCGAGGGCAATCGCGACGTCGTCGTTCACCCATGAAACCGTCGCCACGCGCGCGGGCTGCTTCTCGATGGTGGTTTGGCCGAATGCATGGCCGATGGTCACCGGGAACTGGGTGCTGCTGCCGGTGCCGCCCGTGCCAGCCACTGAAGAGGCCGGACCCGTGCTGCAGGCGGACAGGGTCAAGGCTGCCGCGGCGAGCACCGCAGCCGCCTTGCCGGCGGAAGAGAAAAGCGTCCGGCGGGTGGAGAGAGGGCCGGAAAAGAGGGGGGACGTCACGGGGCTCCTTGGATCAGGCTGCTGGAAACTTAAGTAAGGCTAACCTATGTAAATGTCGATTACGCAACATTTTTGTCACCTAATCCCGCAACGTGACAAAGGCCACATCCGCCATCAGGTTCTTGGACAGGGCGGGGCACATTTGGCAGGATTGCCTTGCCGGCAGGGCACCCTTACCAGGGCACGCTGAACAGAAACGGAACAACGGGAACAATGCGCATGCAAAAGGTCGTTCCGGCCGCCGCTGCCATGGGAAGCGGGGTGGCCGCTTTGGCCTGCTCCGCGGAGACTGACTGACTCCCCTGTTACCCCGGCCCGGCTTAGGGCCGCCCACCCTTTACGAAAGTTCAGCCATGCAATCAGTCACGCCCCAACAAATCCGTTCATCCTTCGTCAACGCCAGCCGCTCAGAAGCAGCCAAGCTGACACTGCCCAGGAACTTCGACGCCCTGGACTGGGACAGCCTGGAGTTCCTGGGCTGGCGCGATGAAAAGATGCCGCTGCGCGGGTACTTGGTGGTTCCCGGCCCCAAGGGCCTCACGGGCATCCTCCTCCGGGCGCCCGAAGGAGGAGCCAGGAAGAACCGCTCGGTATTGTGCGAACTGTGCCGGGATGTGTTCTCGAAGGAGGACGTGCTCCTTTGGGTCGCAAGGCGCGCAGGCCAGTCAGGACGCGACGGCAACACCGTGGGGACCCTGATCTGCGCCGACTTCCTGTGTTGTGGCAACGTCCGCAAGGAACCGCCGGCCAACGAGATCAACCCCGATCCGGCGGCCGTCGTGGTACGCCAGATCCAGGGCCTGCAGGACCGCACCGCGCAGTTCCTGGCCCGCGTGCAGAATAAGTAGGCGGTCAGCGGAAGCCCTCCATCACTCCGGTGACGGAGGGCTTCCCCATGTGCCTCAGCGGTAAGAGAAGCTCATCAGCAACGCCTTCAGTTTTTGGCCGTCCCCGCCCCAGTACCACGCCTTCGCCGCCTCGTCATTGGCAAACGGCGGACCGGTGAACAGCACGTCTGCGGCCAAAATGCGGTCGCCGAGCATGACGGGCCCGTTTTGCACCTTGCCGTCCGGTGACACCGGCAATCCCGCCGTCAGCCCCATGCGGTACTCAACGGCACCATTGACGTGATCGGCGAAGAACGACGAATGGGGCGTGGGAACTGTGTGGCCCACCAGCCCCGGCACAGGGTCCGCCGCAAGGACAAACCTGGCATCAGGACCGGCCACGGCGTCACCCACCTGGCTGTAGTAGATGTTGACCCGCCCGGCGCCGTTGGCATCAATGACGGCGGCCGTTTCCACCGGGGGTGATGCGGAAACCTGCTCATGTACCACGCGCCAGTCCGCCGGATGGGCAAAGGACAGCCGGCCATCGGGGAAGGTATAGGTCACCATCCCGGCAGGAGTGGGCGCGGACGTGGGAGCAGGCGAGGGCGGCGGAACGGCAGTCTCCGTGGACGCGCCCCCGCTCCCTGCGGGGGCGTAGTCCGCGCAGGCGGCGAGGGACAGCGCCGCTGCGGCTGTTATCACAAGGAGGATTGGAGCGGGGTGCCGTGGGCGCATGGGGGTGCCTTTCAAGAGGACGCCATCGTTCTCTCGGAGAAAGTGCGGACCCAGCATCCTGCAGTACCTATGGGATCTACTCTGGCGAGGTGAGTTGGTAAAGCCCAGAGTGGCACAGCGAAAAGACCGGCCACCACGGCCGGAGCGATAAATCCATCAATTTGTTATATTGCTGGATCCGGTTTCAGCGCAGGACGATATCCACCGGGTTTGCCTCGGAGCGCCAGGCTCCTTCCTCCCCCGGACGCGGCCGGATCACCGGGGCCGTGAGGACGCCGGAGCGGTTGGTGCGGCGGTCACGGAGGATCTCGGTGACGGAGCCCAGGTGCCGGGACAGATCGATGACGTTTTCCGGGGCGGCCAGCAGCAGCTGGAACCCGAATTCGTGGAGGGCCTTGATGCCGGCGCCGGCGAATTCCTCGGAGGCGAGCACGAACGCTTCGTCCATCATCACGGTGCCGTAGGTGGTGAAGCCCTGATCGGCGATCCCCAGCTGGTAGCTCAGGGCCGCGGCCATGATGAACGCGGTGAACCGCTGCCGCTCGCCGCCGGACATGGAACCGGTGTCTGCGTGCATGAAGACCTCGGTCTTCGTGCCGCCGCCCTTCTTTTTGCCAGCCGCCGGGCCGGCCACTTCCCGGTGCTCCTTGCACTGGATGAACAGGTGGCCGCGGACGTCGAGCACCTCCGCCCGCCACCGCCGGTCTTCCGGCGCCTGCGAGCCAAGCCTCTTGACCAGGGTCTCCAGGGACTTGTAGCGCGCGGTGAGCTCGGCGTCGTCACCGTCCGGCCCCTCCCCCCTGGCGGCGTCCGTCCTGGCCGGCCGAGCGTGGCGGGCCTTCAAGGCGTTCTGGATGGCGTCCTTGAACTGCTTGGCAGTGGGCGGCAGCGTCTGCTTGATATCCAGCTCCAAGTAACTGCCCTCATGGAAGTTCACCTGGGAGAGGATGCCGTTGAGGGGCAGGATGCGGCTGGTGATGGAGCGGCGTTCCTCGTCCAGCAGGTGCAGCAGGGTGCTGAAGGATTCGTGCGTGCGCTGGTTGAAGAACTGCCGGAACTCCGCCTCCTGCGCCGGCAGGCCGTCGTTGACGATGGCATGGTAGCGGGCTTCGAATTCGCTGGCCGCGCCGATGCTGGTGCCGTGGTCCGCCGAAATGGCGCTGCCCCACTCCCGGACGAAGCCTTCGAAAATCCGGGTGAGCCGCTCGGCTGTCCCTTGCCCCCGTGATTCAGCAGTGTGCAGTTCGCCCAGCAGGGTGGTCCGGACGCGGTTGGCAAGGTTGTCCAGCTCGTGCATTTCGGTAACGTCGCCGAATTCCGCAAAGTACGGTTCCAGCGCCGTCACGGTAGCGTCCGACGGCGGCGCCTGGGCCAGGCGGTCACGCGCCGCTTCCAGCAGTGAATCCGCAGCCGTGAGCTGGCGGTCCAATGCCTTGTATTCGCTTTGCAGGACGGCCGCGGACTCGGTGCTGGTCTGGTGCTTTTGCCGGACCTCCTCGATGGTGGCGCGCAGGGGCTCCAGGTCCGCCTGCGCGGCAAGTGCGTCCTTGAGCCGCTGCTCGATCCTGGTGAGCTCATCGGCAGCAACGGCCGCGGACACCTGTTCCCAGGGCCGGTCGTCTTCGGCAATCCGGCGCAGGGCGTCGAGCTGGCGGCTCATGCCCTGGTGCGAGTCCTCGCGGCTCTGCGCCAGTTCGGCGGCCTTGGCCACTTCCTGCCGGAGGTCCTCCACCTGGCCGGCCACGAGTTCCAGCTTGGCGGCATTGTCGAAGCCCAGGACGTAGTCCTGGCGGCTGGTGAAGCGGTCGTCCTTCTCCACCGTGTGGCGGTTCCGCTTGACCACGCCGCCCAGGCTCAGGCCCTTGTCCAGGGCTGCCAGCTCGTCCGGGTCCTCCACGCAGGGGTAGGCAAAGTCCAGCGCGATGCGCTCACGGACCCACCCGCCGGCTTCGGCCGCCGCGCCGGACTCGAGGATATCCAGCTTGGTGAGCAGGTCGCCGTCGCGCACGTCCTCCACAGCGAGCGCGCCGCCGGCGAGCGGCTTGGAGACGTCCACTGCCCGCAGCGCGCCGCGGACGTTGTGGTCATTCAGGTAGCGGGTGACGGCGCCGAAGTGCTCACCGGGCACCAGCAGGGTGGTGGCCAGGCTGCGGAGCGCACGCTCGGCAGCGGGGCGCCACCGTTCCTCGCCGTCTGCGAGGTCCATGAGCTCGCCGGCAAAGGGCATGCGGTCTTCCGCAATACCGGTGGCAGCGGCGATGGCGGCACGGTTTTCAATGCTCGACGGCGGCAGCAGGGACTTGCGCGTCTTCAACGACACGAGTTCCTGCTCGGCAGCCGCCAGCTCCCGCTTGCGGCTGGCGTGGGCGTCGAAGGCCTCGAACCGCAGCTCCTGCAGAGCCTGCGAATCATCCTTCAGCTCGGCCGACCGTGCCGCCGCCTGCTCGTGTGCCTGCTCCCAGCCGGCCGCGCTCCACTCAAGCTGCAGCCCGGCGTCGGCCAATGCCTGCTGCGCCGCCTCCTCCACCTGGCGCCGCAGCTTCAGGCCAACCCGGGCGTTCTCCAGCGACTGCTCAATCGCGGAAATCGCGTTGCCGCCCTGGTTGTTGTACTCGGTTTCCAGCTGCCGCAGTTCCTTGGCCAGGTTGTCGCGGACCGCACGCTCGGCGCCGAGTTCCTTCGCCTTCGCCTGCGCCAGCTCGCGGAAACGGACCAGCGTCTTCTGGTGCACGGTGACGGCGAGCTGCTGCCTGTACGCCTCGAACTCCCCACCCACCAGCTCCCGCAGCCGGTTCGCGTCCAGCAGCGACTGCGCATATTCGCGGTTCAGTCCCGGCACCGGCGCCAGCTGGTCGCGCTGCTGCCGGACATCCTCCAGCCGCTGGCGGATGGACATCAGGTTGCTGAACTCCTCCACCACGTCATCGGCGGCGGCAAGGGTTGCCGGGGCATCCAGCACCTGGTCGCGGAAGAAGGTGTTGACGCTGCCGCCCAGGCCCTTGCCGGCCTGGATGACGCGCAGCAGGGGCAGGGCCTGGTCCGAGTTGATTCCCAGCAGCCGGCGGAACCGCTCCGCGAACGCCTTGTGCACGTCGAAGACCTGGGCGTGCGGGAAGATCGCCTCAAGCGCGCCCTTGGTGAACCGTTTGTCGGCGATGCCCTCAACCGCCTCAAGGTCCAGGGGCACGTTGTCGATCAGGTAGAACCGGCCCACGCTGGACTCCGTGCCGTTCTTGGGCAGGTCGAACAGCGCCGACACCGTCACCCGCGTCCCGGCGGCGTTGTCGAAGGTCAGGGCGACGGCGGACCAGGTGGCACCCGGGCGCTGGAACGCACTCGCCGAGCCCTCCCCCACCGCCTTGTCCCCCACCTTGCCGCGCATGTACGTGAAGGTGGTCCGCTTGTCCTCCACGGCACCGCCCGACCGCTGCGCCGCCGCCTCGTTTGACCGCGGCCGCGCATCGAAGACCCGCAGCATCGCGTCGAACAGCGTGGATTTACCCACGCCCGAGTTACCGGTCAGCAGGGTTCCGTTCCGGTCAACATGCATGGTGTGCGCTCCATGGAACGTCCCCCAGTTGACCACCTGCACCAACGCAAGCCGCATCTGGCCCGGGTTGGTGACATCCCCCAGCGGGAGCATGCTTGCGATGGTCACTGGTCATCCTCCTCGGACGTGGTTCCGTTCGTCTCCGCGGCGGCTGTGTCCTCCAGGTCCAGGAGCGGCTCCGTTCCTGATTGGTCAGCCGAGGCGGCTACGAGGGCTTCGATGTGGGCCGGGATGTCGCCGATGTTTTCGAACGGCAGGGCCAGGGGCAGGGCGTTGGAGATGGTGTAGACGTCGTCCAGTCCAGTGGGGAGCAGGAGCTGGCGGGCCAGGAGCTTGGTGATGGCACGGGTGACCACATCGGAGTCGCGCAGGGCGTCCTGCTGGCCGGCGGGCTGGTAGTGCGCCACCAGGTCCGTGATCTCCTCGCGGGTGATGGTGGGGTCGGTCTGGGCCGTGACGTGCCGGTCCAGCAGCAGGCGGAGCCGGAGCAGCACAATGGTTTCCACCCGGCTGAGGGCACGCTGCTGGCGCAGGATGCTGGACCGGGCGCTCCCGCCGATGACGTCCGGGTCCACGGGGCGAAGGACCGCGATTTTCCGCTCGTGGTCCAGCTGCAGGGTCAGGAACAGCTCGGACAGGCGGCTGCGCAGGATCACCTGGTTGTCCAGCAGTACCGTCCAGAGCTTTTCGTCCCGGCCGCCGTCGATGTACGGGCCCTTCAACAGCTTCACCAGGGCCTGGCGCACTTTCATGGACAGGACGCCGGTATCGCCGGGGAACAGGGCAGCGCCGTCGACGAAGGTGTCGCGCGGGGACACTGCGAAGGGGCGCTCAACGCCCGGTGCCGCCACCGCCCCTTCGCCGCGCGGCTGGTCTTCGATCAGCTCTGGGCCCTCAGCGTTTGAAACTTCAGTCATGTGGATCCTTTGCGAGCGTAACCACGGGCAGGTAGGCCCTGCGGGTGGAGCCGTCTATCTGTTCGAAGTCCAGGCCATCCCAGGTGCTGCGGTTGAAGTCGGCCCCGGCGTGCAGGGCCTCGGACAGCAGTGCGCGGATGGTGTTGATGTGCTGCTCTTCGGGCGGCAGCTGCTGCCAGGCGTCGGCGAGCGTGGCAGCCCCAGCCATGGCGGACCGGACGACGTCGGGCCTGGCCTTGCCCGTCCGCGGCGAGCGCACCCGGTCCGAGTCGGTAAACGCGATGGGATCGGCCAGCCTGGGTGGTGCCGCGAACTCGTCGGGGTCGAAGAGCTTCACCATGGACAGTGACTCAAACCCTGCGTTGTACAGGACGGGGCCGGGAACCAGGCCGGGCCGTTCACGCTCGTACGGGAGTGAACGGATGGCCTGTTCTGCCTCACGCAGGACCTTCCGGAGCCGGACCGACTGGCGGAAGTCGTCGCTCTGGACGTACGTGTTCAGGCTTTCGCTGAGCTTGCCGTAGATGCGCTGGATCTGGCTGTGCTGCTGCCGGAGCTCGGCCACCAGGTTCTTCAGTGTCTCCCGGTCGTCAGGTGACAGGTCATCCGCGAACTGGCGGCTCAGGACCTCCCCAATCGCGGACCGGAACCGCAATTGCTGCTGCGGGTCCTCCAGGAAGGCGGTAAAGGACCGGAACGTCCTGCCCTCCGGGCTTTGGCGGAGCCGCTTGTCCGCCTCCAGGACCTGGGCCATGGTGGCGCCCTTGGTCAGCGACTCCTCGATGATCTGGTTGCGCAGTCCGCCCACCAGTTCCTCGATCCGGTCGCGCATCTTTTTGTAGTCCGCGGGCAAACTGGCGGCCAGGTCCAGGATGTTTCCGGCGGCCTCCACGGCCTCGTCGTCGTCAAGCAGGCCGTCGAAGTCGCCCGTGCTGATGTCCTGGATCAGCTGCTGCCGCTCTTCGATTTCCTCTTCCAGGGCTTCGAGGCGCGCACTTTGGTCCGGGTTGGTCTCGTTGGCGAGCTTTTCCACGTCCCCCAGCAGGGTGCCCAGCCGGGAACCGTTCAACGTGGACCGCTCGCTGGAAAGGCTGTCAAGGAAGGCGAGCACGCGTGCTGCAGGCTCGGTGGCCTCGTAGACGATCTGGCCTGACTGGTTCCGCCGGGTCAGGAACTGCCGCCGGGTCCACTCATCCCCGAACGCCTTTCCGCTGGCCCCTCCGCCCAGGCCCGGATCCTGGCGCCGGAGCTCCTCAAGGAAGGAGTCGACGTCGGCATGGAATTCCTCGAGCGGCACCTGCGGCCGGGTGCGGGTGAAGGAAGCCTGGAGCACGGCGATCACCCAGGGCGCCGAACGCGTCAGTGCCCACGCGGGCCCCTTGGTGAGGAGTTCGAGGTCCCGGAGCCGGGCGCTGATGGCGTCAGCGGATGACCTGGCGGAGCGGGGCACGCACTCTCCTTGGACTGTTGAACGGGGGCTGAACGGGGACCGGGCAGGGGCGGCACGCAGGGGACGAACCGGAAAACTGCCAACTACAAGGTTAACGCAGCCGCCGCGACCGCTCCGTGACCTACCTGCCGGTAGCATTTCGATCCCATATCAACAGGCTCCCCCGCCCGTGCCGGGTCTGGCTGGCCGCGCAGCTGTCCCCCTACGCTTCTGCTACTGGTCTTCGCCACCGCAGTCTTATGCAAAGCAACGTCGCAGCAGGGGGATTCATGCAGTTCGATCTAAGCTCAGTGGAAACAGCCACCTTGGTCTTCATCGGGACGCTGGTGTTCGGCGCAGTCCTGGCCGCATTCGTCCTCTCGGCGGGGCTGGTTGCCCTGGCGCTGCTGGGGGTGGGCAAGCTCACCTGGATGGTGGTGGCCAATACGCTCCTGGCGGTGGTCCACGGGATCAACTCCGGCTGGGACCGGCTGGTCCACCGGGCCTCCACCGTGGAACTGCCCGGCGATTTCCAGGCGCAGCCATCCCCTAGCACCGGAACCTACCCGCGGGTAATCTTGAGGGACAGCTGAAGGGTTCTCCAACCCGGCGGATCCATGGCTACACCGGCCACTCCGGCCAAGGAGATAACCCATGACCTCCGCAACTGACAGCCAGGCCAAAGACGCCCCGGCTGAAGAAACCCCCGTCCCCGCCGGCAACATCGGCGCCGGAGCCACCGCCGAAGATGCCCGGGCCGTTGCCGAAGCCGCCCGTGAATCCGGCTGGGACCGTCCCAGCTTCGCCAAGGGCCTCTATTTGGGCAGTTTCGACCTGGGCCTCGTCCATCCCTGGCCGGCTGCCGACACCGCTTCCGTGGACAAGGGCGAGGCATTCATGGCCCGCCTCACGGAGTTCGCCAAAACCATGTCCGGGCGGGTCATTGAACGGGAAGCGAAGATTCCGGACGAATACATCAAGGATCTGGCTGCCCTGGGCGTCTTCGGGATGAAGATCCCGGAGGAATACGGCGGCCTGGGCCTCTCCCTGGTCTATTACGGCAGGGCCCTTGCCCTGCTGGGCAGCGTGCACCCCAGCCTGGGCGCCCTCATCTCCGCCCATCAGTCCATCGGCGTGCCCGAGCCGGTCAAGGTGTTCGGCACGCCCGAACAGAAGCGTGAGTACCTGCCGCGGTGCGCTGCCGGCGCCGTCACTGCTTTCCTCCTCACCGAACCGGACGTGGGCAGCGATCCCGCCCGGCTGGGCAGCACGGCAACTCCCACGGACGACGGCGACGCGTACCTTTTGGACGGCGTGAAACTTTGGACCACCAACGGGGTGATCGCGGAACTGGTGGTGGTCATGGCAGTTGTCCCGGCGCACACCGATCCGGACGGCACCAGGCACAAGGGCGGCATCAGCGCGTTCGTGGTGGAAATGGACTCGCCGGGCATCACGGTGGAAAACCGCAATGCCTTCATGGGCCTGCGCGGCATCGAGAACGGGGTTACCCGGTTCCACCAGGTGCGGGTGCCGGCCGCCAACCGGCTGGGCCGGGAGGGCCAGGGACTGAAGATCGCGCTGACCACGCTCAACACCGGCCGCCTGGCGCTTCCGGCGCTGTGCGTGGCGTCCGGGCGCTGGAGCCTGAAGATTGCCCGTGAATGGTCCAACGCCCGTACCCAGTGGGGCAGGCCCGTGGGTGAACATGAGGCAGTCGGCAAGAAGATCGCCTTCATCGCGGCCACGGCTTTTGCCCTGGATGCCGTGTTCGAACTCTCCGCAGAACTTGCCGATGCCGGGCAGAAGGACGTCCGGATCGAGGCCGCGCTCGCGAAGCTCTGGGCCACGGAAATCAGCTGCCGGATCGCGGACGAACTGGTCCAGATCCGCGGCGGACGGGGGTTTGAGACCGCTGACTCACTGGCCGCGCGCGGTGAACGTGCCGTAGCGGCGGAGCAGCAGCTGCGGGACATGCGGATCAACCGGATCTTCGAGGGGTCCTCCGAAATCATGCGGCTGCTGATTGCGCGCGAGGCGGTGGATGCGCACCTGGCTGCCGCCGGCGACCTTGCTTCGCTGGATGCGAGCATGGCGGACAAAGCGAAGGCCGCCGTCGGCGCCTCCGGGTTCTATGCAAAGTGGCTGCCCAAGCTGGTGGCCGGCGCCGGCATGGACCCCCGCTCCTACGGGGAGTTCGGCAGGCTGGCCAAACACCTTCGGTTCGTTGAACGGTCGTCGCGCCGGTTGGCCCGGCAGACCTTCTATGGCATGGGCCGGTGGCAGGCCAAGCTGGAGCGGAAGCAGGCGTTCCTGGGCCGAGTGGTGGATATCGGCGCCGAACTGTTCGCCATGACTGCATGCTGCTCCCGTGCAGAGATGCTGCTGAAAACCGCCCCGGAAAAGGCTGCCGGCGCCTACGAGCTTGCCGACGCCTACTGCGAGCAGGCCAGGGTGCGGGTGGACGAGTACTTTGACCAGCTATGGCGGAACACCGACGATGCCGACCGGGCGTTGACGCGGAAGGTCCTCGCCGGTGACTACCTATGGCTTGAGGCAGGGGTCCTGGACCAGTCCGAAGGCACCGGCCCGTGGATCGCCGATGCCTCGCCGGGCCCATCCAGGAAGGAGGACCTGCACCGGAAATACCGGTAAAGCCGCAGGTCACAAAATAGTAAGCACGCTTGCTATCACCCGGGGCGGGTGGTTGAGTTGAGCCATGAGCAGCTCAACGGAACCAGAGAACCTGCCTCCCCGGCGTGCCCGGGAGGACGAAACCACCCGCAGCGGAAGCTACCGGGAGGCAGCCGCAGACGATGCCGCCACGCGCTCGATGGACCAGGCGCCGGCCGGCCAGCGGGAGCGGGACTACACCCGCGCCCCCGCCGCGGAGCGCGAATACCAGCCTGCCCCCACCAGGGCCGCACCCGTGGTGGAACCGGTGGCAGACCCAACGCTTGCGAACCGGGAAACCGCCGTCGCGCGCCAGAAGGAGCGGTTTGGCGGCATCAAAGTGGGCTCGGCCTTCTTCGGATGGCTGACCGCCACCGGGATGGCCGTGCTCCTCACCGCACTGGTGGCAGCCGCCGGAACCGCCGTGGGCCTGGCGAGCAACACCGACGTCAACGAGGCCGTGAACCAGGCGGCGCAGAACAGCGGCACGGTTGGCCTGGTGGGCATCATCGTGCTGCTGGTGATCCTCTTCCTCTCCTACTACTGCGGCGGCTACGTGGCCGGGCGGATGGCCCGCTTCAACGGCCTCAAGCAGGGACTCATGGTCTGGATCTGGGCGCTGATCGCAGCCGTTGTGGTGGCCATCCTGGGCCTGGTGGCCGGGCAACAGTTCAACGTCCTGGCCAACCTGAACAGCTTCCCGCGGATCCCAATCAACGAGGGACAGCTGACCACCACCAGCATCATCGCCGCGATCGTGGTGGCGGCAGTCGCCCTTGTCGGCGCGCTGCTGGGCGGCCTGGCGGGCATGCGGTTCCACCGGAAGGTCGACCGCGCCGGCTTCACCCCGGACAGCGAGTTTTACGACGACGGGGAGTAGTCAGGCGAGGATGTCACCGTCCACATACAGCCACCGGCCATCCTCCCGGACAAACCTGCTTTTCTCGTGCAGGACCCCGCGTTCCCGGCCCTGCCGGTAGTAGGCCTTGAATTCGACGGTCCCTTCGGTATCGAAGGGACCGCCGTTACTGGTGGACACAATGTCCAGGCGGCGCCATTCCACGGCCGGGTCCAGGTCCAGGCTGGCCGGTGCGGTGGACGGATGGTGGGTGCGCAGCAGGTAGTCCTCATCCAGCCGGACGAACGCACTATAGCGTGACCGCATCAGCTGTTCGGCAGTGGCTGCAGATGCGCGGCCGGAAAGGAATCTGCCGCAACATTCGGCGTACGGCTCCCCGGACAGGCACGTGCAGTTCGCGGACTCCATCGATTCGGTCATTCGGTGATGCTGCCATATCCGGTAACAGCTTCGCTACAACCTCGAACCGTGCCGGGCAGGCGGCGGCATCGCCTGATAAAAATCCGTATGGTGGAGAAGGAGCTGCCGCCGGCCGTGAGTGCCGGGGCGGCCCAGGATGTTGATTGGAGAGGAGAGAACGTGGAGAACCCGGACACTCTCGTCCTCAACCTGACATTCCTGGGCACGGTGGGCGTTGCCCTCCTTATGTTTCTGGTCCTCTTCCTGCTGGGCGTTATCACCTTGGTGCTCGCGGGCCTGGGCCGGTTTGCCGCCCTTGTGCTGATGGCCTTGTTCGGGCGCGTTCCCGGCAGGAGGGATTCTCCCGGTACCGCCGGCGCCCCCGTGAATCCGGACCAAGCCCGCAGGCCGCTCCGGGCTCGGGCCTCCGCACTCAAGCCGGACCGGCTGAAAAAGTCGCTCCGCACCGCCGTCGAACGCCATCCCAAGCTTGCCGCCGCCCGCCATGAACCCCCGGTCCTCGCTGAGGACTGGGCCTCCGCGGTCGCCGAGGCCGACAAGCGCGCCCAGGCCAGGGCGCGCGCCGCGGCGCCCGAAATCAAACTGTCGGTGCGGGACCTTCCAGACCCGGCCGTCCCTGCCGACAAGGTGTCCGAGGTAGCCCCGCTGGTGGAGTCCGCCCTGCACAACCACCGGCCGCCGCATGAGCTGCCCAGGTCCTTCAAGAAGCCCCAGCCGCCCCATCCGGTACCGCCGCTGGATACCGGGTCCCTGGTTTCCATAGCCGGCCCGCAGCAGGTGCTCAAGGAGAAGGCGCAGGATCCGCGCCCCCAGTCGTAAGGGAGAAACGGCCAAGCCCTTACCCTGAGCAACCATCTGGGTTAGCGTGAACATATGGAATTCAGATACCTCGGAAACAGCGGCTTCAAAGTCTCGGAAATCACGTTCGGCAACTGGCTGACGCACGGCTCGCAGGTGGAAAACGACGTTGCCACCCAGTGCGTGCGGGCTGCCCTCGACGCCGGCATCAGCACCTTCGATACCGCCGACGTCTACGCCAACACAGCCGCGGAAACCGTCCTGGGCCAGGCCCTGAAGGACGAGCGCCGCGAGTCCCTGGAAATCTTCACCAAAGTCTTTGGCCCCACCGGCCCCAAGGGCAAGAACGATCTTGGCCTGTCCCGCAAACACATCATGGAGTCCATCAATGGCTCGCTGCGGAGGCTGCAAACGGACTACGTGGACCTCTACCAGGCCCACCGCTATGACTTCGAAACGCCGCTGGAAGAAACCATGCAGGCCTTCGCGGACATCGTCCGGCAGGGCAAGGCGCTGTACATCGGCGTGAGCGAGTGGACCGCGGACCAGCTCCGGGAAGGCCACAAGCTGTCCAAAGAGCTTGGCTTCCAGCTCATCTCCAACCAGCCGCAGTACTCCATGCTGTGGCGCGTGATCGAAGCCGAGGTGGTCCCGGCGTCGGAGGAACTGGGGGTCTCCCAGATTGTCTGGTCGCCCATGGCCCAGGGCGTCCTCAGCGGCAAGTACCAGCCCGGCCAGCCCGCTCCGGAGGGCAGCCGCGCCACGGATGAAAAGGGCGGCGCCAAGATGATCCAGCGCTGGATGCGCGACGACGTCCTGGCAGCCGTGCAGGAACTGAAGCCGATCGCCCAGGAAGCGGGCCTCTCCATGCCGCAGCTGGCTGTGGCATGGGTGCTGCAGAACCCCAACGTTGCGTCAGCCATCGTGGGTGCCTCGCGGCCCGAGCAGATTGCCGACAGCGTGGGCGCAGCCGGCGTGAAGCTGGAGGCGGAGGTCCTCAAGAAGATCGACGACGCCGTCGGT
Organism: Arthrobacter sp. Soil761; assembly: GCF_001428325.1. Taxonomy (NCBI): domain Bacteria; kingdom Bacillati; phylum Actinomycetota; class Actinomycetes; order Micrococcales; family Micrococcaceae; genus Arthrobacter; species Arthrobacter sp. Soil761. The sequence goes on along the minus strand of NZ_LMSF01000016.1, from coordinate 10,842 downwards.
GGCCTTGCTGAACGGGACCCCGCACAGACCAAGTCGCCGGCCACCCGGGAAGCGTAAGTGGCGTCCCCGTCGGAACTGTCCCCGTCAGAGCTCCCGGAGCTTGCGGTCACCGGGGCCACCGGAGGCCTGGGCGGAATGCTGGCGCGGCAGCTTGCCGCCTCCGGCTTCGCCCAGCGCCTGCTGGTGCGCGATGCGGCACGGGCGCCACAGCTGGATGACGCCCATCCCGTGGTGTGTTCCTACGGGGACGGCGCTGCCTCCCGGCGCGCCCTGGAGGGGGCGAAAATCCTCTTCATGGTGTCCGCCGCGGAGGCCGAAGACAGGCTGCAGCAGCACTACGCATTTGTGGACGCCGCTGCTGATGCCGGCGTGGAGCACGTGGTGTACACGTCCTTTTACCGTGCCGCGCCGGACGCCACCTTCACCCTGGCCAGGGACCATCACGCCACGGAGGAGCGGATCAGGGCGTCCGGGCTGCAATACACCTTCCTGCGGGACAACTTCTACCTCGACTTCCTGCCGCTGCTGGCCGGGGAGGACGGCGTGATCCGCGGGCCTGCCGGCGACGGCGTGTTCTCGGGCGTGGCCCGGGAGGATGTTGCCCGCTGCGCCCATGCGGTCCTGCGGGATCCGGCCATCCACAAGGGCAAGACCTATGACCTGACCGGTCCGGAGGAACTGACCCTGGCACAGGCGGCGGAGGTGCTGAGCACCGGGACCGGGCGCACCATCAGCTACCACCCCGAGACGGTGGAGGAAGCCTATGCGTCCCGGGCCTCCTACGGTGTGCCGCAGTGGCAGCTGGACGCCTGGGTCAGCACCTACACGGCGATGGCCGCCGGTGAGATGGCGGGGCTCTCGCCGGACATCCACGGGCTGACCGGCCAGGACCCCATCAGCCTTGGCGAGTTCCTGACGCGGCCGGTGCTGTAGCGGGCAGTTTTATGCGTTGACGGGCGGGTGGACCCGGCGTAGACCTGTGGCGGGGACCTTTTACTCCGCCAAGCAGGGTTACTACGCCAAGCAGAATCGCACCGCCATGAATCACAGCAACCAGCAGTCCATTGGCCAGGAGCCGGCGGCAGGGCAGGCGCCGGTGCTGTCCCCGGCCGCGCAGCCCGTGTCAGGTCCACTGACGCGTGAGGAGCTGCAGCTCGCCGCCCGGAACCATTCCTTGCCGCTGGAGGCGCTCCGCCGCGACGTCACGCCGCCGGGGCTTCACTACGTGTTGACCCACTTCGACATTCCCGACCTTGATGCTTCGTCCTGGCATCTGCGGATCGGCGGCGCAGTGGAACGTGCCCTGGAGCTGGGAATGGCGGCACTTCGCAGGGATCCGGCCATCACCGTCCCGGTCACCCTCGAGTGCGCGGGCAACGGCCGCTCGCTCCTGGAACCGCGGCCCCTGAGCCAGCCCTGGGTGCTGGAGGCGGTGGGCACGGCGCACTGGACCGGCGTGCCGCTGGCGTACCTCCTGGGCAAGGCGGGGGTGCTGCCGGACGCGGTGGAGGTGGTCTTCACCGGAGCCGATGCCGGGGTTCAGGGCGGCGTCCCCCAGCAGTACGCGCGGAGCCTGCCGATCCGTGAAGCGCTGCGTCCCGACGTCGTTCTTGCCTACAAGATGAACGGCACCGACCTTCCGCCGCAGCATGGGTACCCGCTGCGGCTGGTGGTGCCGGGCTGGTACGGCATGGCCAGCGTGAAGTGGCTGCAGTCCATCGACGTGGTCCGGGCGCCGTTCACCGGGTTCCAGCAGCAGTCCGCCTACCGCTACCAGAGTTCCGCGGACGACGCCGGCCGGCCGGTCACGCGGATCAGGGTGCGTTCGTTGATGGTTCCGCCGGGCGTTCCGGACTTCTTCACCCGGCAACGGTTCCTTCGCCCGGGCCCGGTCATGCTGGAAGGCAGGGCCTGGTCAGGGGAAGGCGCCGTGACCGCCGTCGAGGTGGGGATTGACGGCACCTGGCTGCCGGCCCAGCTGGACAAGCCGTCCGGCGGATTCGCGTGGCGGAGGTGGAGCCTGCCCTGGGTGGCCGACCCCGGCGAGCACGTCCTGGCCTGCCGCGCCACGGACGTCACTGGTGCCACCCAGCCCCTGGAACAGAACTGGAACTACCAGGGGATGGGCAACAACGTGGTGCAGCGGGTCAGCGTGACGGTGGAGTGAAGTTAGTCCTGCGTGCAAGGGTACGGCCGGTCAGGGTTACCGGGCATCACAGCAGGCTGGCCGGTGCCATGACCAGCGCGACCAGGGCCGTGATGGAGAGTCCCACAACAATCGGCCCTGCCACAAGCATCCACGTCGTGGCCGGGTAGCGGCGGTAGCCCCTGCCCCGCAGCCTTGCCGTCCACAAGGCTCCGTAGGCAATGCTGGCCACCACGTACGGGACGCCCAGGGCGGGCAGCGCCAATCCAATCCAGATGGTCGCCTGCAGGACTGCCGAAGTGCCGCCGGCATACATGTCCCCGACTCTTGACGTGCCCATCATGAGCAGGAGCAGCAGAAGCAGCAACAAAATCGCGGCCAGGACCAGCAGGACCGTCCGGAACGTCCCCGCCCATGCAGGCAACGCAGGCCTTTGTGATGAATCCGGACAGGCTCTGGGGTCCTGGTGCTGGTGAGGGCGGTAGGGCTCCACGTTTCTCTCTTCCTGGCAGGTGCTCCAAGTCTTGCACGAGGCGCGGGACGGCACGACGCGGCCGCGGCTATACTCGGTGCCAACCATGACCAGCCTCCCCTCCTCCCCCGCCAGTGTCCGAATCGATGCCTGGCTGTGGGCCATTCGCGCCTATAAGACGCGGTCCGCCGCCACAGCAGCCTGCCGCGCCGGGCATGTCCGCCTCAACGGCAGCCCTTCCAAGGCATCAGCCACCCTCGTCACCGGTGATACCGTGACCGTCCGCATGCCGGGATACGAGCGCATCCTGGAGGTTCGGCGGCTGATCGCCAAACGTGTGGGAGCCGAAGCGGCATCGCACTGCTTTACCGACCACACTCCCCCGCGGCCTGTCCTGCCGGCACTTGGACTGCCGCAACGGGACCGGGGCGCCGGGCGGCCCACCAAGAAGGACCGTCGCGAGATGGAGCGTTTGCGCGGCCCTGCGTGAGGAGCGTGCTGCAGAGGTCAACCGCCAGACTTGGTGCGCGCCTGCACGAGGTTAGCGAACGGCAACCGGCCGAATTCCGCCACGAAAGCTGAATGGCAGGCCGCTTCTGCGTCATTCAGTTGTTCCGCCGGGAGTTCTTTCCACGCAATGGCCAGTGATCCAGCATTGGCCAGCTGCCAGATCGCCCGCCCATCCCAGTGCCCGGGCGGCTTTCCTTGCCCGAAGTCCACAAACTCCTGGATCTGACGTCGCAGCCCCCGGTTACCTTTGCTTCCCGGCCCGGCCTTTCCGACATAGAGAACGACGGCGCCCTCTACCCACTCGGCGGTCAGAGCGGCGGCAGAGAGGGACGGTTCCTTCTTCTTGAAGACTCCTGCTGTGCTTTTCGTGAGGAAGCGCGGCTGGAAACCTTCCGGAGCCACGACGGTGAAGAGGCCTGTTGCCTGCGGGATCCTCATGGTCGCGAGATCCTGGATGGGCCGGAAGCCAGCGAAACCTTCGGCCTTCAGGCCCTTCCTGGTGAACTGCATAATCCATTGAACAGCATGTCCTCGGACCCTCACTGTTGCAGCCTGCCGTTTTCCACATAGGGCTTTTGGGTGGCTGTCGTTGTCGGACCCTGGTGGAAGACTTTGGTCATGGAAGCGGTTGGTGGGATGGCGGCAGTGCTTGGGGCGGAGCCTCGGGGGCTGTTGGCTGCTGGTCCGCCGCATCGCACGTTTGCTGTTACGGGTGTCAAGGATGGGCTTCCGTTCCCGCCTGCTGCGCCTTCGATTGGTGATGTCTTGAAGCTGCTCGCTTCTGTTCCGCTGGCTGCCGACAGCGCGGGGATGATCGACCAGATGCGTGGGCTGGAGGATTTGAAGTGCCTTGCCGGTGCCCGTCAGGCCGATACCGCGGTGGCGTTTGATCTACAGCAGCGGGGTGAGCAGGCCGCCGCCGGGGTCCCGGCTCATGAGCAGGGTGCCGGGGTCGCGGCGCAGCTCGCGTTGGCCCGGCGGGAATCCCCGGCCAGGGGGTCCCGGTTGCTCGGCCTGGCCAGAACCCTTCCCGGGATGCCGCGCACGTTCGCGGCGTTCCGGGCGGGCCGGCTGAATGAATGGCGGGCAACCCTGATCGTGAAGGAAACCATCTGTCTGTCAGCGGAGGACCGGGCCGGGGTGGATGAGGCACTCGCCGCTGACACCGGCACCCTGGACGGCGCCGGCGACAAGGCCATCATTGCCGCGGTCCGGGCCGCCGCGTACCGGCGGGACCCGGCAGCGGTCGCCAAACGGGCCGCCCGTGCGGTCACGGAACGGACGGTGAGCCTGCGGCCGGCCCCGGACACCATGGCCTACCTGACCGCGCTGCTGCCCGTCGCCCAGGCCGTGGCCGCCTACGCCGCGTTGTCCCGCGAGGCGGATACGGTGCGTTCGGCCGGGGATGGGCGCTCCCGGGGGCAGGTCATGGCTGACGCCCTCGTCGAACGCGTCACCGGGACCTCTGGAGGCGTCAGCGGGGTCGAGATCCAGCTCGTGATGACCGACCGGACCTTCCTCCAGGGTGATGCCGAACCCGCACGGCTCCCCGGCTACGGCACCATCCCCGCCGCCTGGGCCCGGAACGTCGCCCTCACCGGCGCCGGCCACACCGAACCCAGCCTGTGGGTCCGCCGGCTTTACACCGCCCCCGGCAGCGGGGATCTGGTGGGCATGGATTCCAGGGCCCGGCTGTTCCCGGCGGGGTTGAAACGCTTCCTGCAGATCCGGGACGATACCTGCCGCACCCCGTACTGCGACGCCCCGATCCGGCACCACGACCACATCGCCGCCTGGCACGATGGCGGCTCCACGAGCGCCGGCAACGGCCAGGGCCTCTGCGAAGCCTGCAACCACACCAAGGAAACCCCCGGCTGGACCGCCCAAAAGGTGCCCGGCCCGCGGCATAGAGTGGCAACCACCACCCCCACCGGCCACACCTACCATTCCACCGCACCACCACCACCCGGAACGCCACACCCCTGCTCGCCCGCCGGCAGGAGCACGATCACGCAACTCCCACGAAGAGTGGCTGGCGTTCGCGCATGAGGCCCCCTGACGTCGTCATTTACTCCCACAGCCCGGCCGGCCCAAATTTGGTGTGCCCACCCCTCCCCGCAAAAGCGTAGAGTGGCATAGGACGCCTGATTCTGGACGCCTCGCTGCAAAGGGAGAAATCGTGACGATTGATTGGGACGAAAAAAAGGCCCTGCTACAGGAACCAAATATCGCGAAGGTAACCCAGCTTTGCGATGAGCTGATGGAAAAGAAGCCCGGTTCCGTCGTCCCCTATATCGACCCCGTCCACGACGAAGACGAGTGCAGGATCATCAGCCTTCAGGCGAGCCCCGGCAAGGGGACGGAGTCCGGATTCGTCTCCCACAACAACGACGACGAAGCGGCCCGCCGAGCCACCCAGATCTACGAGCTCGCTGAACTGGATCCGCGCTACGTCATGCCGTGGAACGCCTACCCGTGGGTCCGCGAGAGTGGCAGCCCATCGGCCCTGAGTGTCCAGGAAAAGACCGACGGCCTGCGTCCTTTCCGGCAGTTCCTCAAAATCAATTCCCGCGTTTCGGCGATCATCGCGCACGGCACGGACGCCTCCACGTTCCTGACCCTGTTCGAGAAGACCTACCATTCATCGCTGAAGAACGCCGGCATCAAAATCTACAAGGCCTCTGCCCTCGGCGGCAGGGCCTTTGCTGTTTCCGAAGCCAAGCAGGAAGAACTGCTGGCCAAGAGCGTGGACACCTACCGTGATGCCATGCAGCGGGCAGGCATCCAGCACCTTTAGCGGACGGTTTCCCAGCTTTCTTCCAGCCGCGCAGGCGCATACTCGTAGGTACCCTGACCGGCGAGAGAACCAGGCTGACCTTGATGTCCCACCCCGACCGTTCCCATGAGGCAGGACCTCCAGCGGAGGCTGCAGCCATCCGCATGGCCGTGCTCCCCCAGCTTCGGCACTGGATTGCCGTGCCCGTCATCGCAGCAGTCCTGATTGTGGCAGGCGGACTGGCGCTGAGGTTCAGCCCGGCATTGACGTCAGCGGACATGTCCGTGGACGCCGAGCTGAGCCATGACCACACCGCACCCCTGACCGGCATGGCGATGTTCATCAATGTGGTGTTCAGCCCGGCGGGCGGGGTGCTGATGATCGCAGCCCTGTGCCTCTATCTGCTGCTGGTCCGCCGCAGCCCCGTTAACGCCGTCGCCACGGGCCTGGTTGCGGCCGGCGCCTGGGTGAGCAGCGAATTGTTCAAGGTGCTGGTGGCCCGGCACCGCCCGGACTCGACAGCCCTGTACAACCCGCTCATCCCGGAGCCGGGAACGGACAGCTTCCCCAGCGGGCATGTGGCGCTGGCTTCCGCGCTGGCCATTGCCGTCTTCCTGCTGGCCCGCGGCACCAGGTGGCAGCGGCCGGCTGCCGTCCTCGGAATCGCCGTGGCGGTCCTCGTGGCCTTCTCCCGTGTTTACCTCGGCGTGCACTACCCCACCGACGTCACGGCATCCTTCCTTACCGCAGCTACCGGTGCCGCGTTCCTGACCGGCCTGTGGAACCGCTTTGGGCTGTCACTGCTGGCCCGGGTCCCGTTCCTGGCAAAGCTCGGCCCCGTCCCGGCCCCGCAAGGCTGACCAGCAGCCATGACGGGCTTCATCGACGGCCTCCTGAACGTCAGCCCGCTTGTGGCATATATTGCCGTCTTCTGCCTGGTCTTTGCCGAGGACGCATTGTTTGTGGGCTTCGTGGTTCCAGGTGAGACAGCGGCCGTCCTGGGTGGAGTAGTGGCCAGCCGCGGTGAAGTGCAGCTGGGCGCGATGATGGCCCTGGTGGTCGCTGCCGCCATCATCGGCGACAGCGTGGGCTACGAAGTGGGCAAGCATCTGGGCACGCGCATCATGAAGGCAAGAATGCTGCGCCGCCACGCCGGGAGGTTGGAGAACGCGCAGGAATTCCTCCGCCGCAAGGGCGGTTCGGCAGTCTTCCTGGGCCGCTTCACCGCCTTCTTCCGGGCCGTCATGCCCGCCCTCGCGGGCACGTCCCGGATGCCCTATGGCCGGTTCCTTGCCTACAACGCGGTGGGCGGCATGGTGTGGGGCATCGGCTTCGTCCTGCTGGGTTTCCTCGCGGGCAACTCCTACGAAGCCGTTGCCCAGGCAGTGGGCCGGGATCTCGCCGTCGTCATAGCGATCGTGGCGGTGGCAGGGCTCATCGTCTGGCACGTCCGGTCACGACGGCGGCACGACCGGCGGCGTGCGGCCAGCCGGCGGCAGGACTAGGGAGAGCTTGACAGCAACTGTGACCAGTGCCATATTTAAGGCGTGAACCTGTCAGACAGCCGGACAGCAGGACAGCCTGCATTCCGCCCCCTTGCCCGGCTGAGCGCTGCCGAGGCGGTGTTCAACGCCATCCGTGAGGACATCGAGTCCGGCGCGCTTCCGGTGGGAAGCAAGCTCAGCTCGGAGGCAACCCTCTCGCAGCAGTACGGAGTCAGCCGATCGGTAATCCGGGAAGCCCTCCGCTCCTGCACCGCGCTGGGGCTCACGGTCACCAGGACCGGCAAGGGCACGTTCGTCATTGCCAGCAAGGTGGCCAACGACCTCATGCTGGGGCAATACTCGGCGCGGGACCTGACCGAAGCGCGTCCGCACATCGAGGTCCCGGCTGCAGGCCTGGCAGCGGAACGCCGCACTCCGGAGGAGCTCGACGTCCTCCGCGGGATCGTTGCCGCCATGGCCACGGAAACCGATCCGGAATCCTGGGTGGCCCTGGACTCCAGCTTCCACGCCGCGATCGCACGCGCCAGCGGCAACAAAGTGTTTGCCAGCGTCGTGGCTGACATCCGCGACGCTCTGGCGCACCAGTCCGAGACCCTGAACATGGTGGCAGACCGCCAGCATGCCTCCGATATTGAGCACCAGCAGATCCTCGCTGCCATCGAGGCCGGCTCGGCGGAAAACGCCCGCGCCGCCATGGCCCACCACCTGGAAGCCGTGGGCGTGGCCCTGGACTCCATCCTTAACAACTAGCCGTATCCAACCAAACCTTCCTAGGACTCCATGCCATCCCCCGTGTTTTCTGCTGCCCACACCGCTGCCCCGGCCCAGCTGGCCCTGCCGCAGCACGTCCCGCTGGTGGCCGCCACCCGTGACGGCCTGGTGGAAAGTGTCCACTACGGCTCGGCGATCGCCCTTGCGGCTGACGGTTCAGTGGCGGCAGCCGCTGGGGATCCCCAGACTCCCTTCTACCCCCGCTCTGCGCTCAAGCCCCTCCAGGCAGTCGCCCTGGTCCGCGCCGGCCTTGAACTCCCCGCAGACCTCCTGGCATTGGCCGCCGCAAGCCATTCGGGTGCCGCAGTCCACCGGGACGGCGCCCTGCGCATCCTGGAACTGCACGGACTCGCCCCCACCGACCTGGAAAACAGCACCGACCTTCCCTACGGCACCACCGAGCGTGAGGACTGGCTGCGGAACGGCGGAAACGCCACCCGGATCACCCAGAACTGCTCCGGGAAACACGCCGCCATGGCCGCCACCTGCGCCATCAACGGCTGGTCCGTGCAGGGCTACCTGGATCCCGCCCACCCGCTGCAGCAGCTCGTTGCGCAGACCGTCACCGACCTGACCGGCGAGGAGCCGGCCGCGGCGAGCACCGATGGCTGCGGGACCCCGTTGTTTGCCCTGAGCCTGCGCGGCATGGCCCGCGCCTTTGGCCGGATCGCCCAAGCGGCCGCGCACAATGACGCCTTGGATTCGGGAAGTGCGGAGGCCGCCGTCGGGCTGGCCATGCAGCAGCACCCGCACATGGTGGCCGGGGAAGGCCGCGACGTCACCGAACTGATGCGCCTGCTGCCCGGCGCCGTGGCCAAGGACGGTTTTGAGGGCGTGCAGCTGGTGGGCCTGGCCGACGGCAGCGCCGTGGGTGTAAAAATTTCCGACGGCGGCGACCGCGCCCGGATGCCCGCCACCGTCCGCCTGCTGGATGCGCTGGGCGTGGACATCGAACCGCTCACCGGTATCGCCACCGCACCCGTGCTGGGCGGCGGCCACCAGGTGGGCCGGCTGTTGGCCACCGATTTTCTTGCCCCTGTTTCCGCATAACCACCGTCCGAACCCGACAACGACGCCCCGTAAGGACCCCATGACCATCACCCAAACCACCGCAGACGTCCGGTCCGAGCACGACCTGCTCGGCGACCGCGACGTACCGGCCCACGCCTACTGGGGCGTGCACACGCTCCGCGCGGTAGAGAACTTCCCGATCACCGGCCAGAAGCTGTCCTCCAACATGCACCTGGTCCGCGGGCTTGCCGCCGTGAAACTGGCCGCCGCCCGCACCAACCGCGAGCTTGGCCTGCTGGACGCCGAACGCGCCGACGCCATCGAACAGGCATGCCAGGACGTCCTGGCCGGACGGCTTGCCGACCAGTTCGTGGTGGACGTGGTGCAGGGCGGTGCCGGGACGTCGTCGAACATGAACGCCAATGAGGTCATCGCCAACCGGGCGCTGGAAATCCTTGGCCACCCCAAGGGTGACTACGCGCGGCTGCACCCGAACGACCACGTCAACCTCAGCCAGTCCACCAATGACGTGTACCCCACGGCCGTGAAGCTGGGCACCATCTTCGCCGCGAGGGAGCTGCTGGCTGCACTCGAAGAACTCGAGGATGCCTGCGCTGCCAAGGCCATGGAATTCCGCACCGTGGTCAAGATGGGCCGCACCCAACTGCAGGACGCCGTCCCCATGACCCTGGGCCAGGAGTTCGGCAGCTACGCCGTCACCATCGGCGAGGACCGGCTGCGCCTGGCGGAGGCAGAGCTGCTGATCCACGAGATCAACCTCGGGGCCACCGCCATCGGCACCGGCCTGAATGCCCCGGCCGGTTACGCCGCAACGGCCTGCCGGCACCTTGCGGAGGTCACCGGACTGCCGCTGGTGACCGCCGTCGACCTCATTGAAGCCACCCAGGACGTGGGCGCTTTTGTGCACCTGTCCGGCGTGCTGAAGCGTGTGGCGGTCAAGCTGTCCAAGATCTGCAACGACCTCCGCCTGCTCTCCTCAGGCCCCCGCGCCGGCTTCGGCGAGATCAACCTGCCGGCCGTCCAGTCCGGATCGTCCATCATGCCCGGCAAGATCAACCCGGTCATCCCGGAAGTGGTCTCCCAGGTGGCCTACGAGGTGATCGGCAACGATGTCACCATCACCATGGCCGCCGAGGCCGGGCAGCTGCAGCTCAACGCCTTCGAACCGATCATCGTCCACAGCCTCCACAAGAGCATCTCCCACCTGGAAGCAGCATGCCGCACCCTTACGGCCCGCTGCATCCGTGGCATCACCGCCAACACCGAGCACCTGCGCCGCACCGTGGAGCAGTCAATCGGCCTGGTCACCGCATTGAATCCCCACCTCGGCTACGCCACCGCCACCGCCATCGCGCAGGAGGCGCTTGCCACCGGCAAGGGCGTGGCTGAACTGGTCCTGGAACACGGGCTCCTCACCGACGCCCAGCTCCAGGAACTCCTGAGCCCCGAACGCCTGGCAAACCTCAGCAAGTAGTCCCCACCTGCTCCGAAGGACACACCAATGACAAATACTCCCCTTCCCGACCACCTGATTGATGGTGGTCACGCGCATGCGTCCGAGACCTCCCTGCACGCGGAGGACAAGGGTTACCACAAGAACCTCAAGCCCCGGCAGATCCAGATGATCGCG
>NZ_LMSF01000015.1:0-39235 GCF_001428325.1 Arthrobacter sp. Soil761 | reverse complement strand
GAACGGCCCGTCCAGCTGCTCCCCAATGGCCTCCATAACCCAACTCTGCCAGCCACCACCGACAATCAAGAGCCCCCAAAACCCCTATGTGGAAAACCCGGCAGGGCGGCAATGCAGGCCGCGTTAAACGCTGCCGGCCGCCGCGTCCCCCAAGGATCGCGACGGCCGGCAAGGCGATTCAGTTGTAGCACAAAGCCCGCATCTTCCCATGTCATACGCACTTTCATGCGTAATGATGAGGGCGGAAGCGGGAATCAGGCCTTTGTGCCCGTCCCGTCGGACGTACCAAGGTTGGTGGTGTCCGGGTGCGTGCTGTGGGCGGGGATGTGGTCTTCGCCCAGGCTGTTGGCATCGCTCCCCACGGAAGAGGTGGTGGGAGTACCTGTGGAAGGCCCGGATGACTGGCTTCCGCTGGAGCTGCCCTCCCGGTGCATCGCAGAGCCAATGACCGTGCCTGCCCGGCGTGCGGCTTCACCCAACTGGTCCGCAACCTCGGGAGCCTTTTCCTTGATGGCCTCGGTGGCCACGGATACCTTGTCCTGGACCGGCTTGCTGTCCCAGATGCCGGCTGCCCGGGCCTTGAGCTTGTCATAGGCGGCACGGCCTGACCGCGAGCCGAGGACATAACCTACAGCAACGCCTACACCCAAAAGAAGCTTGTTTTTCACGATGAACTCCTGCTCTGCGAGAAGGTTGTCAGTCCCGGCCGGCGTATCGGGCGCCTAATACCGGAGAAAAAGAAAGCCGGCCTGGGGATGGTGTCCCCAGGCCGGCTTCCTGGCTTGCCCGTACAGTTATCCGCGGGCGCTTCGCTTGGTGACCATGCCGTAGATGGCAAGGACGATCAGCGAGCCGACGATCGCCAGCAGCCACGTCTGGATCGAGAAGAACTCCTGCAGTCCGCTGCCGAAGATCATTCCACCCAGCCAGCCACCGAGGAAGGCGCCAACGACGCCCAGGATCAAGGTGATGACCCAGCCGCCACCCTGCCTGCCCGGGAGGATCGCCTTAGCGATCGCACCAGCAATAAGTCCGAGAATCAGAAATGCAATAAATCCCATTTGTTGCTCTCTTCCTGCTTAGAGGAGGCCTCCGGGTTCCGGAGGCACTTCATCCTTCTGCCCCAATAGTAATCATGCTTACTATCTATTTGCCAACCCCGCTTTTGGGAAAAAGAGCAGTTCAGGAGTGTTTTAGTGCCCGGTTTTGTCCGAGTCGTTGCCCGCACCGGGGCCCTCGTCGAGGATCGATAATTCCGCTAGATCCTGCGGGTCCAGGGCGAAATCGAACACGTCCAAATTCTCTGCCATCCGCTCCGGGGAAGCGGTCTTGGGAATCGTTACCAATCCGTTTTGTATGTGCCACCGAAGGACCAGTTGGCCGGGTGTTTTTCCATGCTTTTCGGCCAACTGGGTAAGGATGGGAGCACCCAATAAGCCGGCGCCCGATCCGCCAAGCGGGCTGTAGGATTCCGTGACAATCCCGTGGCGTGCGTGGAATTCACGTTCTGCGGTTCGGGTGATTGCGGGGCTGAGCTGGATCTGGTTTACCGCCGGAACCACATCAGTCTCCGCCATCAGCCGTTCCAGGTGCGCGGGCTTGAAGTTGGACACCCCGATGGACCGGACTTTCCCCTGTGCCTGCAGCCGTTCGAACGTCTGCCACGTGGAGACATACTGGTCCCGTCCCGGCAGCGGCCAGTGGATCAGCAGCAGGTCCACATAATCCAGCCCCAGGCGCTTCAGGGATCCATCCAGGCCCGCCACAGCGCGGTCGTGGCCCTGGAATTCCCCGTCCAGCTTGGTGGTAATGAAGAGTTCGCTCCGGTCCACCCCGCTGGCGCGGATGCCGTTGCCCACGCCGCGTTCGTTGCCGTACTTCACGGCGGTATCGATGTGCCGGTAGCCGGCTTCCACGGCGTGTACGACGGCGGCAGCCACCTGTTCGTCGTCCAGCGGCCAGGTGCCAAGCCCCAGTTGCGGAATCCTGTTGCCATCATTGAGGTCGATGAGGGGTGCAAGTGTCATGCCATCAGTCTGCCCTCCCACGGCCGTTCCTGTCCCTAGGCGGGGTCCTCAGCCAGCTTCCGCTTCAAAATCTTCCCGCTGGGCCCCAGCGGGAGTTCGGAAAGAATCCTGATCACCCGAGGGTACTTGTACGCCGCGAGCTGGTTGCTGGCGAAATCCATCAGCTCAGTTTCGCTGACGGTTGCCCCGGCATCCAGCACGATCGCCGCTGCGATTTCCTGCCCGTGGACGTCATCGGGGATGCCGTAGACGGCAGCACTCACCACAGCCGGGTGGGTCAGCAGGACTTCCTCCACTTCCCTGGGATAGACGTTGTATCCGTTGCGGATGATCATGTCCTTCTTGCGGTCCACGATGGTGAGGTACCCGTCGTCGTCCTTCGTCCCCAGGTCACCGGTGCGGAACCAGCCGTCCACCACCGCCTCCGCCGTTGCCTCCGGCCGGTTCAGGTACCCCTTCATCAGCAGGTGCCCGCGGATGACGAGTTCACCGAGTTCCCCGTTGGGCAGCAGCTCAATGCTCTCCACCGTCTCCGGGCGGGCGATTTCGATGTCGACGCCCCAGATCGGGATCCCGATCGTTCCGGGCCGCGGCGCCGTGCCCACATGGTTGAAGGCCGCCACCGGGGAGGTCTCCGTCAGGCCGTAGCCCTCATGGATTTCCACCCCGAAGACGTCGCGGAACTTGTCCATGACGGCCAGTGGAAGCGATGCTCCGCCGGAGATGCCGTAGCGGAGCGCCGTGGGCCGGTCCGGCACGGTCTTGGCGGCTTCCAGGAGCGCCACATACATCGTGGGTACGCCCAGGAAGATGTTGACGTTGTGCCGTGCCAGCAGCTTCAGGGCGTCCTCGCCGCTGAAGCGCGGCATAAGCACGATGGTGGCCCCTGCGCGCAGTCCGGTGTTGAGGACCACGGTCTGTCCGAAGGTGTGGAAGAGCGGCAGTCCGCCGAAGAGGACGTCGCCAGGCCGGAAGTCCATCACGCTGGTCAGCAGGACACTGGTCTGTTCCACCAGGGCGAAGTGCGTGCCCAGCGCGCCCTTCGGTTTACCGGTGGTGCCCGAGGTGTACAGGATGGTGGCTGTATCCGACGGGCGGCACGGCTCATACGTCCGGATCGGCTCGGTGCGGGCGGCCTCCGCTTCCAGTCGGCGGAACCCGCCGTCGTCGGGAGCCATCACGGTCAGCACGTCAATGCCGTTGGCCGCCGCGCCGGCGGCCCCCTCCGCCAGCAGGGGAGCGGCGCAGACCAGCAGCTTGGAACCGCTGTCCTGGAGGACGTACTCGATTTCGCGTGCCTTCAGCAGGGCATGCACCGGGACAACGATGGCGCCGAGCGACAGGATGGCGTAGTACACCCGGGCGAAGTCCGGGACGTTGGGGATCAGGACGGCGACGGCGTCTCCCGGGCCGATGCCGCGGGCCCGCAGGGCTCCGGCGTAGGCCAGGGTCTGGCTCCAGAGGTCGGCGTAGCTGACCTGGTCCTCCCCAACGACGAGGGCAATGCTGTCCGGAGTCCTTTTGGCTGATTCAGCCAGAACGGCTGCGACGGAGATGGTGGCGAAGCCGTCGGCGGAGTGGGTATTGGTCATGGCCTGCTTCTTCGGTGGGAGGGTCATGCTTTGAGGATGAGGGCGTCGCCCTGTCCGCCGCCGCCGCAGAGGGCCACGACGCCGGTGCCACCGCCGCGGCGCTTCAGCGCCAGCGCCTGGTGCAGCACCAGGCGTGCGCCCGAGGCGCCAACGGGGTGGCCCAGGGCGATGGCACCGCCTTCGGCGTTCACGGCTTCGGGGTCGATGCCCAGGTCGTTGGCGGACTGGATGAGGACCGAGGCGAACGCCTCGTTGATTTCCACCACGTCCAGTTCCTGGACCGTGAGCCCCTCGTCCTTGAGGGCACGTTCGATGGCCCGGGCAGGCTGGGAGTGCAGGGACCCGTCCGGTCCCGCCGTCTGGCCGTGTGCTCCGATCTCGGCGATCCACTCCAGCCCTGCGGCAATGGCGGCCGCCTTGCTGGCGATGACCAGGGCTGCGGCGCCGTCGGAGAGGGGAGACGATGAACCGGCGGTGATGGTGGCCGTCTCCTCCTTGGAGAACGCAGGGCGGAGCTGCGCCAGTGATTCGGCCGTGGTTTCCGGGCGGATGCCCTCATCGTGTTCAAGCGTCACGGCAGGGCCCTTCCGCTGGGGCACCTGGATGGGGGCGATTTCCTCAGCCAGCACCCCGGCGGCCCGGGCCGCTTCGGCGCGCTGGTGGGAGCGGGCCGCCACGGCGTCCTGCCCGGCACGGGTGATCCCGCGCTCGGCGTTGCCGGCGTCGGTGGCCTCGCCCATCAGCTTGCCGCTCACCGGATCCTGCAGCCCGTCGTGGTTCAGGGAGTCGAGCATGGGAGCGTCGCCGATCACGACGCCGGCGCGAAGCCCGGGGACCAGGTGCGGTGCGTTGGTCATCGACTCCTGGCCGGCGGCGACAATGAAGTCGGCTTCCCCGGTGCGGATCATCCGGGCGGCGTCGATCACGGCCGTGAGGCCGGACAGGCAGAGCTTGTTGATGGTGATGGTGGGAACGTCCCAGCCGATTCCGGCGGCCAGGCTGGCCTGGCGGGCTGGGCCTTGCCCGGCACCGGCCTGGATGACCTGCCCCACGATGACGGCGCCGATTTGTTCCGGGGCAACGCCGGTCCGTTCCAGGGCCGCCCGGATGGCGTGGGCACCGAGCTGGCTGGAGGAGAAGGGCGTGAGGCCACCGCGGAACCTGCCGAACGGGGTGCGGGCGCCGCCCAGGATGACGGGGATGTTGGCGTTCTGGTTCAAGAACAGTCCTTTCGGGGATGCGGGGCGGAGATCAGGCGAAGGCGGACATGCCGGTGATGCCCCGGCCGATGATCAGGGCCTGCACAGTCTCGGTGCCTTCGTAGGTGTGGATGGCTTCGATGTCGGCCAGGTGCCGGGCCACGCGGTTTTCCAGCAGGATGCCGTTGCCGCCCAGCAGGTCGCGCGCATTGGACGCTATGCCCCGGGCGGTCCGGGTGCAGGTGTACTTGGCCAGCGACGCCTGCTCCGGGGTGAGTAATCCGGCGTCGTCCAGCCGTGTCATCTGCACCACCATCAGTTGCATGGTGGCCAGTTCGCTGAGCATCCGGGCCAGCCGTTCCTGCACGATCTGGGAGGCGGCCAGCGGCCGCCCGAACTGCTTGCGCTGCCTGGCGTACTGCACGGCAGTCTCGTAGCAGGCGGTGGCGTGCCCGACGGCGGACCAGGCCACGCCCAGGCGGGTGGCCAGGAGGACGCGGGCTGTGTCCTTGAAGGTCCGGGCGCCCGGCAGGACGTTCCCTTCCGGGACAAAGACGTTTTCCAGCCTGATATGGGCCTGCCAAATGGCGCGCAGGGCCAGTTTGCCCTCGATTTTGGTGGCGGTGTAGCCGGGGGAGTCCTGCGGGACCAGGTAGCCATGGACCTGGCCGTCGTCGCCGCGGGCCCACACAACGGTGACGCCACCTACGGAGCCGTTGCCGATCCACTTCTTTTCGCCGTTGAGCAGGAAACCACCGTCGGTACGGGTCGCCGTGCTTTCCAGGGCCACCGAGTCGGAGCCGTGGGTGGGCTCCGTCAGGGCAAAAGCGGCGTACTCGCTGCCCCTGGCGATCGGCGGGAGCCAGCGCTCCTGCTGCGCGGCTGATCCGCATTCCGCCACGGACCGCAGGGCCAGGCCGCCCTGGACGGCGATCATCGTGGCCACGGAGCCGTCCCCGCGGCTGATTTCCATGTTCACCAGCCCGGCGGCCATGCTGCTCATCGGCGCGAAACCGTCAACCGGCACGCCGTCCCGCAGCAGGTCCAGTTCGCCAAGGCGCCGGAGGAGGTGCAGGGGGTACTCGCCCCGCTCCCAGTAGCCGTCGATGACGGGGAGGACCTCATCCTGGACGAAGCGGCGGGCCCGGTCCCAGTACGCGCGGTCCTCATCGCCAATGCGGGTGAAAACGGATGCGGGGTCAGTCCCGAGGGCCTCGGTCAGAAAGTAGTCCGGCTCCACGGTGCCTGCAGGAAAGCCTGCGGGGCTTTCGGTGCGGCCGGACACGTCGGTGGGCGACGTCGTCGTCATTAATCTGCATCCTTTGAATCAGTGGCGGGAAGCATGTGGCTTGCACCACACCGACCAAGGATGCCTTGAAACTCAGTTCCACGTCAAGAAACTGGGTACCACGGAGGGATGCAGCGGACTAGGGAAGGGCGTCGAGGACGGCCTGGGCGATCGCCTCCCTGCCGGCCTGGCCCGGGAGAACGGTGACGACGACGGTCGGCGCGGGTTGGGCGGTGGCGGCGGCACCAAGGAGTGCAGGCCGGAACGTTTCTGAGAGGGCACGAAGTTCGGCCGCGAGGGCTGCAGCCCTTTCCCGGTCCCCATCGTCGGTTTCCCCGGCGCCGGGCGAGGCGCGCAACCACTGCCGCAGGAAGGCGTTGTGCACGGCCACCACGGCTGCGGCGAAGGCCACGGCCTTGTATCCGCTCCGCTGGTCCTCGGGCAGCCTGTCGTTCAAGTATTTCAGGAATGCCCGCTCGTACCGGTGCGACGTGACCAGCTCGCGGTCCCTGAGGGCCGGAACCGCCTGCAGCAGTCCATACCGGGCCCGGGACGTATCGCGGTTCCGCATATGGTGTTCGAAGACCAGCAGTGCCGCGTCCGCGACGGCGGCCAGGGGCTCGAGCCTGGATTCCGCGAGCCGGTCATTCACCTGGCGCAGGATCCGTTCGTGGTCGGCGAAGACCACGTCCTCCTTTGACCCGAAGCGTCGGAAGAACGTGCTCCGGCTCATGCTCGAGGCCTCGGCAAGCTCCTCAACGGACGTTGCATCGAAACCCTGCGAGGCCAGGAGCGCGATGGCGGCGGCGACAGGCTTATCGACGGGCTGTTCGGAAGGGGGCAACGTCATGCGCCGAAATTAGCACAGCCGGCAGGCATCGCTGGCCCGCCGCTGGATGCGGCGGCCCCAGCGATACCGGCGACGCAGGCTCAGGCGCCCTGGCGGGACCAGCTGGTGAGCTTGTCCGAAAGCTGCATATAGGCTTCGTCCACCTGCTGCAGCTCCGGGTGGCTGTCGTACCAGTCCACAATTTCCCGGGCCCCGTCAGCGAAGGGGATGGTTGCGGTGTAGTCCGGGACCAGGGACTTGATCTTGGTGTTGTCAAAGACCACCGAATGGGACCGGTCGCCCAGGAGGTTGGAACCGAGTTCCTGGGCATGGGCGGCGATGGTCTCGGACGCCACGTGCACCAGTTCCGGCTCCCGGACCCCAGCTGCCCGGGCGAACAGCCGGTAGATCTGGTTCCAGGGCAGGTACTCGTCAGAGGTGATGGTGTAGCTCTCGCCCACCGCTTGCGGCCTTCCGAGCAGCCCGACGAACGCCTTGGCGAAGTCCTTGCTGTGCGTCAGCGTCCACAGCGAGGTGCCGTCGCCGTGGACCATGACGGGGAGGCCGCTGCGCATCCGGTGGATGTCCGTCCAGCCGCCCACCATGGCGATCTTGGTGCGGTCGTAGGTATGCGACGGCCGGATGACCGTCAGGGGGAAGTCCTGCTCCCGGTAGGCCCGGAAAAGCAGTTCCTCGCACGCGATCTTGTCCCGGGAGTACTGCCAGAAGGGGTTCTTCAACGGCGTCGACTCCAGGATGGGCAGCCTGGTGGGCGGCTTCTGGTACGCGGAGGCGGAACTGATGAAGACGAACTGGCCAGTCCGCTCCCGGAACAGGTCCATGCTTGTTTGCGCCTGGTCCGGGGTGTAGGAGATGAAGTCCGCGACGGCGTCGAACTCCCTGCCTCCCAGGACCTCCCGGACCGACGCCGCATCCCGGACGTCCGCGTGCAGCACTTCGGTCCCGTCCGGGACCGGCCGGGTGGACCGGCCCCGGTTCAGGATGGTCAGCCGGTGGCCGAGCTCGACGGCCCGTTCCGCCGCCGCGGTGCTGATGACGCCGGTGCCGCCGATGAAGAGGATGCTCCGCGGCGCCACCGTATCGGCAACAGGCGGGGTTACCACGCGTAGTCTTCCGGCGCCGTGCGGTGTCCCGGGAAGATGTCGTCCAGCCGCTTGAGCGCGTCGTCATCGAGGGAGACGTCCAGGGCGCGGATGGCGGCGTCCAGCTGTTCCTGGGTGCGCGGGCCGACGATCGGGGCGGTCACGGCAGGCTGGTGCAGGAGCCACGCCAGGGCAACGTCGCCGGGCTCATGGCCCAGTTCATCGGCGAAGTCCTCGTACTGGCGGATCTGGTCCTGGTGCTTCTTCAGGGTTTCGGCCGCCCGTCCTTCGGTCCGCCGCACGCCCTGGCGTTCCTTCTTCAGCACACCGCCCAGCAGCCCGCCCTGCAGGGGCGACCAGGGGATCAAGCCAAGGCCATATTGCTGTGCCGCCGGGATGACTTCAAGTTCCACCTGGCGCATGAACAGGTTGTAGATGGACTGCTCGCTGACCAGGCCGGTGTAGTTCCGGCGGCGGGCTGCTTCCTGGGCCTGGGCGATGTGCCAGCCGGCAAAATTGCTGCTGCCCGAGTAGAGGATCTTCCCCTGCTGGACGGCAACTTCGATGGCCTGCCAGATCTCGTCCCATGGCGTGTCACGGTCAATGTGGTGGAACTGGTACACGTCGATGTAGTCGGTCTGAAGGCGCTTGAGGCTGGCGTCCAGCGCCCGGCGGATATTCAGTGCCGAGAGCTTGGATTCATTGGGCCGGTCCGTCATGGTGCCGTACAGCTTGGTGGCCAGCACCGTGTGTTCGCGGCGCTCGCCACCCTTGGCGAACCAGCGCCCAATAATTTCCTCGGTCCAGCCGCGGTGGTCTGCACCGCCGTACACATTGGCGGTGTCGAAGAAGTTGATGCCGGACCCGTGCGCGGAGTCCATGATGCTGTGGGCGTCCGCTTCCTCTGTCTGAGGCCCGAAGTTCATGGTGCCCAGGCAGAGGCGGGAGACTTTCAGGCCGGAGCGGCCAAGGTGCGTGTACTGCATGGAAAATCCTTTCGGTGGCGGAGCGTTCCGGTGGCTGGGTTGCCGGACGCTACATCTGGGTGAAGGCGGCGACGGCGGGATCGGACCCGATGCGGGCACCGGACTCCAGTGCCGTGATGGCGGCCAGTTCGTCCTGGGAAAGCTGCAGGGATGAGGCTGCGAAGTTTTCCCGGATCCTGTCCGGGTTCGCCGACTTGGGAATGACGATGTTTCCGCCGGCAAGGTGCCAGGCGAGCACAACCTGGGCTGCCGTGGCGTTGTGGGCATTGGCGATTGCCGTGACGGCGTTTCCGTTCAGGTCCCCGCCCTGCCCCAGCGGACTGTAGGCCTCCACCGCGATGCCCAGGCCCCGGCACTTGGCTGCGAGGTCCACCTGCTGGTAGCTGGGGTGCAGTTCGATCTGGTTGACGGCCGGAACGGTTTCAGCCGACTGCAGCAGTGTGTCGAGGTGGTCGGAGAGGAAGTTGGAGACGCCGATGGCGCGGATTTCCTTGTTCTCGTACAACCGCTCCATCTCCTTCCAGGCCTGGACGAAGAGCCCCTGTGAGGGGACCGGCCAGTGGATGAGGTAGAGGTCGATGAAGTCCAGGCCCAGTGCCTTGCGGCTGTTCTGGAACGCTTCCTGCGCCCGGCCCTGCTCGCCGTTGCGGAGTTTGGTGGTGACGAAGATGTCCTCACGTGCTATCCCGGTGGCGGCAAGTGCCGCCCCAACCCCTGCCTCGTTGCGGTAGGCCGCGGCGGTGTCAATGTGGCGGTAGCCCGCTTCCAGCGCGTCCTCCACGGTCCGCTGGGTGTCCTCCGGAGGGACCTGGAAGACGCCGAAGCCAAGCTGCGGGATGGTGACGCCATTATTCAGGGTCAGGTTCGGGGTCAGCTCTGACATGGTGTGCTCCTTGGAAAGTCTGGTGCTGGGATTTAGGGCCGGGTGGTGCGGGGGTATGACGCCGTCCAGAAAGCGGTTTCCACCGGCTCACTCCCGAGCCTATGCACTTTTCGCCATCAAGTCAGCAGGCAAGGCTGTTCCTGTTTTTCCTAGGACTGCCAGTCCTACCTTCGTTGTAGAGGAGGGCAGTCATCGCAGGCAGAATGGTCTGCATGGGTCAAAGCGCGGAGTTCGGAAAGTTCCTCAAAGCCATGCGGTCCCGGTTGAGCCCGGACGTTGCCGGAACGGGTCCCAGCACCGGGGCCCGACGGGTTCCGGGGCTGCGGCGGGAGGAGGTGGCGCGGCTTGCCGGCGTCAGCACCGACTATTACGTGCGGCTGGAGCAGGGGCGGAACATCCACCCCTCGCGGACGGTCCTGGATGCAGTGGGCAGGGCGCTGCGCCTGGACAGCAGCGAACACGCGCACATGCTGGACCTGCTGGAGAACTGCGCCGGCGCTCCCCGCGAACCCGGCGCGAACACTGCGCAGGGTGTCCGCCCGGCGCTGCGCCAGCTCCTCGACGCCGTGGGGGAGGTGCCCGCGATGGTGCTGGGCCGGCGCAGCGATGTCCTTGCAGGCAACCGGATGGCCTTCCTGTTGTTCACGGACTTCCCTGCACTGCCGCCCGCGGAGCGGAACCTGACCCGCTGGACCATCCTGGACCCCGCAGCCCGGGAACTGTTCAGGGACTGGAAGACGGTGGCGGCGGAGGCCACGGGATCCCTTCGGCTGGACGTGGGACGGCACCCCAACGACCCCCAGGCCAGCCACCTGGTGGGCGAGCTCGCGGTCCACAGTGAACACTTCCGCCAGTGGTGGGCCGGGCACCGGGTGGCCACCCGCTCGGCCGGCACCGTCCGGCTGCACCATCCCGCGGTAGGGGACCTGGAGCTGAACTTCGAAAACCTTGTCCTGCCGGAGGATCCTGATCAGACGCTGCGGGTGTACTCCGCGCGGCCGGGATCGCCGTCGTCGGACGCCCTTGCCCTGCTGGGCAGCCTTGGCGCGGGGACGGACGTCCGCCCGGACCGCGACCCCGCGGCGGTGGGCGAAAGCGGTGAAGCGGGCTGAAAGCCGCCGTGCTCCTGTACATTCGTCCAGCGAAGGGCGGTGATTCTGGCCAGCCGCCCATTGGCTGTTGACCAGGCGTTTCCTAGGGTGGGAGTACACGTTTTCCCTGCCCAGTCTTCACACCCAGGATGGTCTCAACGATGAAACGCATCGCCCTGCTGAAGGAGCGCCAGGCGTCCGCCGGCGCCGCTTCCACCGCCACCGGTTCGCACTGCCCGGTTTCGGGTCTTTGGAGCCCGGACCTCGATCCGCACACGGTCCTGTCCTTCTTTGAGGGCCACGTTTTCCCCGCGTTCGACGGCGTCCCAACAGTCTGGCGGCGGCGCAGCCAGGGCACAGCGAACTAGGGCGCCTTAAAGCAGAACTGACCCGCAGTCACCGTCGTTGAAACCAGGTTTCGCGACGATGGCTGCGGGTCAGTTGCTTTAGTCAGTGCTCTTCCAGGCGGAAGCCAATCTTGATGGTGACCTGCCAGTCTGCGATCTTCCCGTCCTCCAGGTGGCCGCGGACCTCCTTGACCTCAAACCAGTCAAGGTTCCGCAGGGTCTGGGATGCCTTGGCAATACCGTTGCGGACGGCGTCATCCACGCCCTGGGTGGAGGTGCCGACAATTTCAGAAATGCTGTACGTGTGGTTGGACAACTTCGCTCCTCGTGATCATCGTTGCTCCCGGTTGCGGGCCGTCCCTGAAGCCTAGTGGGACTGCGGGAGCGTTGAACAGACCCTGTCCACGCGCCGGCTACTTGGCTTCCAGCACCAGCTGTTTCAGGTCGTCGAGGGTTTGCTGCATGTGGGCGTCCATGGCCTGGCGTGACCGGGCTGCATCGCGGGACTCCAGGGCCTCGGCAATGTTCTGGTGATGGCCGATGGCGTGCTCCTGGATTGCCGGAACGGCAGAGGTCTCAGTCCGGCGCTTTTCCAGCACGCGGTGCAGCGGCTCGAACAGGACCGATACGAAGACGTTCCCGGATGCGTGCAGGATGACGTCATGGAAGGCCAGGTCTGCCTCCACGAAGGCCGCGACGTCGTTGATGCTGTGGGCGGCCTTCATTGCCGCGATGTAGTTGAAGAGGGCCTTGATGTCCTCCTCGGCGATCCGTCCGGCCGCAAGCTCGCAGGCTCCTGTTTCGAGCATCCGGCGGAGTTCGATGAGCTGGATGGAGGCGTCTGCATCATTTTTGCCCTCGGACGCGGCCCGGAGCACGGCTTCCAGCGAAGCCCAGCGGCTCAACGGGTTGACGAATGTTCCCCGGCCGCGCTCCACGCTCAGGATGCGTTGGGCCTGCAGCGTCTTCATGGCTTCGCGGACGGTCATTCGGCTGACCTCGTGGCGGGCACTCAGTTCGTGCTCGCCGGGAACGGTGGAACCGGGTGGAAACTCGCCTTCGATGATGCGGTCCAGCAGTTCGTCCGCCACCACGCCTACCAGTGACTTCCGTGCCATGTTGCCCCCCGATCCCTGTGCCCGGCCGACGCCTGGCGGATATGTCAGACAAGTGTACTTGCGCGTCCGTATGCCGTGTGCCACACTAACATTCAGATGCAAGATGTCAGACATCTTACAGTTACCTTACATCAGGATCCGCCCGCCCGGATCGCTACACAACGGAGTGCACTGTGACGCTTGAAGCAGACGTTCTGGCCGCCTACCCGGCTGACATGGAGATCCCCGCCGGGCTGGTTGCCGGCGCGCTGGCCGCTTCCAACGCAGAGGTTCCCCGTGTCCTGGTAGTGCTCGACGACGACCCTACCGGCACGCAGTCCGTGGCGGACCTGCCCGTTCTCACCCGCTGGGACGTGGAGGACTTCACCTGGGCCTTCGGCCAGGACAAGCCCGCCGTCTACGTCCTCACAAACACCCGCAGCCTCGACCCGGCAGAGGCCGCGGCCCGCAACGGCGAAGTGGTCCGGAACGCCCTGGCAGCAGCAGGTTCCGGCCTGCGCCTGGGCTTCGTCAGCCGCAGCGACTCCACCCTCCGGGGCCACTACCCGCTGGAACCGGACGTCATCGCAGCCACTGTTGCCGCCGTGAGCGGGGAAAAGACCGACGGCGTTGTCCTGGTTCCCGCATTCCCCGACGCCGGCCGGCTCACCATCGGCGGCGTCCACTACATGCGCGGCACCGGCAACGCCAAGGGCACCCTGGTCCCCGTCTCCGAGACCGAGTTCGCCAGGGACGCCTCCTTCGGCTTCAGCACCTCCGTCATGGCCGACTACGTGGCGGAAAAGTCGCAGGGCAGGTTCCCCGCAGACTCCGTGATCGTCCTGGACCTGAACATCATCCGTGCAGGCGCCGCCGCGCAGGACCCGGCCATCTCCGCCAAGGCCATTGCCGATGCCATCGAGCCGGCCACCGACTCCACGCCCATCGTGGCCGACATCGTCACCGAGAACGACTTCCGGGCACTGGCCCTGGGCCTTGAAGAAGCGGAACGCCGCGGCAAGAACCTCCTCTACCGCGTCGGCCCCCCATTCGTCCGCGGCCGCATCGGCCAGGAAATCCGCACCGCGCTCACGGCCCAAGAGGCCTATGCCGGCAACACCCCGTCAGAGGCGGGCGGCCTGATCGTGGTGGGCTCGCATGTGGGCCTCACCACCCGGCAGCTGAACGTCCTCACGGCCCAGCACAGTTCCGCGCGCATCATCGAGATCGACGTCGAAAAGCTCCTCGGCGCCGAACCGGACGCCAAGGCGCACCTTGACCAGACGGTGGACGCCGTCGTCGACGCCCTCCGCGCCGGTGACGTCATCGTCCACACCAGCCGCCTGCTCATCAAGACCGACGACCCCGCCGAAAGCCTGCGGATCGCCCGGACCGTCTCCGCCGCCGTCGTGGACGTGGTCAACCGGACCCTGAAGACCTTCCCGCCGCGGTTCGTCATCGCCAAGGGCGGCATCACCTCCTCCGACGTCGCGGCCCACGGCCTGGAAATCCGCCACGCCATTGTCCGCGGCCCCATGCTGCCCGGCATCGTCAGCCTCTGGGAGCCGGTGGACGGACCTGCCAAGGGCATCCCGTACATCGTGTTCGCCGGCAACGTGGGCGACGACGACTCCCTGGCCCAGGTCACCAGCAAACTCAGCAACACCTTCTGATCCCCACCCGGCACGAACCCTGATTCCCGCAAGAATTCAACGGAGAACACCATGACCAGCAATTACACCGTCACCGTCCTGGGCCTTGGCGCCATGGGCCTGCCCATGGCCACCCGCCTGGCATCCCAGCTGACCGTCCACGGCTTCGACATCGCCGAGCCCCGCCTCAAGCTGGCGGAAGAAGCCGGCATCGCCACCTTCACCACGGCACGCGAAGCCGCCAAGGGCGCCAACGCAGTCCTCCTGGCCGTCCGCAACGGCGAACAGCTCAACGACGTCCTCTTCGGCGAGAACGGCGTGGCCAAAGTGCTCGAGCCGGGCGCCGTCGTGATCCTCGGCAGCACCGTTGGCACGGACGCCATTCCCGCCACCGTGGCCAAGCTGGCCGAATACGGCGTGGACCTGGTGGACGCCCCGCTCTCCGGCGGACCCAAGCGCGCCGGCGAAGGCGACCTGCTCATCGTGGTCGGCGCTTCCCCCGAGGCCCGCGAAAAGGCCGCCCCGGCCCTGGAACTGCTGGCCTCCACCCTCACCGTGGTGGGCGACAAGCCCGGCGACGGCCAGGCCTTGAAGACCGTCAACCAGCTCCTGTGCGGCGTGCACATCGCCGCCGCGGCCGAGGCCCTGGCCCTGGCCGACGCGCTGGGACTGGACCAGGCCAAGACCCTCGCCGCCCTGGAGGCCGGCGCCGCAGGTTCCTTCATGCTCTCCAACCGTGGCCCCCGCATCCTTGAAGCCTACGACGAGGACGGCGCCGAGGTCCTGTCCCGCCTGGACATCTTCGTCAAGGACATGGGCATCGTGGGCAAGGCCACCCGTGCCGCCGGCCTGGCAGCCCCCGTTGCCGCCGCCGCCGAGCAGCTCTACCTCCTCGGCCAGGCCCAGGGCCTCGCCGCCGCCGATGACTCCGCCGTCATCAAGGTCGTTGCGCCCACAAAGCGCACCAAGTAGGCCCACCCGGCAGTAGGCCCCCAAACGGTGCGACGACGGCGGTCCCCCCTCCGCCGTCGTCGTACCTCCCAGCGCTGCCGGCTTTGTTCCGCAGCGTTCCATCCCCGCCGTAAGACCTGATGCCCGTCTGCCCCGGACGGCACGTCAAAGGAGACATTTTCCCGTGAACCACCTCATGACCCCGCTGATACAGCGGGCGGCCGACGCCCCGGCCATCAAGCCCGCCGTTGAGCTGGGTACCCCGGTACTGCTCACCATCGCGGCGGTGGGCATTGCCATCCTGCTGGTGATGATCATCCGCTTCAAGATCCAGGCCTTCGTGGCCCTGCTTACCGTCAGCATCCTGGTTGCCGTGGCTGCCACCATCCCGCTGCAGGACATCTTCACGGTGGTGTCCGGCGGCGTGGGCAGCACCATGGGCAAGGTGGCCATCCTGATTGCGCTTGGCGCCGTGCTGGGCCGGATGATCGAGGTGTCCGGCGGCGTCCAGTCCCTCGCGGACCACTTCACCCGCAAGCTGGGCGCCAGGCGGGTGGCCGTAGCGCTCACCGCCGTCGGCTTCCTGGTGGCCATCCCCGTCTTCTTCGAAGTCGGCATCATCGTGCTGGTGCCCATCGTGTACGCGTTCGCAAAGATCGCCAAGGTCCACCCGGTCAAGTTCGGCCTGCCCATGGCCGGCATCATGCTCGCTATCCATGTGGCAGTCCCGCCGCACCCCGGGATTGTGGCCGGTGCGGGCGTGCTCGGTGCCGACATCGGACTCATCGCCCTGATCTCCCTGCTGATCTGCATCCCGCTGGGCTTCCTGTCCTACTGGGTTGCCGCCATCATGAACCGCAAGGATTACGAACTGCTGCCCGCCGTCAAGGCCCAGGTGGAGGAGTTCGGCTCCGACTCGCTGGTCAAGGTGGGCCACGATGGCCCCGGTGCCGCCGCCATCGCACCTCCCCGGCCGGCCCTGATCATCTTCCTGATTGCCGCGCCCATCGTGCAGATCCTCCTGGGTACCGCCGGCACCCTCATCCTCCCCAAGTCCCACCCCCTGTATGGCCTGGCGTCCTTCGTTGGCAACCCCTTCCTGGCGCTGCTGGTGGCAGTAGCGCTGTCCTTCTTCCTGCTGGCCGTCCGCCGCGGCTGGTCCTTC
This sequence comes from Arthrobacter sp. Soil761, assembly GCF_001428325.1. NCBI lineage: Bacteria > Bacillati > Actinomycetota > Actinomycetes > Micrococcales > Micrococcaceae > Arthrobacter > Arthrobacter sp. Soil761. Next base: position 23,025 of record NZ_LMSF01000015.1, on the reverse strand, counting down.
AAGGAGACCGGCGAGATCTTTGAAGGCTCCCTGCCCCCCATCGCCTCCATCCTGATGGTGGTGGCTGCCGGCGGCGTGTTCGGCAACGTCCTGCAGGTTTCCGGCATCGGTTCCGCGCTCTCCAAGACCCTGGACACCCTCGGCGTTCCGCTGCTGCTGCTCGGCTTCATCATCTCGCTGGCGCTGCGTGCGGCCCAAGGTTCGGCCACGGTGGCGATCGTGACCACCACCGGCCTGTTGTCCGCAGCGGTCAGCGGCGGCGGCTACAGCCCGGCGCAGATCGCCGTGATCGTGATCGCCATCGGCTTCGGCGCCCTGGGCCTGTCCCACGTGACGGACGCCGGCTTCTGGGTTGTGGTCCGCTACTACGGGCTCACCGTTTCCGACGGCCTGAAGACCTGGACCGTGCTGACCACCGTCCTGGGCCTGGCCGGCTTCGCGCTGACCTTTGTGGCCTGGATCCTGGTGGGAGGACTGGGCGCCTGATGCAGACCCGACTGGACCACCTGGTCACCTCCGCCCTGCAGCAGGGTTCCGCGGTACCCGCTTTCACCTGCTACGACTTCACCACCGCGCTGGCCGTGGTGGGCGCCGCAGAGGAATCCGGCCGGGGCGTAATCCTGCTGGTGGCACCCAAAACCGCCGCCACCGCGAACGGACTCCGGCTCATCGCGGCGCTGCGCGGCCTGGCCGACGCTGCCGCGGTGCCTGTCGCGGTGCAGCTCGACCACGCCTCCGACCTCAAGGTCATGGCCGACGCCGTCGCGGCAGGGGCGGATTCCGTCCTCGCCGACGGTTCATCCCTTCCGTATGAGGAGAACATCTCACTTGTCCGGGCGGCCCGGGCCCTGCTGGGCGCCGACGTGGTGCTGGAAGCGGAACTGGGCGGCCTTGCAGGCGACGAGGACCGTGCCTTCTCGGCCGAGCAGCCGGCCGGCCAGTCCGGCGTGGACGTGGCAGGACTGACGGACTCGGCGCAGGTGGAGGACTTCGTAGCCCGCACCGGTGCGGAACTGCTGGCAGTGGCCGTTGGAAATGTCCACGGCAAGTACAAGGGTGAGCCGCGGCTGCGCTGGGACGTGCTGCAGGACATCGCGGCGCGGGTCCACATTCCGCTGGTCCTGCACGGCGCCTCCGGCATCCCCTCCGCGGAGCTCGTCAAGGCTGCGGCCATGAACGTGGGCAAGGTCAACTTCAACACCGAGCTCCGGACCGGGGTGCTGGCCACCCTCCAGGACCAGCTTCCCGCCCACCGCGCGGACGGGGAGAACCTGCAGGGCCTGCTGGCCACCTGGAACCGGTCGGCCAAGGGCTTTGCCGCCACCACGCTGGCCACGCTGGCACGCTGACGTCGCAGCAGGCGCCGCCGCTGGATTGGCGGACCCCACAGGGAGGCTAGGATCAAGCAATGGTCCTGGCCTCCCTTCTTTTTGCCTTCCTCGCCGGCGCGCTGCACGTCTTCATCTTCACCATGGAGTCGCTGACCTGGACACGTCCTGCCACCTGGAAGCGCTTCGGCCTGGCCTCCCAGTCCGATGCCGAGACCACCAGGCCCATGGCCTACAACCAGGGCTTCTACAACCTGTTCCTGGCCATCGGGGCATTCATCGGCATAGGACTCGTGGCGCTTGGCGGCCCGGGATCGGCGCAGGACGTGGCAGGGTGGACGCTCATCTTCAGCTGCTGCGGCTCCATGCTGCTGGCGGCCGCCGTCCTGGCCTTGACCGGGCGAAAGTACCTCCGCGCCGCCCTGACGCAGGGCACCACACCGTTGGTCGCCGTCGTGCTGGGACTCCTGGCAACGCTGCAGTAAGGATCCACAACCGGCTTAAGTCCTTAAATCCGCGCGGCCGCCGGGGGCACAATGGTGGCATGGGCAGCGTCAAGTCCTTATAGGCCCCCATGGGAAGCGCCGGGACGCGGGGGACAGTAACCGGAACGGACACGGCAGACCGTGATCCGGCCATCGACCTTGTCCGCCTGGTCTGCCTGGTCCTGGTGGTGGTGGGGCACTCCATGATGGTCAGCCCGGTCCTGCATCCTGATGGGACCGTGACCACCGAGAACACCCTGGCCGAGCAGGACTGGTTCGAGCCCGTCATCTGGATCTTCATGGTGATGCCCCTGTTCTTCGTCACCGGCGGCATCACGGGCCTGCAATCCTGGCGCCGGCTCAAGGCAGGCGGCGGGACGGCGGCCCAGTTCATCCGTGCGCGCCTCCTGCGGCTGCTCCGCCCGGCCACGGCGCTGCTGGCAACCATGGTGGCGGGCCTGTCCGCGGCAGCCGCGCTGGGCGTGGACCGGCAGGTGGTCCAACTCGTGGCCACCGGGGCGGGCATGCCGTTGTGGTTCCTGGCAGCCTACCTCGCGGCGCAGTTGAACATTCCAGTCCTGGCGGCGCTCCACCACCGCGCGCCCTGGCTGACCCTTGCGCTGCTGGCCGGCCTGGTGGTTGCCGTGGACTGCTTCAGGGGGGCGTTGCCGGACCTTGCCAATGTCAACCTGGTGTTCGTGTGGTGCGCCGTACAGCAGCTGGGTTTCCTGGCCGCCGATGGCTACCTGGCACCGCTCTCCCGCTCCGGACTTGTGGGCGTCGCGGTGGCGGCACATCTGCTGCTGGGACTGGTGACGGGGCTGGGCCTGTACCGCGGCAACATGCTGGTCAACCTCAACCCGCCCAACCTGACCCTGGTGATCCTGGGCGTTTCCCAGCTGGCGGTGATGGAACTGGCGCGGCCCGTCCTGGCACCCCTCGCCGGGATCCGCTGGATCGCCCGGCTCCTGCAGCTGGCGGGTGCCAGGTCGCTGACGGTCTACCTGTGGCACCTGCCCCTGTTGGGCGCCATGTCCGGGTTGCTGCTCCTGACGCCGGTCCCCAAACCGTCGTCCGGTACCGCTGGATGGTGGTGGTCGCGCCCGCTGGTGGTCCTTGCGCTGGTCCTCCTGCTCCTGCCGGCGACCGCAGCCTTTGGCCGCCTGGAGGAACGGACGACGGCGCCCCAGGCCTTCCGCTGCAGGCCCGCCGCCGCCGGGGCCGCCGTCGTGGTGGTCTTTATTCCCGTGGCGGACGCCGCCCTCAACGGCCTCTCACTGGGCCTGCTGGCAGCGGGTACCGTGTGTTTCGCCGTGGCGATCCTCCTGCTGGGCGGTTTGCCGCTGCGGCGGCGGAGAGCCGTCCCCGGGGGCCGGAAGCGGGGTCCGGGGAAGAGGGGCCCACGGGGCATTGCCAGCGGCGTGAAGTAGTGCCAGTGTCGAACCATGACCGAGAACACCGCGTCCACGGAGGACACCTTCACCGCCAATGTCTCGCTGCAGCGCAACGACGCCGAGCACCGGTATGAGCTTCTGGTGGATGGAAGGCTGGCTGTCAAGGCCTTCTTCCGCGACCTTCCCGGGCACATCGACTTCACCCACACCGAGACCGGCGAGGAGTTTGAAGGCCAGGGCCTTGGCAAGGTCCTGGCGCATTTTGCCCTGGACGACGTGGTAGCCACTGGAAAGCGCATCATTCCGCACTGCCCGTTCATCTCCAGCTACCTCCGCAAGCACGAAGGCTACGGCCAATTCGTCGACTGGCCGGAGCGCTGAGCGGAACTAGCTGGCCAGGGCCTGGTCGGTGACGGGCATGGCGGCGCCGGGATCGTCGATGGTGAAGCCGCAGGCGCACCGGTAGGTGACTACGCTCTCCGGGACGGACCCGGGCCGCAGGGCAACGATGGAGTTCCCGTCGACGTAAACGGGCTCCCGGACCGGCATCTCCGCATGGTCTACGCGCTGCATCGGCATGCGGCAGTGCATGCGGGAATTCAGGGTCATGAGCAGCCCAGCGTCCACGGGTACGGTGGTGGCCAAGAGCTGCCCAGCTGCCTCGCTGCGTTCCCCAAACGCCGTCAGCTGGTTTTCCGGTGCGGTGGTCATTATGTTCTTCCTTGGGCTTCTTTCACGGAACCGCCGGCGTTGGCAGCCCCGCCGCGAACTGCTTGCGGAGGTTCATCTACGCCATAAGCAAAGCATGCTTACTAAATAATGCACAAGTCAGGGCCGCCCATACAGTGGTTGTCCATCCCGTGGTTAGGCTTGCAGCATGACGCCTACCACCTCCCGAACCACAGCACTCGTCACCGGGGCCAGCGCCGGGCTCGGCCACGAATTCGCCAGGCAGCTTGCCGCCCAGGGGCATGACCTGGTCCTGGTGGCGCGCAACGCGTCCCGGCTGGCGGAAACAGCAGAGGACCTCCGTCGCCGGTACGGAATCACGGCTGAGGTGCTTCCCGCAGACCTGACGGACGATGACGACGTTGCCGCCGTCGTCGAACGCCTGGAAGACACCAGCCGCCCGGTGGGAATCCTGGTGAACAACGCAGGGATCGGCCTGCTGCACAACTTCGAGGACAACCACGCGGCAGAGGAGAAGAAGCACCTGAAGCTGCACACGGAAACGGCCATGGTGCTGACACATGCGGCGCTCAAAGGCATGCTGGAGCGCGGGCAGGGCAGGATCATCAACGTGGCCAGCGTGGCGGCGTTCCTGCCGCGCGGCACGTATTCGGCGGCCAAGGCCTGGCTGGTGAGCTTCAGCCGGTGGGCCAACCTGGCTTACCGCAGCCGGGGCATCAAGGTCACGGCGGTCTGCCCCGGCTTCACCCACACCGAGTTCCACGACCGGATGGGGATGGACAAGTCCGTGGCCCCGTCCTGGACGTGGCTGCGGGCGGATCGGGTGGTCCGTGAAGGGCTGGCGGATAACGAGCGCGGCAAGGCCCTGTCCATCCCGTCCAAGCGCTACAAGGTGGTGGCAGCGGTGGCCAAGGTTGCTCCGGCGCGGCTAATGGCGGGGCCGGCGCGGAAACCGAAGTAGCGCCGGGAACGCGGCAGGCGTGCGGGCGCCGGGGCGGCGGACAGCCACCACCAGGATCCCCAGCAGTGCGCCCACCAGCGTTTCCACCGCACGCTCAAGGATCAGGACCTGCGGTTCGGCAGGGAAGGCCAGCTGGGTCATCAGCAGAATGACCGGCGTGAACCAGACCATCGCCAAGCCATAGTGCCGGGTCATGAACAGCTCGGTGGCGAACTGGAAGAGGATGACCAGCAGGGCCAGCACCGTGGCGTGGTGCACCGGCTCCTCAAAGGCGGGGTAGAGCGCAGCGAGCGCCCAGGGGCCCGGAAGAATGACGACGGCGGTAACCGCCAGGCCAAGGAACGTCCCCACGATGCGGTGGACACCGCGCCGGACGCTGCTGGGCAGGTCTGCGCCGGCGAGCGGTACGGCGGCTGCGGCCATGGCCCAGTGCGGGTGGCCGCTGCCGCTGATGACCCCCACGGTCCCGGCAGCACCGACGGCCAGGACGTACCTGGCAGCGTGGACGGCCAGTTCGCGCCGTCCCGCCCACGAGCGGGCCGGCACGCTCCTGGTGGCGCCGGGTTTCCAGGCCCTCCGGCGCATCCAGCCGCTGAAGCCGATCAGTATGGAGAAGAGCGCGGACCCGCCCGCGATGAGTATGGCGGCGTACCAGGGGACTGTGGTGGGAACGGAGGCGCAGGCACCCAGGGCAAGGATGCCGAAGAAGGGCCCGTTCGGTTTCAGGTGTACCCGGTCCGAGTACACCGAGCCCACTCCAGCCAGCGTGGCTTCCACCGCCACCAGCCACCAAGAGTGGATGTGGTTGATGGACAGCGTTACCCCCACGGCTACCCCGGTGAGCAGCACCAGGGCGGCCTGGCCCTGATGCCGGAGCCGCAGCTGGTGGGGTTCTGACCGGCCGTACATGCCGGTCAATGCGCCGAACACGGCGTAGATCATGAGGTCGGTCCGGCCCGCGGCCAGCAGGAGCAGCGACGGGACCGCCACGCTGAGGGCCACGCGCAGGGCGGCAAGATGGTCGTTGTTGGCAGGTTCAAGCCGGTGCAGCGCGCGGACCTGTTCCATGACGCGCTTCATTTTCCCGACCTGTCCTGTTGTCCTGCAGCTGCCCGGGGGCCTTTGGGAACGTATCACCGGCACCGGCCGGAGTCATATTGCCGGCAGTCACACTTGGACATCCGGCAGGAACGCCAAGGCCCGTCCGGCGTGCTTCCCCCAAGGAAACACGCGGGACGGGCCTGTGAGCGTGGGCTACAAGAGTGCCCGGGCGGCCGGCGGGATTATGCTCCCGCCGGAACCTTCCGGCCAGCCTGGGCGTCGATGCCGTCCTGGGTTTCAAACGGCAGTTCGTCCAGGTCGATCAGCGGGTTCTCATCCTGGGTGGCCACCAGTTCCTTCGCCTCCTCCTGGGTGTCCACGCTGGGCATGGAGCCCGGCAGGGGACGGTTGGCGGATTCCTTCAGGAAGTAGATGGCGATGGCGCCCACCAGGGAGGTTGCCATGAGGTAGTAGGCAGGCATCATGTCGTTGCCCGTGGCGCTGATCAGGGCTGCCACGATGAACGGCGTGGTCCCGCCGAAGATGGCCACGGCGAAGTTGTAGGCAATGCCCATGGCTCCGTAGCGGCTGGACGTGGGGAACTGTGCCGGCAGGGCCGAGGCCAGGTTGGCCACGTAGAAGGTCACCGGGAAGGCAATCAGCGAAAGCCCTGCAAGGGTGGACCAGATCTGCCCAATGCCGATCAGCATGAATGCCGGAACAGCCAGGACGATGGTGCTCACGGCGCCGATCCATAGCACCGGGCGGCGGCCGATCCGGTCGGACAGCTTGCCGGTCAGCGGGATGCACAGGCTCATGACCACCAGCACCGGAATGGTGAGCAGCGTGCCGTGGACTTCGTCGTAGCCCTTGGACTCCGTCAGGTAGGTGGGCATGTAGGAGGTGAGGGCGTAACCGGCGGTGTTGGCAGCGGCCACCACCACCATGGCAACGATGATGGGGCGCCAGTAGGCCTTGACGATGCCCACAGGTCCCTTGGCCGTCGCGGTGTCTCCGGCGGATGCATTCTTGGCGTTTTCTTCCTGGGCATCAAGGGTTGCCTGGAACTGCGGCGATTCCTCGATCTTGCTCCGGAAATAGACGGCGATCAGGCCCAGCGGACCTGCCACCAGGAACGGGATGCGCCATCCCCAGTCCTCCATGGTGTCCTGGCCAAGCGTGAGCTGCAGGACGGAAACCAGGGCGGCGCCAATGGCGAAGCCGAGGTAGCTGCCCAGGTCCAGGAAGCTGGCGAAGAAGCCGCGGCGCTTGTCGGCCGCGTATTCGCTCACGAACGTGGTGGCGCCGGCATACTCGCCGCCGGTGGAAAAGCCCTGGACGACCTTAAGGAGCACCAGCAGCGCGGCGGCCCACAGCCCGATCTGTGCGTACCCGGGCAGGAGGCCGACGGCGAAGGTGCTTGCCGCCATGATCATCAGCGTGGTGGCCAGGATCTTTTGGCGGCCCACCTTGTCGCCCAGCCAGCCGAAGATGACGCCGCCCAGGGGGCGGGCGATGAAGGTGGCGGCGAAGGTTCCCAGCAGGAACAGCGTCTGGGTGGTGGGGTCGGACTCGGGAAGGAATACCGGCCCCATGGTGGTGATGAGGTAGCCGAAGACGCCTACGTCGTACCATTCCATGGTGTTGCCAACAATGGTTCCGCCGAGTGCCTTTTTGAGCATGGGCTGGTCCACCACGTTGACATCTGATTCCTTGAGCCGGCGGCGCGGCAGCAGCCTGGGCTTCTTGGCAGCCACGGGGGCTGCCGGGTCTGTTCCGCTGGCGTTCCTGGCGCCTGCTGGAGAGTCGGTCCTGCTTCGGTCTGTGGGCATTTGGGCAACTCCTATGGAGGTCATTTGCTTGCGACTTGTAGCTGCCCCGCTCTGGGCAGGCCTTCAATTTTACGGGATTTCTGTAGCGCGCCGGCAGTTCAATGGCGTAGAGTGCGCCCTTTTGGGCCACTCCAGGGGTGGATTCCGCAATTTTTTGTGCCGCGTTTTCCCGCGCCATTACTGGGAAGCACGCTGATCAACGGCGGTGTTACCAAAAATTTTCCGTCCGGAACCGTTTCAGGTCCCATTTTTGGGTAATGGCGGCCGCGAAAGTGACCGGGGCCACGGCCTTTGGAGGGGGTTCACAGGACCCCGTGGCATGCCTATGGTAGAGCGATGAACACACCTCTTTCCGGGTAACAGTCCGCGCGCGCCCGGACGCTTTTCGTTGGCGTTTCGTTTCAAGGAAGAACGAAGGAAAGAAGGGAAGAACCACAATGGGTGAACAGTCCAACCAGTTCCATATCAACCCCGAGGTGGCGGACCACCTTGCGGCGGCCATGGATGCGCCGGTGGCCCCGGGCCCCGCGGTCATGGGCACCGGCCCGATGGAGCAGCAAAGTGGATGGCCGGACGGCTACGGGAAGCGCCGGCATCCCAAGGACCGGGCTGCCGGCCATGGCCGGATGGGACATGAGGCGGCCGTGACCGCCGTCCACCGCACCGGCCGGCCGCAGATGCCGCACTCCTCGTAACCGGCACCTAAAGTAACCGGCACCTAAAACCGCCGTTGACCCGCAAATTACCTGGCGCCCCCGAAATCTGGCGGGCGCCAGGTAATTTGCGCGTCGTGGGGTGGTTGGCGCGTCGAAAACCCGGGTCAGGCTTCCCGAACCACTTCGGCCGGGTCCTTGTCCACGCGCCAGCCGCGCCACCGGGGATGCCGCAGCCTGCCCGGCCCGGTCCATTCGCCGTAGGTCACCTCGCCCACGAGTTCCGGCGAGACCCAGTGGGCGTCGGCGGCGTCGGGGCGGGGGACGTCATGGAACGGCGACGTCTTCCGGCCAAGCCGCTCCACCGTCTGCCGCAGTTCCGTGAGTTCGCGCATGCTGAAACCGCTGCCCACCCTGCCGACGTATTGCAGCTTGTCGCCGTCGGGAATTCCCACCAGCAGCGACCCCACCGTGTCCTGGCGTCCGCCCTTTCCAGGCCGCCAGCCGCCCACCACCACTTCCTGGGTCTGTTCTGTCTTGAGCTTGATCCACGTCCGGGTCCGCTGGCCGCTCACGTAGCGGCTGTCCGTCCGCTTGGCCATGATTCCTTCCAGCCCAAGCTCCTGCGCGCTTTCCATGAGGAGGTCCACAGGTTCGTCCAGCACCATGGAGAGTTCCACGGGGCAGTCGGACGGGCGGAAGAATTCCTCCAGCCGGCGCCGCCGGGTGCTGAGCGGCTTGCGCCGGAGGTCTTCTCCGTTGTCGAAGAGCAGGTCGAACAGCATCAGCTGGACCGGGATGGTGGTGCGGGCTTTGGCGACGTCGGCGGCCCGGGTCAGCTTCATCCGTCCCTGCAGCAGGCCGAAGTCGGGTTTCCCGCCGGGCCCGACGGCGATGATCTCACCGTCCGCCACGAAAGGGTGCTCCGGCCAGCAGGCCCGGTCCGTGAACTCGGGATAGGTGCGGCTGACGTCGTTGCCGTTGCGGGAGAAGATCCGGACCCTCTCACGGTCTGCCACCAGGATGGCCCGGACGCCGTCCCATTTGAGCTCGTACTGCCATGCGCTGCCCTGCAGGTCACTGGTGTTCCCGGAGGTGGCCATCATGGGCTGGTATTCCAGTGGGTCTGCGGGAGCGCCGTTGGCGAGGTCCGCAGTTTCAGCAGGCGCGGCGGCCGGTGCAGGGTCCACTGCGCCTGCTTCCTGCGACGGCTCCGTCGCTGCCGGGGCCGCGTGCCGCCGTCGTCCGCCTTGATGCTCCTGGTCCATCAGGTGGACCAGCCATTGGCTTTCGGCGTCCTTGCCCTGTCCGCGGCCCGTATGGATAAGCGCGATCTTCCTGGTCCCGCCAAGGCCGCCGCCCTCCGACCCGGTCAGGGTGACGATGACTTCCTTTCCGTTGATCCACTTGTGCAGTTCGTACGTGCCGGTGTCCCAGATGGTCATGACGCCCGCCCCGTACTGTCCCTTGGGGATTGTGCCGTGGAAGGTGAGGTAGTCCATGGGATGGTCCTCGGTCTGGACCGCCAGGTTGTTCTTGGCCCCGGACTCCGGAATGCCCTTGGGCAGGGCCCACGACACCAGGACACCCTCGTGTTCCAGCCGGAGGTCGTAGTGCAGCCGGCTGGCGTGGTGCTCCTGGATCACAAAGCTGTTGCCACCGGCCGGGATGCCCGCGAAGGGCTCGGGCGTTGCCTTGGGATCGCGCATGGAACGGTACCTGCCCAGGCGGGGATCGCCGTCGTGGGATGCCTCCCCCTGGCCGGGGCCGCCGTCGGGAGTGCCGTCAGCGCCTTCCGCAGCGCCGGCTGCGGCACGGGCCCCGGCATTGACGACGGCGGCGAAAGGGTCCTTGCCGTCGCGCACCCGGCGCAGGACCTCCTGGTAGTCCAGGTGCTTGAGCCCTTGGGATTCGATTTCCCGCCAGGTCCGTGGTGCGGCCACCAGGGGCGTGGGCCGGCCCCGCAGTGAGTAGGGGACCACGGTGGTCTTCGCGGCGTTGTTCTGGCTCCAGTCCACCAGTACCTTTCCCGCACGGAGCGACTTCTTCATGTCGCTGACGGCGAGGTCCGGGTGGTCCGCTTCAAGGGCCCGGGCCAGTTCCCGGGCGAAAGCGGAGATCTGCTCAGAGGTCTGCGTCCCGTCCAGCGCCGCGTAGAGGTGGATGCCCTTGCTGCCGCTGGTGACCGGCACCGGGTCCAGGCCCACATCCTGCAGGATGGACCGCGCCAGGAGGGCCACCTCGCGGCATTCGGGCAGCCCGGCCCCTTCGCCCGGGTCCAGGTCGAGCACCAGCCGGTCCGGGTTGAGTTGGTTGCCATGCGAATCCACCCGCCACTGCGGTACGTGGATTTCGATCGAGTTGATCTGGCCGAACCAGGTCAGGGTGGCGGCGTCGTTGACCAACGGGTAGTAGATGGTCCGGTCCTTGTGGGTGATCGCCGCCCGTGGCAGCCAGCCCGGCGCTGAATCCTCCAGGTCCTTCTGGAAAAACACCTCACCCGGCTTGTCCGCGGTGCCCACGCCGTTGACCCACCGCTTGCGCGTGGCGAGACGGTTGGCCGCCGCCGGGATCAGGACGTGGGCCACCGCGGCGTAGTAGGCCAGCACGTCCGCCTTGGTGGTGCCGGTCTCCGGATAGATGATTTTGTCCAGGTTGGTCAGCGTCAGTTCGCGCCCCGCTACCCGGACACGTTCCCTACTCCCGGCCACGGGGCTTCACCTCCGGCCCGCTCTGATGTTGACTGTATGAATGAGAGCCATCTGGAAAGGTGCCATCGCGTTCGGGCTGGTCAACGTGCCCGTCAAGGTCTACAGCGCCACTGAGGATCATGACATCAGTCTGCACCAGGTTCACAATGCCGACGGCGGCAGGATCCGTTACCAGCGCCGGTGCGAAGTGTGCGGCGAGGTCGTGGACTACTCGGACATCGAGAAGGCGTTCGAGGAGGACGGCCGCACGGTGGTCCTGTCCAAGGATGAACTCAAGTCCATTCCCGCGGAGAACAGCCACGAGATCGAGGTGGTGCAGTTCGTCCCGTCTGAGCAGCTCGAACCCATGATGTTCGAGAAGAGCTATTACCTGGAGCCGGACTCCAAGTCGCCCAAGGCCTACGTGCTGCTCCGCCGGGCCCTGGAGGACACGGACCGGGTGGCCATCGTCCAGTTCGCGCTGCGGGAGAAAACCCGGCTGGGGGCCCTGCGGATCAAGGACGACGTGCTGGTGCTGCAGTCCCTTCTCTGGCCCGACGAGGTACGGGAGGCGAACTTTCCCGCCCTGGACGCCGACATCAGGATCTCCGCCCAGGAACGGGACATGTCCGCGGCGCTGGTGGAGTCCATGGCTGCCGATTTCGACCCCACGTCCTTCACCGACGAGTACCAGGTGCAGCTCCGCCAGCTCATCGAGGCCAAGCTCGAACAGGGTGAATCGCTGGACACGGAGGAGACCTTCGGCGTCGAAGCCGGTGAGGGCGGCAAGGGCGAGGTCATCGACCTGATGGAGGCCCTCAAGCGGAGCCTGGACAGGAAGCGTGGCGGCGGCGAGGCCGCTGCCACGGGGACTTCCGACGACGAAGCAGATACCGGGGAGGAGGAGGCCGAGCCCGCCAAACCGGCGCGGAAAGCGTCCGCGAAGTCCCCGGCTCCGAAAACCGCTGCCGCCAAGTCGAGCGCAGCCAAATCGACGGCTTCCAAGTCAACGGCGGCCAAATCGGGTGCAGCCAAATCAACAGCGTCCAAATCAACGGCGTCTAAATCAGCGGCCAAGTCCACGGACACCAAGTCCACTGGAACCAAGACCGCAGAAAAGCCTGCGGCCAAGGCCACCAGGGCGCGCAAGCCTGCCTGACCCGGGCGCCCAGCCGCAATCCTGCCTTTACAGCGGCCTGTATCGCGTCCACAATGAGTCGCATCGCAGCATCCGCTGTGCCAACAGTGTGCTGTCGCCCATTTTGAACGGACACGTAGAGGGGCACGGACATGGACAACCAGACCGACGTGATGGACGCTGACCGGGAGCTGAAGAAGAAGCACCGGGCCATGTGGGCGTCAGGTGACTACCCGGCCCTCGCCGATGAGATGCTCCTGGAACTGGGCGCCGTCCTCGTCGAAGCCTCCGGTATCAGGCCGCGCCAGCGGGTCCTCGACGTGGCGGCAGGAACCGGCAATGCAGCCATTCCCGCAGCCATGATGGGTGCCAAAGTGGTGGCCAGCGACCTCACCCCCGAGCTTTTCGAGGCGGGGCGCCGGGAAGCCGCGAACCGCGGCGTCAGCCTGGAGTGGCAGGAAGGGGACGCCGAAGCCCTGCCCTTCGGCGATGCAGAGTTCGACGCTGTGATGTCCTGCATCGGCGTCATGTTCGCGCCGCACCACCAGGCGGCGGCCGACGAGTTGCTCCGGGTGTGCAAGCCGGGAGGGTCCATAGGGCTGCTGTGCTGGACGCCGGAAGGGTTCATCGGGCAGATGTTTACCGCGATGAAGCCGTTCGCTCCACCGCCCCCGCCGGGTGCGCAGCCGGCGCCGCTGTGGGGGAGCGAGGAGCATGTCCGCGAACTGTTGGGCGACAGGGTTACCGAAATCCATACCCGCAAGCAGAACCTGGCGGTCAAGAGCTTCCACCAGCCCGCGGACTTCGTCAGGTACTTCAAGTCCCATTACGGCCCCATGATCTCCGTGTACAAATCACTGGGCGAGGACCAGGACAAGGTCAAGGCACTGGACCAGGCCCTCACGGAACTGGCGGACTCGTTCGGCGACGCCCACGGCGACGTGCCTTTCCAGATGGAATGGGAGTACCTGCTCTTCACGGCCAGGAAAGCCTGAGCCATGGCGGAGAACCATGTGGCAACGTCCGCCACCACCATCAACGCAAGTCCTGGGCGGGTGTGGGAGGTGATCACGGACCCGGCTGCCGTAAAGGAGTTCATGTTCGGGACCACGCTGGAGACCGACTGGAACGTTGGAAGCCCCATCACCTGGCAGGGCGAGTGGGAAGGAAAGGCGTACCAGGACAAAGGCGAAATCCTGGCGGTTGAACCGGGACGGAAACTGGTCCACACCCATTTCAGCCCGTTGTCCGGCCAGGAGGACGAGCCGGACAACTACCACACACTCGAATGGACGCTCGAGGACCAGGGCGGCGCCACCCGGCTGACACTGGCCCAGGACAGGAACCCCACCGAGGAAGCCGCCGCGCACTCGAAAGCCATGTGGGACAAGCTCCTGGCCGACGTCAAGGCGCTCGCTGAACGCCGCTGACCCGCCCTCCCTTGGAACCAACGCTTAACCGGGGTGCCCAACGCTTAAAAGCCAAGCGGCCGCCGTCGGATGTTCTTCCAAGGGGGAACATCCGACGGCGGCCGCCGGCTTGTGTGCTGCCCTCAGGCAGCGTGGCTGCTGCTAGGCGTCGTGGTCCGTTTCCAGGATCTGCACCAGGTGGTCCAGCGCATCGTCCGCACCGGCACCTTCGGCGCGGAGCACCACCACGTCGCCGTGCGACGCGCCCAGGCTCATAAGGGACAGGATGCTGGCGGCGTCCATCGCCTCGTCGACCGGCTCGCCTTCACGGGCGATGGTGATGTCCAGGTCGTACTCGCCGGCTGCCTCTGCAAAGATGGCGGCGGGGCGGGCGTGCAGGCCCACGCGGCTGGCGACGGTTGCGGTGCGTTCTGGCATTGTTGCTCCTTAGTCTTTCGGCGTGCTGAGGGTTCAGCGGCCGGTGGGGTATGCGGCTAAGCCGGTTCAGACGGTTACGGGAACCGGTTCAACCGTATCAACGGTCTTCTTGACTGCCCAGCGCTTCAGGGCGATGACCGACAGCGCGGTGATTACCGTACCGACGGCGATTGAGACGACGAACATCAGGAAGTTGTCGATGGCGAAGAACACGAAGAGTCCGCCGTGGGGCGCCTTGGACCCGACGCCCGCCGCCATCGAGATGGCTCCGGTCACGGCCCCGCCCAGCATGCTGGCGGGGATGACGCGCAGCGGGTCGGCTGCGGCGAAGGGGATTGCACCTTCGGAGATGAAGGAGGCCCCCAGCAGCCAGGCGGCCTTGCCGTTTTCCTGCTCAGCCAGGCTGAAGAGCTTCTTGTTCAGGACGGTGGAGGCCAGTGCCATGGCCAGCGGGGGAACCATGCCGGACGCCATGACGGCTGCCATGATCTGCCACGGTGCCTGGTTGTCCATGGTTGCTGCACCCAGGCCGGCGACGGCGAAGGAGTAGGCAACCTTGTTGACCGGTCCGCCGAGGTCGAAGCACATCATCAGGCCCAGGATTACGCCCAGGGCGATGGCGCCGGCGCCGGTCAGGCCCGACAGCCACGCGTTCAGGCCCTTGGTGATGGCCACGATCGGTCCGCCAAGGATGACGAACATCAGGCCGGAAGCCACCAGGGATGCCAGCAGCGGGATGATGACCACCGGCATCAGGCCGCGCAGCCACCGGGCCACCTGCAGGCGGCCCACCACGTGGGCGATGTAACCGGCGAGCAGGCCGCCGACGATACCGCCGAGGAAGCCGGCTCCCATGAATCCGGCCACTGCACCGGCAACGAAGCCGGGGGCGATACCCGGACGGTCAGCGATCGCGTAGGCGATGTAGCCGGCCAGCGCCGGGACCAGGAAGCCCAGTGAAAGCGCACCGATCTTGAACAGCACCGCGCCCAGGTAGGCGCCCAGCGGGCCCCAGGCGTTGTCAGGGAACTCGGTGGGCAGGTTGAAGAGGCTGTTCTGGACCACGATGTTGTCTGCGTACTTGGTGATCAGGTAGCCGCCCATGAGGAAGCCGAGGGCGATGAGGAGGCCACCACCTGCCACGAACGGAATCATGTAGCTGACACCGGTGAGCAGGGCCTTCTTGAGCTTCTGCCCGATGTGCTCGCCCTTTTCCTCAGCCTCGTGCTCGGCCTGCTCCTCAGCACCGAAGTGCGGGACGCGCCGGGCATTGGGGTTGTCGGCTGCGGCGAGCGCTTCCTGGACCATCTTGTCCGGCTCGTCGATGCCGCGCTTCACGGGGGCGTTGATGACGGGCTTGCCGGCGAAGCGCTCCTTGCCGCGCACGTCAACGTCCACGGCGAAGATCACGGCGTCCGCCGCGGCGATGACGGCGGGGTCCAGCGCCTTGGCGCCGGAGGAACCCTGGGTTTCCACCTGCAGGTCCACGCCTGCTTCCCTGGCGGCTGCCACGAGGGAATCGGCCGCCATGTAGGTGTGTGCGATGCCGGTGGGGCATGCGGTGACGGCGACGAGGCGCTTGGGGCCCTTGCCGGCGGAACCAGCCGATGCCCCTGCGGGCGCACCGGCAGCAGCCGGGGAACCGGTTGAACCGACGCCGGCGCCAACCGGGACTGCGTCAGCGGGGGCGGGTGCGGCGTGTGCGGCCGGCTTGTCAGCCAGTGCGCCTTCGACCAGTTCCACAATCTCCGTTTCCGATGAAGCGTTGCGGAGGGCTGCGGTGAAGTCCTTCTTGATCAGGGACCGTGCCAGCTTGGACAGCAGCTTCAGGTGCTCCTGGTCCGCGCCGTCCGGAGCGGCAATGAAGAACACCAGGTCTGCCGGTCCGTCCTTGGCGCCGAAGTCCACCTTCGGGTTGAGCCGGGCCATGGCCAGGGTGGGCACGGTGACCGCTGCAGAGCGGCAGTGCGGGATGGCGATGCCGCCGGGGATTCCGGTGGCCGTCTTCTGCTCGCGGGCGAAGGCGTCTGCGAACAGGCCTTCGACTTCTGAGGCGCGTCCGGCGGCAGCTACCTTGCTTGCCAGATGCCGGATCACCGTTTCGGGGGCATTGCCCAGGTTCTGGTCGAGCTCGACCAGTTCCGTGGTGATGAGCTGGGTCACTGTCAATCCTTTCGAAGGGCCGTGATGGTTACGGCATCCGGGGTGGTTTGGTTTACTGCCGGAACAGTGGAACCCGGCAGGGAGGCAGCGGCGGCACCATGGGCCACCGCCTGGCGAAGGCAGTCGGCAGGGGCGGCGCCCCGGCCGTGGGCAAGCAGGTAGCCGGCAAGAGCGGAATCGCCCGCGCCAACCGTGCTGACCGCGGCGACCGGCGGGTGCGTGGCCAGCCACGCGCCGTCGGCCGTAACAAGGACAGCTCCCTTGGAACCGAGAGTTGCCAGCACAGCACCCACACCGGAACGTACGACGGCGGCTGCGGCGGCCGCGGCAGCAGCCGGGTCCGCTTCCAGTTCGTCACCGGAGGCCGGGGCGAAGCCGGCGGCTGCGGCCAGCTCCGCCAGTTCCTCGGCATTGGGCTTGAGGAGGTCCGGTTTCCCGGAACCTGTGGTTGTTCCGCCGCCGGTGCCTGGTCCGCCGCTGGTTCCGGCGTCAGAGGCGCCGTTGCCAGTCAACGCGGCGGCCAGGGGCGCCCCGGAGGAGTCGACGGCGATCAGCGGCGCAGTGCCGTTGCCCGCCTCCCGGATCCGCCGGGCCACCATGGCGTAGAAGTTGTCCGGGAATCCAGGCGGCAGCGAGCCGGCCAGGACCACCCAGCTGGCACCGCGGGAGCTTTCCAGCAGCAGCTTGACGAGGGCCTCCTGCTGGTCGGCGGCCAGGACGGGGCCGGGTTCGTTGATCTTGGTGGTCACGCCGCCTGGCTCGGTGAGCGCCACGTTGGTGCGCAGCGGCTCATCGATGGGGAGCGAGACGAAGGGAACTGCGCTTTCACGCAGGCCGGCGAGGACGGGATCGCTGTCCGCCCCGGGGAGGACGGCAAGCGACTCCAGGCCGGAAGCCACCAGTGCACGGGAGACGTTGACGCCCTTGCCGCCGGACTCCTGGCGGACGGAGACGGCGCGCTGCACTTCACCCCTTTCCAGCGGGCCCGGGAGGGCGACGGTCCGGTCAAGGCTGGGGTTGGCCGTGAAGGTGATGATCATGCGACCACCACGTCTACGCCGGCATCTTCCAGGGCGGCTGCGAGCTCAGGTCCGGGTTCACTGTCTGTGATCAAGGTGTCCAGATCTTTCAGGGAGGCGAACTGGACCAGGGTTTCCGTGTCCAGCTTGGAGGAGTCGGCCAGCACCACAATGCGGCGTGCCGACTGGACGAAGGCTGCCTTGACGGCTGCTTCTTCAGGATCGGGAGTGCTGACGCCAAAAGTGGCGTGGATGCCATTGGTGCCGATGAACGCTATGTCGGGGCGGATGCGGGCGGCGGCGTTCACGGTTGCCTGCCCCACGGCCACCTGGGTGATTCCGCGGACCCGGCCGCCCAGGATCTGCAGGGCAACGCCGGGAACGTTGGAGAGCTTGCTGGCGATGGGGACGGCGTGGGTGATGACCACCAGTTCGTGGTGGGGTCCGTTCCCGTCGGAAGGTTCGACGGCGGTGCGCCGCGCAAGCATGTCTGCCAGCACCTCGGTGGTGGTGCCGCCGTCCATGAGGACGCTGGCGGACGAGTTCCGGGGGATCAGGGCCAGGGCGGCTTCGGCAATCCGGATTTTTTGGTCCGGCCGCTGGATGGCCCGGTCAGTAACGCTTTCCTCGGTGGTGCTGAAGCGGTCTGCCGCTACCGCGCCGCCGTGGACACGGCGGACAGTGCCGGCATTTTCCAGGGCTGCAAGGTCCCGGCGGACTGTTTCGGTGGTGATACTGAAGCGCTCAGCCAGCAGGGTCACACTGACCCGGCCACTGCCGGCGACAAGCTCGGCAATCTTTTGCTGGCGCTCCTCGGCGAACACGTACCCTCCGTTGCGTAGGTCCTGCTGTTTCTGTTGCCTTGCGGGTTCCCGACATCGACGTGACTGGCATCACATCGATGTTGAGTTACTTGACTTTATCTTTGCTTCTGTTGGTTTGTCAATGGAAACCAACATGAAACAATATTTGCGTTTCTTGGGGGACGTTGCCGGGAATGGCGAAAGCCGGGCTGGACAGGTTCTGTCCAGCCCGGCTTTCCGGGTTTTCATCGACGCCTCTCCGGGCACCTGCCCCGAATTGCGCCTTGCTTAGACGCCGCCGTCGCGGCTTTCGTGCCGCGTGATGCGCTCGCCGGTATTGGGGTCAATGACGGAGCGGGACTCGCTCACGCGGCGGCTGCGGCCGGGGGAAGCGAGGATGAGCGAAGCGATCAGTCCGATCACGCCCACGGCCATCAGGATGTAGCCCACCAGCTGCTGGTCCACGAATGGAATCAGTCCTGGAGCAACGGCCCAGGCAAGGATGGCGCCGAGGGCGATGAGGAAGATTGACGAGCCGATTCTCATGACTTGCTCCTTAGGGCCGCGTCCTGCGCGGCGCTGGTAGGGCCTGACGGAAAGGTGGTGCGTACACTTCGAAAGCTAAGCCTGCTGTCTGTCAAGCGTCACGCTACCTCCCTGTGATTCCGGATTCAACGACCCGCCCGGGACGGCGCGGTTCCATGGCTAGGCTTGTCCGGTGGAAACAGTTGTGTGGTCCAGGCCGGAAGGGCAACGCGCCGGCACTCCCTTACTGGTGATGATGCATGGATACGGGACGGACGAGTCGCGGATGGTGCGCCTGTTCGAGTACCTGCCGCAGGAGTTCACCTTCGCGGCGCTGCGGGCCCCCATGCCCATCGGCGACCACTGGGGCTGGTTCCTGCTCGACTACTTCCTGGCCAACGACTTTGCGGACGTCATCTCGGCCGCCAACGCGGTGCACGCCTGGATCAGTTCCGTCAAGGACCGGCACAGCAGCGTCAGCCTCATGGGGTACTCCCAGGGCATGGCCATGGCCAGCACCCTCCTGCGGCTGCATCCCGAAGACTATAAGGCCGTCGTGGGGCTGTCCGGCTTCGTACTCAACAACGAGCTCCTCTCCGTGATGGATTCGTTCGAGGCCAAGCCGCCGTTCTTCTGGGGCCGGGACAAGGCGGACCTGGTGATTAACGAAGACGCCGTTGCCTACACCGCCGAATGGCTCGAAAAGAACACGCTGTTGACTGCCCGCACCTACCCGGGGATGGGGCACGCCATGTCCAAGGCGGAAATGGTGGACGTCAGCGCCTTCCTGCGCCATTACGTGCTGCGCTGACCCCTATGCTGCTGCATGGCCGTGGGCAGTTGTGTGAACGGCTAAAAAAACATTTGCAAGTCAAATTTGCAAGCGCTTACACTCGTCTACGGCCATGATCGGTCCTGCAGTGGGCGGGCAAGGAAGCGATGCTGTGCGCAAATGCGCCGGCAGCACCTTCCTTCAGGCTGTCCCGGCAGGGCCGGTAGTCCGCAACCCGAGAGGACACCGCACTGCTGATGACACAACAAACTGCAGCTGATACCGCCGCCTGGACCGGCGCGGCAGCAATCCTGTTTGACCTGGACGGGGTGCTGACGCCCACGGCCACTGTGCATGAGCGTGCCTGGCAGGAACTGTTCGACGGATACCTGGCCTCGCAGCCGGGGGTCTCCGGTTACAGCGAAAGCGACTACTTCGACCACATCGACGGCAAGCCCCGCTTTGACGGAGTGCGCGACTTCCTGGCCTCCCGGGGACTCACGCTGCCGGAAGGCCCGCTGGATGACGACCCTTCCAACGACACGGTCCAGGGCCTGGGCAACCGGAAGAACGCCATCTTCAACGACATCGTGAGCGCCGGCGTCGAACCGTTCGAAGGCTCGGTGCGCTTCCTCCAGGCTGCGCTTGAGCGCGGACTCAAGGTCGCCGTCGTCTCCTCCTCCCGCAATGCCCCCGCCGTCCTGAAGGCCGCCGGACTCAGCCACCATTTCGCCGTCGTAGTGGACGGGGTGGTGGCCGCAGAGCGTGGCCTCCCCGGAAAGCCAAGCCCGGCCACCTACGAATACGCAGCCAAGCTGCTGGACCTGTCCAGCTCCGGGTGCGTGGTGGTGGAAGACGCCGTGTCCGGCGTGCAGGCCGGACACGCGGGATCGTTCCACTCGGTCATTGGCGTGGACCGGGGCGCAGGGCGGCAGACGCTGCTCGATGCCGGAGCCACCCTGGTGGTCAACGACCTCCAGGAACTTCTTTCCTAAACCCGCCGCCAGAAACCCCGTTGCCTTCCCCCGGGCAACCCCTGCTGCTTCCCCGGCAGCACCAATTCGAATACCGCATTCCCCCGAATACTCCGTGCCGGCCCGCCCGCCCGCACGGCATCGCCAAAAGGACCCCGACCATGGCACTGATCACCGCGGACCGCGAACGGTTCCCCGACACCCCCTGGCAGCTCGTTGAAACGCGCCATGAATCCGAAAACGCGGGAACGCTTGAGACCCTGTTTGCCCTGGGCAACGGGCACCTGGGCATCCGGGGTGCCCATTGGGCTGCGGCCGACGCCGAACTCCCGGGCAGCTTCATCAACGGGCTGCACGAAATCTGGGACATCAAGCACGCCGAGAATGCGTTTGGGTTCGCCCGGACGGGGCAGCGCATCCTCTACATCCCGGACGCCAACAACTTCACGGTGGTGGTGGACGGGGAAAGCCTGAGCCTGGCCGAATCCGAGGTCGTCGACTATCGGCGCACCATCGACTTCTGCACCGGCATCTACGAATGCCGCATCACCTGGCAATGCCGGTCCGGCGCCGTGGTGACCACCACGGAACGGCGGGCCGTTGGCTTCGCCTCCCGCGGCAGCCTTGGTATTTCGCTTGACGTTGCCACGGACCGCCAGGTCTCCCTGGACGTCACCTCCTCCGTCATCAACCGGCAGGACCAGCCGGTGGAAGACCACTCCGTGCATGATCCGCGCCGCGCGGGCCGCCACGCCGGGCGCGTGCTTTTGCCCGTGCGGCTCGACGGCGGCGATGGCTCCCTGCGCCTGTCCTGGGAGGCCTCCGAATCAAAGCAGCGCGTGGGGATCGCGGTTGACCACTGGACGTCCCCCGGGCACCAGCCGTTCGAGACTCTGGTGGACCAGGACGACAGCAGCGTCCGGTACGTCCTGGCAGTGGATGCCGCCGAGCCGTTCCGGCTGGAAAAGAGCGTCAGCTACGCCGCCGGCCGCACGGTGCAGGACCCTGACGTCGACGCAGCTGCAGTGGCCGAAGAGGCGCTGCGCCCGGTGAATGACATCTCTGCCGAGAGCGAAGCCCATTTCCGCGGCTACTGGGCCACATCGGACATTGTGGTTGAGGGCGGCGGGCCCGGCCTGCAGCAGGCTATCCGGTGGAACCTGTTCCAGCTGGCGCAGGCCACCGCGCGCGCCGATGTTGCCGGCATCCCTGCCAAGGGCGTGACGGGCTCGGGTTACGAGGGGCACTACTTCTGGGACCAGGAAGTGTACCTGTTGCCGTACCTCACCTACACCAATCCCGACGGCGCCCGGCAGGTTTTGGAGTTCCGCCACGGCATGCTGCCCGAAGCCAAGATCCGCGCCAAGGAGCTGAGCGTTGACGGCGCCCTCTTCCCGTGGCGCACTATCAACGGGCTCGAGGCCAGCGCCTATTACGCCGCCGGCACTGCGCAGTTCCACATCGCGGCCGCCATCGCCTTTGCCACCAACAGGTACCTCTGGGCCACCGGCGACGCCGCCTTCCGGGAAGGAATGGGTGCCGAGCTGCTGATCGAGACCGCCCGGATGTGGATCTCCCTGGGCTTCTTCGGCAAGGACGGCCTCTTCCATATCCACGGCGTCACCGGCCCTGATGAATACACGGCCGTGGTGAACGACAACCTGTACACAAACGTGATGGCCCGCTTCAACCTGCGTGCCGCCGCCGCGCTTGAGCATGCCGAAATCACCAACGAAGAGCGCCAGATGTGGGAAGCCGCGGCCAGCCGGATGCAGCTTCCGTTCGACGAGCGGATGCAGGTGCACTCCCAGGACAATGACTTCATGACCCTGGAGGCCTGGGACTGGACCACGCCGCGGTCCAAGTATCCGCTGCTCCTGCACTTCCACCCGCTGGTGATTTACCGCCACCAGGTCCTCAAGCAGGCCGACACGGTGCTTGCCATGTTCCTGCAGTGGCAGGATTTCACGGCGGAGGAAAAGCAGCGCGCCTTCGACTTCTACGATCCCATCACTACGGGCGACTCCACCCTGTCCGCCTGCGTCCAGGGCATCATGGCCGCCGAGGTGGGCTACTTCAAGGAGGCCCTGGACCACTTCACCAACGCCGTGTTCATCGACCTCGACGACACCCACGGCAACACCATCGACGGCGTGCATATCGCGTCCACAGGCGGCGTATGGAGTTCCCTGGTGTGCGGTTTCGCCGGACTGCGCGACCAGGGCCCGGTCCCGTTTTTCGATCCGCGCCTGCCCGGACAGTGGGAAGGGCTTGCCTTCCACCTGAAGATCCGCGGCCGCCTGCTGCTGGTCCGGCTTTCTGCCGACGCCATTACGCTCACGGTCCAGGAGGGCGAACCCCTGGAGGTGGACGTCCGCGGCCAGCGGTTGATGGTCACGGGCCAGCCCGTGCAGGTGCACCTGGAGCGCATCCCGGAGCCGGAGCCCACAGTCTTCCCGAGCGGACCACCGACGGCGAGCATTCCCGTGGTGCGCGGCAGAAGCTAGGTTCACGGGTGCGTGCAGGGGCTCCTTAGCCTGCCAGGAGGGTGGCGGCTTCCTGGCGGGTGGTGCCGGAGTCCTGGATGCCGTCGGCGATGTGGGCGAGTTCGGCGGGGATGTCGCGGCCTTTTTTGCGCATGGCGGTGGCCCAGAGCCGGCCGGCGCGGTAGGAGGAGCGGACCAGGGGGCCGGACATGACGCCGAGGAAG
>NZ_LMSF01000014.1:0-43202 GCF_001428325.1 Arthrobacter sp. Soil761 | reverse complement strand
GGACCCCCGACCCCGCCACCAACAACGGACCGCCCGGCTGGACCTCACCCACCGGCCGCCACTACAACCCCGAACACCACGACCCCCAACCAACCCACCGGCCGCCAGGAATAGTGCCGCTTGCCGCCGTTCCAGCCTGGCCGGAACCGGAAATGGAAGAACCGGAAGTGGAGGAACCCGACGGCGACAACCTGCTGGACCCGGAGGACCTTTTCGCTGCTGATGCCCTCTGGGACGACTTCTACGCGAAACCCTTCGTGTTGCCACCAGACCCACAAGCAGACTGGCCGTTGCTGCTGACGCTGATGTGACAGCAACAAGCATGGCTGGAGCCGCGCAGGCTGGTGTCCCGGGTCCTACCCCAACCCCATGGCTTTGCCGAACAGGCTGAAGCCAACGAAGGCCACGATATCCAGCAGGGCGTGGGCGATGACCAGTGGCATGACCCGGCGGGTCCGGGTGTACAGCCAGGCAAAGACCACGCCCATCACGGCGTTGCCAATGAAGGGACCAAAGCCTTGGTAAAGGTGGTAGCTGCCGCGCAGCACGGAGCTCGCCGCAATGGCCAGCGGCATGCTCCAGCCGAACTTGCCAAAGCGGTCCAAAAGGTAGCCCACCACAATGACTTCCTCAAGCACGGCGTGCCGCATGGCGGACAGGATGAGCACAGGCACGGTCCACCAATAGGCATCCAGGGCGCTGGGGATGATGGCGGTGGTAATTCCGAGCGCCCGGCCGGCCGCATAGAGACCCAGCGAGGGTATGCCGATCAGTCCAGCCAGTCCGAGGCCCTGGAGCAGATCCCTGCCGGGCCGGGCAAAATTGAACCCCAGTTTCTGAAAGGCAGAGCGGGAGTTGCCCGCCTCGCCCGGCACTGCCTGGCGCTGGTCCGTCAGGAAGTAGAAGACCAGCAGCACGGGCACCAGCGCAAAGATGATGTCCAGCAGCTGATATGTGAGGTCGAAGTATTCGCGGGTGCTCTGGGAGCGGTTCAGGGTGGACGTGCCCTCGGCAAGCGGGGCACGTGTCATCTTGTCCAGCAGCTGCACCACGGAGTAGACAGCCGACTGGCCCAGGGACAGGCCCAGGACGATCCATACTTCGAGCCGAAGGCGACGGCGGGAGGGAACCAGCATGTTCCCATCTTGCCTTCAGTTTCTGGATCCGGCCTGATGGAGCGGCTGGTGTCCGCAGTCGTAAGCGGGCAGCGGTGCGCCGCCGGAGGAGCCCGGTGCCGGCAGTTCGGGTCAGGCGGGCGCGACAATCACTTCCGTGCCGTTGGCTTCAAAGGCAGCCTTGTCGCGGGGCGAGATGCCGGCATCGGTGATCAGCCGGGTGAAGTTGTAGCCGTCCATGGTGGCGAAGGCCCGCACGCCCACTTTGGAGGAATCGGCCAGGACGTAGGACACCCTGGCCCTGCTGGCCAGCAGCGCATTGACGGAGGCCTCCCCCTCCCCCGTGTTGGTGGGCCCGACTTCGGGATCGATGCCGTTGACGCCGATGAAGGCGATGTCCAGCACCACCTTCTGCATGATGATGTCCGTATAGGGTCCCACCAGTTCATAGGACCGCGGGTTGAGGATTCCACCGGTCACCATCACCTTGATGTTGGGCCGTACGGCCAACTGGCCCGCGATGTTGATGGCATTGGTAACCACGGTGAGGGTGGGCTGGTTGGAGGGGGCGTTCAGGTCTTCCCGGGTGGCCAGGATCTGGGCGAGCGCTGTGCTGGTGGTCCCTCCGCACAGGCCAATCACAGCGCCGGGCCGGATCAGCGCCGAGGCGCACTGCGCGATTTGTTCCTTGGCTGCGGCGTGGTCGTCGCGGTTGTAGCGGCCGGGGAGGTCGTAGGCCAGGGCACCGGTGGTGGCGCCGCCGCGGGTACGCGTCAGCAGCCGGCGTTTGGCGAGGCTGTCCAGGTCACGCCGAGCGGTGGCCGGGGATACGTTGAGGGTGCTGACAATCTCGTCGACCTCCACCTGGCCGGTTCTGGCCAGCAGGTCAAGAATCGCGGTCAGCCGGTCAGTGCGCGTCATGCAAGCGGGGCCTTTCCGTACATCAGCCACCACGATCGATGACGTTTCCTGATTATAACTCAAGGAAAACAGTCAGGAACAATCAAAAAACGGTATGGACCTACCGCTCCCTGGCTCCGGCCCGCCACACAGCGTACGTCAATGGCATGCCGGGACGGTAAGCGAGATGCGTTGCGGACGGGGCGTTGAGCAGGTGCAGGTCGGCGCGGTGCCCGACGGCGATGGACCCCACGGCGCGTTCACCATCCGCATCGCGCCCGCTTTCCTTGTGCAACGCCAGTGCGCCGCCATAGGTGGCGGCGCGGACGGCCTCATGCACGCTCAAGTGCATCTGGAGGACGGCGGTGGTGACGCAGAATGCCATGGAACTTGTATACGACGTTCCGGGATTGCAGTTGGAAGCGAGCGCCACCTGCACACCGGCGTCGAGAAGCGTGCGGGCTGGGGCCAGCGGCTGGCGGGTTGAGAGGTCGCAGGCCGGGAGGCAGGTGGCCACAGTGCCCCGCTCGCCTGTGCCGGTGGCGGGGTCCCACCCGGACCAGGAAGCCGCAAGGGACTTCACGTCCTGCCCGGCCAGGTAGTTGACGTGGTCCACGCTGGCGGCAGCCATCTCCACGGCAAGCTGCACGCCGGGGCCCTCACCCAGCTGGTTGCCGTGCACGCGCAGGCCCAGTCCGGCGTCGCGGCAGGCCGTCAGCACGCGGCGGGACTGTTCGGCTGTAAACGCGCCCTCCTCGCAGAAAACGTCGGCCCACTGGACGTAGGGGCGGACGGCATCAAGCATCGGTCCGCAGACCAGGTCTGTGTACTCCTCCGGGTCCTGTCCGGCAGGAACCAGGTGGGCGCCCAGGTAGGTCACCTGGTCCGCCACGCCGGCGGCGATACGCGCGCTGCGGGCCTCGTTCCCGATATCCAGGCCGTAGCCGGTCTTCGTTTCCAGGTAAGTGGTCCCCTGCGCGACTGCCTCGGCAACCCGGCCCATGGCCAGGCGGGTGAGGTCAAAGTCCGACGTGGCACGCGTGGCGTTCATGGTGACGGCGATGCCTCCGGCAGCGTACGCCTCCCCCGCCATCCGTGCTTCGAATTCCGCGGTACGGTCCCCGGCGAACAGCAGGTGGCTGTGGGAGTCCACCCATCCGGGGAGCATGGCGCGGCCGCCGGCGTCGATGGCTTCGTCCGCCGCCGGGGCCTCGGCCGCGGCGCCGATCCACGAGATCCGTTCGCCCTCGACCACTACCGCCGCGTCCTTCAGGACCCGGTGTTCAAGGTCCTGGGTCATCAGCTCGGCAATATTGGTGATCAGGGTGCTCATTGAACCATTCTTCAGCGTCGGATGGACCAGCGGCTGGCAGCAAGGGCCCGCGCTGTCCGGGATTCCGGACCGTCGGCGGCGGCACCTCCGGACGCTCCCTGGCCGGCGAGGATCTGGTCAGCCGCCAGCTCAGCCATCGCAGCGGATGTCTGGAAGCCGTAGCCGCCCTGCCCCACGAGCCAGTAGAAGCCGGGGGCTTCGGCATCGAAGCCCGCCACCGGAACCCCGTCGGCGGCCTCAGTGCGCAGGCCGGTCCAGGCGCGGCGGATTCCCGTGATTCCCAGGCTGGTGATGGAGTTCAGCTTTTCCACCAGGCGCTCCACGTCGCCTGGCCGGGGCCGCGCGTCCTCGGGGCCACTGGGCACGGTTTCGGACGGCGAAACCAGGACGTCGTCACCGTCAGTGCGGAAGTAGAAGGTATTGTCCGCTGCCGCCACCATCGGGGTGGCGGCAGGCAGGGGGCGTTCGACGGCGGCAATCGCCGCAGTGCGCCGGTACGGCTGCAGCCCCAGCTTCTCGACGCCGCTGATCACTGCGAGCTCATCAGCCCATGCCCCGGCTGCATTGACCAGGACGCCGGCTTCAAAGCCCTCGGCCCCGGCACCTACCTGCCATCCGGAACCCAGCCGTTGCGCCGAATGCACCCGTGCGCCGGTGATGATATCGGCTCCGGCCTCGAGTGCCTGCTTGCGGTGCGTGTCCAGGAGCAGGGGCGCGTTGCAGCCAAACGAGCCAGTATCCAGTCCGGCGGCGGCGAAGGTTCCCGGGAGCAGGGCCGGGCACAGCTCAAGCGCGCGGTCAACGGCGATGGGCTGCATGTGCCCGCTGGATTCCGCGGCAACATCGGCCTCGGAGCCGATCAGCATGAAGCTGCGCGGCGTCAGGACCGGTTCCGGCAGTTCCGCGTCCCGCGCCGCGATCAGTTCCAAGGTCCGGAGCGTGAGTTCCTGCACCACGGGAGGGCCGTAGCTCGGGATCAGCTGCCGGGCGGAGCGGGAGGACGTGTGGTACGCCAGCTCCTGCTCCGCCTCCACCAGTGCCACGCTGCAGCGGCCGGCCAGCGCGGAGGCCAGGGACAGGCCGGCAATGCCGCCGCCCACGATCAGGACATCGTAATGTGCTGCCATCCGTCCATCCTTGCAGAGTTCGTGGCCGGTGGAACTTTCGTCAGGCTGCTGCCTCGGCGCGGCTGGCGACGAAGGCACGAACGCACGCTTCGACGTCGTCCGCTGAATGGGCGGCGGACAGCTGCACCCGGATCCTCGCGGCACCGCGCGGAACCACGGGGAAGCTGAAGGCGGTGACGAAGACGCCGTGCTGAAGCATGAGGTCGGCAACCTTGGCGGCCATCACGGCATCGCCGAACATCACCGGCACGATGGCGTGTTCGCCGGGCAGCAGGTCGAAACCCTCCCCGGTCATGTGGCGGCGGAACAGTTCGGCGTTTTCGAAGAGACGGCGGCGCAGGTCGCCCGAGTTTTCCACCAGGTCCAGAGCCTTGAGGGTGGCGGCCACAATGGCGGGAGCCACCGAGTTGGAGAACAGGTAGGGGCGCGCCTTCTGCCGCAGCATGGCAATGATCTCCCTGCGGCCGGACACGTAGCCGCCTGACGCCCCGCCCAGGGCCTTGCCGAAGGTGCCGGTGTAGATGTCCACGCGGGAGGACACGCCGGCGTGTTCGGGGGTGCCCGCGCCGGTGGCGCCCATGAAGCCCACGGCGTGGGAGTCGTCCACCATCACCAGGGCGCCGTACTTTTCGGCGAGGTCGCAGATGGCCTCCAGCGGAGCCAGGTAGCCGTCCATTGAAAACACGCCGTCGGTGACGATGATCTTCCGGCGGGCGTCCTGCGCCTCCTGCAGGCGGGCCTCGAGCTCGGCCATGTCCTGGTTGGCGTAGCGATAGCGGCGCGCCTTGCACAGCCGGATGCCGTCGATGATGGAAGCGTGGTTGAGGGCGTCCGAAATGACCGCATCCTCGGACCCGAAGAGGGATTCGAAGACGCCGCCATTGGCGTCGAAGCAGCTTGAGAACAGGATGGTGTCCTCGGTGCCCAGGAAAGCGGAAACCCTGGCCTCGAGTTTGAGGTGCAGGTCCTGGGTTCCGCAGATGAAACGGACACTGGCCATGCCGAAGCCGCGCTCGTCCATGGCGGCTTTGGCGGCATTGATGATGTCCGGGTGGTCGGCCAGGCCCAGGTAGTTGTTGGCGCAGAAGTTCAGCACGTCGGCACCCGGCGCGCCGATCTGTCCGGCGGTGATGTGGCTGGACTGCGGCGAGCTGATGCTGCGTTCGGTCTTGTAGAGCCCGGCGGTGCGGATTTCCTCCAGCTCGTCGCGAAGCTGGTCCTTGATGGAGGTGTACATGGGTTTCCTTACAGTCGGGTCCAGTCGAGGACTACTTTGCCGCCCACGCCGCTGCGGGCAATGTCGAAGCCCTTCTCCCAGTCCGTGGCGGAAAGCGTGTCCGTGACCACGGCGGAGATGCCCGCATGGAGCACGGGGTTGGATGAGAGCATGGCGCTCATGGCGTACCAGGTTTCGTACATCTCCCGGCCATAGATGCCCTTCAGGGTCAGCATGTGGGTGACCACTTTGCCCCAGTCGATGATGATTTCCTGGCTGGGCAGCCCCAGCATGGCGATCCGGCCGCCGTGGTTCATGTTGTCGATCATCTCAGGCAGGGCGGAGGGGTGGCCGGACATTTCCATTCCGACGTCGAAGCCTTCGCGCATGCCGAGCTCGCGCTGGGCGTCGCGGACCCGGGTGGTGGAGACATCGATGGCGAGGTCGGCCCCGAGCTGCCGGGCCAGGTCCAGCCGGGGCCGGGAGACGTCGGTGATGGCGATCTTGCGGGCTCCGGCGTGGCGGGCGACGGCGACTGCCATCAGGCCAATGGGGCCGGCCCCGGTGATGAGGACGTCCTCCCCCACCAGCGGGAAGCTCAGTGCGGTGTGCACGGCGTTGCCGAAGGGGTCGAAGATGGCGCCAAGTTCGGGCGTGACGGAGGGGTCGTGGTGGACCCACGCGTTGGTCTCGGGGATCACCACGTACTCGGCGAAAGCCCCGTCGCGCTGGACCCCCACGCTGACCGTGTGGATGCACATCTGGCGGCGTCCTGCGCGGCAGTTCCGGCAAATGCCGCACACCACGTGGCCTTCCCCGGACACCCTGTCGCCAACCTTGACTTCGCGGACGTCTTCGCCCACCTCCACCACTTCGCCGTAGAACTCGTGGCCGGCGATGAGGGGCGCTTCGATGATCCCCTGGGCCCAGGAGTCCCAGGACTGGATGTGCAGGTCCGTGCCGCAGATCCCGGTGGTCATGACCCGGATCTTCACGTCCGCCGGACCGGCCTCCGGCTCGGGCCTGTCGACGAGTTCGAATCCGGCCTGCGGGCCGGGCTTGTACAGGGCCTTCATTGGCGTCCTTACTTCTTGGCATTCAGATCTGAGGTCTTGTCCTCCTCATTGAAGCCTCGGCGAAGCGTTAGCACAACAGGAATTTTCTCAATCAACGATTTAGGAATTGCTAATGATTAGACTGGCGTGGTGGAGATACATCAGCTGGAGATCCTGCGTGAACTGGGCGCCCTGGGGAGCGTGAAGGCCGTAGCAGACACCCTCATGGTGACCCCGTCTGCGGTCTCGCAGCAACTGGCCCACCTGCAGCGAACAGTCGAGGTGCCGCTGACACGCAAGGAGGGCCGGAACCTGGTGCTTACGGAAGCCGGCCAAGTGCTCGCCGACGCAGGCGCCGCCGTCGTCAGCGCCATGGCCGACGCCCGCGGAGCCCTGGGCACCTACCACCACTCGCCGGCTGGCCGGGTGACGCTCAGCGGCTTCCACAGTGCCGGGCAGGCGCTGTTCGCGCCGCTGGCACGGATGCTGGACCGGCCGGAACACCCGCGGATCGAACTGTCCGATGAGGATGTTGCCCAGCAGGACTTCCCTGCCCTCACCGCCCGGTACGACCTGGTCCTGGCGCACCGCATGGACCACAGTCCCCGCTGGCCCGCGGAACGCGTGGCCGTGATCCCGCTGGCGCACGAGCCCCTGGACGTGGCACTGCCCGCCGGCCACCCGTTGGCCCAAAAAGATACGGTCACGGCGGACGACGTCGGCGCCGAGGCCTGGGTGACCAGCCACCCCGGCTACTCCCCCGCCGATGTCCTGTCTGCCGTCGCTGCCGTGTCCAGCCGGGAGCCAAACATCGTCCACCGCATCAACGACTACTTCACGGTGGCGGCGCTCGTGGCCGCGGGCGGCGTGGTGGGGCTGCTGCCCAGGTACACGGCAGGGCCGGTCCTGAATCCGGGCATTGTGCTGCGGCCCCTGGAAGGCATCAGCACGCGCCGCAGGATAGACCTGCTGGCCAGGCCGGAAAACCTGAAACGGCGGGCGGTGGTGATGGTCTGCGAGGCGCTGGAGGACATCATGGCCGGGCTGGTGCGGCAGGGCTGACCTGGGCTCAACCCGCGCTGGAGGGGCAGCTCAAGGGGCAACCGGACGCTATGCCCCTTCGTCGTCCTGGTGGTTCCCCTTGCCCATCTTGTGTCCAAGGCCGTGGCCGCGTCCCAATCCAAGGCCAGGCCCGTCACCGGCACCCTTCACGATCCGTTTTGCTGCTGCCTTGTCCCCGTCCTTGGTGCCGGAGATGCGTACTGTGTCCCCGGCGGCGATGTCTGCGGTGGTTCCGTCCGTCGGCTTAAGCCGCTTACCGTCGTCGCCTGTTGGAAACATGGTGATCCTGGTATCGGCGTTGACGGCGTAGGTCTGGGAGTAGCCGTCCTCGCTCTTGACGGTGATGGCCGAATCGCTGACCGATTCCACCGTCCCACGCTGTTCCAGGACGGTCTGGAACGTGCCGTCGGCGTTCTTGACCACGCCCTCGCCGTGGAGTGCCTGCGGACGCTGGGCCTTCTTGTCCTGCTTGTCCTGTTGGTCCTTCTTGTCCTGCTGGCCGGGTGCAGTGTCTTTGCCTGGTGCCGTGTCTTTGCCTGGTGCCGTGTCTTTGCCGGGCGCGGTGTCTTTGCCTGGTGCCGTTTGCGAGGGCGACGGCGTCGGCGTGCCCGTGGCGGACCACGCCAGGGCCGTCCCTGTACCCGTCAACGCCAGTGCCACTGCCCCGGCAAGCAATGCCTTGCGCGCCCTCATCGGTTCCCTTGCCACCATGGTTGTTCCTCCCGCACGCCGCCGGGGCACCAGCGCCCCGTGGGCTCAAGTGTAAGTCCGCCGCGGACGGCGCAGCCACGGGTACTTTCAGTCGGCGGCACCTGAGTACTTAAAGCCCAACTGGGTCGCAGTTAATGTCGTTATCAGCGCTCAAAACGACATCTGCTGCGACCCAGTTGGGTATGGGAGTGCTAGACGGTGACGCCCAGCTTCTCCAGGATCAGTTCCCGGACGCGGGCGGCGTCAGCCTGCCCGCGGGTGGCCTTCATGACCCCGCCCACGATGGCGCCGATGGCCTGGACCTTGCCGCCGCGGATCTTGTCCGCGACGTCGGGCTGGGCAGCGAGTGCGGCATCGATGGCTTCCAGGAGGGGGCCGTCGTCGGAAACCACGGCGAGTCCGCGCTTCTCGACGATCTCTTCGGGGGTGCCTTCGCCGGCGAGCACGCCGTCCAGCACTTCCGTTGCCATCTTGTTGTTGATCTTGCCGGCCTCCACCATGCGGTTGAGCTCCACGATGGTGGCAGGCTGGACGCCCAGCTGGCCGGGGTCGACGTCGGCGGCCTTGGCGCGGCCCACGATCTCGCCCATCCACCACTTGCGGGCCACGGACGCGGACGCGCCGGCCGCGATGGTTTCCTCAATCTCGTCCAGGACGCCGGCGTTCACCACGTCGCGGAATTCCAGGTCAGAGTAGCCCCAGTCGGCCTTGAGCCGCTTGCGGCGCTCGGCCGGCGGTTCCGGCAGCGTGGCGCGCAGTTCCTCCACCCATTCACGGGACGCCACCACGGGGACCAGGTCCGGTTCCGGGAAGTAGCGGTAGTCGTCCGCGTCCGACTTGGGCCGGCCCGACGTGGTGGTGCGGGTGTCCTCGTGCCAGTGCCGGGTCTCCTGGACCACGGGATTGCCGGAGTCCAGGACGGCGGCGTGGCGCTGGATCTCGTAGCGGACGGCGTGCTCGACGGCGCGCAGCGAGTTCACGTTCTTGGTTTCGGACCGGATACCGAACCGTTCCCGGCCGTGCGGGCGGAGCGAGACGTTGGCGTCGCACCGCACGTTGCCGCGTTCCATGCGGGCATCGGAGACGCCAAGGTTCTTGACGATCTCGCGGATGGCGGCCACGTAGGCCTTGGCCAGTTCCGGGGCGCGGGAGCCGGCGCCCTCGATGGGCTTGGTGACGATTTCCACCAGCGGGACGCCGGCGCGGTTGTAGTCCACCAGCGAAAAGTCGGCGCCGTGGATGCGGCCGGTGGCACCGCCCATATGGGTCAGCTTTCCGGCGTCCTCCTCCATGTGAGCGCGCTCGATCTCCACGCGGAACACGGTGCCGTCTTCCAGTTCCACGTCCAGGTAGCCGTCGTACGCGATGGGCTCGTCGTACTGGGAGGTCTGGAAGTTCTTGGGGGTGTCCGGGTAGAAGTAGTTCTTCCGGGCAAAGCGGCACGATTCGGCGATCTTGCAGTTCAGCGCCAGGCCGATCTTGATGGAGGACTCCACCGCCGTCTTGTTGACCACGGGCAGCACGCCGGGCATGCCCAGGTCCACCTCGTTGACGTTGGTGTTGGGCTCGTCGCCGAAAACGTTGGGTGCGGAGGAGAACATCTTGGTCTTGGTGTTGAGCTCCACGTGGACCTCAAAGCCCAGGACGGGGTCGTACTTCTCCATGGCCTCTTCGAAGCTCAGGATTGCCTCGGTGTTCATTATTTTGCCTCCTGGGCTTCGAGGGTACCGGCTGCGGCAAGGTCGGGAGCCTGTGCCAGCAGCGGGCCGCCCCACTTGGCTTCGAGCAGCGATTCGAGGACCGCGCCAACCCGGTAGAGGCGGGCGTCCTCGCGGGCCGGGGCCAGCAGCTGGATGCCGACGGGAAGTCCGTCCTCGTCGGCCAGGCCGCCGGGCAGTGACAGGCCGGGAACACCTGCCAGGTTGGCGGGGATGGTGGCGACGTCGTTCAGGTACATGGCCAGCGGATCGTCCAGCTTTTCCCCCAGCGGGAAGGCCGTGGTGGGGGCGGTGGGTGAAATCAGGACGTCGGCCTGTTCAAAGGCGGCGTCAAAGTCCCGCTGCACCAGGGTGCGGACCTTCTGGGCCGAGCCGTAGTAGGCGTCGTAGTAGCCGGCGGACAGGGCGTAGGTGCCCAGGATGATGCGGCGCTTGACCTCGTCGCCGAACCCGGCGGCGCGGGTGGCACCCATGACGCGTTCAATGGTCATGGGCCCGTCCTCGGGGAGGACGCGCAGGCCGTACCGGACGCCGTCGAACTTGGCCAGGTTGGAGGAGGCCTCGGACGGCATGATCAGGTAGTAGGCGCCCAGGGCGTACTGGAAGTTGGGGCAGGAGACCTCCACGATCTCCGCGCCGGCTTCCTTGAGCAGCTCCAGGGCGTCGTTGAAGCGGTTTTCGACGCCGGCCTGGTAGCCCTCGCCGTGAAGTTCCTTGATGATGCCGATCCGCAGGCCATCGACGTTGCCGGTCTTCGCGGCAGCCACGAGGTCTGCCAAGGGGTCCGGCAGCGACGTGGAGTCGCGGGGATCGTGGCCGCCGATGACCTGGTGCAGCAGGGCGGAGTCCAGCACGGTGCGGGTGACCGGGCCGATCTGGTCCAGCGAGGAGGCCATGGCGATGGCACCGTAGCGGGAGACGCTGCCGTAGGTGGGCTTCACCCCAACGGTTCCCGTGACGGCACCGGGCTGGCGGATGGAGCCACCGGTGTCCGTTCCCAGGGCGAGAGGCGCTTCGAAGGCGGCAACCGCCGCAGCCGAGCCACCGCCGGAGCCGCCGGGGATCCGGTCCAGATCCCAGGGGTTGCGGGTGGGGCCGTAGGCCGAGTGCTCGGTGGAGGAGCCCATGGCGAATTCGTCCAGGTTGGTCTTGCCAAGGATGGGCATCTTCGCGGCGCGCAGGCGCTCCACCACGGTGGCGTCGTACGGGCTGTGCCAGCCTTCGAGGATTTTGGACCCTGCAGTGGTGGGCTGGCCGATGGTGACGATGAGGTCCTTGACGGCGATGGGGACGCCGGCCAGGACGTGCAGGGCCTGGGCCTCAGCACCGCCGGCGGCGCGGATGGCGTCCACCTCGGCGGCGACGGCGAGCGCTTCCTCGGCGTTGACGTGCAGGAAGGCGTTGACCTTGCCGTCGACGGCGGCGATGCGGTCCAGGTAGGCCTGGGTAACTTCGACGGCGGTCACCTCGCCGGCGTGGAGCTTTTCGGCCAGCTGCGCGGCGGACAGCCGGATCAGGGTGTCGGCGCTGGTGCCGGCGGTGTTGTGTTCAGTCATGGTTATGCCTCATCCAGGATGGCCGGGACCTTGAAACGGTTGTCATCGGAATCCGGGGCGCCGGAGAGTGCCTGTTCCGCCGTGAAGGTGTGTCCAACAACGTCCTCGCGGAACACGTTGGTGAGCGGAATGGGGTGGGACGTGGCCGGGACGTCATCCCCGGCGGCCTCACTGACGGACTTGACCGAATCGACGATGACGGCGAGCTCGCCGGCCATCCTGTCCAGCTCTTCGGCACTCATCTCGATGTGAGCGAGCCGCGCGAGATGCGCGACGTCGTCACGGTTGATCGCAGCCATGGATCTCCCCTGCAAAGTTCGGATTGTTTTCCGATCCATTCTAGTGCGGAAACGCAGATGCCCGTCTGACGGCCCCCAGCGGGCGTCAGACGGGCACCTTACCTACCCGGTCCTGCCTCGGGGACAGGAGCGCGGGCAGCTAAAGACTAACCGATACCAATGGCTCCAGTCAGCAGCCCGACGCCGAGCATTACCAGGGAGATGACGGCAGTGCGCCACAGGACCTTCTTGTGGTGGTCACCGAGGTCCACCTTGGCCAGCGAAACCAGCAGCAGGATGGCAGGGACCAGCGGGCTCTGCAGGTGGAACGGCTGGCCGGTGATGGAGGCACGGGCCATGTCAGCGGCGCCAACGCCGTAGTGGGCGGCGGTCTCGCTCAGCACCGGCAGGACGCCGAAGTAGAAGGCGTCGTTGCTCATGAAGAACGTCATGGGGATGCTCAGGATGCCGGTGATGACCGCCATGAACGGGCCCATGGAGGACGGGATGATCTGGACGAGCCATGCGGACATCGCTTCCACCATGCCGGTGCCCTTGAGGACGCCGGTGAGGACGGCTGCGGCCATGACCATGCTGACGACGGCAACGATGGAGGGGGCGTGGGCGATCAGCTGGGCGCCCTGGTCCTTGACCTTGGGGAAGTTGACCAGCAGGGCGACCGCGGCGCCCACCATGAAGACGAACGGCAGCGGGATGATGTTGGCTACGAGCACCACCATGACGGCGACGGTCAGGGCCAGGTTGAACCAGAACAGCTTGGGGCGAAGGGTGGAGCGGTTCGGGTCAAGGGCGGTGTCGGTGAGTCCGGCGCCGCTGTCCTCAATGAGGGTGTCGGCGCGGTCCAGTACGGCCACGGACGATCCTGCCGGGGAGCCGTCGACGGCGGGGGCTGCTCCGCCGGGGTTGCCCTGGCGTCCGCGGCCGGTTCCGGCACCCGTGCCGCCGGTTCCGCCGGCGGAGGCACCGCCGTCGGACATTCCGTCAAAGCCTGCCGCCGTCTCCGGGACGCCCCAGATTTCCGGAGCGGTGGCACGGAGGCGGTTGCGCTCCTGCAGGCCCAGCAGCCAGGCGAAGGCGAACACGACCACCAGGCCGGCCACCAGGGACGGGATCATGGGGACGAATACGTCATTGACGTCGATCCTCAGGGCGGTAGCGGCGCGGGCGGTGGGGCCGCCCCACGGCAGGATGTTCATGGTGCCGTTGGCCAGGCCGGCCACGCAGGTGAGGACCACGGGGCTCATCTTGAGGCGCAGGTAGACCGGCAGCATGGCGGCCGTGGTGAGGATGAACGTGGTGGACCCGTCGCCATCCAGCGACACGGCGGCCGCCAGGATGGCGGTGCCCAGGACAACCTTGGCGGGGTCGTTGCCCAGCTTGCGGAGGATGAACTTCACCAGCGGGTCAAAGAGCCCGACGTTGATCATCAGGCCGAAGTAGATGATGGCGAACATCAGCAGCGCCGCGGTGGAGGTCATGGACTTCATGGAGTCCATCACCATGTCGCCGATGCCGAGGCCGGCACCGGCAAAAAGGCCAAAAACAGTAGGGACAATGATCAACGCCAGCACTGGCGTCAACTTCTTCGTCATGATCAGCACCATGAATACCGCGATCATGGCGAATCCAAGTATTACCAGCACAGCCGGCTCCTTCTTGTGAACAGCACCACAGCGTTGTGATGCGTGCTACAGACTTTAGGGTGGCGTCCGTCACGGCAGTGCCTTTGGCTCAATTGATTGGCATACTGCTTATTGGGAGCATTTTGCTCATTGTGCTCACGGGCCGGCGCGCTGAAACCACCGGCTCGGCCGCACCCGCACCTACGCAAACACACCCCTGCCAATACACTGCCAATACACCGTCAAGGAGGATGAATGCAGCGTTCCGTGCCCCGGCCGCCGCTGCGGTTTTCCACCCAGACGCTGCTGCTGCAGCTGGCGGTGGTGCTGCTGGTGGTGCTGCTCAGCGCCACCGTACATGCCTGGCTGACGTACGACCGGGTTGGCAGCGACGCCGAAAACCAGGCCCTGACGCTGGCGCGCACCGTTGCCTCGGATCCGCAGGTCAGGGCCGACGTGCTGGCCATCAGTGACCAGCCCGGCACTCCCCCGCCCGGCGAGCTTCTGGCCGGGCCGCTCCAGTCAGCAGCCGAGGCAGCGCGGACCCGGACCGGAGCGCTGTTCGTGGTGATCACCGACGAAACCGGGATCAGGCTGGCCCATCCCGATCCCCAGCGGCTGGGTGAGAAAGTCAGCACGGACCCGTCCGAGGCGCTGTCCGGCCAGGAAATCACCACCCGGAACACCGGGACCCTGGGCCCCTCCGCGGGCGCCAAGGTTCCCGTGTATGCGCCCGGCAGCACCACGGTGGTGGGTGAGGTGAGCGTGGGCTACTCCATGGAGACGGTGGCCCAGAGCGTGGCCCGCGACATCGGGCCGGTGGCGCTGACGGCCGCGGGTGCCCTGCTGGCCGGGATCCTGGGGTCCTTCCTGCTGCGCCGCCGCCTGCAGCGGCTCACCCTTGGCCTGGAGCCGGAAGAGATCAGCACGCTGGTCCACGACCAGGTGGCGGTGCTGCAGGGCGTGGACGACGGCGTCATCGGCGTCAGTGCCGACGGCCGGGTGAGCGTCTTCAACGCCGCGGCGCAGCGCCTGCTGGAGTTGCCGGATCTGTCCGGCACCCGCTGGGAGGATGCCCCGGTTCCGGAGCAGCTGAAGTCCCTTACGCGGACCGCGGCCGGCGCTGTGGCAGTTCCAGGCGCTGTGGCAGTTCCAGGCACTGTGGCAGTTCCAGGCACTGTGGCAGTTCCAGGCGCTGTGGCAGTTCCAGGCGCCGTGACTGCTGCAAACTCCGCCGGTCCGGCCGTGGATGCGCTGGAACTGGTGGCCGGTGGCCGGGTCCTGGTGGCGAACGCCCGCAAGGCGCTGCACCGCCGGGAGGACCTGGGCTGGGTGATCATGCTGCGGGACCGCACCGAGCTGCAGCAGCTGACCCGCCAGTTGGACGCCGTGGGAACCATGTCCACCGCACTGCGTGCCCAGCGGCACGAGTTCGCCAACCAGCTGCACACCCTGGCCGGCTTCCTGGGCATCGGGCAGCACCAGGAGGCACGGGACTACCTTGCCCGGTTGGCCGCCACCGGTCCGCTGAAGTTCCCGGTGGACCAGGCGGAACTGTTACAGGACCCGTATCTCCAGGCCTTCGTCGGCGCCAAGGGCGTGGAGGCGGACGAGCGCGGCGTTGCGCTCCGCATCGGCCCGGAGACCCTGGTCAGGGGGCAGGTCACCGAAGCCCAGGACGTGACCACGGTGCTGGGCAACCTGATCGACAACGCCGTCAACGCCGCCGTTGCCGGGTCATCAACGGAGCGCTGGGTTGAGCTTGAGGTCCTGGATGAGCCGGCCGACGACGGCGGAACGCTGCATATCGTGGTGGCGGACTCGGGTGACGGGCTGGCAGAAGGCACAGACGCGGAGGGCGTGTTTGCCGAGGGTTTCACCACGGCCTCCGGCCCTGTCCGGGCAGGTGGCGGACAGGGCTTCGGACTGGCTCTCGCGCGCCAGCTGGCACGGCGCCGCGGCGGCGACGTGAAAGTGCTGGAGCGCGGAACCAAGGGCGGGCCGGGCGCCGTGTTCATGGCGACCCTTCCGCAGACGACGGCGGGAAAGCCCGCCGCCGCAACCCCGGGGGCAGCCGGAAAGGATGAGAATGGCTGACGATTTTCGGGTCCTGATCGTGGACGACGACTTCCATGTGGCCAAGCTCCACGCAACGTATGTCGACTCGGTGGCAGGGTTCCTGGCGCTGGCGCCCGTGGGCACTGCCTCCCTGGCACTGCAGGCCATCCACAGCCTGCGGCCGGACCTGGTGCTGCTGGACGTGTACCTGCCGGATGCATCGGGCCTGGACCTGCTGCAGCAACTGGATGTGGACACCATCATCCTCAGCGCCGCCTCCGATGCCTCGTCCCTCGGGGTGGCGTTCCGCCGGGGAGCGCTGGGATACCTGCTCAAGCCCTTCACTGCGGAGTCGCTGTCCCAGCAGCTGCGCTCCTATGCCCGGTACCGGCGCCTCCTGGGCCAGCCGGGGGCACTGGACCAGGAGGCGGTGGAACGTGCAAAACGTTCCCTGATTCCGGGTGATGTCACGCCGTCGTCGAAACCCCGCTCCGCCACCGAAGCGGCAGTGCTGGAGTCCCTGGCCCCCGGTGAGCAGTACTCGGCCGCGGAAGTGGCCTCCCGGGTGGGCGTCTCCCGGGCAACCGCCCAGCGGTACCTGTCCTCCCTGGCCGACGACGGCGCGGTGGACATCCAGCTCCGCTACGGCACCACCGGCAGGCCGGAACACCGGTACGGCCTGCCGGCGCGGTAGTCCAGGGAGAGCGTCAGGCAGCTTTCTGGGCGACGAGTTCGATCTCGACAAGCATCTTCGGATCCAGGAACGGCAGCACGTGGACCAGGGAGAGGGTGGGGCGGATGTCACCGAACACCTCGCCGTGCGCCCGGCCGGCCTCTTCCCATTTGCTGATGTCCGTCAGGTACAGCTTGGACTGCACCACGTCCTCGTAGCCGAAGCCGGCGTCGGCCAGGACCTTGCCGAGTTTCTGCAGGATGTACTGGGTCTGGGTGTAGAAGTCGTCCCCCACGATCCCGTCGTCACCGCTTGCCGCGGTTGCGGAAATGTAGAGGGTGTCGTCCACCTGGACGGCACGGGAGTAGCCGAGGGTCTGTTCCCAGACGGATCCGCTGCCGAAGGTTTTGCGCATGGGTGGCCTTTCAAAGCTGGAATGGGTCGCCACCACTGTAGGGCTGCTACAGGTCGCGCCGGTAAACCAGCAGTTTTGTGTCGGTTCCGGGAACGAACCAGTCCCGTTCAGCCACCCGGTGGAAGCCGGTCCTGCGGTACAGGCCGTGCGCGCTTTCCCAGTCTTTCCCCGTGGTCAGGGCCACCGCGCGGATGCCCGGAAGGGTACGGGCATAATCGATGATTGCCTCCACCATGGCCCGGCCGGCGCCGCTGCGCTGGACGGCAGGGTCCACTACCAGCATGCGGAATTCCAGCTCGTCCGGCAGGGCAATGTCCGCGTAGGGTTCCCCGGCGAGCGCCAGCGTGACGGAGCCGATGATGGTTCCCTCCCGTTCGGCTACCCAGATGGTGGCCTGTTGGGCCCGTTCAGCAACGTCCATGATCTTGACCATGTACGGATGGGCGGGGTCGTCGAAGTAGCCTGCG
Organism: Arthrobacter sp. Soil761; assembly: GCF_001428325.1. Classification (NCBI taxonomy): domain Bacteria; kingdom Bacillati; phylum Actinomycetota; class Actinomycetes; order Micrococcales; family Micrococcaceae; genus Arthrobacter; species Arthrobacter sp. Soil761. The sequence continues at coordinate 25,875 of NZ_LMSF01000014.1, read as the reverse complement.
GAGAGATAGGAGTCGCCGGTGATCCGGGCGATGGCCGGGAAGTCGGCTTCGACGGCGGGACGGATGGTTGGCTGCTGCTGCACCCGTCAATGGTAGTGGCGGCCCGGCCCCGGTTCCGGCGGAAACGCGCTTTCCGTGATCGAACTATCAGAACCGGTGAGCGGTACCAGTGCAGTACCAGTGCAGTACCAGTGGGCAGTGCCGGTGTTGCAGTGCCGGTGTTGCAGAGCCAGTGTTGCAGAGCCGGCCCGGCTTCCCGCGCCGCCTAGAGCGGAAACTTGCCGCTCAGCTCCAGGCTGGCCGCGCACGTCCAGGCGTCGAGCCGCTCCTCATCGGTGGGACCGCCGTCGAGCGGGCTGGTCAGGCGTGGCCTGCGCACCCAGCAGCCGGCTTCCTCCGCGATCAGCGCCCCGGCCGAGAAATCGTGCTCGTTCAGGCCCCTCTCGCCGTAGGCGTCATGCGTTCCGTCCGCCACCATGCACAGGTCCAGGGCCGCGGAACCAAGCCGGCGGACATCGGCAAATCCATCCATCAGGGTGGCGAAGGCGGCAGCCTGCTGGGAGCGGATGCCGGGTTCGTAACTGAATCCGGTGGCCAGGATCTGCCCGGTCCGGCCCGGGACCGGGCCCTCAAGCCTGGTGGTGGTTCCGCGCTCCTCCAGCCAGGCACCCCGGCCGCGGGCGGCGTAGTAGATCCGGCCCAGCGCCGGGGCGTTGACCACGCCGGCCAGCCAGGCGCCGTCGGAGTCGGCAACAGCCACGGAGGTGGCGTAGTAGACGATGTTGCGGATGAAGTTGGTGGTGCCGTCCAGCGGGTCGATGGACCAGCGGTGGCCGGTGGGATCGGCGGGGCGGGTGGTGCCCTGTTCCTCGCCGGTGATGCTGTCCCCCGGGCGGGCCGCGGCAATGACGTCCCGCACCGCGTTTTCGGCAGCGACGTCGAAGGCCGTCACCCAGTCCCCGGCCGCCCCCTTGTTGCTGGCGTCCAGCGCGGTGCCGTCCCGGCCGGAAAGGACCCTGGCACCGGCAGCGGCTGCCTGTTTGGCGACCTCCAGCAGTTCCGATGCGGACGTCATGCGTTCTCCTCCACTGCGGCCGGTACGGCCGCTTCCCCGTTGGCGTCCCCGTCCGCTCCCGGCGCTGCCGCATCCCCCAGGGCTGCCGGGCCGCCGTCGAGCAATTGCCGGAACCCGTCCTCGTCCAGCACTGGAATCCCCAGCTGCTCTGCTTTGTCCAGCTTGCTGCCGGCACTTTCGCCGGCCACCACGTAACTGGTGTTTTTCGAAACGGAACCGGCCGCCTTTCCGCCGCGGAGCAGGATGGCCTCCTTGGCCTCGTCGCGGCTGAAGTTGGGCAGCGAGCCGGTGACCACCACCGTCAGCCCTTCGAGCGTGCGCGGCATGGATTCGTCCCGTTCGTCCTCCATGCGCACCCCGGCGGCGGCCCAGCGGTCGATGATTTCAAGATGCCAGTCCTCCGCGAACCATTCCTTCAGCGCGGCGGCGATGGTGGGACCCACGCCGTCCACATGGGCCAGCTCCTGCTCCGACGCTGCCCGGATGCGGTCCATGGAGCCGAACGCCTGGGCCAGGGCCCGGGACGCCCGCGGGCCCACGTGCCGGATGGACAGGGCAACCAGCACCCGCCACAGGGGCTGGGTCTTGGCCTTTTCGAGTTCCTTGAACAGCTTCTGCGTGGTGGCGGTGGGCTTGGACGGCGACTTGGCCGTGCCCTTGCTGAAGAAGTACGGCACCAGCTCGTACTCGCCGGTGGGAACGCCCTTGGTTTTCTTCTCCCTCCGGATCCGGACGCCGGCCAGGTCCTCGGGGGTGAGGTCGAACAGTCCGGCTTCGGAGGCCAGGGGCGGAACATCGGGTTCGGCCGGCTGGGTCAGCGCAATGGCCGCTTCCCAGCCCAGGGCCTCGATGTCGAAGGCGCCACGGCCCGCTACGTGGAACACCCGCTCACGAAGCTGCGACGGGCAGGACCTGGCGTTGGGGCAGCGGACATCCACGTCCCCCTCCTTGGCCGGGGCCAGCGGAGTACCGCAGGATGGACATTCGGTGGGCATCACGAAATCCCGCACGGGCGGGTCCTGCTGGTCCCGGAGGGCCAGCACCGGGCCCACGATTTCGGGGATGACGTCGCCCGCCTTCCGCAGGACCACGATGTCGCCGATCTTGACGCCTTTGGCCTTGACCACGTCCTGGTTGTGCAGGGTGGCCATTTCCACCGTGGAGCCGGCCACCTTGACCGGCTCCATGACCCCGTAGGGGGTGACGCGGCCGGTTCGGCCCACGTTGACCTGGATGTCCAGCAGCTTGGTGTGGACTTCCTCCGGCGGGTACTTGTAGGCCACGGCCCAGCGCGGAACGCGGGTGGTGTTGCCCAGGGCCCGCTGGGTGGCAAAGTCGTCCACCTTGATCACGATGCCGTCGATTTCGTGGAGCAGCTTGTGGCGCTGGTCCCCGTAGCGCTTGATGAAGCCAAGGACGTCTTCCCTGGTCTCCAGCACCTCGAAGTACGGGCTGACCGGCAGGCCCCACTCCTTGAGCAGCCCGTATGTTTCCGACTGGCTGCTGGCCGCGAGCCCCTCGCGGGCGCCGATGCCGTGGACGAACATCTTCAGCGGCCGCTTGGCCGTCTCCGCGGGGTCCTTCTGCCGCAGGGAGCCGGCGGCCGCGTTGCGGGGATTGGCCAGCGGTGCCTTACCGGCTTCGATCAGGGCCTCGTTGAACTCCGCGAACGCCTTGGAGGGGATGAAGACCTCCCCGCGCACCTCCATTTCGGCGGGGAAACCGCTGCCGCGCAGTTCCTGCGGGATTTCCTTGATGGTGAGCAGGTTGTGGGTGATGTCCTCGCCCGTGGTTCCATCGCCGCGGGTGGCAGCCCTCACCAGTCTGCCGTCGCGGTACAGGAGGTTGACAGCAAGGCCATCGATCTTGAGTTCGGTAAGCCAGGCTGCCTTGGTGCCGCCGTCCCCGATTTTTTCGATGCTGGCCTCGGCCCGGTTGAGCCAGGCCTCAAGCTCGTCCAGCGAGAAGACGTCTTCCAGGCTGTACATCCGCTGCAGGTGCTCCGCGGGCGCGAAGGCGGCGGATACTTCGCCGCCCACTTCCTGCGTTGGCGAGTCGTTGGCCACCAGTTCCGGATGCAGCGCCTCGATCTCCTCGAGGCGGCGGAAGAGGGTGTCGAACTCGGCGTCCGAAACCAGGGGTGCGTCCTCCTGGTAGTACGCGAACCGGTACTTCCGCACCAGGTCCGCGAGGTTTTCGTATTCCTCGCGGATGGCTTCGGTGGGAACGGCTTCGGGCTCGTGTGGTTCCGCGGTTCGGGTGGCGGTCTGTTCTGCGGGTCCTGGTCCTGTGCTCACAGACCTATCTTGCCTTACACCTGCGACAGCCAGCGGGCAGGGCGGCGTGAACGCTGTCAGTGCGAGCGCAGCCGGTTCCGGTTTCGGTTCCACCAGGCGAAGGCGCCCGCGGAAACGCCCACCAGCAGCGTTCCAAGGGCGATGGGCAGGAGCGCAGGTCCGCCGGGGCCCTCGTCACGGGCAGGGGCAGCAGCGGCAGCCATCCGGGCAGGCCCGGGAGTCCGGTTGACCGGGCTGTTCCAGTCCACCCCGCTGGAGGGGCCGGTCGGCGGCCGGTAGCCGGCAGCGGGTGACGTGGTTCCGGTGGCGGACCCATCCGGGAGTTCCGCTGCCGTGGCGGGAGGCCCGGCCGGTTCGGGAGTGCCTGCCTGCGGCTGCGCGGCTGGCTCCGTTGGCTGCGGCTGGAGTGGCTGGGCGGGAGGCTCGGCGGGTGGCGCCGGCTGGGCCGGCGGCTGGGCAGCCTCCTTGGATTTGCGGGGCCGGCCGGGGTCGGGGTTGTCGGCAAGGATGGGCACGCAGACAAGACCGCAGTCTGGTGGGGCCTGGGTGCCTGCCGTCGGAGAGGGGTCCGCGGTTGCAGCCAGCGCGGGACCGGTGGAAAACAAGCCGAGGGCCAGGGCAAGGACAGCTGCTGATGACGTCGTCGAAACAGTGCGGACGATCGGGGCGGACGGGGTCATTGCTACCTTTCGATGCGCGCAGTCCCCCCACCGCGGCTTTCTGGTGTCCCCGGTAGTCTTCTACAACGTCCTGCGGGGCCGCAAATCCCGACGGATCGCGGCCCCCGCATTCATCGGCGCTGTTCAGTCCCGGTTTTCGGGCGGGAGCGCCACCTGGATTTTCCGTGCCTTGCCCCGCCCCACCACGTACCCGCGGCCCGGAATGAAGTCCGGGCTGACCCGGCCCAGGGACGTGTTGAGCAGGCTGTCGCCCTCAATATCCCCCGGGTTCAGCAGCAGGCCGCGGCGGCCCGATTTGAAGGGCTGGGCAAGCTGCCAGGCGGAGGACCAGGTGGAGGATTCGGACTCGCCGATGACCCATTGGTCTGCTTTGAGGGACGCCGTCACCAGCTGCGCCATTCCTGACTCGGCGATGGTGTCGGTGAACTCGGTGAGGCCCTCGATGAAGAAGGCCACGGTGCCAGGGTTTCCGGTGGAGTGCTCCACCAGGTCCTCCACCACTTCGGCGACGTCGTCCGGGCCCACCACGGCGCGGTTCCAGATGGGGAGGGACGCGACGGCGGACCGGCGGGACCCGAGGTAGACCAGTTCCGTGGCGGGATTGGACCGGCGCAGCGCGTAGGCCAGGGTGACCAGCGCCACGGTGCGCCCCGAGCCCGGCGGGCCGGCCAGGAGCAACGGTCCGCGCGCCATGAGTTCGGCCGGTTGCAGGGACTCGTCGTCCACTCCAATAACGGGCAGGTCGGGGCTGCCGGCCGGCAGGACATCCAGGTCCACCTGCTCGGGGAGACGCTCAATGCCCGGGGCGGTTTCCAGGCCCTGCCGCTGCATGGCTTCGCTGAGCTTATGGACCTCGCGGGCCTGCAGGGCCAGGTTCGAATTGCCGCCCAGGACGGCCAGCTGGACTTCAAGCCCGTCCAGCAGCCCACGGCCCGGGGGCGACGTGGCCGTGAGGACATCCCTGGGAACATCCATGGAAATGTAGTCGTCCTCAGAGGACAGGCGCAGGACCAGGCGGCGCTGGATGGAGGCGAGCAGGGACGCGGGGACGGCGTTGGGCCGGTCCCCGGTCACCACCAGGTGGATGCCCAGGGTCCGGCCGTCCGTGGCCAGCTGCAGGAAGATGTCCCAGAGCCCGGAAAGCTTGCTGTGCTCGTACGCCTCACGGAAGGCTGACATGCCGTCCACCAGCACGAAGATCCGCTTCTCGTCCGGCCGGTTGGCCAGCCTCCGGTACTCCACGATGGTGGAGGCGCGCACCTCGGCGAACTGCGCGGAACGCAGCTCGGCGATGTCCCGGAGGAGGCGCAGCAACCGCCCGACGCGTTCGACGTCGTCGCCATTGATGATTTCCCCCACGTGCGGAAGCTCCTCAAGCATCCGCAGCCCGGAAGAGCCGCAGTCGATGCCGTAGACGTGGACGGGGCCGCCGCGCGGGGTGACGGCCCCGGCAATCGCGATGCCGCGCAGGGCGGCGGACTTGCCGGAACCACCGGTGCCGTAGATGGCCATGTTGCCGTCGCGGTCAGGCTCGTAGAAGACGGTGGGCTGGTCCTGGTGGACGGGGTCGTCCGCGACGCCCAGCAGCAGCTGTTCGTCGGTGCGGGGGTTGGGCAACTTGGAGAAGTCGTAGGTCTTGGCCAGCTCGTCCAGCCATGGTTTCCGCGGCGGCCGGATGGCCAGGGTGTCCGCCGCGTGCACGATGGTGGAGGTCATCCTGGCAATGTCATTGGGACCGGCCGGTTCCGGGGCCGCAGGCTTTTCGGGTGCCGGAGCTTCCCAGCTGGGACCGGAGCCGAAGGCCATCTCCACGATGTCGATCTGGGGGCGCTGCGGTTTATCCGTGGTCCAGCCGCCGGCGTAGCCGGTCTGGAAGCCCTGGATCCGTCCGGGCCCGGTCTTGGCGGCACCGCGGCCCGGGATGGCGGGGTCGAAGTAGGCCGCATCCGGCACCCCCAGGATGTCGGTGGCGTCGTCCTCGTCGGCCATGCGCAGCGCCACCCGCAGGTTGGTGTTGGCGCGCAGGTTGTCCTTGATGACGCCCGCCGGCCGCTGGGTGGCCAGGATGAGGTGCAGGCCCAGGGAGCGGCCGCGGGCGGCGACGTCCACCACGCCGTCCACGAATTCGGGCACGTCGTTGGCCAGCGCGGCGAACTCGTCCACGATGATCACCAGGTACGGCGGCGCCTCCGGGTCCGCCTCCCGCTGCAGGGCCAGCAGGTCCTTGGCCTTCTTCCGGTTCAACAGCTGCTCGCGGTAGTGCAGCTCCGCGCGCAGGGATGTGAGGGCCCGCCGCACCAGGTGCGGGGAAAGGTCCGTGACCAGGCCCACCGTGTGTGGAAGGTTGATGCAGTCGGCAAACGCCGCTCCGCCCTTGTAGTCCACGAAAAGGAAGCTGACCCGGTCGGGGCTGTAGGCCGCAGCCATGCCCATGACCCACGACTGCAGGAACTCGGACTTGCCGGCACCGGTGGTCCCGCCCACCAGGGCGTGCGGTCCTTCGTTCTTCAGGTCCAGGTACAGCGGCTCGATGCCCTTGGAGCCCACCAGCGCCCTGAGGGTCCCGTTGTCCTTGCGGTTGGCCACGGCGGTGGCGTGCAGGGAGTTGTTTTCCGTCCAGCGCTCCACCACGGCCTGCGGATTGTCCAGGAAGTCCTTGCCGATCAGGGCCGCATAGGACACCGCGCGGGGCAGGTCGGAATCGTCATTGACCGGCTTGCCCACGTCAACCACGGGCGCCAGCATCCGGGCCAGCTGTGCTGCGAGCTCCGCGTCCACGCTCTCGCAGCTGACCGGGTAGGTGTGGCGGCCCAGCCGGACCTGGCCGGTGGTGGTGCCGTGGTCGCCGTCCACCACCATGAAGTCACGGCAGGCAGCCGGGAGTGACTGGATGTCAGTGGCCACCCACAGGATGTGCACGCCGGAGTCGGGACCGCGTTCGGCCAGCCGGGTCAGGCGGCCGCGGTCCACCGGGGCGTCGTCCTCCACGATGACCAGCACGGAGGGAAGGACCGGCTCTTCGGGCTCATGCTTCACGGGGTCGATGCCGGGGCGCAGGTCCGGGCCTGACCGTTTGGCCGCCGCCTCCCGGGCGTCGACCAGGTCCTCGAGGCGGGCCAGCAGTGAAGAGCCGCCGGCCGACCCCGCGGCAAGGTGGTCCCCGCCCAGCGGGCTGTGGCCCGAGCCTACGTGCGGCAGCCACTGCAGCCAGTTCCAGCGCTCCCGGGACTGGGCGGACGTGATGGCGGTGAGGACCACCTCGGCCGGGGAATGCAGTCCCACCAGCTGCAGCACCATGCCACGGGCCACGTCGTCCACCAGGCCGCGGGCGCCGGCGATCCCCAGCGCGCCGGAGGTGCGCAGCTGGGACACCACGGGGACGCCTTCGATCCCGCTGAACTGCTTGATGCAGTCCTGGATTTCGCGGCTGTACTGGACCTCGGTGTCGTTGCTGGAGGGCTCTTCCAACGGGATGCGGGACGGGGCGGTCCCCAGCCCGAACCGCAGGCCGAGGAACGACGGGTGTTCCGGCCGGTGCGTCCACAGCAGCGGCCCCAGCTTGTAAATCGCGTCCACCGTGTCGCTTACGGACGGCGCTTCCTGCAGCCGGACCGCGCGTTCCACCTGCTGCAGCTCCGTAAGGTCCTGCCGGAATGCGGCCATGGCGGCGCGGAACTGCTTGAGCTGCTCCTTCTGCTGCTTCCGGGTCCGCATTGTCTGGTCCACGTGGTGGCCCACGATGAACAGGGGCATCATCAGCATGAACACCATGGAGAGCACGTTCTGCGTGACCGCGAAAATGACCGCGCCCATCATCAGCGGTGCCACCAGCATGATGTAGGGGAAGGGATGGTCCTCGGGGCGCTTGGGCCCGGCAGGAAGAACCCGCTTGGGGACGTCGAAGCGGGGCACCACCCGCGGGGAGCGGTTGAAGTCCACCAGGGGCGACGTCGGCGCTGCCGCATGGTTGTGGCCCAGCGGCACCACGGTGACGGTGGTGTCACCCAGGGTCACCGTGTCGGAGGAGTTCAGCGTGGCCCTAGTGACGGGCAGCCCGTCCATCAGCAGGCCGTTGGCGGAGTTTGTGTCAACGATCTCGATGCCTTCGCCCACCGTGATCCGGGCGTGCCGTTTGGAGGTCAGCGGATCCGTCAGGCGGACGTCCACGTCCCGGTCCCGGCCAATGTAGCTGGTGCCGGTGGGCAGCGAAAATTCCCGCCCGGCGTCGGGCCCTGACAACACGCGCAGGGTTGCGGCGGCCGGTCCCCGGTTGGCCCCGGGTTCGTGGAACTGCCCACTGACCTGGGCCAGCGATACCACCGAGCCGGGGCGCAGGCCTGATTCGAGGAGGTTGTCCTCCCGGGCCAGGATGTTCCCGCTGATGCCGGCACCCACGAACGCTTCATCGATCCGCAGCGAAAGGTTGTCCGGCGCGGGGGTGCCTTTACGGGCGGGGTCCGCCGTCCACAGCACGGTGGCGATGTCGGCCACGGTGGCCATGCCGTCCACCGTGACGGCCAGGTCCTTGGCGTCGGCGGGTTCGCGGCGGAGTGTCAGCCGGATCCTCATCCTTCGTCCACGCCCCTCATCTTCTCCAGCAGGTACAGGTCATCGGGGGTCACCAGGTGGGTGGTGACGGCGTGTTCAACCAGGCGTGCCCGGCGGTTGGTGGCCAGCTTGCCGCCGCCGCCGCGCAGTCCCGCCACGCCCACCCGGTCCAGCTTGTCGCAGACGTTGTCCAGCTTGCGGTTGAAGCGCGTCAGTGCCCAGCCCAGGGTCTTGGCGGCCGCCGCGGAGGACGGGATGGTGCTGAAACCGGTGCCCTCACGCCGGAGCACAGGCTCGGCGAGCGCCACGATCAGCGCCTTCTGCGCGTCCGTGAAGACCACGGGGCCGATGGTGGTGTCCCCGTTGCCGGCTTCTTCGCGGGCTTCCTGCCGGAAGGACGGCGTCTTCACGTGCACGGCGAACTCGTAGGTGGTGGGCCCCGCCGTGAAGATGACATTGGTGTGGCTGAACACCAGCGGAATCCGCGCTCCGGGTGACAGCCAGGCCTGCATGCCGCCGGAGGCGTCAGCCACGGTGGCGGAGAGCATGCTGCCCACGTTGCTCAGCCACCAGATGCCGTCGTAGCGGGCAACCTGCAGGAACTGCCGGTGCAGGTACGGGTTGTCGTCCACCTCAAGGTCGCCTTCGCGGCCGATGTTGAAGATGTCCTCATCCGATGGCTCGTACCATTCGCCACAGAAATCTATTGCTAGATCCCCCATGATCTGTGCCTCCTCAAGGCAGAACTGTTGCGGTAGTCGGAGTGGTGGTGTTGCCGTGAAACCGGCAGTGCGGGACGTTCATTGGCCGGTGCAGGCGATGGAACCGGACCCCAGCGGTGAGAACGCACCGTCCGAGCGGACGATCATGACCTGGATGCAGGTTTGCCCCGACGGGTTGGGCCTGAGCCGGACGGGCGCCTGCGCGATGGATTGGTAGTCGCCGCCCACACCGATGGTATAGACCCTCCATTTGTAGGTATCGCCCGGCTTGGGGTCGGGGTTGTTCCAGTAGAAGGATGCCTCGCCGTTGGTGTCGACCGTTCCGGCCAGGCCTTCGACATCGGGCACGGTGCCGCTGTCCAGGGCGTCCGCAGGGGGTTTGCTGGCCTGCTGGGTTTCCACCGCCTTGGGGGTGCCTGTCGCCGTGTTGGCCACCACGATGCCCACCACAGCCGCCAATACCAGGAGGGTGCCGCCGGCGATTGCGAGCCAGAGGTTGCGTTTGCCGTGGTCGGCCTTCGGAGCCGCTTGCGGCTCGTCCGCCTTCACCGCCCGCTGGACTGTTGCGTCCACGGTGTAGCCCGTGTCCTGCGTTCCTCCTGTGCCCGTGACGGGTGCACCGTAGTTGGCCGTCCCTGTGCTGCCACGCAGGACGGTGGACTGCGCCCACTCCCCCTGGCCGGCGCCGTCGTCCGTGGCTGCCGCCGGAGCAGCCGCCCCGGTGGCCGCCGCCCACGTGGTGCGGGCCGGAATCTGCGGCACTGCCGGGGCAGGCTGCCATTGGCTGGGGCTGGCGGGAGCAAAGTGCGACGGCGGGAGGGCGCCGCCCCCGGGCCCCGTCGCGTCAGTCCCGGTGCCGGTCGGGTTGGGGCGGGTGCGGGCAGGGAACGTGGGTGCGCTGCCGGTCCGCTCCGGATCGATGGCAGCAATGCTGCGGACGCGCGTCTCCTCGGTGCCGTCGTCCGGGTGGCCCTCCTCCTGCTGCGGCTCCTCCAGGACCTCGAAGGGCGTGACGGAAAGGTTGAGCTCGGCCTGGATGCGCTGCAGGGCCAGGGCGAAGGCGTGGGCCGAGGAGTACCGGGACTGGGGCGATTTGGCCATGGCGGTTGCCAGGGCCAGTTCCAGTGATTCCGGCACATCGGCACGGCCCAGCCGCGGCAGCGCCATGTTGCTGATCCGGTTGATCAGTTCACGCTGCGAGTTGTCCGCGCCCGGCATCACGAAGGGTGAACGTCCGGCCAGCAGGGTGTACAGCGTGGCGCCGAGGGCCCACACGTCCACCATGACGCCGTCAACGCCGCCGTCCCGGAACTGTTCGGGCGGGGACCAGGGAATGGACATGCCCGAATCGTCATCAGAATCCCCGGCCAGGGTGCCGGAGATGCCGAAGTCGGTGAGGGCCGGACGGTTGTAGTCCGTCACCAGGATGTTGGCGGGCTTGATGTCGCGGTGGGCGATGCCGGCGCGGTGGGCGGTTTCGACGGCGGAGGCCACCTGGATGCCGACCGCCAGGACCTCGTCAACGCTGAAGCGCTGCCGCCGGTAACGCACGTCCAGGCTGGGCCGGGAGCAGTACTCCATGGCCAGGTAGGAGTGCCCGTCATCGGTGACTTCCGCTTCGAAAATGGTGACGATGTATGGGTGCGAGGACAGCTGGGCCATGAGGTTGGCCTCGGACTCGAACCGCCGCCGCGCGCCCTCGGTCTTGAGGTCCGAGAGCAGCACCTTGACGGCGACTTTCCGGCGCGGCCTGTCCTGTTCGTACAGGTAGACGTCGGAAAACCCGCCGGAGCCGAGCAGGCTGATGTAGGTGAAGCCCTGGATGCGGGGCGGCGGCGCAACGGGCCGTTTGGAACTCAAGGAATCTCCTCAAAACGCAGTGAGATGTTGTCGCCCAGCTCCGCGATGTCGCCGTCGAGCAGGATGGCCATCTCGTTCTGGGCCAGGCGGCGCGGCGGTTGGCCTTCGCGGACCAGGACAGTGCCGTTGGTGGCCTTGAGGTCGCAGAGCATCACGTGCCAGCCCTCAAGCCGCACCTCGACGTGGGACCGGGAAATGTCGCCGCCGGGGCTTGCCACCTGGACGAGCCGCGGCATCACGCCGCCCTGCACCCGGGACACTGACGGCTGCCTGCCGATGACCATCGACTGGTCGAGGTCCAGCAGTTCGCCGGTGGACAGGCGCATCCGGCCCAGCCTGGGACGGGCCACCTGCACGGCATCCGGCAGCAGGGCAGCCCCGCAGGCGCTGCAGAGGGCACGTGTGGGTGGGTTGGCGTGGCCCTGGGCACAGACGCGGGCCAGCACCATTGGTCCATTGGCGGGGTCCTGCTGGACGGCCGGCGCGTTTGTTGCCGGACCGGACGCGGTTCCCGGCAGGCTGCTTTTCATCACTGTCTGGCCATCGTGGTCGGGGTCGAAGCCGGTGCCGGTGCCGGATACAGCAGGCGCCGGTACGACGGGCGCAGGTGCCCCGGATGCCGGTGGAGCCAGTGGCGTGCCGTGGGTTGGCGACGGGGTGAAGGCAGGGGCGTCCGGGGCCGGCGTAGCTCCCCCCGTGCGCCACGGGACGGAGTCGATGAGGACGCCGGCGGAGGCAGGACGGGGCCGGCCTGACGGCTCCCCAGTTGTACCGGCACTGGATCCCACTTCAAGTCCGGCGCCAGGTGTGGGCTGATGCCGGCCGTCGGTCTCTGTCGCAGTCCCGGAACCGGCTGCCGGCACATCCGGGGCCGGGGCCTCCGGGCTGCGGAGGGCGGGCAGGGGTTCGGCTGCCGGCAGGGCCGGGCGTTGCTGCGGGGACACCTGGCCGGAATCGTCGTCAGGGTCCTCACGCACGGCAGCGTCTTCGATGTGCCGCATGACGGTGCGGTCCCAGAGATGGTCATAGGACGTCGTCATCTCCGCTGCGGGACCGGCGCCGGCTCCGGTGGGGGCAACGCCGGCGAAGCCTGTCTCCGGCACCTCAATTGGGGCGGGCTCACCTGAAGCATTCCCCACAGCTTCTCCCTCAGCGCCGCGATCCCCGCCGGCACCAATCTCACCGTCGACACCACGCTCCCCGTCGACACCAATAATGAAATCCGGGGCAATAGTGGCATCGGGGTCATGGGCATCCCGGGCGTGGGCGTGTGCGGCTTCCGCTGGATCGACCACCCCGTCGGCCGGGCGTTCATCAACGTCCTCTTCGATGACCCCCAGCACCGTTTCGGCCGAGGCTGCATGCCCGGGCAGGAGCGTGGTTTCGGGCAGGTCTTCCGCCTCGTCCGGAACGTCCGGCTCCCGCAGGTCAGCCGGGGCGTGGCCGGCGGGAGCAGCAGAAGCCTCGTCGCTGCCGGAAGTTTCCGCCGGTGCAACAGCATCCGCTGCGGCCGGAGCATCGACCGCAGCCGGGCCGGAGCGTGCGCCCAGGGTCAGGGACTGCAGCAGCACCACGCCCTCACCGAGCGGCAGCTCGGGTTGTTCGGTGGCGAGCCCGGCGGTACCGGTGGTCCCAGCCGCAATCGCCACCCGGCACGTGCCGGGGACCACGAATTTGCGTTCGTTCCAGGTGGTCACGTCCCGGCCGTCGAGGTCCACGGCTCCCCCGGGCTGTTCGACGGTGAGGTCGATGTCGCCCCGCAGGAAAACCCGCAGGGATCCGTTGAAATCCAGGATGCCGAAGGATGGGATGCGGGTGAGGGATCCGCCGGAAGTGCTGGTCACGGCGGCGAGGATCTCGTGCGGCTCAGGCCGGCCGGCCAGGAGTTCCCACAATGCGCCTGCGAGTTCCGCGGGCGACCCGGGGCCCAGGAGGACTGCGGTGCGGGACCTGACAATGCCCAGCCAGGTGCCGGGGATGTAGCTAGCGGCGGTCATCGTCCGGCTCCCCGTTGTGGTCCGCGGTCTCCTCCACCGGTGCGGGCAGGGGCTGCGTCACGGCTTCGGATGCCTGCGGCCGCGGCAGGGTCACTTCGTCCCCGTCAGCGGAGGTGAGGCGGGGCGCGGTGGTGCCAGCGCCGTCGTCGTTCGAAACGTTCCTGGCGTCCACCACGATGGCCGTGACGTTGTCCCGGCCGCCGCTGCGCAGGGCGGCCTGGATCAGGGCGTCCACCGCCTCCTGCGGATCCGCCACGCTGCTGAGGATCCGGAGGATGTCATCGTCTGCCAGTTCCCCCGTCAGGCCGTCGGAGCAGACCAGGACGCGGTCGCCTTCCTCCACGGGAAGGAGCCAGTAGTCCGCTTCCGTCTCGTCGCCCGTGCCCAGGGCCCGGGTGACCACGTGTCGCCGCGGGTGGACGGTGGCCTCCTGGGCGGTGATTTCGCCCGCGTCCACGAGTTCCTGGACCTCCGAGTGGTCGACGCTGATCTGCTCGAACCGTCCCTGGCTGAGCCGGTACGTGCGGGAATCGCCGATGTTCACCACCAGCCAGTACGGCATGCCCATCTGTTCCACCACGACAGCACCGGTAAGGGTGGTGCCGGCACGGGCTCCGGTGGCCTCACGGATCGAGTTGTCCGCACGCACCAGGTACTGCTGGAGGACGGCAGCGGTGATGCTCCGCTCCCCCGTGGCCACCTGGGGAATCCCGGCCAGGGCCCGCACGCACAGGCCGCTGGCGATTTCGCCGGCTTCATGGCCGCCCATGCCGTCAGCGACGGCGAAGACGGGATCGGCGGCGATATACGAATCCTCGTTCAACTCCCGGCGGAGTCCCCTGTCCGTTCCGTAGCCGTAGCTGAGGCTGAGTCCCGGCCCCGGCTGGATGGTGGAAACACTGGCGGGGTGCTGGTTCATGCCTGTCCTAGGTAAAAGGTACGGTCTCCAAAGTGCACGCTGGATCCCGGGGTAACAAACGTGGGGACGCCCGGCACCAAGGGGGTGCGCAGGCCGTCCGGGGTGGTGACGGCGCTTCCATTGGTTGACTGGCGGTCCGTCACCCAGATGCCCGCGCCGTCGGTGAGCAGGTGCAGGTGCGTCTTGGAGATCGAACGGCCGGGGTCATCCACAGCCAACAGCTGGGCCTGCTGTTCCCCGGCCTGCCCCACCGGGTTCCGGCCCACCAGGACGCTGCGGTCCAGCTGGAAGTCGCGGCCGTCGTCCAGGCGGATACGGAGGACGGCCACAGGGGCGGGGCCGCCGGTTCCGGGCCGCACCTGGGTGCGTTCGACGTCGTCGTCCACATGCGGCGGGGGCATCCGGTGGCCGGCGGCGGGCGGCGGCGCGAAGGAGGCAGGTGGGCTGTAGGGCATGGTCTGCCACGGCAGGGCGGCCGACGGCGAAGGTGCCTGGGGTGCCGGAGCCGGAGGTTGCGCCGCAGGGGTTTGCAGAGGGGCATGAGGGGCTGGGTGTACAGGGGCTGGGTGTCTGGGGGCTGGGTGTCCGGGGGCTTGGTGTACGGGAGTCTGGGCCACGTTGGCGCCGGCCACCGGCGACAGGACCTGCTGCACGGGCGGCAGGTCCAGGGGCGCGAAGCTGTAAGGCCCTTGGATGCCACCGGTGGTGATGGGATCGCGGCCCGCCTTGACATCGAACACCAGGGTCTTGGCGGCGGTGTCATTCCAGCCCCGCAGCCCGCCGTCCCTGTCCCACCGGCTGGAAACCACCACCAGCACGGCCCACGCGCCACCCACCAGGAGCAGCGGGCCAAGGATGGGCAGGGCGACGTCAAACCACTTGAAGACCACCACCAGCACCGCGGCCAGCACGGCCAACAGGATGCCTGCTCCGGTGATGAGGCCACGCAGGAACACGGCGCCGGCGCCGGGAGCGTAACCGTCCTGGTCCGCGCTGCGGATGCCCATCAGCAGGTTCCCGGGCGTTTTGCCGGTGCGTGCTTCCAGCCCGAGCACCACGAAGAGGTAACCCAGGGTCAGGCCAAGGCCGATGCCGCCAAAGAGCACCAGAGAGGACGTGTCATAGACAATGAAGCCACCGCTTCTGGTGCGGGTAATCCCGGCGAATCCGATGGCAAACGTCACCACCAGCACCGCCACCCCAGGCAGCCAATCAATGACGGCAGCGCCAAGCCGCTTGCCCGCCGCAGCCGGAACAAGCTGAAGGTTCACTGCCATTCCCGTTCCTCCCCCTGGAGCGGCCCCCACCCTTGTGGTACCGCCCGTCCTGCCCGGCACGGTACCCGTATGCAAGGTGCCCGCTTGCGCGGTGCCCGTCAATGCGGTGCCCGCCGGCTGTGCCGGGGGCCTTTCTACTACCGGGATAGTACCGGGAATCCCGGACGAGTGCGCGGGGCGCGCTTCCCCGGGATCGCTCCTTGCTTGGTCTGCCGACAGGTCCGGGGTGCGGGGGCGGCGCGCCGCCCTGTTGGGCAGCGGCGCGCCGCAGGCAGTGCAGAACGTGGCACCCTCAGGGACGGGCTGCCGGCAGCGCGGGCAGCGTTCGGGATCGAAGGTCACTGCTGGCCGGGTCCTTGCTGGTTGGGTCCTTGCTGGTTGGGTCCTTGCTGGTTGGGTCCTTGCTGGTTGGGTCCTTGCTGGTTGGGTCCTTGTTGAACAGGCCCTTGCTGAACAGACGGTGCGCCGGCACTGCCGGAGGCACGACGGCGGCGGGCAGCGATGAACCCGGATACCGCCGGCAGCGACACCCGGCCGCCGCGCAGGCTGGCGCCCTTGCCTGCGTTCATCGCGGCCCGGGCGTCGGCAAGCAGCGAGCGCGGCGAGAACCGTGCCTGCTGCCGCCGCCAGAACCCCATCCCGGAGGTCATCTCCTTGAGGGAACCATCAACGATGGTCCAGTACTCGCGGACATCCTCTTCGGTTGGTTCCCCGGCGCCGAAGATCGAGGCGTCGGCCCGGCGCGCCAGCATGGTGGTGGTCCCCTGGGTCGCCGGGAAGGCATCGGCCAGGACCGCAGCGCTTTCCCGCCGTGTCGAACGGGTGTCGACGGCGGCACCCAGGTCGGTTGCCAGGCTCACCACCTCGTTCCAGCCCCCGCCCACGCGCTGGGCGGGATGGCCGTCCCGGAAACGGGACTTCCGCCGTCGTGCCTTCAACAAGGCGATCAGCAACAGCGGCAGGCCCAGGATCACCAGCGGGATGGCGGCGACGCCCAGCGCGCCCAGGAGGGCGCCCCAGAACAGCCAGGGATTGTTCTTCTTCTGGTCCGCGTCCAGCGCGTCCGGTGAAGAATCTGGCGGCAGGTCCGCGGGCTCCTGCGGCGGGGGCGGCGGCTGCAGCACCTGCGGCTTGGGCTTGGACTTGTTCTCGGGGTCCGGCGGAATGGGGATGTTGTCCTTCGGCGGGGTGGGGTCGAAGCTGACCCAGCCCACGCGTTCAAACGCGACCTCCACCCAGGCGTGGACGTCCTTTCCGGTGATCTTCACCTCGCCCGCACCGTTCTCCGGGCTGGTTGGTTCAGGGTAGAAACCCATCACCACGCGGGACGGGATGCCCAGGTGCCGGAGCATCAGGGACATGGCCACCGCGTACTGTTCATCGTCGCCGAGCATCTGCTTGGCGGTCAGCAGGTTGCGGATCCGGGCTGAACCGTGGCCGGAGACGCTGGGGAGCTGCCCCTCGCTGACCAAACCGTTGCTGAAGGCCCCCGTCTTCTGGAAGTGCGCCTCGATCTGGCGCACCCGGTCGATGGCCGTGGGCGCGTCGGCGGACAGGTCGTTGGCCTGGGAGCCCACCACCGGCGGAACTTCCAGGGGGTCGGGAAGGGAGACCTTCGCGAAGTCGTACTGTGTCAGCTGCCCGTGCTCGAGTTTGGCAGGGTCGGACACCTGGACGGTGTAGGAGTCGCCGCGGGACAATCCGCTGGTGGTGACGGCGGTGTCCGTTCCGGGGTTGAAGTAGAGGCCGGCAGCCGCAGCCGAGCCGGACTGGTCAAAGCTGATGCCCGTGGTCTTCCGGCCGCCGGGGACGAAGAAGCCCTGGTAGTCCTCCACGTTGATGCTGATCGAGTAGTCGTTGGTGGGTACTACCCCGGATGTGTCGGCCAGGGTGTTGATGGACTTGGCGTCGCCCACCTTGCTGAAGTTGCCCGAACCGTTAGGGTCCATGTTGTAGTTGGTGCCGTTGAAGGCATCCAGGGCGCCAAGGCGCACCCGGCCGTCCCGCGGGAGGCCTTTGACGACGAACAGGGTGTCGTCCTTCTTGTCCTTGACGTAGCTCCGGAAACTGGCCAGGGGGGTGATGTAGTCCTTGGGATCGAACGGCGGTACCACCACGTTGCGGAGGACCTTCCGGTCATCGCCGGCGCTGACCATTGGCGCGGCCACCGCGGTGATTCCCACGCTGGCGGCAATCACCCCCGCGGCCATGCCCAGCCGGCGGATCCTGGCGCGGCGTGCGGTGGCACTGTCCGCCTGGGGGCTGTTCACCGCTACCCGGCGGGTGCTGTTCCGGCGCAGGGCGTCCCGGCGGAAGGTTGCCCAGGCGATGCCGAGGACGGTCAGGCCGATGCCGCGTTCCAGGGTCAGGAACGCGGCGTTGGTGCTGAAGGCGATGCCCGTGACGAACAGGACCAGTACCGGCAGGAGCGGCAGGTAGGGGCTCCTTGCCCGCCAGGTCAGGAGCGCTGCCACGAGTGCCAGGACCAGCGAACTTAGGAAGGGGACGATGAGCACGCCGCCGGCGGTTCCCACCGGCACCCCCACCGTCAGCATGTCCTTCCAGGCGAAGACAACGCCCAGGAGCAGGGTCCGCAGCGAATCCAGGGTGGGGACGAATCCGGCGATGGCGGCGTCCGGCACCGCCAGCAAGGTTCCGAACACCAGGTAGACGGCCAGGGCCAGGGCGGTGGTGATCAGCAGCCCCAGTCGCAGGTGGGCGTTCGCCGCGCCGATGCCCAGGCCAAGGATGATGCCGCCGAACCCGGACAGGAGGTAGTACGGGTCGCCGCCGAAGCTCAAACCGAATCCGAGCAGGCCCAGGCCCAGCAGGACCACCAAGGCTCCGGCATCGATCAGGAAATGCCAGGCCGGCTGGCCGTCCGCAAAGGCCGAATCCGGGGTGGCAGCCTTGCGGCGGGTACGGGTTTGCGGGGAACCGCTTTGTGGCGAATGGCCGGGTGCGGTGCTCATGCGGCAGCCTTTCTCAGCACGATGGCAAGGTCGGCCAGGTCGCCGAGCGTCAGGACAGTGAGGTCTGCGATGTTGGCCCTGGAGGGGGCGGCGCCGGTTTCCACCCGGACCGCCAGGCTTCGGACGCCGGGCGGGACGGAGGCTGCAGCGGAACGGAGCTGGCTTGCCGTCACATTGCTGCCCACCACGAAGAACACGACGGAGGCATTGGGCACCGTGTCGGCCAGGGTCCTGGCAAGGTCGACGGCGGTGCGGCGCATCGGGGTGCCGACGATCCGGGTCATGTCATCAAGCATGTTGCGGCCGGTTTCGCAGCGCAGGGGTCCTTTTTGCGTGAGCACATCCAGTTCCCGCTGTTCGCGGATTGCCTGCCGGCCGATGGAGGCGGCCACCGAGATGGCCATCTCGAACTCGTTGTCGGAAGCGTATTCGTCCGTGTTAATGGACAGCGAGATGGCCAGGTGGGCGCGGCGGGTTTCCTCGAACTGGCGCACCATCAGCTTGTTGGTCCGGGCCGTGGTCTTCCAGTGGATGTGCCTGCGGTCATCCCCGGGCACGTAGTCGCGCAGGGCGTGGAAGGAGACGTCGGCGCTGGACAGATCCGTGGTGGGCATGCCCTCGAGGTCGCGGATGAAGCCTGCGGCGGAACCGGCCAGGGCAACGGTGCGCGGGTGGACGAAGAGGTCCTCCGGCTCGGTCCAGAGGACCTGGCGGCGCAGCAGGTGCAGGGGGTCGGCCCGGACGGAGCGGACCGGTCCCACCACGATGACGGCGCGCCGGGCGGTGGGGATGGTGAACAGGTCCTCATGGACCTGTCCGGGCTTCATCCGGGGCAGGTGGAAGACCGCCGTGGTGCTGCCCACCGGCAGTTCCAGCGCGGCCGGCAGCAGCGGCCGGGCCGACGTGTTGGAGACGGCAATGCTGCCGACGGCGCTGTCCCCCACCGCCACCCGCGTGCGGGCAAGGTCCAGCACCACGCCGTAGGAGGACCTGCCGAGGATGAAGGCCACCGCGATCACGAACATGGCGAAGGCGGCAATGGACGCTGCCGTGGCTTCCTGCCAACCGAAGGCCTGGCCTGTGGCCCACAGCAGGATGGCAGCGGCCAGGACGGACCACCCCAGGATGCTGACCACGGACAGCACCGGCCAGGCGTACCTCAGCCAGGTGTCCCGGACAGCCCGCCCGGCGGGTGCCAGGGCGAGGAGGGCGGTGCTGCTGGCTTCGGACCATACGGCCGCGGGGTGCAGCCGGGTGGGGCGGCCGTTCCGGTGGAAGGGTTGCCGGAGACGCTCCGCGAGCCGGGTCAGCGGGGCGCCGCTGGACGTGCCGTCAGACATAGGGGTGTGCCTTCGTTGTTGCGCTGGAATGTCAGTGGTGGTGGCTGCGGCTTGAAGCCGCGGGCCCGGCGCCTCAGGCGTTGGTGCGCTGCTGCGGGGCGGCGACGTCGGCGAGGATCCTGGTCAGCACGGCCTCAGCGGTGGCGCCCGAGAATTCGGCTTCGGGGTCCATCACGAACCGGTGGGTCCACACCACGGGTGCCAGTTCCTTGATGTCATCCGGCAGCACAAAGTTCCGTCCCTGCGAGGCAGCCCAGACCTTGGCGGCCCGGACCATGGCCAGGGCGCCGCGGACGGAGACGCCCAGGCGCGTCTCCGGGGCACTGCGGGTTTCCTCGCAGAGCCGGGAGATGTACTCAAGCACTGCGGTGTCCACGTGCGCCGTGGCGGCGAGGTCGGCCATGTCCGCCACCGCCTGGGTGGTGATGACGGCAGACAGGTCCTTGGACCGGTCCTTCAGGTTGTTTCCGCCCAGCAGCCGGACGGTGGAGGCGTGGTCAGGGTAGCCGATGGAGGTCTTGATCAGGAAGCGGTCCAACTGGGCCTCGGGCAGGCGGTAGGTACCTGCCTGCTCGATGGGGTTCTGGGTTGCCATGACCATGAAGGGGCGGCCTGCCTCGTACGTGACGCCGTCCACGGTGACCCGGGATTCCTCCATGACTTCCAGCAGCGCCGACTGGGTCTTCGGCGAGGCACGGTTGATTTCGTCGGCCAAGACGATGTTGTTGAAGATGGGGCCCTTGTGGAACTCGAACTTCTGCGTCTTCTGGTCGTAGATGGTCACACCCGTCACGTCGGAGGGAAGCAGGTCAGGCGTGAACTGGATGCGGTTGTTGGAGCCCTGCACCGTGGCGGCGAGGGCCCGGGCCAGGGAGGTCTTCCCGGTGCCCGGAGCGTCCTCGAACAGGACGTGGCCCTCGGCCAGCATGGCGGTGAAGGTCAGCCGGATGACGTGTTCCTTGCCCAGCACCGCCTGCCCCACGTTGGCAACCAGCTTTTCGAACGTGTCGGCAAACCACTCGGCCTGCTCAATGGTCATGGTCATGAAATGTGCTTCCTTCTACTGGTCGAAATTCCCTGTTTGATGCTGGAGCTAGCTAGCGGTTCGGCATGCCGGCCGGCGGGTTGCAGCCCACGTTGGAGGTGTCGCAGCGGAGCCAGTTGCCCGCGGCCATTCCTTCGCTCAGGTGGTACCAGATGCCGCTGGGATTGTTCGAGGTCTTGTACCAGACCTGGTAGCGGTCAGCCCGGGAGTAAGCGCCTGCGTCGAGCCAAATCCCCTCACCCGTGCACTGTGATGGGTTGCCGGCAACGTAGCTGTCGGTGCCCTTGCGGGGCTCCGTGCAGCTGCGGACAGGGCTGGCCGTGACGTTCCAGGACGTGGGCGGCGGCGGGGTGTTGTCTGGACCGGAGGTTGAGGTTGCCGGTCCGCCAATCGCCCCGTCCACCACCGTTACGGCGCGGACGCGCAGCCTGTGGCTCTGGTTCCATCCACCGGCGCCCGCGTCATAGCTGGTCGCCTTGCCCACGTTCTGCCAGCCTCCGCCGTCCATGCTGACCTCATAGTGGTTAAGCGGACGGCCGTTGGTGCTGGGGTTATTCCAGGTCCAGTGCACCTGCCCGTCGCCCTTCGCCGATGTCGTGCCGTTCACGTTGGGGGCATTGGCCGGACCATAGGGGTTCCCCGTGCCGATGGCCTTCGCGTCGCCGGACATGTTGTTCTTCGTGGACGTTGCGATGATCGTGACAGTGATGTCCCTGCCGTTGGTCATGCCGCCAATGGTTCCGCCCCCGGCCTTGATGGCGCCGGTCTTGCCGTCGGCGTTGTAGGAGTAGGCAATCTCGGACGCCGTGGAGCCGTTGCGCTGGGCATCCGTCAGCGGCGTGAACGTAACCTCCAGCTGACCGCTGGTTCCGTTCTCCCGCACCGTCCCGCCGTTGACCTGTCCGGGCTTGCCGGCCGCCCGGATGGGGGCCGACTGCGCACTGGTGGCACTGGTACCGGCCTTGTTGGTGGCAGCCACCGTGAAGGTGTAGTTGGACTCGGAGTTGTCCACGGTGACGTTCTGCGAGGTGCCGGCAACCTGCTGGCTGGCCACCGCCGCGCCACCACGGAGGGTGGTCAGGGTGTAGGACGAGACAGGGTCGCCATTGTTGTTGGGCGCGGACCAGACCACTCGCAGCTGGCTCTGCGAGCCCACCGGAGTTGCCTGCGACACGCTTGGCGCGGCAGGGGTCGCGGGAACACCGGCCGGGACTTCGGCCGCCGAATACGGGCTCCACTCGGACGGGTCCTTGGCGTCGTTGCGGGCCAGGACGCGGACCTTGTACGACACCCCGTTCTGCAGTCCCTTCCACACATAGCTGACGGAGGTCAGGTTCTGGATCTGGGCGTTCTGGCCGGCCGGCGCCGGTGAGATCTCCAGGTCGTAGGACTTCACCGGGGAGCCCTTGCTGGCCGGTGCGGTCCAGTTGACGGCCAGTTGCTTGTCGCCGAATTTCAGGGATGGGGCCAACGGAGTATCCGGTTTGACGTCCGGCCGGACGTCCGCCGAGGCCGGCGACCGGTCCGACTCGCCGAATTCATTCGTGGCCGTGACCTGGAAGTGGTAAGTGGTGTTGTTGGTCAGCCCGTTCAGGGTGCAGGTGTTGGCGGGGCAGTCCTGCCGGAACCCGCCCTCCCCATACACCGTGTACTTGGTGATGGCTGAGCCCCGGTCCGCGGGGGCGGACCAGTTGAGCAGCGCGGTTTGGTCCCCCACACTCTGTGCCTGGGGCGTGGTGGGCGCTGCAGGTTTGTCCTTGACTGTCAGCCGGACCCGTGCCGTGGCATGCCGGGAGCTGTCCTGCGTCTTGTCCTCCACGGTGTACGCCACCACCAGGGTTCCGGTGAAGCCGGGAGCAGGCGTGACCGTCACCGAGTCGCCGTTGACGCCTACGTTGCCGCTGCCTGTTTCGGTATTGGCGGCGATGATCTTCAGCGGTGTTTCGGGGAACGGGTTGGCGTCGTTCGCCAGGACGTTGATGGTCACGGGCTTCCCGGCGGCGGCGTTGGGCTCCACGTCGTCATTGGCCACCGGCTTGGGCCGGTTGGAGGCTGTCACGGCGAGCGGGTACGTGGCCGTGGCTTCGAGGCCGCGGGAGTCCGTCGCCTTGACCTGCACGGCGCCCCTGGTCCCCGTGGCCGTCGAGTCCGCCGCGGAAACCTTCAGGGTCCTGCCTTCGATGCGTGCACTGAAACCGCCGGGCGGGTCGCCCACCAGCTGGTACTTCATCTTTTCGACGTCGTCCCGGTCGGGATCGGAGGTCAGCTTTCCCAGGTCCGTGCTGGCCGTGTCGCCCTTGGGGACATCAACGTCCGCGCCGAGCAGCTCGGGCGGGTTGTTTTTGTTGGGGTCCGGCAGGACCTTGGTGCGGATGCTCAGGGTGGACTTCAGGCCGGCGGGATCGTCAGGTCCGGTGCCGTCGGTCACCTCGAACGTGAGGGACCCCGGGCCCACGTAGTCGGCGCCCGCCGTGTACTTCAGGCCGGTGCCGTCTCCCGTGACCGGATTCCCGCCGTCGGCACCGATGAGTTTGATCCGGTCCACCTGGGTCAGCCGCGGCGAGCGTCCCTCCCGTACCTTGACCCAGTCCTTCAGGTCGACGTCCACGGACTGCCCGGCCACCACTTCAAGGACCTCGTCCTTGGCCAGGGTGGGAACCTGCTGGCCCAGGCCCGGCACCCAGATGATGGCCGTTGACTGCTGGCCGTCCACGTCCTCCACGGTGTACGGGACCAGCTGGGGCTGTTCGGTAAGGTCCACCAGCATGTTGCCGTTGCCGCCAGGCCGCGCCGTGGTGGCCTCCGTGCTGATCTTCAGGTTCTCGCCCACGCCGTCGGGGTCCTCGTCGTTCTTGAGGACCGGCACATCAACGGCGGTCTTGCCCATGGCCTGGGCAGACGTCACCCTGTCATCCCGGGCAATCGGGGCTTTCAGGGGCACTTCGTTGTCAACCACCAAGCGGATGGTGGCCTGCGCCGTGGCATCCCGGTCGTCGGCGACGGTGTACCGCACATTGACGGTTCCGGCCTCGTTCGGGGCCAGGAGGATGATGCGGCCGCTGTTCCTGCTGACGGTGGCCTGCAGTGCCGGGTCGGCGTCGATGCCGTCGGTGAGGATGCGGATGCGGTCACCGTCGGGATCGGTATCGTTTGCCGTTGCGTCGACGGCGATCTGCCGGCCCGGGCGTACCCGGACCTCGTCATCCACCGGGGTGGGCTTCTGGTTGGACTCGCCGCGGGGTGCGATGCCCACCGTCACCGTGCCCGTGTTGATGGCGCCCTGGCGGTCCACCACTTTGTAGCGGAAGGTGTCTGTACCGGCGCCGTCACCTGCGGCGGTGAAGTCGATGAAATTGCTGCCCACCGTGGCGGTTCCCATGGCAGGGGTGCTGTCGATGCCGGTCAGCTGCACCGAGTCGCCGTCGGGGTCAATGCCGTCAAGGGGGACCGGAATCCGGACGGTGCCGGCCGCCACCACGCGGGCGGTCAGGTTGCGCGGCTGGGGGCGGGAGTTCTCCGCGCCCTCGAGCGGCAGGATGTGGATGGTGACGGCGGCTGCGCTCTTCTGGCCCTGCGGATCCACCGCGTTGTAGATGGCGCGCACGGTCTTGGGCTGGCTGCCGGCGATGAAGCGGAGCGTGTTCTCGGAGACGAAGCTCTTGCCGTCGGCGGGATCCACGGCCTGCGGCAGGACGGGGTCCACAGACAGTTCCTGGCCCTGCGGGTGGGTGTCGTTGTCCAGGACGGGGATGGTGACCACGTCGTTGACGCGGACATTGACTTCATCCGGTTTGGGTTGCGGCGCCTCCACCACGGCCGGCGCCGGGACGGGCACCACTGACACGCTGCCGGTGGCCGACTTCCTGCCGTTGGACATGGTGTATTCGAACAGTATGGGGTCCTTGGTACCCAGGATGTCGGTGATCCGCAGGACGCTGTGGTTGATCACGCTGACGGACACAGTCGCGTTATCGGGGAGTTTGACGGACTGCAGCACCAGGACGCCGCCGGAGGGGTCGGAGTCGTTGGCCAGGGGATCCAGCAGGACGCTGCCGCCGGTGGGCATCAGGGCCACGTCGTGGACCGCCACGGGGTCGCCGCCGTCGTTGCCGGATTCCACGTCGACGCGGATGAGGCCCTGGCTGCTTTGCGGGCCGTTGCTGGCAATGTAGGTGAGGTAGACCGGACCGGGGGTGGTGCTGCGGAAGGTGAAGGTGCCGCCGTCGGTGACGGGGCCGAGTTCGGCAGGGCCGTTGGCTTCCACCTGGGCCAGCCGGAGGGCACCACCGTTGGGATCGACGTCGTTCTTCAACGGGGAGATGACCAGGTCCTGGCCCACGACGGCGGTGACGTGGTCGGCGTTGACCACGGGTGCCAGGGCGCCGGGCGGCTGGACATTGACCACCACCTTGCCGGTGACAGTGGCGCGGCCGTCCCAGATGGTGACCTGGACGTTCTTCTTGCCGGCCGTGGCCCCGGAATCCTGGAAGGTGAGCAGGCCGTCGCGCCGTACCTTGACCTGGTCCTGGTCGTTGTCGGCCTTGGCATCCAGCAGGACCAGGTCATCGCCGTCGGGATCGATCCAGTCGGTGAGGATGTTCTGGCTGACGGTCTTGCCCTGTTCCACCAGCATGGTGGTGTCTTCGCCGCGCTTGAACTTCGGCGGCTTGTTCTCATCGGGTCCTACGACGCTGAGCGTGACCTGGCCCGTGGCGGACAGGCCGCGGCCGTCGGAGGCGCTGTAGTTGAAGGTCTCCGTGCCGGGTTTGGCGTCCGCGGGCACGGTGATCTGGAACGCCGTGCCGCCGTAGATGCTTTCCAGGGTGCCGGACTTGGGCCCGGCCTCCCCGACCGCTGCGGTGAGCACGTCGCCGTCGGGGTCGGAGTCGTTGTCCAGGACGCTGAGGATGGTGGTGCGGCCCGGGCGGACTCCGACGGCGTCGGGCTTGGTTTCCGGCGGACGGTTGGGTTTGGTGCGGTCCGGCAGGATGTTGATGGTGTTGTTGTCCGCCGACTCCTGGTCCTGGTCGTCGGACTGGTTCTTTGGTGGGATGACGTCGTCCCAGTTGTTGACCAGCTGCATGTTCTGGTTCACCAGCCACACGTTCCCGGAGTTCACATCATTCAGGACCACCAGGTCCCG
>NZ_LMSF01000013.1:0-48318 GCF_001428325.1 Arthrobacter sp. Soil761 | reverse complement strand
TCACCGGGCGCGGCGCCGCGGGCGGGGTTGGGCGCGTCGGGGTCGAAGAAGTGCGCCACCAAGGCAGCAGCCCCGTCCGGGGTGAGCCCTTCGGTTTCATCGGCGACAATCCTGGCATGCTGCCACGACACGGCACCGGCTGACAGGGCGCCCAGGAGCGGCGGCAGGGAACACACCCGGCGGGACTGTTCCACCAAAGCACCCGCCGCCCCAGAACTCACTGTCAGGACACCGGCGATCTCCTCCACCGCGGACATCTCCGAAAACATGCGCTCATCCACCGGGGCGTCGGGGGCAAGCAGTGCCTGCTGGAAACCGACGCACTCCACGGCATCACGAGCTTTGACCGCCGCGAGCTGAGCCTCGACCCGGGAGACTGCCTCCAGCCGTTCCAGCCGGAGCTCATACCGCCGCTGCAGCACATCCACGTCAGCACCAACACCGGTCCCGGCGGCAAGGAAATGTTCCTCACGGTCCAGCGCACCAAGGGCAGCAATAGAGGCAGAAACACCCTCCAAAACCACCCCAACACCCGTGCCGATTCCCATACCCACATCATCCAGCGAGGCACCGACATTCAAAGCCACGGCAGCTTTGGCAAGGCCAGGGCGGCTGCTGCCCATTCGCCTGGACGTGCGCGAATACTTACCCGCCGGCGAACGGAGGCAGTACGTCCACCACGTCGTCCGGACCTAGGACTGCCGCCTGGTCCCGTACGGCCACCTCATTGAGCAGGAAGCTGCTGCGGGAAAGAAGCCGGGAAAGGGGCGGGGTCCCGGCAGGGGGTTCAGGGCGGTCCACGGCCAGCACGGCCTCGAGCAGGTCCGCCACGGTGGCGCCCTGGGGAAGGTGGAACTTTTCTTCCTCGAAACCTGCCGCAGCGCGTGCGGCAGCAAAATAACGTACAAGCATCCCGGTCAGCCCCCGATAGCACTCATGCTGCGGTCCGGCTGGACGAAGTCCGGAGCATCCAGTCCCACGTGGTCCATGCCGTGGGCTTTCGGTTTGATCCACATGGCGTCCTGCCACCGCTGCGCCAGATCATCATCGGTGGCGCCCGCCCGCAGCAGGCCCAGCAGGTCGAACTCCTCGCGGGAGAACAGGCAGCTCATGATCTTGCCCTCGGCGGTGATCCTGGTGCGCCGGCAGTCGGAGCAAAACGGCTCGGTGACGGAGGCGATAATTCCCACGGTTCCCAGCACCGGTCCGTCCGCGTCCGCGGAACCTGCCGCCCGCCGTCGTACTTCAAACCGCTCCGCAGGAGCGCCGTCACGTGCGCGGGGATCCGGACTGAGGGCAAAGTCCCGGGACAACAGCCCGCGGATCTCGGCTGCCGTGATCATGTTGCGGCGCGTCCAGCCGTGGTCCGCATCGAGCGGCATCTGTTCGATGAACCGCAGTTCGTACCCGCGCTCCAAGGCCCACGCGAGCAGCTGCGGCGACTCGAGGTCATTGATGCCGCGCATCAGGACGGCGTTCAGTTTCACAGGGCCCAGGCCGGCAGCCCAGGCGGCGTCCACACCCGCCAGGACCTGGTCCAGGAACGGACGCCGGGTCAGCTTGGTGAACGTTTCCTCATGCAGGGAATCCAGCGACACATTGATGCGCGTCAGGCCGGCGTCCTTGAGGGCCGCTGCCTTCTTCGCCAGGCCAACGCCGTTGGTGGTCATGGAGATCGGCAGGTCCGGGTGGTTGGCCCGCAGTGCCGAGATGATCTGGACCAGATCGTGCCGCACCAGCGGCTCACCGCCCGTGAGGCGCAGTTCGCGCACTCCCAGCTGCTCCACGCCTACCTTGACGATCCGCACGATCTCCTCGGCGGACATGACGGCCTGCTTTGCCAGCCATTCCAGGCCCTCCGCCGGCATGCAGTAGGTGCAGCGGAGGTTGCACTTGTCCGTCAGGGACAGCCTCATGTCGGTGGCGCGGCGGCCGTAGCGGTCCGCCAGCCCGGCCGGTGCATCCGCTGGCCGGCGCGCGGGAACGCCTGGCAGCGCCGATGCTGCTTCCTCCCGCGGCTGCGGCATGCCTAGCTGGACAGTCATGAAATCAGGCTACGCCACGTTGAGCCACCCATCACACCCGTGACCCCGCTGTGAGACGCGGGGCAGGAATCCCGGCGGCACCGGCGCCGGGGACCACCGGCAAACCTATGCTGGTGTTGTGAGGAGTTCCCAGCGCGGGCATGCGGCGTACGACGGCGGCGCCGGCCTTGGGGAGCGGGCGGACAGTCCCTTCCCACTACCGGCAGTCCCGCGCGCCGGAGGTGGTTGGGCCGCGGCTGCCGGGATAGCCGCGGCAGGCGGCGGTATTGCAGCAGGGGAGTTGGCTGCGGGGGTTCTCAGCCCCTCCCTTTCGCCGTTGACGGCCGTTGGCGGTGCCGTGATCGATGCCGTGCCTCCGGGCGTCAAGGACTGGGCGATCTCTGTCTTCGGCACGGCCGACAAGGCAGCGCTCCTGGTGGGAATGGCGTTGGTCATCGCCGCCCTGGCCGCACTGGCCGGAGCACTCGAGCGCCGCCGCCGGTTCACTGGTGCTGCCGTGATCGGAATCTTTGGACTCGCCGGAGCGGCCGCCGTCCTGACGCGTTCCCAGATGACCCCCCTGTCCCTCGTGCCGCCGCTCCTGGCCGCGGTGGCCGCCGTCGTGCTGTTGCGGTTCCTGCTGCGCAGGCTGCAGGCATGGGATGCCGCGATTGCCGGCCAAGCAGCCTCCCACCAAGCGGCCTCCCACCAAGCGGCCTCCCACCAAGCAGCCGGAGATCATCCCGAGGACAGCCTTCCCGCTGCCCCCGGCGAGGCCACACCGGACTCCGCGGCCACCCCATCGCGCCGCAGCTTCTTCCAGGCCCTGGGCATCACCGCAGCGGCCGCTGCGGCAGGGGGAGTACTGGCGGGAATCTGGCGCGGGGCCACCATGGCTGTCAATGAGGCCAGGGCACGCATCACCCTGCCCGCAGCGGCATCGCCGGCAATACCTGTGCCCCCTGCTGCGGAAGCCGGTGTTGCCGGAATGCCGCCGCTGGTGACCCCGAACCGGGATTTCTACCGGATCGACACCGCGCTGTCCGTCCCGGCGGTCAGCCCGGATACCTGGGTCCTCAAGGTAACCGGCATGGTGGCCCGGGAAGTCCTGCTCTCCTTCGCCGACCTAATGGCGAAGCCCCTCACCGAGCGGCACATCACCATTGCCTGCGTCTCCAACGGAGTGGGCGGCGACCTGATCGGCAACGCCCGCTGGCTCGGCTGGCCGGTCCGGGAACTGCTGGCCCTGGCCGTTCCCCAGCCGGGCGCAGACATGGTCCTCTCCCGCAGTGCCGACGGCTGGACCGCCGGGACGCCCCTGGATGTCCTCACCGACAACCGGGACGCCCTGCTTGCCGTGGGCATGAACGGTGAACCGCTCCCGCTGGAGCACGGCTTCCCGGTCCGGTTGGTGGTTCCCGGCCTCTACGGCTATGTCTCGGCCACCAAATGGGTCACCGAGCTCAAGGTCACCCGGTTCGCCGATGACGCCGGATATTGGACCCCGCGCGGCTGGTCCGCGCGCGGCCCCATCAAGACCTCGTCCCGCATCGACGTCCCCCGCAGCGGCCGCCCGGTCAACGCGGGAAGAGTTGTCTTCGCCGGCGTTGCCTGGGCCCAGCACACCGGCATCCGGAACGTGGAACTGCGGATCAACCGGGGACCGTGGCAGGAAGCGGAACTGGCCACGGGAATCTCCGCCGACACCTGGTACCAGTGGAAGCTGGCCATGGACCTTGCCCCGGGGCAGTACGAGGTCCAGGTCCGGGCCACCAACCTGGCGGGCGAACCCCAGGACGAAACCGCGCGGCCGCCGGCACCGGACGGCGCCTCGGGATTCCACACGGTTAGAGTTGACGTGAAGTCCTGACGGCCCAAACCCTGACGGCCCAAACCCTGACGGCCCAGACCAAAGGCGTATCCATGACCAGCCACACCCCGCACGCCCTGGCAGACCACACCCCGGAAGGCCACGTCCACCATGCAGCGGAGGGTTCCCGGTCGGTCGCTGCCCATGCCGCCGCAGTCGTGGAACTCCTGCGGCCGCTCCTGTCAATGGACCGGATGGAAACCCTCCCGCTTAGCCAGGCGCTGGGCCGGGCCCTGGTGGACGATGTGGCCGCGCCACTCAGCCTTCCTCCTTTCGCCAATTCCCAAATGGACGGATACGCCGTCCGTTCCGGCGACCTTCCCGACGGCGGCGGGGACCTCCGCATCATGCCCCCGGTTCCGGCCGGGTCAAGCCCGGAGCCACTCGAACCAGGAACCGCGGCACCCATCATGACCGGTGCCATGATCCCGGCGGGGGCCGACGCCGTCGTACCCATTGAAAAGGCGGTGCCCGATCACTTCCTGGACCCCGGAAACACAGCGGGGGACGGCAGCGGCGCCACCGTGCGGCTGCCCGGCACCGCGCCGGGAACGTTCGTGCGCTTCCCGGGCAGCGACATCGCAGCGGGGGAGCGGGCGCTGGCCTCGGGGACCTGCCTGGGGCCGGCCCAGTTGGGGCTGCTCGCTGCCTTGGGCCTCCCGGAGGTGGCGGTGTACAAGGCGGTGACCGTCCTGCTCGTCACCACGGGCGACGAAGTGGTGGAACCCGGCCTGCCGCTTCCTCCCGGCAAAATATACGACTCCAACGGAACGCTCCTTGAGGCCGCCA
Source organism: Arthrobacter sp. Soil761 (assembly GCF_001428325.1). Lineage (NCBI taxonomy): Bacteria > Bacillati > Actinomycetota > Actinomycetes > Micrococcales > Micrococcaceae > Arthrobacter > Arthrobacter sp. Soil761. The sequence continues at coordinate 43,635 of NZ_LMSF01000013.1, read as the reverse complement.
TGAAGCAGGCGGGACTCACAGTCCGCCGCACCGGCATCTCCACCGACACTCCGGCGGAACTGCAGGCGCTGCTGCGGACCGAAAGCCCGGGGGCTGACCTGATCGTCACCACCGGCGGGGTCAGCAAGGGAGCCTACGAGGTAGTGCGGCAGGCAATGGCGGACCAGCCGGTCCGCTTCGTGCACGTGGCCATGCAGCCGGGCGGCCCCCAAGGACTGGGAACGTTCGACGGCGTGCCATTCCTTGGGTTTCCCGGCAATCCGGTCAGCTGCCTGGTGTCCTTCGAGATGTTCCTCCGTCCCGCTTTGTCAGCCTTGCTGGGGGCACCGGGCCGGAGGCTGCCGTTGCGCGCCCGCCTTGATCTTGGGGGCCCGGGCCGTCCGCTCACCTCTCCCGGGCACAAGCACCAGGTCCGCCGCGGCAGCCTGCAGCCGGACGGGACCGTGAAGCTGGAGGGCGGCGAGAGTTCGCACCTGATGCACGCACTCGCGGGGTCGAACGTCCTGGTTCATGTCCCTGTGGGTGTAACGGAACTCGCTGACGGCGACGAGGTGGAAGTATGGATGCTGTGAACGCAGAACATACCCCCGCACTGACGCACCTGCGCCAGGACGGCAGCGCCCAGATGGTTGATGTCTCCGCCAAGGCCGAGACCACGCGGGAGGCCACCGCCACCGCCACCGTCCGGACCACCCCCGAGGTGATGCAGCTCCTGGGCTCCGGCGGGCTCCCCAAGGGCGACGCCCTGGCCGTTGCCCGGGTGGCCGGCATCATGGCGGCCAAGAAGACGCCGGACCTGATTCCGCTGTGCCATCCGTTGCCCCTCTCGAAAGTCACCGTTGACTTCGACCTCGGCGCGGCCGCCGTCACCATCAGCTCCACCGTGAAGACCAGGGGCGTCACGGGAGTTGAAATGGAGGCCCTGACGGCTGCCTCCGTGGCAGCCCTCAGCGTTTACGACATGATCAAGGCCGTGGACAAGCATGCCGTCCTGACGGACATCAAGGTGCTGGCCAAGAGCGGCGGCAAGAGCGGAGACTGGGCACTGTGACCGACCCCAACATCCTGGACGTCTCCGAACCCCACCGCCACGGCGACGTGCAGGGGCGGAAGGCCGGCGTCGTTATCGCGTCCACCCGTGCCGCAGCGGGCATCTACGACGACGAAACCGGCCCCGTGATCACCGACTGGCTCACTGAACACGGCTTTGACGTCTTCCCGGCCATGGTGGTTCCCGACGGCGAGCCCGTGGGCGCTGCCATCCGGGCGCTCCTCACCCAGCGTCCCGCCGTCGTCATCACCAGCGGCGGAACCGGCCTCAGCCCGGACGACCGGACACCCGACGTCACCCTGCCCCTGCTGGACCGGGAAATCCCGGGCATCATGGAGGCGATCAGGCGTGCCGGCGCTGCCAAGACTCCGCTGGCGGCCCTGAGCAGGGGCTATGCGGGCGCTGCCGGGCAGACGTTCATTGTGAACCTGCCCGGGTCACCGAAGGGTGTCATGGATGGGCTGAGCGTCCTGGACCCGGTGATCGGACATCTTTGCGACCAGTTGGAAGGCGGACATGGGCACTGAAGCAGCATTCGAGGTAGTGCGGGCAGTCCTGAGCGCGGAGCCCATCTCCGTGGACCAGGCTATTGCCGCGGTGGAAAGCGACACTGCGGGTGCGGTGGTCAGCTTCAGCGGTGTAGTGCGCAACCACGACGGCGGCAAGGCCGTCGAGCGCCTCAGCTACAGTGCGCACCCCACGGCGCACCAGGTGATGGCCGACGTCGTCGCGCGCCTGGTTGCCGAGCAGGACGCCGAGGCCGGTGACGCGGCCGGGGAGACCCCCGCGGGAAAGGCAGCCCAACCCGTCAGGATCTGGGCCGCACACCGGATCGGGATGCTGGAGATCGGGGACCCGGCGCTGGTGTGCGCGGTATCCGCCGCACACCGCGGACAGGCGTTTGCCGTCTGCTCCGAGCTGGTGGACCGGATCAAGGACCAGGTGCCCATCTGGAAGGAACAGTTCTTTTCGGACGGCACCGTGGAATGGGTCGGCGCCGGCAGCTGATGCCGCGCCGGGGCACGCCGGGCCGCGCCTCCACGCTGCCCGGGCCGGCCGGCGTTGCTCCGCAAATTGCGAGGTAACGCACGCCGTCCGGTTCCTGCCCCAACCTGTCCCGCCGGTAGGGTTAATCCCATGACCGAACAACACCCCGCCCCCAAACTGGTGGCCGTCCTTGGCGCCAGTGGACGCATGGGCGCCGAGGCCGTTAAGGCCATTGATGCCGCGCCCGACATGAAGCTCGTCGCAGCCCTGGGTCGGGGTGACTCGCTGGAGCAGCTGACGGCCTCCGGTGCCCAGTACCTGGTGGACCTCACAGTCCCCGAAAGCACCGAAGCCAACGTCCGCTTCGCCGTCGAGCATGGGATCCACGCCGTGGTGGGCACCACCGGCTGGGACGCGGGACGCCTGTCCGCGCTTGAATCCCTTTTGGCGGAGCACCCGGAAACGGGCGTACTCATCGCGCCCAACTTTGCCTTGGGCTCTGTGCTGGCTTCGGCGTTCGCCGCGAAGGCGTCAAAGTACTTCGAGTCCGTGGAAATCATCGAGCTCCACCATCCGGACAAGGTGGACGCCCCTTCCGGCACCGCCGTCCGCACCGCAGAGCTCATCGCCGCTGAACGCAAGGCTGCCCAGGTGCCGCCCAGCCCGGATGCCACCACTTCAGAACGCGCAGGCGCACGCGGCTGCGAAGTGGACGGCGTCCGCGTCCACAGCGTCCGGCTCCGTGGCCTCGTGGCCCACCAGGAAGTCCTGCTGGGCGGTCCCGGCGAGCAGCTGACCTTCCGCCACGATTCCTTCGACCGCGCGTCGTTCATGCCCGGCGTGCTTCTGGGCGTGCGCAACGTTGCTGCCCACCCCGGCCTGACCGTGGGCCTGGACGGTTACCTGGACCTGGGACTCTAGGCGGTGAACGGGTTCGCAGCCGGTTTCCTTAAGAACCGCACCAAGATCTGGGTGGGAGCGGTGACGCTGCTGCTGGTCTTCTACCTGGTGGTGTCCTTCCAGCGCTCGCTCCTGCTCCTTGCAGACAGCAACCTCACCGCCAAGGCCATCGGGGCCGCCTACCTGGTGCTGCCCATCGTTGGCGCGTGGGCCCTGATCCGCGAACTGATGTTTGGCGCCCGCACCGAGCAGATGGCCAAGGTCCTGGAAGCCGAAGGCGGGCTGCCGGTGGACGAGCTTCCCCGCACGCCCGGTGGCCGGATTGTCCGTGCCGCCGCTGACGCGGAGTTCGAAAGATACCGGGCCGAGGCCGAGGCCGCCCCCGATGACTGGCGTTCCTGGTTCCGGCTCAGCTGTGCCTATGACGCCGCCGGGGACCGCAAACGCGCGCGGGCTTCCATGCGCGACGCCGTGAAGCTCTTCACCACGGCATCCTAGCCCCTGCTGCCGCAGGGGTTCAGGACAGGGCCTTGAAGCCGCCACGCCCCACCAGGCTTGCAGTATGGCCCACACATTCCAGGGGGCCGCGCCACGACATCCGCGCAAACACGATGCCCACGGCGATGGCAGCCGCGGCATGGGCAAAGTACATTCCGTCCTCGGTCCAGCCGGCGGGCAGCGGTTTGAGGTAGAAGCTGGAGACCACCCAGACATGGACGGTGTACAGCGTCAGCGTCATGGCGCCGGGTCCCCGCAGCGGCAGCAGCAGGTCCAGGTCCACCCATTCGGCCAGCCGCCCCAGAAGCAGGCAGGCACCGATGACGGCCGCCGCAACTGCCGAGGTATGCAGCAAATCGAACGGCGTACCCGAATGCGGTGCGGCCGATGCCAGCCACCACCATGAACCTTCCTGGGGGAGTCCGGCCAGGTTCACCTGCAGCACGCTGCCCAGCGGGTAGCCCGGTGAGTTGAGGACCTTCTCCAGCGCTGCGCGGCCGCCCCAGTCCTCCATGGCCGCGACACCCAGGCTCTTGGCCGCCACGGCCACTACCGTTCCGCCCACCAGCAGCAGCGCGGGGACCAGCGCCTTGGTCAGTACCAGGCGGCCGATGGCCAGCCCCACCAGCAGGTAGGACAACCACTGCAGCACCGGGTAGTAGCCCGTGAGGAACAGGTCCGCGAGCAGCCGGGACGGCGTTCCGAGGTCCTCCCACGCCGGGTTGTGGCCCAGCCTCAATGGCGGCTCCGGGGCAAGGAGCCAGGGCCGCAGCAGGTAGGCCAGCACCGGGGAGCCCAGGATCCAGCCGGCGGCCCACGCACACAGGCGCTTCACGCCCAGCCCCAGGAAGGGCAGGACGCACAGGAACAGCACGGCGTAGTGGACCAGGATGATGGCCACGTTCACGTCCAGGCCGCCGAGGGTCAGTCCGACGGCGGCAATCACCAGGGCGCGCAGCCCCACCCCGCGGCGGGCCGCGGAGAGTTCGGCGCCCTCCAACGGCCTGTTTTTTCCCGTGGCCAGGGCAAGCCCGACGCCCGCCAGCACTGCGAAGAGGGCGGCGGCCCGTCCCGAGAACGTGAGGCCGATCCAGGTTGGTGTGAGGCTTGGGTTCGATTCGAACGTCGGCAGCAGGTGAGTGGCCATCATGCCCAGCAAAGCCAAGCCACGGGCCGCATCGATGCCCCGAAGACGCCCCGGTTGTTGACGGTCTGCGGTCTTCCGGGGCCGGGTGGCCGGGGTGCGGGACGTCATGACCAGATCGTCTCACATGCGTCCGTGGGCTGGCTGCCGCAGGGGGAGACGCGGAGGTGTGGGCTCTTGTATTCGAATATATGTTCGAATAGCATGGGGCCATGGAGATGCCATCATTGGGAGCCGCTTCCCCGCAGGGATTTAAGCCTGCCCCGCAGGGATTTGAGCCTGCCCCGCAGGAAAGCCAGGGTTCAGGAGTGCTGAAGGCGATGAGCCCGGGCGTGGTGGACTACCTGTTCCGCCAACTTGTCTCCGGGCGTCCGGCCGAGGACGTCCAGTGGGAACGGGAAGGTATTAGCCTGTCCGCCCAGCCGGAAGGAGCGGAGCTCGCCCGCCGACTGGCGGAAACAGACATCGACGCCCTGACGCCCACGGAGCTGTTCCACTATGTTCGGGCGGCGCAGCGGCTCGCCGCTTGGGCTGAGGACCTCCGGCAGGCCGCCGTCGGCCGCTATTGCCACGCCGGAGCGGGTGCTTCGAAGTCCGGGCGGAGCCGTATTTGACGCTTGTCACGCCCGTGGCATTGTCCTAACCAGCCGGGGACAGGGTAACGTTTTTTCCATGGCTGACTCTTCCGCGCATATCCCTGCCCTCGGTACCCTCCTGACCGCCATGGTCACGCCGTTCACCAAGGACGGCGCAGTGGACTACGACCAGGCGGCAGCGCTGGCCAGCAAGCTTGTCGACGACGGCTGTGACGGCCTGGTGGTCACCGGCACCACCGGTGAAACCTCCACGCTGACGGACGAAGAGAACCTCGGCATGTTCCGCGCCGTGAAGGAGGCCGTCGGCGGCCGGGCGGCCATCATCGCCGGCACCGGCACCAACGACACCGCGCACTCGGTCCACCTTTCCCAGCAGGCTGCTGCCCTCGGCGTCGACGGCGTCCTCCTGGTGACTCCTTACTACAACAAGCCCAGCCAGGCCGGTGTCCGCGCCCACTTCGAGACCATCGCCTCGGCCGTGGACGTACCCGTCATGCTGTACGACATTCCCGGCCGGTCCTCCATCGCCATCGAGCCAGACACCATGATCCGGCTGGCGCAGCACCCCAACATCGTGGCCGTCAAAGACGCCAAGGCCGACTTCATGGCAGCCACCCGTGTCATGGCGGAAACGGACCTCCTGTTCTACTCGGGCGACGACGGACTGACCCTTCCCTGGATGGCGCTGGGCGCCGTCGGCCTGGTGGGCGTTACCACCCACGTCGCCACCCGCCGCTTCCGCGAACTCATCGACGCCATCAACGCCAACGACCTCGGCACCGCGCGCAAGATCAACTTCGAGCTGCAGCCGGTGGTACGCGCCACCATGACCCGGGTCCAGGGCGCCGTGGCGGCCAAACAGATTCTTAAATGGCAGGGAGTCCTGCCCAACTCGATCGTCCGTTTGCCCCTCGTGGAGCCGGACGAAACCGAGATCGAAACCATCCGCGGGGATTTGGCGGAAGCGGGGCTGGTCTTCTCCTGAGGCTAAGACCGGCACCCTTCCGCCTGGAAAGTAGTGCACTATGACCCAAACTGCCCTTACCGGCCTTGTCACCCCTCCGCGCCTGCCCCAGGGCACGCTCAGGATCGTTCCGCTTGGCGGACTCGGGGAGATCGGCCGGAATATGGCCGTGTTCGAAATCGACGGCAAGCTGCTGATCGTGGACTGCGGCGTCCTCTTTCCCGAGGAAACCCAGCCCGGCGTTGACCTGATCCTGCCGGATTTCTCCTACATCGAAGACCGGCTGGACGACGTCGTGGCCGTCATCCTCACGCACGGCCACGAGGACCACATCGGCGCCGTGCCGTACCTGCTGCGCCTGCGCAACGACATTCCCCTGGTGGGATCTCAGCTGACCCTCGCGCTGATCGAGGCGAAGCTGCAGGAGCACCGCATCCGGCCCTACACGCTGACAGTGGAAGAGGGCCAGGTTGAGAAGTTCGGGCCGTTCGAATGCGAGTTCGTGGCCGTGAACCACTCCATTCCGGATGCCCTGGCGGTGTTCATCCGCACGGCGGGCGGCACTGTCCTGCATACCGGCGACTTCAAGATGGACCAGCTGCCGCTGGACGGACGCATCACCGACCTCCGGCACTTCGCCAAACTGGGTGAAGAAGGCGTGGACCTCTTCATGTCCGACTCCACCAACGCCGACGTCCCCGGATTCACCACGGCCGAGAAGGAAATCGGCCCCACGCTGGAGCGGCTTTTCGGCCAGGCCACCAAGCGCATCATCGTGGCCTCCTTCTCCTCCCACGTCCACCGCGTGCAGCAGGTGCTGGATGCAGCGGCCAAGCACAACCGCAAGGTGGCCTTCGTGGGCCGCTCCATGGTCCGCAATATGGCCATCGCCGAAAAGCTGGGCTACCTTGACGTCCCCGCCGGACTGATCGTGGACATCAAGAACATCGACAACCTTCCGGACAACCGCGTGGTGCTTATGTCCACCGGCTCCCAGGGCGAGCCCATGGCGGCGCTGTCCCGGATGGCCAACGGCGACCACCGGGTGGTGGTGGGCGACGGCGACACCGTCATCCTGGCCTCCAGCCTCATCCCGGGCAACGAGAACGCGGTGTTCCGCATCATCAACGGCCTCCTGAAGCTCGGCGCCGACGTGATCCACAAGGGCAACGCCAAGGTCCACGTCTCCGGCCACGCCGCCGCCGGTGAGCTGCTCTACTGCTACAACATCCTTGAGCCGCTCAACGCCATGCCCGTGCACGGCGAAACCCGGCACCTGATCGCCAACGGCAAGATCGCCATCGAATCCGGCGTCCCGGATGCCAGCGTGATCCTTGCTGACAACGGCACGGTCATCGACCTCCGCGACCACCAGGCAGACATCGTCGGCCAGGTCGAGGTGGGCTTCGTCTACGTGGACGGCTCCAGCGTGGGCGAGATCACCGACGCCGACCTCAAGGACCGCCGCATCCTGGGCGATGAAGGCTTCATCTCCATCATCACCGTTGTCCACCGCGCCACCGGCAAGGTGGTGTCCGGGCCCGAGATCCACGCCCGCGGCGTTGCCGAGGACGATTCGGTCTTCGACGACATCATCCCCAAGATCAACGCAGCCCTGGAGGAAGCGGTCCAGAACCACGCCGACCACACCAGCCACCAGCTCCAGCAGGTGGTACGCCGCGTCGTGGGAACCTGGGTCAACCGCAAGCTGCGCCGCAAGCCCATGATCATTCCGGTGGTGCTCGAGGCCTGACACCAGGCCGGCGTCGCGCTGGTGCACACCCGGAAGGGCCCGGTTCTTCATGGACCGGGCCCTTCGGCGCATCCGGACGGTCCCCGGGCGCGTCCGGGCAGGTCCGCACCTGGCGCCCGGCGGGTGGCCCGGCGGCCCCGATATCCCCGGAATCACAGCATGCTTCCGGTACCGTGGCTATTATGGCCACACGTACTACTTCCGCGCCCAAAGGTACCGGCAGGGGGAGCTCCGGCAGCAAAGCGGGCAGTTCCACAGGCCGCGGAACCGGCTCCACCGCCAGCAGGACAGGGCGCGGCGGCTCAACCAGCACTGCACGCACCCGCCAGCTTCCCGCCGTCGAGCACCACCAGCCCTGGCTGCTGCGCGTGGTGGGCGGAGCGTGGCTTGGAGTGGGCCACCTGGTGGGCGGGGGAGTGCGCCGCATCGGCCACGACGTCAGCGGCCTCCCCGCGGAGGAACGCCGCGACGGTGCCGCCCTCTTCAACCTGGCCCTTGGTATTTTCATCGCCACCTTCGCATGGTGGGGACTGACGGGCTGGTTCCCGGACGCCGTCTACGCCGTGGTGAACGGCACCTTCGGCTGGATCTCCCTGCTGCTCCCGCTCATGCTGTTCGTGTGCGCCTTCCGGCTGTTCCGCCGGCCCTCGGACGGCCGGGGCAATAACCGGGTGGGCATCGGTTTCCTGATCATGACCTTCGCCGGGTGCGGGTTGGCTCATATCCTCGGCGGCCAGCCCACCGTGGCCGACGGCTTCGACGGCCTCCGCAAAGCCGGCGGGATGCTCGGCTTCCTGGCCGCCACGCCGCTGGCCGCCATCCATCCGGCTGTGCCTGTGGCCCTGTATGCCCTGCTGGCCTTTGTGTCGGTACTGATCATCACCGCCACCCCGTTCACGGCGATCCCGCGCCGCATCCGCGGCGCCTACGAACACCTCATGGGCATCGACCTGATGGACCAGGAACACCAGGACACCCACGACCGCAGCTACCTCGAACGCACGGCTGCCGCTGCGCCCAAGAAGAAGAAGCGGAAGCTATTCGGCAAGGACCAGGAGTCCGACGCCGGCCTTGAGGGCTACGTGGGCGACGAAGCCTTCGAGCACGCCGTCATTGACGACGACGAGCCCGAACCCGAGCGGCCCGCGCCCGGAGTGCGGCGCCCCACCCAGGCGGAGATCGCCGTCGAAAAGATTAAGGCAGCCCAGGGATTGGGTTCCGGTGCCCAGGCACCTCCGGCGGAAAACGCCACCGAGGCCATCCCCCTGGTCATCCCCGGTGCCGCCGCTCCCGCCAAAGCCGCCGCCGCGCCCACCGTGCCCTCCAACCCGGTGGCCCCCGCGCCGCCGCCCGTTCCCATCCCGCAGCGGACCGAACAGCTCTCGCTCGCCGGGGACGTCACGTACACCCTCCCTGCCTCGGACTACCTGACACCCGGCTCGATCCCGAAGGAGCGCACCGAAGCCAATGACGCCGTCGTCGCTGCCCTGACAGATACCCTGCAGCAGTTCAACGTCGACGCCACCGTCACCGGCTTCAGCCGTGGTCCCACCGTCACCCGGTACGAAATCGAACTTGCTCCCGGAACCAAGGTTGAGCGCGTCACCGCGCTGTCCAAGAACATCTCCTACGCTGTGGCCTCCAGCGACGTGCGCATCCTGAGCCCCATCCCCGGCAAGTCCGCCATCGGCATCGAAATCCCCAACACCGACCGCGAAACCGTGTCACTGGGCGACGTGCTGCGCAGCCAGAATGCGCGGCGCACCGACCACCCCATGGTCATGGGTGTGGGCAAGGACGTGGAGGGCGGCTACGTGGTGGCCAACCTGGCCAAGATGCCGCACCTCCTGGTGGCAGGGGCCACCGGCGCCGGTAAGTCGTCCTTCGTGAACTCCATGATCACCTCCATCCTGATGCGGGCCACCCCTGACGAGGTGCGCATGGTCATGGTGGACCCCAAGCGCGTGGAGCTGACGGCCTACGAGGGCGTCCCGCACCTGATCACGCCCATTATCACCAACCCCAAAAAAGCCGCCGAGGCGCTGCAGTGGGTGGTCCGCGAAATGGACGCCCGCTACGACGACCTCGCAAATTACGGCTTCAAGCACATCGACGATTTCAACAAGGCGGTGCGGGCCGGAAAGGTTCAGCCGCCGGTGGACTCCAAGCGCGTCATCAGGCCCTACCCGTATCTGCTGGTGATCGTCGACGAGCTTGCCGACCTGATGATGGTGGCACCACGCGACGTGGAGGACTCGATCGTCCGCATCACCCAGCTTGCCCGTGCCGCCGGCATCCACCTGGTGCTGGCCACCCAGAGGCCGTCCGTGGACGTTGTCACCGGCCTCATCAAGGCCAACGTGCCCTCGCGCATGGCCTTCGCCACGTCCTCCGTCACCGACTCCCGCGTGGTCCTGGACCAGCCCGGCGCCGAGAAGCTCATTGGCCAGGGTGACGCGCTCTTCCTGCCCATGGGCGCCTCCAAGGCCATGCGCGTCCAGGGCGCCTGGGTTACCGAGTCGGAGATCCACAAGGTGGTGGAACACGTCAAGGGGCAACTGCAGGCTTCCTACCGTGACGACGTTGCTGCCGAAGCGCCCAAGAAGCAGATCGACGACGACATCGGGGATGACCTCGAGGTCCTGCTGCAGGCGACGGAGCTGGTGGTCACCACGCAGTTCGGCTCCACCTCCATGCTGCAGCGCAAGCTCCGCGTCGGGTTCGCCAAGGCCGGACGGCTCATGGACCTGCTCGAATCCCGCGGCGTCGTGGGACCATCCGAGGGCTCCAAGGCGCGCGATGTGCTGGTCAAACCTGATGACCTCGCCGCCGTCCTGGCCGCCATGAAGGGCCAGGAGGCGCCGGCCGCCGCCGATTCCCAGACCGCTGCCCTCAGCGACAATGCCAACGCCAACATCGCCCAGGGCGGCTACGCCGAAGACCTGGTGGCGGCGGACCTGGACCAGCGGAAGCAGAACGTCGAATATTACGACGGCTCGGATTCCGCCCCCGGCGGGTACGGCGATGACGACGACGGCTCCGAAGACGCATGGTCCCTCACCGGGCGCTAGGCCGGTAGCCTAGGAACGTGACTAGCACCGATGCAACCGCCGCCGGCCAGGGCCGTGCCGGGGTCTGGAACCTTCCCAACGTCCTGACCATGATCCGCATCGCGCTGGTCCCGTTTTTTGTGTGGTTCCTCGTGGCGGACGCGCCCGGCCTGCACAGTGTTTCCGGACCATGGCGCTGGGCGGCAGTGGCGGCCTTCGCCGTCGCCATCTACACGGACAAGCTCGACGGCGACATCGCCAGGAGCCGGAACCTGGTCACGGACTTCGGCAAGATCGCGGACCCCATCGCAGACAAGCTCCTGATCGGCTCCGCGCTGGTGATGCTCTCCTTGCTGGGTGAGCTGCCCTGGTGGGCCACGCTGGTGATCCTGGTGCGGGAATGGGGCATCACCGCCCTGCGCTTCTTCGTGATCCGGTACGGGGTCATTCCCGCCTCGCGGGGCGGGAAGCTCAAGACCGTGGTGCAGACCGCGGCGATCTTCCTCTATCTCCTGCCGTTCGGGGCATTCGCGCCCTGGATGTCCTGGGTTGCGTTTGCCGTCATGATGGCTGCCGTGGCGATCACGCTGTGGACCGGCGTCGAATACGTCATCGAGGCCCTGCGACTGCGCGCGAAGGGGAAACGGCAGGCAGGGACTGTCACAGGGCAGGACACAGTGACGGGGCAGGACACAGCCAGCGGGCAGGAATCAGCGACGGGCCAGGACCAGGCATGAGCAACCTCCACCGTTTGGCCGGGCAGGCCGTCCAGCAGGCGCTCGAGTCCGGGCAGACCGTCGCCACCGCCGAGTCGTTGACGGCGGGGATGGTGTCCGCTGTCCTTGCCGACACTCCCGGGGCCTCCGGCATGCTGCAGGGCGGTGTGGTCGCCTACCAGAACTCAGTGAAGGAGGCGGTGCTGCACGTTCCTGCCGACCTCCTGGCCCGTGCCGGCTCCGTGGACCCCGACGTTGCCCGTGCCATGGCAGCCGGGGCACGCACGGTCCTGGGCGCCGACGTCGGGATTTCCACAACGGGGGTGGCAGGTCCCGATGCCCATGACGGCAAGCCCGTGGGGCGCGTCTACATTGGAATTGCCACAGCGGCCGGAACGGCGGCTTTCGAATACTCCTTCACCGGCAGCAGGCCCGACATCAGGGCCGCAGCCTGCGCCGCCGCCCTGGAACGGCTCCTCGAGGCACTGCCCGCCTGACGCCTGCCGGACCCCAAGTTACCGGGCGTAAAGTTGCCGGGAACAAAAGCCGGTACCGATTAGTTATTACATTGTGTCGCTTCCGGATAGTGGAGGCGCCTAGGATGAAATGACCACGACGGTTCGCCCCACGGTGAACCTGACCAATGAGGGAGCAAGGCGATACAGATGGTAAAGCAGCCCGTATCCGTAAACGGCGTTGTCCGCTGGAAGGATGTGGGCCTCGCCGAACAGGCTAAGAGCGAACAGAAGGAGCGCAAGATGGTAGTACTTCGTCACGAAATCGGTGATGTGCTGCGCGATGTCCGCCAGCGTCAGGGACGCACGCTCCGTGAAGTTTCGCACAGCGCCCGCGTCTCCCTGGGGTATCTCAGCGAAGTGGAGCGCGGCCAGAAGGAAGCCTCGTCAGAGCTTCTGTCCTCAATCTGCTCGGCACTGGATGTTCCGTTGTCAAGCATGCTCCGTGAAGTCAGCGACCGTGTGGCAGTAGCCGAGGGCGTCGCAGTTCCGGACACAGTTCCGCAGGAATTCTCCCAGCGTTACGGCCGTGACCTCGAGCGCGACCTCAACACTGAACTGAACGACGAACTCTCCACGGGCCTTCTCTCGGGCGCCCGGTAAAGCCAGCCCCACCACAGGTGGGCCTTGGAACGCAGGAAGCCCCCGGCCGCGCCGGGGGCTTCCTGCGTTGGCGCCCGATTGATGTGCCCGGCTGGTGGTACTCCTGCCGGCCGTTCGTCGCTGCGGCTATTCCTCTTCTGCGGGGGAGCCGCCTCCGCCTTCCCTGGGGAATCCGTCACGCTCGTAGGTGGAGTTCAGCTTGGCCATGTAGCGGGCCAGCTCCTGCAGGTCCTGCACGGGCCACTCGCGCAGCCGTTCCTGGAAAACCTGGCGCCTGGCGTCCTGGACCTGGTGCATCTTCTCTTCGCCCTTGGGCGTCAGCCGGATGGACTGTGCCCGGCGGTCCAGGGGATCGGCTTCCTTGGATACCAGTCCGAGGCTCTCCAGGAAGGCAATCTGCCGGCTGACCGACGGCTTGCCCACCCCGATGTTCATGGCAAGCTCCGTCAGGCGGATGGGCCCTTCCCGGCGGATAACCGTTAACAGCCCGTACGCGGCAGGCTCCATATCCGGGTGGACTTCGCGCGAGAGGTGGTTGGAGATGGCCCTGGCCCGCCGCCAGAAGAGGCTGATCTGGTGTTCAACATTCTGCAGCGCGGTATCGGCGGCATCAGCGCCTGCGTCCGGCGGCGGCGGGAGATCCGGGGAGTTGCTCATGGCAACAATTCTAGGGTCCGCAATCATGAGAGGATTTACCGATGCGAATCAGCGAGTACTGGCGTCTGATGGATGACGAGTTCGGTGCGGGGTACTCCCGCGTGCTGAGCAGTACCCTGGTCCTGACCGGCGTCGGCGGGCGCACTGCGGACCAGGCGCTGGCTGCAGGCATCGAACCGCGCAAAGTCTGGCTGGCAGTCTGCGATGTCCAGGACGTCCCGGCCGAACGGCGGCTGGGCCGGGACATCGCCCCTCGCCGCGACTAGCAGCGCCTAACAACGGCTTCCCGGGTGGTCCTTCGTGAGCCTGCCGCAGCCGAAGCGCCCTTGGACGGACACGCCGCAGGACCGGCACTCTTCGAATACCTGTTCGGATAACGCTATGCTTTTTCTATTGGGCTTATCCACATAGCCGTTGTCCTCAGGCCGGAATGTCAGTGGGTCCCAGTAGCGTCAGAGATGACCAATAAAACGGCCGCGAAGGCCACCATCGAGAAAGCATTAGAGGTGTCAACCATGGCGGCAGCCCCGGATCGTGCAAAAGCGCTGGAAGCAGCGCTTGCCCAGATTGACAAGCAGTTCGGCAAGGGGTCGGTCATGCGCCTGGGCGACGAAGTACGCGCCCCGATCGAAGTCATCCCCACCGGTTCCATCGCACTGGACGTCGCTCTGGGGATTGGCGGCCTTCCGCGGGGCCGTGTCATCGAGATCTATGGTCCTGAATCCTCGGGTAAGACCACCGTTGCCCTGCACGCCGTGGCCAATGCCCAGCGCGCCGGCGGCATCGCAGCATTCATCGACGCAGAACACGCCCTGGACCCCGACTACGCCGCCAAGCTGGGTGTGGACACCGACGCCCTCCTCGTGTCGCAGCCGGACACAGGTGAGCAGGCGCTCGAGATCATGGACATGCTGGTCGGCTCGGGATCGCTGGACGTTGTCGTCATCGACTCCGTCGCCGCCCTGGTGCCGCGCGCCGAAATCGAAGGTGACATGGGCGACAGCCACGTCGGCCTCCAGGCACGGCTCATGAGCCAGGCCCTGCGTAAGATCACCGGACGCTTGAGCCAGACCAAGACCACCGCCATCTTCATCAACCAGCTCCGCGAAAAGATCGGTGTCTTCTTCGGCTCCCCCGAAACCACCACCGGTGGTAAGGCCCTGAAGTTCTACGCGTCGGTCCGCATCGATGTCCGGCGGATCCAGACCCTCAAGGAAGGTGCCGATTCCGTCGGTAACCGGACCAAGGCCAAGATCGTCAAGAACAAGATGGCTCCGCCCTTCAAAGTTGCTGAGTTCGACATCATCTACGGCCAGGGCATCTCCCGCGAAGGCGGGATCATCGACATGGGCGTGGAGCACGGCATCATCAAGAAGTCCGGTTCCTGGTTCACGTACGACGGCGACCAGCTGGGCCAGGGCATGGAGAACTCGCGCCGCTTCCTGCGCGACAACCCCGAGCTCGCGGCTGAACTGGAACGCCTGATCAAGGAAAAGCTCGGCGTAGGGGTCAAGCCCGCCGAGGACGAGTCCAAGGACGCGCCAAAGCTGAAAGCCGTCGACGGGTTCTAGCCCTTGACCGGACCACGTTCACGGCGGGCCCGGTCCGGCGGCCCCTCTTCAGGGCCGCCGGACGGCTTTTCCATCCCTGAGGATCCGCAGGCTGTTGACGCCGAACCGGATCCGTTCTCGGTGGCGCAGGCCATCGTGTACCGCCAGCTCACGGCAGCTCCCAAGAGCAGGCTGCAGCTTGCCCGGAAACTGGCGGAACGGAATATCCCCGAACACGTCGCCGAGGCGGTGCTGGACAAGTTCCAGGAGGCGCGCCTGATCAATGACGCCGAGTTTGCCGATATGTGGGTCAGGAGCCGGTCCCAGTCCCGCAAGCTTGCCAAGGGCGCTCTCCGGCGCGAACTGGCCGAGAAGGGCATCGACCAGGAAACGGCGGCTTCTGCCCTGGAGCAGCTGACGGACGCCGACGAGGAAGCGGCGGCACGCGCACTGGTGGAGCGCAAGCTCCGGCCCGGGACGGTTTTGCCTGACCAGTCGGAACGGGACAAAGCCGTCCGGCGGCTCGCCTCCATGCTGGCCAGGAAGGGCTACCAGCCGTCCCAGGCGTTCAGGATCGTCAACGACGTCCTGGATTCCCGGCAGGATCCCGACAGCGGGATGCTCCAAAGCCGGTACCCTTAACTGGTGAGTTTGACCATTCCTTCCCCCCATTCCGGCGCTGCCGCGTCCGTTGAGCCTGCTGCTGATGCGCAAGCCGGTGCTGTTCCGCAATCCGGGGCAGTGCAGCCGCGTACTTACCAGGTCCGCACGTTCGGTTGCCAGATGAACGTGCACGACTCCGAACGCATGGCCGGCATGCTGGAGGATGCGGGCTACGTACCGGCAGCCGGCGACCATGCTGACGTGGTCGTGTTCAATACCTGCGCAGTCCGGGAGAACGCGGACAACAAGCTCTACGGCAACCTCGGCATCCTGGCGCCCATGAAGGCCGCCAACCCCGGCATGCAGATCGCCGTGGGCGGGTGCCTGGCCCAAAAGGACCGCGAAACCATTCTCAAGAAGGCACCATGGGTGGATGCTGTCTTCGGCACCCACAACGTCGGCGCCCTGCCCGCACTTTTGGACCGTGCACGGCACAACAACGAGGCCCAGCTGGAAATCCTGGAGTCCCTGGACGTCTTCCCCTCCACGCTCCCCACCAAACGCGACTCCGTCTACTCCGGCTGGGTATCCATCTCCGTTGGCTGCAACAACACGTGCACGTTCTGCATCGTGCCGGCCCTTCGCGGCAAGGAAAAGGACCGCCGGCCCGGAGACATCCTCGCCGAAATCCAGGCCCTCGTGGACGACGGCGCCATCGAAGTGACCCTCCTGGGCCAGAACGTCAACTCCTACGGTGTCGAGTTCGGCGACCGCCAGGCCTTCTCCAAACTCCTTCGCGCCTGCGGCGAAATCGAGGGCCTTGAACGCGTCCGCTTCACCAGCCCGCACCCGGCCGCCTTCACCGATGACGTCATTGATGCCATGGCCGAGACGCCCAACGTGATGCCGCAGCTGCACATGCCCCTGCAGTCCGGTTCGGACCGCATCCTCCGCGCCATGAAGCGTTCCTACCGTTCCACGAAGTTCCTGGGCATCCTGGACAAGGTCCGGGACAGGATTCCACACGCCGCCATCTCCACCGACATCATCGTCGGCTTCCCGGGCGAAACTGAAGAGGACTTCCAGGCGACGCTGGACGTGGTGGAAAAGTCACGCTTTGCCACTGCCTTCACCTTCCAGTATTCAAAGCGCCCCGGCACGCCCGCTGCCGACCTGCCGGACCAGCTGCCGAAGGCCGTGGTCCAGGAACGCTTCGAACGCCTCACCGCCCTGCAGGACAGGATCGCCGCCGAGGAAAACCGGAAGCAATTGGGCCGGAGGCTGGAAGTCATGGTCACCGCCCAGTCCGGACGGAAGTCGGAGGAAACCCACCGGTTGTCCGGCCGCTCCCAGGACCAGCGGCTGGTCCACTTCTCAGTCCCCGAAGGGGCCCCGGCACCCAGGCCCGGAGACCTCGTCACCGTCACCATTACGGAGGCGGCGGCCTTCCACCTGGTGGCCGATCCCACGCCGGAGGACTACAGCCTGCGCCGGTCCCGGGCGGGGGACGCCTGGGACAGGTCCCAGGCCGACTCCTGTGGTGCGCCTGCCCCCGGCTCCAGCGCAGGACCCAAGGCTGTCTCCCTTGGCATGCCCTCGCTGCCGCTGCGCACCCGCTGAAGGTGACTGCCCCGCCTGTCATCGCCGTCGTCGGTCCCACCGGCTCCGGCAAATCCGACCTGGCCGTCAACCTTGCCCTCGCGCTGGACGGCGAGGTCATCAACGCTGACGCCATGCAGTTCTACCGCGGCATGGACATTGGCACTGCCAAAATCACGACGGCCGAGCGCAGGGGAGTGCCGCACCACCTCCTGGACATCCTGGACGTGACCCAGGAAGCCAGCGTCTCGGACTTCCAGCAACAGGCCCGCAGCCTCATCGGGGATATCCATGCCCGCGGCAAGCGCGCAATCCTGGCGGGCGGCTCCGGACTGTACGTGCGGGCCGCCCTGGACGTCCTGGAGTTCCCGGGGACCGACCCCAAGCTCCGTGCACGGCTGGAGGCGGACCACATACGGCTGGGGACCCCGGCGCTGCTGGACAGGCTGAGGGCCCTGGACCCCGTATCCGCGGACAGGGTCTCGGACGCCCGGCGGATTATCCGCGCACTGGAAGTCCATGAACTTACCGGACGGCCCTTCAGTTCCTTCATGCCGCGCCGCGAGTACTACCAGCCTGCGGTTCAGGTGGGCCTGAGCGTGGACCGGGAGGTCCTGCGGGAGCGCTTGGCGGTACGGGTTCACCGGATGGTGGAGTCCGGCCTGCTGGAGGAGGTCCGGATGCTGGACGCGCGGGGCCTTCGGCAGGGCAAAACAGCATCCCGTGCACTGGGCTATTCACAGTTCCTGCGGGTCATCGACGGCACGTCAACAGTTGAGCAGGCCGCAGAGGAAACAATCGTGGCCACCCGGCAGTTCGCCCGCCGCCAGTTGACGTGGTTCCGCGCCGACCCCCGCATCACCTGGCTGAACTGGCAGGACCCGGAGCTGACGGGTAAGGCGGCCGAGGTGTGCGTCCAGGATCCGGGCCGGTAGCCGCGGTTTCAGCACCGGCGGCATCCGCCGTTACGCTTGTGACCATGAATGCAACCCCCGCAGAAGCCACTGGGACTGCCTTGCACGCACTGAGCGGGCTCCGCTTTTCCAAGGGGCATGGCACCGGCAACGACTTCGTCCTGGTGGCCGATCCCGAGGGGGTGCACGCCATCGGCGCAGACCAGGCCGCAGCGCTCTGCGACCGGCACCGGGGAATCGGCGCCGACGGCCTGATCAGGGCTGTCCCGTCCCGTTTCCTGCCGGAAGGCCGGGAACTGCTCACCGATGCCCCGGACGCGGAATGGTTCATGGATTACCGCAATGCCGACGGCTCACTGTCTGAAATGTGCGGCAACGGCGTGCGGGTCTTCGTCCACTTCCTGCGGTCCGAGGGCCTGATCGACCTGCCCGACGGCGGATCACTCACCATCGGCACCCGCGGAGGGGTCAAGACCGTGGTCCGGACAGGGAACGGTTACGCGGTGGACATGGGCCCGTGGGAGTTCATATTCCCCGGGGAGGCCAGCGCCAAGGCGATGGATTCCCTGGTTACTGCCGACGGCCTGGAAGTTCCCCGGCCGGCCCTCTCCGTGAGCATGGGCAACCCACACACCGTAGTGGCCCTCGCGGAACTCAGCGAGCTCGAAGGCACCCGCCTCTTCACGGCTCCCAAGGTCGATCCGGTCCCCGTGAATGGGACCAATGTGGAGTTCGTCGTCCCTGCGGAGCCTCTGGTCCATGACGGCGTCGGATCCGTGACCATGCGGGTGCATGAGCGAGGCGTGGGGGAGACCCAGTCCTGCGGAACGGGGGCCTGTGCTGCCGCCGTCGCCATCCGGCACTGGGCCGGCGCGGAAGCCCCTGATGCCTGGCGGGTCAACGTTCCCGGAGGTGTGGTGGGCGTGAAGTTCTTCGCCGGCCCCGCCGGCCACGAGCACGTGGAACTCAGCGGCCCCGCCGTCATTGTGGCGAGCGGGACGCTTTCGTAACCTTCAGGATCCGGAAGGACTTGGACGTTGACTCGCGGGTCACGGTATAGGAACTGTCCAGTTCGGCGGCCAGCCAGCGCTGGAGCGAATCCGAGCCCAGGTTCTTCTGTACCACCAGCCATGCCGTGCCGCCGTCCGCGAGGCGCGGAAGCCACAGCTTCAGCAGGGCGTGCAGTTCCTCCTTGCCAATCCGGATGGGCGGGTTGGACCAGATGGTGTCGAACCTGACGCCGGCGTCCACCTCCTGGGGTGTACTGGCGACGACGTTGGACAGCCCCAGCGCGGCCGCGTTTTCGTTGGTCAGGGCGACGCAGCGTTCGTTGACGTCCACGGCGTAGACCGTCGACCCGGGCGCCAGCAGCGCCATGGTGAGTGCGATGGGCCCCCAGCCGCATCCGATATCCAGCAGGTTCCCCTGGGGGTGCGGCGCCGGAACACCGGCGAGGAGCACTGCGGTGCCCTTGTCGATCCCGTCCGGGCTGAAGATTCCCGCGGAGGTGTGGAGCCTGCGGGTCTCGCCGGCCAGCTCCACCGTGAGTGGCTTACGGGTAAAGGGGCCGGCGGGGGACGTGCTGAAATAGTGTGCGGACTCCATAACTGGCCAGAGTAGTTCCCCTTGCAGCGTAATGGGAAACCGTGCAGAACCCCCTCTGCTACGCTGGATGGCATGTTCCTGATCTTCGAGTAGCCGGCACGGGCCACGCCCGTCCCCGCAGCCTGTCCTCCAGCGACAGCCCGTCCCGCAGCGATGCAGGTTTTTCAGCCTTCCGCTTGTGCACCGGCCAGACGCATCTGTTCTGCCCGGCCGCCGGACGATACTCGAAAGTCAGCCTCCTGCTGCACTTCCCGCTATTTTTCCGGCCTTTTTAGCCCTGCCGCCCTTCTGACGCGGCATCCCGGCCCCGGCATCGCAGCCGGCCGCGAGACAACCAGGAGAATTGCATGACCGCAGGCCGTCAGCCCAGCGCGAATACGTTCCAACTTCCAAGCAATCAGCACTATTCTGGAATTGCCGAATCTTCAAAGGAGACCATGACCAGCCAGCCCAACACCGGTTCCGATCCAGCCGCCCAGGACATGAGTCCGCAGGAAATCCAGGCTGTTATCGACCGGATCCTCGCCAAGGACGTCCCGGCCAAGACTGTCAGCACGCCCGGCGGTGAGAGCAGCGGCAATGGAAAAGCGGTGCTCGGCAAGGCGCAGGCCATTTCCCGGCTCGACGAAGAACACTCAACATACGACGGCGACCAGCAGGACCTCGAGGAACGGCGCGCGCTGCGCCGAAGGGCAGGCCTGTCCACCGAGCTCGAAGACGTCACCGAGGTTGAATACCGCCAGCTGCGCCTGGAGCGCGTGGTCCTGGCCGGGATTTGGTCCGAGGGAACGCTTGCCGACGCCGAAAACTCGCTGCGTGAGCTGGCAGCCCTCGCCGAGACCGCCGGTTCGGAGGTCCTGGATGGCATGGTGCAACGCCGTGACAAGCCGGACCCGGGAACCTTCCTGGGGTCAGGCAAGGCACTGGAGCTCAAGGACATCGTCATGTCCACGGGCGCGGACACGGTGGTGGTGGACGCTGAACTTGCGCCTTCCCAGCGCCGCGGACTTGAGGACATCGTCAAGGTCAAGGTCATCGACCGCACGGCGCTGATCCTTGACATCTTCGCCCAGCATGCCAAGAGCCGTGAAGGCAAAGCGCAGGTGGAGCTCGCGCAGCTCGAGTACCTGCTTCCGCGCCTCCGCGGCTGGGGTGAGTCGATGTCCCGCCAGGCCGGTGGCCAGGTGGGTGGCGCTGCCGCCGGCATGGGCTCCCGAGGTCCTGGTGAAACCAAGATCGAGTTGGACCGGCGCCGGATCCGTACCCGCATGGCGAAGCTGCGGCGTGAAATCGCCGCAATGAAGCCGGCACGCGAGACCAAGCGGGCCAACCGCCGTCGTAATGAAGTGCCCTCCGTGGCGATTGCCGGGTATACCAACGCCGGCAAGTCCTCACTGCTGAACCGGCTTACGGACGCCGGAGTCCTCGTGGAGAACGCACTGTTCGCCACCCTGGATCCCACCGTCCGCAAGGCGGAAACCGCGGACGGCCTGGGATACACCCTGGCCGACACCGTCGGATTCGTCCGTTCGCTGCCCACCCAGCTGGTGGAGGCCTTCCGTTCGACCCTCGAGGAAGTGGCGGACTCGGATCTGATCCTGCACGTGGTGGACGTGTCGCATCCGGACCCCGAAGGGCAGATCGCCGCCGTCCGGAAGGTCTTGAGCGAAGTTGATGCCCGCAAGGTGCCGGAGATCATCGTGCTGAACAAGGCTGATGCAGCTGACCCGTTCGTGGTGGAGCGCCTGAAGCAGCGCGAACCGCGGCATGTGGTGGTCTCGGCCCGGACGGGTGAGGGCATCCCGGAACTGCTGAAGGCCATCAGCGAAGCCATTCCCCGGCCTTCGGTCAAGATGGAACTCCTCATCCCGTATGACCGCGGAGACCTGGTCAGCAAGCTCCATGAGTCCGACGCTGAAATCCTCAGCGTTGACCACGTTGAGGCAGGTACCAGGGCTGCGGTGAAGGTCCGCGAGGGCCTGGCGTCCGAACTGGAACCATTCATCGTCAATGAGTGACCCCGCCGCCGGCGAAACCGCGCAGACGGCCGGCGAGCAGTTCGTCATCGAACTGCTCGACCGCGCCGTCGCCGGCATGGGCGGACAAAGCCGCACCGGACAACACGAGATGGCCCGGCAGGTGGCCCGGGCCATCAAAACCGGCAACCACCTGCTGGTCCAGGCGGGCACGGGCACGGGCAAGTCGCTGGCCTACCTGGTGCCGCTCATCGCCCACGCCCTGGAGAGCAACAAGCCCGCTCTGGTGTCCACGGCCACGCTGGCCCTGCAAACCCAGATTGTTGGCAGGGACCTGCCGCGGCTGCTGAAGAACATCACCCCGGCCCTGGAACGGCCGGTCAAGGTTGCCTTGGTGAAAGGCCGGTCAAACTATGTCTGCCGGCACAAACTGGAAGGCGGGTTCCCCTCCGAGGAGCCTTCCGAGGGTCAGCTTTTCTCTTTGGGCGAAGACACCAGCGTCCCGCACTTTGCCGCCTCCGTGGGCGGACCCTCGTCCCAGCTTGGCAAGGAGGTGGTGCGGCTCCGCGAGTGGGCGGAGAAGACGGCCACCGGGGACCGGGATGAGCTCCTGCCGGGTGTGACGGACCGTGCCTGGCGCCAGGTCTCCGTCACTTCCATGGAGTGCCTGGGGGCCCAAAAGTGCCCCATGGCCGCCGAGTGCTTCAGCGAGCTGGCCCGGCAGGACGCAGCCGAGGCAGATGTGGTGGTGACGAATCACGCCATGCTGGCCGTCAGCGCCTTCGAAGGACTTGCAGTCCTGCCCGAGTACGACGTCGTGGTGGTGGATGAAGCGCACGAGTTGCAGGACCGGGTCACCGGAGCCGTGTCCGGTCAGCTGTCGGTGGCCATGGTCCACGCTGCCGCTTCCGGCGCCCGCAAACATACCGCCATCACGGTGGACGCGCTGAACGCCGCAGCCGCAAACCTTGAACTGGCCCTCGCCGGTGCGCCCAGCGGCCTGCTTCCCAACGGGCTGAACGACGAACAGCTGGACTGCATGGACCAGTTGCGGGAGGCGTGCCGGGCCGCGTTGTCCGATTCCAAGGGGGACAGCAACGCCACGGCCGACGGCGGCCGCCAGCTGGCCCGGTCCCGCCTCATGCTCATCCTGGAATTGTGTGAGCGGCTTATTGCTGCCCGTGAAAACCGCGAGGTCGTGTGGTTTTCCCGGGCCGGCACGTTCGATCCCGGCCAGGGATATTCCCAGCCCGATGACAATGCCCCGGTGCTGGTCAACATCGCGCCGCTGTCCGTGGCAGGCAGGCTCCGGGAAGGACTCTTCGCCGGGCACACCGTCGTGCTGACGTCCGCAACCCTCGCCATTGGCTCGGCATTTGAACCCGCGGCCGGGGGACTGGGCCTTATCGGCGACGGCGCACCCAGCTGGACGGGTGTGGATGTCGGCTCGCCCTTCGACTACCCGAAACAGGGCATCCTCTACGTGGCCGGCCACCTGCCAAAGCCGGGCCGCGGCGTTTCGCCGGAGGCGCTGGAGGAACTGGAAGCGCTCATCAAAGCGTCCGGCGGGGGTGCCCTCTGCCTGTTTTCATCCCGACGGGCTGCCGAAGAGGCTGCCGACGCCCTGCGGCCGAAGCTCGATGTGACTGTCCTCTGCCAGGGCGAGTCGACCATGACCGCTTTGGTGAAGCAGTTCGCCGACGAACCGGACACCTGCCTCTTCGGGACTATGTCCCTGTGGCAGGGGGTTGACGTTCCGGGAGGCTCCTGCCGCCTGGTGGTGATCGACCGCATCCCGTTCCCCAGGCCGGATGATCCGCTGATGACCGCGCGTTCGCGTGCCGTGGCCCAGGCCGGCGGAAACGGCTTCATGTCCGTCTCGGCCACGCATGCCGCCATCAGGCTGGCCCAGGGTGCCGGCCGCCTGATCCGGTCCACGGGAGACAAGGGCGTGGTGGCCGTTCTGGATTCCCGGCTGGCAACAGAGCGCTACGCCGGATTCCTCCGCGGCGCTCTGCCGCCGTTCTGGGCTACCACGGACCGCAGCAAGGCGCTGGCGGCATTGGCCAGGCTGGGCGCGGACGCGGCCACGTAGGGCCCGGCAGGCGAACGACGCCAGCGGGGGCAGCCGCCGTGCAATTTCCGGCAGGCCGTCCCTTCGCGGGAGACCCGGTCAGAGGGAACGCAGGACCGAGACAACCTTGCCCATGATGGTGGCATGGTCGCCCAGAATGGGTTCGTACTGCGTGTTTTGGGGCAGCAGCCAGGTGTGGCCGTCGCGCTGGCGGAATGTCTTGACGGTTGCCTCGTCATCCAGCAGGGCAGCAACGATGTCCCCGTTGGCTGCGTCCGCCTGGCGCCGCACCACCACCCAGTCACCGTCACAGATGGCGGCATCCACCATGGAGTCGCCGGCCACCCTAAGCATGAAGAGCTCGCCCTGGCCGACCAGCTGGCGGGGGAGCGGCATGACATCCTCCACGAGCTGCTCAGCGAGGATGGGACCGCCGGCAGCAATCCGGCCAACCAGCGGAACCATGGCCGTATCCAGCGCGGTGGGCAGCTCCGTTACCGTGGCACCGCCGCCCGTGGCCTGCGGCGCGGGGGAGGCGCCGGCGGCATTGCTTCCGCTGTCCAGCGTGAGGGGCATCAGCACCTCCATGGCCCGCGGCCGTTTGGGGTCGCGCCGCAGGTAACCCAGCTTCTCCAGCTGCGAGAGCTGGTGGGTCACGCTGGACAGGCTGGCCAGGCCAACCGTGTCGCCGATCTCCCGCATGGAGGGCGGGTAGCCGTTGTCATTGACCGAGCGCTGGATGGTTTCGAGGATCTTCTTCTGCCGGGGGGTCAAGCCCTTGGCGGTCTTCCTGGGTTGCGGGGCGGTCCTGCCCCCGGCGGCTGCTGCTGCCATATTCGCCAATGCCTTTCGCTTGCCGCCGGATCTTCCGTTGCGGCCTGTTCCACAGCGCCGCCGGAAGGACTCCCACTGTCATTGTCAGACCCTGCTGTTCAACTTCAGTGGTGGTTGTTCTTTGGTTCAAAGCTAGGCCAGCCACATTGCTTTTCCAAACATTTGTTCTAGCGAGTCTCGACATTGTTCGTTGATAGGTGCTAAAACTTAACAAGCAAAGTTCGAACATGTGTTCTAACCAGCGATTGCCCCGTTCGAAAACATGGCCGGAGGAGCTCCGGACACGGTGTGAACGGCAGGGCGGCAGCGGGCGGACACCCGGGCAGCACGGCAGGTCCAGGAGGGCTTAGTTCATGTCAGCTTTATCTCTTCACCAGGTTTCACCTACGCACCGCGTTTCCCTGCAGACCCGGAAGCCCTCGCAGCGCCGGACGCCGTCAGCAGCGCCCCTGCGGCTGACCCGCCGGGGGCGGATCGTCCTGATCGGAGTTCCGCTTGTGCTCCTCGCGGTACTCCTGCTGTCCCTGTCCGGACTTTTCAACGCACCGGCCAAGGCATCCGATTCAGCTGCGGATTTGGCCGTGACGCCGACGGTCACCGTGACGGTGCAGGCGGGCCAGTCGTTGTGGAGCATCGCAGGCGCTGTTGCTCCGGACCGCGATGCCCGGGACGTGGTGGCGGACATCGTCCAGCTCAACAACCTTCCGGCCGCCGCTGTGCTGCCGGGGCAGCAGCTGTTCGTCCCCACGCACTGAGCGGCACCTGGTGTTGGCCTTTGAGAAAGATGACCGGGACAGCAACGCCGGTGGCGAACAGAATCCGTCACATTTTCCGGTAGTTGCCGCGGCAACTAAACTGTTCAGGTGAACGACCAGCTAGAGCGTCTGAACCGACTTCCCCTCCGCAGCAATCTTCGCGGGCTGACCCCCTACGGGGCACCCCAACTGGACGTTCCCATTTTGCTGAACGTCAATGAGAACACCCATGGTGTTCCGGCGGACGTGCGCGCCGCCATCAGCGCGGCGGTCACGGAAGCAGCTGCAGGCCTCAACCGGTACCCGGACAGGGAATTCACCGACCTGCGGAAAGCTCTCGCGGAATACCTGGGGCACGGGCTCGACGAATCAAACCTCTGGGCAGCCAACGGCTCCAACGAGGTCCTGCAGCAGATCCTCCAGGCCTTCGGCGGCCCCGGCCGCACCGCCCTGGGCTTTCCACCCACGTACTCCATGTACCCCCTGCTCGCCAGCGGAACCGACACCCAATACATCACGGGAGTGCGCTCGGAAGGCTACGACCTGAGCGCCGAATCCGCCGCCCGGCAGGTCGAGGAGCTGCGGCCCAACATCGTCTTCCTCTGCTCGCCCAACAACCCCACGGGGACCGGCCTGGGGCTTGACGTTGTGGAGGCTGTCTATGACGCCGGCGAGGACAGCCAGACCGTGGTGATCGTCGACGAGGCCTACCACGAGTTCGCGCATGACGGCACGCCCAGCGCCCTGACCCTGCTGCCCGGCCGGGAGCGGCTGATAGTTTCCCGCACCATGAGCAAGGCCTTCGCACTCGCCGGCGCCCGCCTCGGCTACATGGCCGCGGCCCCGGAGGTCACCGATGCCCTGCGGCTGGTGCGCCTTCCGTACCACCTGTCCGCGATTACCCAGGCAACCGCACTGGCCGCGCTCCAACACCGCGAGGCACTGATGGCCGATGTCCAGGACATCAAGGCGCAGCGGGACCGCATTGTGGCCGAACTGACCAGGATGGGCCTCAAGCCTGCCGCCTCGGACTCCAACTACGTGTTCTTCGGGGGCCTGGAAAATCCGCACCAGGTATGGCAGGAGCTGCTGGACGCCGGAGTGCTCATCCGCGACGTGGGCATCCCCGGCCACCTTCGGGTCACCGCAGGCACTGAGGCGGAAACCACAGCCTTCCTTACCTCCCTGGAACGCATCCTTGCGGGCCAGGCCGCGCTTCCCGCCTAGACTTGATACTGCGGCGCTGGGCGCCTTGAACTACTTCTTCTCCCACAAAGGATCCTTCACCATGAGTCCCACCGGATCGAATACGGCTGCGGCCCGGACCGCCCGCATGGAGCGTGCCACCAGCGAGTCCTCCGTGCTCGTGGAGATCAACCTCGATGGAACCGGCGTATCGGACATCGATACCTCCGTGCCGTTCTACGACCACATGCTCACGGCCCTGTGCAAGCACTCCCTGATCGACATGACGGTCAAGGCCACGGGTGACACCCACATCGACGTCCACCACACTGTTGAGGACGTGGCCATCACCTTCGGCGAGGTCCTGCGGACCGCCCTCGGGAACAAGGCCGGGATCCGCCGGTTCGGTGAGGCCACCGTTCCGCTGGACGAAGCGCTTGCGAACGCTGTGGTGGACGTGTCCGGACGCCCGTACCTGGTGCACGGGGGCGAGCCGGCCGGGCAGGAGTACCACCTGATCGGCGGCCACTTCACCGGTTCCCTGACCCGCCACGTCTTCGAAGCCATCACACTGCACGCCGGCATCTGCCTGCACATGAACGTGCTGGCCGGACGGGACCCGCACCACATCGTCGAGGCACAGTTCAAAGCCTTCGCCCGCGCCCTCCGCGCCGCCGTCGAACCCGATCCCCGGGTTGAAGGCATCCCCTCCACCAAGGGGGCGCTGTGAGCGGCCAGGTCCTCAAAGACGGCGCGATCATCGATCCGTCAGCATCAGGCAAGCTGCCTTCACCTGAGGGCAAACCCACGGTCACCGTGCTCGATTACGGTTCCGGGAACGTCAGGTCCGCAGTCCGGGCACTGGAACGTGCCGGCGCGGAAGTAGTCCTGAGCGCCAAGCCCGAGGATGTACTGAACGCGGACGGCCTGGTGGTTCCGGGCGTAGGTGCGTTCGAGACCGTCATGCGCGAACTCAAGGCCGTGGACGGCATCAGGCTGATCGGCAGGCGGGTAGCAGGCGGACGCCCCGTGCTTGGAATCTGCGTGGGCCTCCAGGTCCTTTTTGAAGCCGGAGTGGAACACGGCACCGAAGCCGAAGGCATTGGCGAATGGCCCGGCAAGGTAGAGGCCCTCCCCGCGGAGGTGGTTCCGCACATGGGCTGGAACACGGTCAAGGTGCCGGAAGGCTCCAAACTCTTTGCCGGGGTCGAAAACGAACGCTTCTACTTCGTGCACTCATACGGCGTGCAGGAATGGAACTTCGACGTCATCCAGCCACGGATGGCGCCGCCCCTGGTCACCTGGTCCGAACACGGCGGCCCCTTCATCGCCGCCGTCGAGAACGGCCCCCTCTGCGCCACCCAGTTCCACCCCGAAAAGTCCGGCGACGCCGGTGCGCGGCTCCTGCGCAACTGGGTGGAAGGCCTGCGGAAACCGGCCGGCGGTCAATCCGCTGCAGCACCGGCGGACGCCGGCAGTGACGCCTAGATGTGGTCGGTACTCCTGATGGGCCTCGCCGGCATCCTCATCGGTGGCGGCATCTCATTCCGGCAGCAGCGCAAGCCACTCTGGACACAGGTGGCGTTCTACGTCCTGGCCGCCATGTCACTGGTGGCGGCCTACCTGCTGACCCTGCCGGCAAACTGACCACAGCCCACAGCGCGAGGGCCGCCAACTTCACCCCAACAGCATCGCGGACCCAGCGACCTGCTTTCCGCACCGAAATCGACACCGAGGATGAGTATGACCACCGCACATGACCTGCCGGTACTTGAACTGCTGCCAGCCGTCGACGTCGTCAACGGCCAGGCCGTCCGGCTGGTCCAGGGCGAGGCGGGCAGTGAAACCAGCTACGGCACCCCCCTTGAAGCTGCGCTGAACTGGCAGCAGCAAGGCGCCGAATGGGTGCACCTGGTGGACCTGGACGCCGCCTTCGGCCGCGGCTCCAACGCAGACCTGCTCCGGGAAGTCGTGGGCCGGCTGGACATCAAGGTGGAGCTCTCCGGAGGCCTCCGCGACGACGAAACACTGGAAGCCGCCCTTGACCTGGGCGTGGCCCGGGTCAACCTGGGAACGGCAGCACTGGAGAACCCGGAGTGGACCCGCCGGGCCATCGAACGCTTTGGCGACAAAATCGCCGTGGGCCTCGACGTCCGCGGAACAACCCTCGCCGGCCGCGGCTGGACCAAGGAAGGCGGGGACCTCTGGGAGGTCCTTGGCCGTCTCGAAGAGGCCGGCTGCTCCCGCTACGTCGTGACCGACGTGACCAAGGACGGCACTCTGCAGGGCCCCAACGTCGAACTCCTCCGCCAGATGGTGGAAAAGACCGGCAAGCCGGTTGTGGCTTCCGGCGGCATCTCCAGCCTGGACGACCTGAAGGTCCTCCGGTCCCTGGTCCCGCTGGGCGTGGAAGGCGCGATTGTGGGCAAGGCCCTGTACGCCGGAGCCTTCACGCTGCCCGAAGCCCTCGACGTCGCCGGCCGGCGCTGACCCGGCGGACATCGACCCCATGCCTAACGTCGAGGAGCCAGGGCGGCAGCCAGCACGCCAGCTGCCCGGACATATCGCGGCAGCCCTGTCCGGCGCTGGTGGCGCCACGGATTCGGCGGGCCAGCCATGGGCAGGACGCAGCCTGGCCGGTGACGACGGCAGGATCCACAACTTCGAGGACGACGGAACGGCCGACGCCGGCTACCTCGCCGCCCTGGACGCGCTCCGGCAAGGGGCAGGCGATGAAGCGGGCGTCGTGGCCGCCCTGGCAACGGCCCGGGTCTTCATTCCGATTGTTGCGCAGCTGGCTGAAGAGTCGGAAACAGCCCACGGACTGCACGCTGACAAGCAGGCGGACATGGCGCTGGTAACGCTGAAGGCGGCTGACGGCAGGACTGCCCTCCCCGCCTTCACCTCGGCCGCCGCGCTGGCCGCCTGGCATCCCGAGGCCCGGCCCGTCGCCGTGTACGCCGCGCGGGCTGCCCTCTCGGCAGTCGCCGAAGGCGCCGAGCTCCTGGTCCTGGACCCGGGCGCCGACGTGACGTTCGTGGTGCGCCGTCCGGGGGTCTGGGCACTGGCAAAGCAGCACGACTGGACCCCCTCCTACAACGACCCCCAGCTGGCCGATGAAATGGCGCGCGCAGCCTCCGGGTTCGCCGCCATCCGCAGCATTGGGCTTATGCCGGGCAGGGGAGTGGCTTCCAGTGCTGCCGATGGCGCAGTAGTCCCTGGCGGGGGTGCCGGGCCGGAACTTCAGGTGGTGCTGTACCTTGAGGACGGCCTGGACGCCGCCGGTGTCCAGGAACTGGTGGCCAACCTCCAGGCGGAGTGGTCGCGGAATGTATTGTTTGGGGAGCGCGTCGACTCCTTGGAAATCAAACTGAGGCGCGCTCCCGACTAGACGCAGCCGGATGGGTGATCCCCGCCAGTGCTGCGGCATACCCTGAAGGACCGTTTCGTGAATTTCGCTCTCTACCGGGAGTTGCTCGCCGTCCGGCCAATCCGCCGGCTGCTGCTGGTTGGCATGATCGCCCGCATCCCGCACTCAGCGGCCGGGGTGCTCCTGACCCTGCACATCGTCCTCACCCTTGGCCAGGGCTATGCCGCGGCCGGCGCCGCCGCAGCGGTCATGACCATCGGTATTGCCCTGGGCGCCCCGTGGCGCGGCAGGCGCGTTGACACCGTAGGGTTGCGGACCGCACTCATCCCGTCCGTGATCTCGGAGACGCTGATCTGGTCTGTGGTGCCGCACGTGTCCTACCAGTGGCTCCTCCCACTGGTCTTCGTGGGCGGCCTGCTCACGCTGCCAATTTTCAGCGTGGTCCGGCAGTCCCTGGGCGTCCTGGCGGAGGGCGACCAGCGCCGCACCGCGTTCGCCCTGGACGCCATCACCACCGAAATGGTATTCATGATCGGGCCGGCCGCCGGCGCCGTGGTGGCCACCAGTGGATTCACCGTTGCCGGGTTGACAGTGGTGGGCGTGGCCACGTCCCTGGCAGGGCTGTCCCTCATGTGGTTCAACCCGCCCACCCGCAGCCCGGCGCAAACCGTCGAATGCGCCGGGGATGAGCAACATGCCGCGGAAGCCGCCGTGGTCGCCACCGCTCCGGCCCACGTCCAGGAAGCCGCCGCGGAACTGTCACCGGCCGGGACGGCCAGCCGTGCGGCAGAGGGACTGCGCGGAAGGCTGGCGGGCGGCTTCGCGTGGTTCACCGCAACGGTCGCGGCACTCTTTGCCGTTGCCGCCGGCGCCGGCATGGTCCTGAGCGGCACCGACGTTGGCATCGTTGCGGCGCTGGAAACCGGAGGGCGCCAGAGCGAGATCGGCATCGTGTTCGTCTTCTGGTGCGCCGCCTCGGTGGTGGGCGGACTCATCTACGGCGCCATGCACCGGCCCATCCCGCCTGTCATCCTGCTGCTGGGAATGGCGGCGCTGACGCTGCCCATGGCCTTCGCCCACGACACCTGGACGCTGGCACTGGTTTCCATCCTGCCCGGCATGCTCTGCGCTCCCGTCCTCTCCGCAGCCTCCGAAAAGGTCGCGGACCTGGTGTCGGAGGAACGGCGCGGGGAGGCGATGGGCTGGTACGGCTCAGCCCTGACCGCCGGTGTTGCCCTCGGCTCGCCGCTGGCCGGCATCTTCATCGACCTCATGGGACCGTCCGGGGGTTTCGTTTCGGTTGGCGCCGCCGGCGTCGTGCTGTGCCTGGTGGGCCTGGCCCTCCAGCAGCGCCGCCGAAAAGCCGCCGCCTGATATTTCCGTCCGCCGCGCTGAACGGCAGGTACGGAGTGGCCGGTCAAGCCCCGGGTGCTTTGCCTGGAAACGACGACGGCGGGACGACCTTGAAAGGCCGTCCCGCCGTCGGACGCTGCTTGGGTGGGTTCTTCCTTAGTTCACTGCGCCGGTGTACTTTTCGCCCGGGCCCTTGCCCGGTGCATCCGGAATCAGTGACTCTTCACGGAACGCCAGCTGGAGGGACCGCAGCCCATCGCGCAACGGTCCGGCGTGCTGCGAGCCGATTTCGGGGGCAGCTGCCGTCACCAGACCGGCCAGGGCGGTGATCAGCTTCCGGGCCTCGTCCAGGTCCTTCAGCTCGGCCGCGTTGTCTTCTGCGGCCAGGCCAAGCTTTACCGCGGCTGCGCTCATGAGGTGCACGGCGGCCGTGGTGATGACCTCGATGGCGGGGACTTCCGAGATGTCCCGGATCTGTTGTGAAACGTCTGCGCCTGCGTCACCGGGCTCGAAGACGTACGAATTACTGTCTGAGGTGCTCATACTGGTAAGCTTGACACAGACCGACTGGATGTCGTTATTTCAGAGATTGTCCCAAACGATCAGGTTCCCAACAGCGCTTTTGCGGCGTTGACGGGAATTTTTTCTGTAGAATGGCTTCCAGTTTGCAAGCGGAGTTCTCTCCCACCCGCGTCAGCCGCTGTCCCAGGCGTTCCTTTGGAACCTGCAGGGGACGTAAGGTTGCCGGGTATCTGGTTGGGCATGGACCGGCACACGCCGGGACTGTGTGCGTGCAGCCCTGACGGGGTTGCCGAGCCAACCTATCTGAGGCCTTCGATTGCTCCGGCAATTGGGGGCCTTCTCTATTTGCCGGACTCAACAACAAACACAGGAGCTTTAACATTAGCGAGCCAAGAATCAATGAGCGTATCCGCGTCCCCGAGGTGCGGCTGGTCGGCCCTGCAGGTGAACAGGTAGGAATCGTCCGTATTGAGGATGCCCTGCGACTGGCTGCCGAGTCCGACCTTGATCTCGTTGAAGTTGCACCTCAGGCGAAGCCTCCGGTGTGCAAGCTGATGGACTTCGGCAAGTACAAGTACGAGGCCGCGGTCAAGGCACGTGAGGCCCGGAAGAACCAGACGAACACTGTTCTGAAGGAAATCCGTTTCCGGTTGAAGATCGACACCCACGACTACGAGACCAAGCGCGGCCACGCCCTGCGCTTCCTCGGTGCCGGGGACAAGGTCAAGGCCATGATCCAGTTCCGTGGCCGTGAGCAGCAGCGTCCGGAGATGGGCATCCGCCTGCTCCAGCGCTTCGCGGACGACGTCGCCGAAGTTGGCGTGGTGGAGTCCAGCCCCCGCATTGACGGCCGCAACATGGTCATGGTGGTTGGGCCGCTGAAGAACAAGGCTGAAGCCAAGGCTGAGGCACGGCGCGCCACGCAGCGGGCCGAGGCCAAGGCCCAGAACGAAGCCAAGGCTTCCGGACGCGTTGACACGTCCGGCGAGGACCAGGCCCCCTTGACGCAGTCACTGGCGGACCTGCTGCCCGAAGGTTTCACCGTCTCCACGGAGCCGGAGGCTGTAGCCGAGGACAACGCCCCCGCCGAGGCGCCCGCTGTTGAGGCACCTGAGCAGGAAGCTCCGAAGCAGGAAGCCCCCAAGGCTGCTGCGCCGAAGCAGGAAGCTCCGAAGCAGGAAGCCCCCAAGGCTGCTGCGCCGAAGCAGGAAGCTCCGAAGCAGGAAGCCCCCAAGGCTGCTGCGCCGAAGGCCGCTCCGGCTCCCAGGCCTGCAGCTGCCGCCAAGCCGGAAGCCGCCGCGCCGGCGGCACCGAAACCGGCCGCTGTGCCTGCACCACCCAAGCCGGTGGCCAGGCCTGCTGCGCCGAAGCCTGCTGCGCGCCCTGCCCCCAAGGCAGCGCCGAAGCCGGCCGGCAAGAAGACCAACTAGTTCACAGCTGCCGGGGTACGCCTCCGGCAGTCAGCAACCAGCATGCTGCCCGCAGGGGTGGCTGCGCGATAGAACTGCGGCCCCCGGGCCTGCAGAAACGTAAGGAGATCGGTTCCCATGCCGAAGATGAAGACCCACAGTGGTGCTAAGAAGCGCTTCAAGCTGACCGGCAGCGGCAAGCTGCGCCGCCAGCAGGCCAACCGCCGCCACTACCTGGAGCACAAGTCCTCCCGCCTGACCCGCCGCCTTGCCGGCGACCGGATCGTCTTCAAGGGCGACGCCAAGGTCATCCGGAAGATGCTCGGCATCTAATTTCCAAGTTCTATGAGGGGCCGCCGCCTGGCGGTCCGTCACCTGCCAAACAGCATTCTCAGGCCGCCGGTTCACCGGCAGTAGATGCTTGGGATCAGATTTTCGAAGGAGTACGCACGTGGCACGTGTGAAGAGGGCGGTCAACGCCCACAAGAAGCGCCGGGTTGTTCTTGAACGCGCAAAGGGTTACCGCGGACAGCGTTCGCGCCTGTACCGCAAGGCCAAGGAGCAGCTGCTGCACTCGTTTGTGTACAGCTACGGCGACCGCAAGAAGAAGAAGGGTGACTTCCGCCGCCTGTGGATCCAGCGCATCAACGCTGCGTCCCGCGCCAACGGCCTCACCTACAACCGCCTCATCCAGGGCCTGAAGGCCGCCGAGGTCGAGGTTGACCGCCGTATGCTGGCCGAGCTTGCCGTCTCTGACGCCAACGCCTTCGCCGCGCTGGTCCAGGTGGCCAAGGACTCCCTTCCGGCAGACACCTCCGCCAAGAAGGCAGCCGCAGCCTAGGCAAGCAGCTTCCGCCCCTCGCCTGAGGGGCCCGTTCAGGAACTGGTGGCAGCAGCTACTACAGTTTTCTATATGAACGAAACCGGGCGCCCGCAAGACCTTCCACTTTCCAACCCCCGAGCTGATCGGGTCAGGGATGTGGCAAAGCTTGCAGGGCGCCCGGTCCGTTTAAAGCGCGGGCAGTTCCTGGCCGAGGGCCCGCAGGCCGTCCGTGAAGCACTCAAGCTCCACCAGCAGCGTCTTGCGGCGGGAGGTCCCGGAGTAGTGACTGAGGTCTTCGCCAGCGAAAGCTGCCTTGACCGTTTTCCCGAATTTGAAGAGCTCTCCGAGGGCACCAGCGCACGGCTGGCCACGGATGAGGTCCTGGCAGCCATGGCGGACACCGTCAACCCGCAGGGGATAGTGGCGGTCTGCAGGTTTGTGGACGTGGCTCTGGCGGACGTGCTCGACGCCGGGCCCCGCCTGATTGCCGTGCTGTGCCAGGTGCGGGACCCGGGGAACGCGGGAACGGTCCTGCGTGCGGCCGATTCCGCCGGTGCCGACGCCGTGGTGTTCACGACGTCCAGCGTGGACATCTACAACCCCAAGGCCGTCCGGTCCACCGCAGGTTCGCTGTTCCACCTTCCGGTGGTGCTGGCCGCCGATCCCGCGGAACTCGCTGCAGCCTGCAAGGCCCGCGGCATCGGCATCCTTGCCGCCGACGGCTACGGGCAGCTGGACCTTGATGTCCTGCAGGACGAGAACGCCCGGCGCCGGCTCACCGGAACAGGGCCGGAGTCTGTGTACGACCTCGCCGGTCCCACGGCCTGGTTCTTTGGGAACGAGGCGCAGGGACTCTCCGCGGAGGAGCTGGAACTGGCCGACCACCGGGTGGCCGTTCCTGTCTACGGCGCCGCCGAGAGCCTCAACCTTGGGACGGCGGCCACGGTATGCCTCTACGCCAGCGCCCGCTCCCAGCGCCGTGCGGCAGCTGCAGTGGGGCAGGAACAGGCCGGATAGGGACGCGCCACGGCCGGGAACTTCGGGGAAAGGCCAGGGACCTTCTAAAAAAAGAAAGGCCCCGGAAGTCCGGGGCCGATGGGGTGTTGGTAGACAGAGTGATCAGGGTGCGCGGGTTGCTTTTCCGCGTCCGGTGACTGCTCCGTAGATGCCGGCGACAAGCAGGCCGCCGACGATAGCGAGAATCCAGGTGCCGAGGTCGAAGAAGGCAAGATCGCCCTTGTTGAACAGGAGGCTGCCAATCCAGCCGCCAACAATGGCACCGACGACACCGAGGATGAGGCTGGTGACCCAGCCGCCGCCGACCCGTCCGGGCATAACGGCCTTAACGATGGCCCCGACTATGAGGCCCAAAATAATCCAAGCAAGAAAACCCATGTCTCCTCCTTATTGTGACCGGGATTAATAGTCCCGATGAGGCTCAAGCTAACATAAGCCCCCTGCAAAGTCAGTAGCTCGGGTGACGGCGTTGCTGCATCGTTAGGACAGCGCGGGCCCCCGTTTTCGGGGCTCCGTGCGCATAACCTCAGGCAGCCAGCGGCCTCTTGCGTTCGAGCAGGCCGCTGAGGAGCGCGACGCCGAAACCAAGGACGGCGAGGACGGCGCCGACCAGCGCCGGGGCAACAAAGCCCCACCCGAGGGCGATGACAAGGCCGCCGAGGAAGGCTCCCAGCGCGTTGGCGACGTTCAGCGCGGCATGGTTGAGGGAGGATGCCAGCGATGGGGCATCCGGCGAGGCGTCCAGCAGCCGGGTCTGCAGAGCGGGGATGAGCATGGAACCGGAAGCTCCCACCACAAACACCATGACCATGGCGCTCCACTGCCAGTGCGCCGCCACCGCATAGACCACCAGAGCCACGGCGATGGCAGGGAGGACCCGGTACAGGGTGCCCATGACGGATTTGTCAGCGAGCCTGCCGCCGACGACGTTCCCGGCCACCATGCCAAGACCGTAGAGCGCCACCACAAGGGGGATCAGGGTGGAGGGGATGCCGGCCACGGAGGTCATGGTGTGGGCGATGTAGGTATAGGTGGCGAAGAAGCCGCCGAAACCCACGATGCCCACCAGGAGTGCCAGCCATACCTGGAGCCGTTTGAGGGCCCCGAGCTCGCGCCGGATGCTCGCGTCGGGGTGGGCGTGCTGGAAGGGGACGAATTTCCACACCATGGCCAGTGCCAGCAGGCCGATGGCACCGACCAGGACAAACAGCAGGCGCCAGCCGAAGGTCTGTCCCAGCCAGGTGGCGAACGGTACTCCCACGACGTTGGAGACGCTGAGCCCGGCCATGACCATGGAGATGGCCCAACCGCGCCGTGTGGGCGGAACGAGGGAAGCCGCGATGACGGCTGCAACGCCGAAGAACGCTCCGTGCGGCAGGCCGGCGGCAAAGCGGGACACCAGCATCCAGCCATAGTCGGGGGCAACGAATGACGCCAGGTTGGCCACGGTAAAGAACAGCAGCAGCCCCAGCGCCAGTTTCTTGCGGGGGAGCCTGGCGCCGACGGCGGCCAGCAGCGGAGCGCCTACCACTACCCCCAGCGCATAGGCGGAGATCAGGTTGCCGGCCTGCGGAGTGGTAATTGCCAGGCCCTGCTCCACTTCCTTGAGCAGGCCCATCATGGTGAACTCGGTGACGCCGATGCCTACGCCGCCCATGGCCAGGGCGAAAATCGCCATGCCGATGTTGGGGGTCGTGCTGCGGGTTGCCGTGGACGGGGAAAGAACGCTGCTCATATTCCTGCTTCTTGAAACGTGGGACTCGCAAGGGACGGATGCCACGGCAGTGGGGCAGGACGGTCCGGACAGTGTGGCAAACCCCGGCTGGGCAGGACGTATTCCCGGCAGGAACTGTTCCTAAGGCGGGAATGCTGTTCCCGGACACTCCATTGTGGCCCATAGAATGACCCGGTGACTGGACTGATTCAGGTTGTGGGCGGAGCTGTGGTGGACCGGCTGGCGAATCCGGCGGCCCTGTTGGTGGCACGGCGAAGCGCGCCGGAGCACCTGGCGGGGCTGTGGGAGTTCCCCGGCGGCAAGGTGGAGCCCGGGGAGGAACCCGAAACGGCGCTGGTGAGGGAGCTGGCTGAGGAACTGGGAATCGGCGTGCGCCTGGGACTGGAACTTCATGCGGAAACACCGGCTGGCTGGCCCCTCAATGACCGGGCCAGTATGAGGGTGTGGTTCGCTGAGGTGACCCACGGCGAACCATTGCCCCTTGAAGACCATGACGAACTGCGCTGGGTGGACCTGCGGGACCGGGAAGCTGTCCTCACCTTGCCGTGGATCCCCGCCGACTATCCGATTGTCCATGCGCTGCTGGAATCCGTGGGATCGTCGCTGGGCCGGAGCCGCTAGAAAAGCGCGTCCTGCTGCGAAGGCCGGGACGAAGAAGGGACGCCCGGGGGCCCGGCATTCGTGCCGGCCGGAATGCTTCCTGCCGGGTACTGCGCTTCCTCGGCACGGGGATCGTCCAGGTCCCGGTGGCTGAAGCCGGACGAATGCGAAAACCCATGGCGTGCCTTGAAATAGCGGACCCTGCCGGCCAGCCAGGTGCGGTACTCCTTGGAGGCGTAGGAACCCGTCCCGTACAGGCGCCGGTAGCGGCCGGCCAATTCGGGGTGGTGTTTGGCAATCCACTGCATGAACCACTCCCGGGTGCCAGGTTTCAGGTAGAGGGCGCCGGCCGTAACGCCGGTGGCCCCGGCAGTGGCCAGGGAAGCGAAGAGGGAATCAAGTGCTTCGTCGCTGTCCGATAACCACGGCAGGATGGGCATGGCCATGACGCCGCATGGCAGTCCGGCCTCACGTAAGCGGGAGACGAGTTTCAGCCGGGCCCTGGGTCCTGGGGTACCGGGTTCGATGGCCTCCGAGAGGGCCTCGTCCGTCATGGCCAGGGAAATGCCCAGCCCCACGGGCACCTGCGTGGCAGCCCTTTTGAGCAACGGGATGTCCCGTGCCAACAGCGTTCCCTTGGTGAGGATGGACAGGGGAGTGCCGGATTCCGCCAAGGCGGCAATGATGCCGGGCATGAGCCGGTACCGGCCCTCGGCCCGCTGGTAGGGGTCTGTATTGGTACCCAGCGCCACCTGCTGGCGTGTCCAGGATGCCTTGTTCAGTTCCTTGCGGAGGACCTCCGCGGCATTCACCTTCACCACCACCTGGCTGTCAAAGTCCATCCCGGCGTCGAAATCCAGGTAGGTGTGGGACTTGCGGGCGAAGCAGTAGACACAGGCATGGCTGCAGCCGCGGTAGGGATTGACGGTCCATTCGAAAGGCATCTTTGACCCTGCCGGGACCCTGTTGAGCACCGATTTGGCGGTGACCTCGTGGAACGTGATACCGGCGAACTCGGGCGTGGTGACGGAACGCACCAGTCCTGCCAGCGGAAGCAGCGCCGGAGCAGCGGCACCCGCGGTGTCAGGCGTATCGGGTACCAGTGCCTGCGCTTCCCATCTCATGGCTCCATTCGAAAACATGTTCGAATGGAAGTCAAGGCGCCGCGCGCTGATACCAGCCGGTCGCCCAGAGGTACCGGCCGGTGGAAGGGGCGGCCTACTGCTCCAGGGCCCACGTGGCGGTCACGGTTGCCTCCACCCGGTTTGCGCCCGGTTCCACCGTCATGCCCTCCGGAGCAGAGACCCGCTGCATGCCCGCAAGTGGAACCGGACCCGGCGCCGGGCGCTGGTCCGTCACGGACAACACCGGTCCCAGGCGGGCGGAGGCCAACGCTGCGTACTGTCCGGCAGTGCGGAGTGCGTCGTGCCAGGCGGCTTCCCGGGCCTCAGCCCGGACGGCGGTGTCGTCCGAAAGGACCAATTGCAGGTTGTTCAGCCGGGCGGAATCCCCGGCCGCGTCGACGGCCGCGGAAATGGTGGCGGACGCGGTGGCGATGTCCCTGAGCCGGACCGTGACGCTGCTGGCCGCCACGTACCCCACGAACTTCTGGCCCTCGCCGTCCCGCCAGGCGAGGTCGGCACGGACGCTCATCCCCGCCGAGCGGATATCGGCCGGTGCAACACCGTGGCCGCGGAGGACCGAGCCCGTCATGGCCAGGCCTTCCGCGGCCGCCGCATACGCCTCCTCCACCGATCCGGCACGGCACTCGACGCCCACCGAAACCAGCATCAGGTCAGGGGGTGCCTCCGCCCATCCCGTGCCCGTGGCGGTGACTGTTCGCGCATCCCCGTGCGCGGGGGCCTCCGGGCCCATCACGCGCGCCTCGACGCAGCGGGCGGGTAGCCGCCGGCCGCCAGCCCGGCCCGGCGCTCAAAGATGTTGCCCGTTGCCGGATTTCCGGTGCGCAGCACCGACCAGCCGGCTGCTGCCAGGTACAGGGGGATGAAGGGCAACCCGAGGCACCACGCGTACTGGGTGCAGTGCCCTTCCTCGTGTCCCAGGAGTGCGGGCCGGGACAGCAGCCCACCGGCCGTGCTCCGGCACAGCACGACGTTCCCGATGGTGTAGGCGTGCGCGAACGGCAACCGCCAGCGGTAGCCTGCGGCAATGATCAGGCCGCGGGGGCCCCGGCTGATCTGCGTCCGGGCGGCGAGCGCGACGGCGAGCCCGGCCAGGGTGCTCCCGTTCAGGAGGTTCGCTGCCCGCCTGAGCCGTTGGGCCGTCGTCGGGCCGTGAAAAGTACCCGCGCGCTGCCGCAAAGTCATGAGGCCATGGTAGCCGGAGGGTTCAACTAGACTGGAGGGCAGTGGCCGCCGGTCCTGCCGGCGAGCCCTGACCTGGTCATTGAATGACACTGACGTTCAGCGCATTCATCCATGACCTGCCAGCGACGGACGCGCCGGGTGGAAAACCGCCAACGGCTGCCCCGGCCGCTGGCAGCCACGACTCGTAGCTAAGAACAGTAGATGACTGAAACTTTGCCGGGCGCCGCCATCCCGAACCCCACGGATGAGGCCGCCATCAACGCCGCTGTAGATCAGGCCATCACCGCCATCGCCGGTGCGGCCACCCTTGACGAGCTGAAGGCGGTGCGCCTTGCCCACAGCGGCGAGAAGTCCCCGCTGAGCCTAGCCAACCGTGAGATTGGCCGCCTGCCCAAGGACCAGAAGGCGCTCGCCGGGAAGCTGATGGGTGCCTCCCGCGGCCGGGTCAACAAGGCGCTCGCCGACCGCACGGCGGTACTGGAAGCCGAGAACGACGCCAGGATCCTGGTCGAGGAAACTGTGGACGTCACCGCCGCTCCGCGCCGCCGTCGTGCAGGTGCCCGCCACCCGCTCTCCACGCTGCAGGACCGCGTGGCGGACATCTTCGTGGGCATGGGCTGGGAAATCGCCGAAGGCCCCGAGGTGGAATCCGAGTGGTTCAACTTCGACGCCCTGAACTTCAAGCCGGACCACCCTGCCCGCGAAATGCAGGACACCTTCTTCGTGGAACCGCCTGAAGCCCACCTGCTGATGCGGACCCACACCTCCCCGGTGCAGGTCCGGTCCATGCTGGAACGCGAGGTTCCCATCTACGTGCTGTGCCCGGGCAAAGTGTTCCGCACGGATGAACTGGACGCCACCCACACCCCGGTGTTCCACCAGTTCGAGGGCCTGGCCATCGACAGGAACCTCAGCATGGCGGACCTGCGCGGCACCCTTGAGCACTTCGCCCGGCAGATGTTCGGCGACGAAGCCCAGATCCGGCTGCGCCCCAACTACTTCCCGTTCACGGAGCCGTCCGCCGAACTGGACATCTTCCATCCCGGGGCCAAGGGGGGCCCGGCGTGGATCGAGTGGGGCGGCTGCGGCATGGTCAACCCCAACGTCCTGCGCGCCGCCGGCATCGACCCGGACGTCTATTCAGGTTTTGCCTTCGGCATGGGCATCGAGCGCACCCTCATGTTCCGTAACGAGGTGGGGGACATGCGCGACATGATCGAAGGCGATGTACGGTTCAGCGAGCACTTCGGGATGGAGATCTAACAGTGCGTATCCCACTTTCCTGGCTGCGTGAATTCGCGGCCGTACCGGCCGATGCAACGGCCGAAGACGTCATGGCCGAACTGGTCAAGGTGGGCTTCGAGGAAGAAGCGGTCCACCGCCCCACGGACACGCTGAGGGGCCCTGTCGTGGTGGGCCAGGTCCTGAGCCTGGTTAAGGAACCCCAGACCAACGGCAAGACCATCAACTGGTGCCAGGTCCGCGTTGTCCCCGAGGGGCAGGAGCAGACCCTCACGGGGGACGGCATTGACCCCTCCGGCGTCCAGGGCATCATCTGCGGCGCCCACAACTTCGTTGAGGGCGACAAAGTGGTGGTCACGCTTCCGGGTGCCGTGCTGCCCGGTGACTTCCACATTTCGGCCCGCAAGACCTACGGCCACCTGTCCGCCGGCATGATCGCCTCAGTCCGCGAACTGGGCATCGGCGAGGACCACGACGGCATCCTGGTGCTGTCCCGCATCGGGCTGGACCCGGAAGTGGGCA
Organism: Arthrobacter sp. Soil761; assembly: GCF_001428325.1. Lineage (NCBI taxonomy): Bacteria > Bacillati > Actinomycetota > Actinomycetes > Micrococcales > Micrococcaceae > Arthrobacter > Arthrobacter sp. Soil761. The sequence continues at coordinate 2,186 of NZ_LMSF01000013.1, read as the reverse complement.
CCGACGCCATGGAACTGCTGGGCCTCTATGACCAGGCCGCGGAAATCAACGTCACCCCGGACCGCGGGTACGCCTTCTCCATCCGCGGGGTTGCCCGCGAGTACGCCCACGCCACCGGCACCGCCTTCACGGACCCTGCCGCGAAGGTCGACGCCCCGGCAGAGCTGTCCGGGGGTTACGGCGTCAAACTCAACGACGACGCCCCCATTTACGGCAAGCCCGGCTGCGACCGCTTCGTGGCACGCACCGTGCGCGGCGTTGACGCTACCCGCCCCACCCCGCCGTGGATGGTGTCCCGGCTCCGGCTGGCAGGCATCCGCTCCATCTCCCTGCCGGTGGACATCTCCAATTACGTCATGCTCGAGCTGGGCCAGCCCACGCACTGCTACGACCTGGACAAGCTGTCCGGCGACATCGTGGTGCGGCGTGCCTCCGCAGGCGAGAAGATCACCACGCTGGACGGCAAGGAGCGCACCCTTGACGCCGAGGACCTGCTGATCACCGACAATTCGGGCGCCATCGGCATTGCGGGCGTCATGGGCGGCGCCGCCACTGAGGTGAGTGACTCGACGTCGAACGTCCTCGTCGAAGCAGCGCACTTCGACGAGGTGTCCATTGGGCGGTCGCGTCGCCGGCACAAGCTGCCCTCCGAGGCGTCCAAGCGCTTCGAGCGCGGGGTTGACTGGCAGGTGGCGGGCGTCGCCGCCCAGCGCGTGGTGGACCTCCTGGTGGAACTGGCCGGCGGCACCGCCGACGAACCCGGAACCGACGTGGGCACGGCTCCGGAAACCATCACCATCGGGCTGCCCGCCGGCTTCGCCGCCGCCCGCATCGGCATTGACTTCACCGAAGAGCAGATCGTCACCTCCCTGGAGGACCTGGGCGCCGTCGTGGAGAAGAACGACGGCGGCTGGAGCGTTACGCCGCCCACGTGGCGCAGCGACCTGGAGACCAAGGAAGACCTGACCGAGGAAATCGCACGGCTGGTGGGCTACGACAAGATCCCGGCCACCCTGCCGGTGGCCCCTCCGGGGCGCGGACTCACCCGGATCCAGCAGCAGCGCCGGCGCCTGATCCAGTCGCTGGCCGACGCCGGCCTGACCGAGGTGCTGTCCTACCCGTTCGTGTCCAAGGCCGCCAACGACACCTTTGGCGTCGCCGAGCAGGGTGCCCAGCGGAGCGCGGTCAAGCTGGCCAACCCCATCAGCGAGGAACAGGGCTACCTGCGCACGTCCATCCTGCCGGGGCTGATCGAGGTGGCCAAGCGCAACCACTCGCGCGGCTTCCGCGACCTCGCCCTGTTCGAATCGGGCCTGGTGTTCCTTCCCGCCGGGACCGTGGGCACTGCCTCCATCCCGCCGCTGGGCGCCAAGCCCGCCGACGAGGTGCTCGACGCACTGTACGACGGCGTCCCGGACCAGCCGTTCCATGTGGCCGCCATCCTCACCGGCCACGATTCCCCGGCTGCTGCCGGCCATACTCCGCGGACGTGGGACTGGGCCGACGCGCTGGATGTTGCCCGCCTTGCGGGCGACGTCCTCGGCGTCGACCTTGTGGTCACGCAGGGCAGCCACCAGGCGTTCCATCCCGGCCGCACCGCCCGGCTCGCACTGCGGACGGGAGAGACCGTGGGGTACGCGGGCGAACTGCACCCCAAGCTGCTGGCGGCCTCGGACATGCCGGCCCGTTCGGTGGCACTTGAACTCAATGCCGACGCCCTGTTTGAGGCGGCACCGGATGTGATCGTGGCCCGCCACATCTCCACGTTCCCGGTGGCGACGCAGGACGTTGCACTCGTTGTTCCCGCCGACGTGCCCGCGGACGAGGTCCTTGGTGCGCTGCGTGAAGGCGCCGGTGAGCTGCTGGAGGACGTCGCGCTGTTCGATGTCTACGCAGGCAAGGGCATCGAGGAGGGCAAGAAGTCGCTGGCCTTCGGCCTCCGCTTCCGCGCCGCTGACCGCACCCTCACCGCTGACGAAGCCTCGGCCGCGCGTGAGCAGGCAGTTGCCCTGGCCGCGGAACGGTTCGGAGCCGTCCAGCGCTAAGCAGGACAAACTCCTGAACCACGGAAGTCCCCGCACCCTTGAATTGAACTGCTCCCCGGAAGTTGGACTGAGAAATTCAGTTCCGACTTCCGGGGAGCAGTTTTATGCATGCACGTAGTTCGTTGTCTGAGGTTCAGCGTG
>NZ_LMSF01000012.1:0-584186 GCF_001428325.1 Arthrobacter sp. Soil761 | reverse complement strand
CGCGGTCCCAGGCCGTAGCCCTTGACGGTGTGGGCGAGGATGACGGTGGGTTTGCCCTTGAATTCGGTGGCGGCTTTGTAGGCTGCGTAGACCTTGCGGTAGTCGTGGCCGCCGCGTTTGAGGTTCCAGATCTGGTCGTCGGTGAGGTCCGCGACGAGGTCTTTGGTCTGCGGGGTTTTGCCGAAGAAGTGTTCGCGGACGAACCCGCCGGATTCGGCTTTGTAGGTCTGGTAGTCCCCGTCGACGGTTTCGTTCATGATTTTCACCAGGGACCCGTCGGTGTCGCGGGTGAGCAGGTCATCCCATTCCCGGCCCCAGACGACCTTGATCACGTTCCAGCCCGCGCCGCGGAAGAACGCTTCGAGTTCCTGCATGATCTTGCCGTTGCCGCGCACCGGCCCGTCCAGGCGCTGGAGGTTGCAGTTGATSACGAAGTTCAGGTTGTCCAGGTTTTCGTTCGCCGCCAGCTGCAGCAGGCCGCGGGATTCGGGTTCGTCCATTTCGCCGTCGCCCAGGAACGCCCAGACCTGCTGGTCSGAGGTGTCTTTCAGGCCCCGGTTGTGCAGGTACCGGTTGTTCTGSGCCTGGTAGATCGCGTTCATCGGGCCGATGCCCATGGACACGGTGGGGAATTCCCAGAAGTGCGGCATCAGGCGCGGGTGCGGGTAGGAGGACAGGGCRTGGCCCTCGCGGGACTTTTCCTGCCGGAACCCGTCCAGGTCCTCCTCGGAGAGGCGTCCTTCCATGAACGCCCGGGCGTACATGCCGGGGGAGGCGTGGCCCTGGAAGAAGACCTGGTCCCCGCCGCCGGGGTGGTCCTTGCCGCGGAAGAAGTGGTTGAACCCGACCTCGTACAGGGTCGCGGCACCGGCGTAGGTGGAGATGTGCCCGCCGACGCCGATATCGGGCCGCTGCGCCCGGTGGACCATGACCGCAGCGTTCCACCGCATGTAGGCCCGGTACCGGCGCTCGTACTCCTCGTTGCCCGGGAACTGGGCTTCCTGGTCCACCGGGATCGTGTTCACGTAATCGGTGGTGGTCACCATCGGCACCCCGACGCTCTGCGCGCCGGCGCGCTGCAGCAGGCTCCGCATGATGTATTGGGCACGCTCGGTGCCCTGTTCCCTGATCAACGCATCCAGGGACTCAACCCACTCGGCAGTCTCTTCCGGATCACGATCAGGCAGCTGGTTAGTCAACCCGCTGAGGATATGGGAGGTATCTTCTCCTGCAGCCACGNGAGCACGGGCGGGGCAACGCATCCAGGGACTCAACCCACTCGGCAGTCTCTTCCGGATCACGATCAGGCAGCTGGTTAGTCAACCCGCTGAGGATATGGGAGGTATCTTCTCCTGCAGCCACGTCCAACCTCTCTTTGCGCGCATGAATCGGCGCACTCAGGCCAGGCAGGGTGACTGCCCGGCGTACATACGCCGTGTGCGACGTATCGGTTACAACAGCCCGGGCATGTGTGCCGGGCAGCTTCCTAGCGCTCCTATGTCTGCACGGAGTCACAAGGTTGTCGTCCCGCAGCCATAGTTGTCACCAGCCACTCTAGCCCTGACCGCAACGCGATGCGTAGCCGCGGGTCAGGTGCTGCGGTTGTATTTCGTTCGTCATACTGGTTGTGTGACAAAAAGCCCTTGTGACGGGGATGCTGAAGCCGGATGTGACGCAGAATATGCGCAGTCCCGGGGGCGGCAGCTTGAAGCGCAGGCACAAAGGGTGTTGGCTTGGGAGTAATGGAAATCACTATGCACACTGCATATATGAGGTATTGGAGGAACACGTGAGCGAGGCCGACGCCGCCACTTCGGTAAATGTGGCGGAAAAATTGGGTTTCAAGAACGGGGATCTGATTCAGGAGTTCGGTTACGACGACGATGTCGATTTCGACTTGCGTGACGATATTGAGGACCTCACAGGTTCCGAGTTGCTGGACGAGGACGATCACGAGGTGGCGGACGCCGTCATCCTGTGGTGGCGCGACGGCGACGGGGACCTGGTGGACAGCCTGATGGATTCCCTCACTACCCTGAGCGAAAACGGTGTTGTCTGGGTCCTCACCCCCAAGTCAGGCAGGGACGGCTACGTCTCGCCAGCAGACATCCAGGAAGCCGCACCCACCGCCGGCCTGCACGTCACCACCTCAGCGGGAGTCTCGAAGGACTGGAGTGCAACCCGCCTTGTCAGCAGGAAGAACAAATGACGTCAGCGGTTGAGGCCGCTTCCGCAGCTGTTCCTGCACTGGGCGCGGAAGCGCCCGACTTCGAGCTTGCCAACCAGTACGGCGAGCCCGTGACGCTGTCATCCTTCCGGGGGCAGAACGTGGCCCTGGTCTTCTACCCGTTTGCATTCTCGGGGATCTGCACGGGTGAACTGTGCGAGATACGGGACAACCTGGCCACATTCGAGGATTCGAACGCGGTGGTCCTTGCAGTGTCCGTGGACAGCAAGTTCAGCCTCCGGGCCTATGCGGCGCAGGAAGGCTACAGCTTCGACCTCCTTGCCGACTTCTGGCCGCATGGGGCCGTGGCCAGTGCTTACGGTGTGTTCGACGACGTCAGTGGCATGGCCAAGCGCGCCACCTTCATCATCGACGCCGACGGCAGGATCCGTTACAGCGTTGTGAATCCCCGCGGACAGGCCCGGGACTTCGCCGAATACCGCGCGGCCCTGGCGGATCTGAATCAGGCCTGATCGACCATGGCGGAACATCGGCGGGGGACGGGCCTTACCGGCTTTGCCAGCATGCCGCCGGTAGCCCCTGCTCCGCTGTCAGGCGATGACCTCGAGGTGCTGGCCAGGATCCGCGACCTGCTTGCCGGTGCCCCGTTCGCCCTGCTGACGGGCGCGGGCCTGAGCACCGACTCCGGCATTCCGGACTACCGTGGCCCGGACTCGCCGCCGCGGCAGCCCATGACCTACCAGGAGTTTGTCCGGGACGCGGCCAACCGGCGCCGCTACTGGGCCCGGAACCACATCGGGTGGTCCCATATGCGGCACGCGGACCCGAACGTGGGCCACTATTCAGCAGCAGAGCTGGAACGCCGCGGTTACCTCACGGGCCTCATTACCCAGAACGTTGACCGCCTGCACCAGGACGCCGGCAGCTCCAACGTCGTCGATCTGCACGGCCGGTATGACCAGGTGATATGCCTCGACTGCGGGCGGACCTACACCCGGCGCCTCCTGGCCGGTGTTTTCGAGGAACTCAACCCCGGATTCCTGGAACGGGCAGCGGCGTCCGGGTTGGTGGAGATGGCGCCGGATGCTGACGCCACCGTGGAGGACCAGGCCCTCATCAGCAGCTTCGTGGTGCCGGTCTGTCCTGCCTGTGGCGGTACCCTGAAGCCGGACTTCGTCTACTTTGGGGAAAATGTGCCCAAGGACCGGGTGGAACGTTCGTACGCCATGGTGGACGGGGCAGCCGCGCTGGTGGTTGCCGGTTCTTCCCTGACGGTCATGAGCGGTCTTCGGTTTGTGCGGCATGCGGCCAAGGAATCCAAGCCGGTGGTGATCATCAACCGGGGCGCCACCCGTGGTGATGACAAGGCGACCGTCAAGCTTGAAGCCGGCGTCAGCCAGGCGCTGGGCTACCTCGCGGCCGAACTCCCCGCCCTGTAGGGACACCTCAGGCGGTTCGGTGCGCGGATTCGCGTTTCCGGTCCCCTGTCGGGTAGAGTTTATGTTCGTTGGTTGCGGCAGTCCGGCCGGAAACCGCGTGATTTGGGTCTTTAGCTCAGCTGGTAGAGCGCCACGTTTACACCGTGGATGTCATCGGTTCGATCCCGGTAGGACCCACCAAACTACAAACCCGCTGTCCCCGCCTTACCGGCGGGCGGCGGGTTTTTTGCTGCCCGCCCTCCTGCCGTCATTGTCGGACCCTTGCCATACGTTGCAGGAATGGAACATGTCATGGTGCACACAGACAGCAACGGAATACCGACGACGGTGCTGAGCCGGGGCAGGGAATGGGCGGTTGGTGCCGAGCCGGTCAGGTGGTTCGAGCGCATCAACTGGTGGGAAACCAGCCGGCGGATGCCGAAGGGCAACAGTGGTGTGGACGTCGAAGTCCTGCAGCTGCAGGTGCGGCTGGGCAACAACAGCAAGTCAGCGCTGACCACCATGTACCTCCAGCGCGATGGGATCGGCGGAGGCTGGAGGTTACGGGACACGGCAGCGGACGCAGCTTGACGATCAATGCCTGGATACGCAGGCATCACGCCGGCGTTGACTTTCCGGCATTGGAAAACCCTCCACCGCGGCTATTGGGGGATGCCGCGGTGGAGGGCTTGGGATGAATATACCGTGAACTGCTGGAAACAAAAAGTCATGCGCCGTTCGGCTGCTTCACGTTGGATCAGGGCCACGAAAACCGCCGTTCACAGGCCGTCATGGTGGTTGTTGTTCACATGAATGGACACTATGGCACCGCCGGGCGGCGGGTTGGACGTGGAGGATTCGTGGGATCCCTAGGTTCACGGGAAGGTCCTTGAGGATCAGTCGCCCACCAGTGAGGTCCATAAAACCTGCCTCAACCCGGACAGCAGCGGAAACGTAATTCCAAGCACTATGGAGTTCATTATGCTGAATTGTGACTAGGATATTGAACAACTCTTTCCAGCACGACGATGTGAGGCAGATCATGGAGGACAAGCGGGCAGGCTTCGTGGGCCTGGGGCATATGGGTAATTTGATGGCTTCCAATGCCATCGCAGGGGGCTGGCAGGTCAGCGGCTGGAACCGGTCGCCTGAAGCGCTCACCCGGCTGCAGGACCTCGGCGGGTGTGCCGTTGAGCGGGTCGTGGAGATGCGGAACCTCCCCGCCATCGTGTTCATGCTGCCTGACCTGCCACACATAGAGGAAACAGCACATGACCTGCTGGAGAGCTGGAAGCAGAACCCGCCGGCACCGAATACCGTCCTGCTGGTCATGAGCAGCGTTTCGCCCACCGGCGTACAGGAATTCGGGCGGCGCGTCCGGGAGTTCAGTTCCGGCAACGCACGGGTCGTGGATGCACCCGTGAGCGGAGGCACCAAGGGTGCGGCGGACGGCACCCTCGCCATCATGGCAGGCGCGGACGACGAACAGTCCTTCCGCCGCGTTGAGCCCCTGCTGCGGACCATGGGTACCACAGTGCGCCACCTTGGCCCACTGGGCGCGGGCTCACTTGCCAAGGCCTGCAACCAGTTGGTGGTGGGGACCACGACGGCGGCGCTTGCCGAGGCTGCCGAACTTGCCGAACGCTCCGGGCTGGATCCGGCGGCACTGTTCGAGGTCCTGTCCGGCGGCTTGGCCGCGAGCAGGGTCCTGGAGATCGTGGGCCCGCGCCTGGTCAGCAAGGATTACACCCCCACCGGCCCGGCCAAATTCATGCACAAGGACCTTGGGTTTGTGCTGGATGCCGCCGAGGCGGCGGGCGTGGCAACCCCAATGGCAGCGGCCGGCATCGAGCTCTACGCGGAGCTAAGGCGCCAGGGCCTCGGCGACCAGGACCTTGCCGTCGTGCGGCAGGTGGTCTCCAACCTCAGTCAAGGAGCCGCGGGAGCGGCGGAAGGAACAGTTGCACCATGAGTTCTTTGTTTGATTTGACCGGCCGGGTTGCCTTGGTGACGGGGTCCAGCCGGGGGATTGGCAACGCGTTGGCGCGGGCACTGGCCGACGCCGGGGCAACGGTGGTGTTGAACGGTATCAACGGGGAGCGGCTCAAGGATGCCGCGGCGGCGATGGCCGCCGACTACGCTCCGGGCCGGGTTCACAGTGTCGCTTTTGACGTGACGAGCGACGCCGGGGCGGCGCGCGGGGTGGCATGGGTGGAGGAGCATGTGGGGCCGTTGGAGATCCTGGTGAACAATGCAGGGATCCAGCACCGGGTGCCGATGCTGGATTTGGACGTGAAGGATTGGGAACGGGTGATTTCCACGGACCTGACCAGCGCGTTCCTGGTGGGCCGGGAAGCAGCGCGGTACATGATCCCGCGGGGGCGGGGGAAGATCGTCAACATCTGCTCGGTGCAGACGGACCTGGCCCGCCCCACGATCGCGCCGTACATTGCGGCGAAGGGCGGGCTGCGGAACCTGACCCGGGCGATGACGGCGGAGTGGGCCGGGTCCGGGTTGCAGATCAACGGGATCGCGCCGGGCTATATCCATACGGAGATGACGCAGAACCTGGTGGATGATGAGCAGTTCAACTCCTGGATCCTGGGCCGGACCCCGGCCAACCGGTGGGGGACCGTGCAGGACCTGGCCGGGCCGGCCGTGTGGCTGGCCTCGGACGGGTCTGATTTCGTGAACGGGCAGACTATTTTTATCGATGGCGGAATGACGGTGGTGGTCTGATGGCACTGGATACAGCACTCCCCGTGTCCGGCCCGGCCGTGGTGGCGCACGCCGCCAACGATCTGCGGATCGACGAACTGGCCCATACCGCTCCGGCCGCGGATGAGGCGGTGGTCGAGGTGGCGTTCGGCGGGATTTGCGGGTCGGACCTGCACTACTGGCTGCACGGCGCGGCCGGGGAGTCGATCCTGAGGGCGCCGCTGGTGCTGGGCCATGAGATTTCCGGGACGGTGGTCCGGGCCGCGGCTGACGGGACCGGCCCGGCCGCGGGCACTGCGGTGGCGGTCCATCCGGCCACCCCGGGCCCGGGTGCCGCACGTTACCCGGCGGACCGGCCCAACCTGTCCCCGGGCTGCACCTACCTGGGCAGTGCCGCGCGGTTCCCGCACACGGACGGGGCGTTCAGCCGGTACGTGAACCTCCCCACCCGGATGCTCCGGCCCCTGCCCAACGGTGTTGGCCTGCGGACCGCCGCGTTGATCGAGCCGGCCGCCGTGGCCTGGCACGCCGTCTCCCGGGCCGGGGACGTGGCCGGCAAATCGGCGCTCGTGATCGGGTCCGGGCCCATTGGGGCCCTCGCCGTCGCCGTCCTGAAACGCGCCGGCGCGGCCCGGATCACCGCCGTCGACGTGCACCCCACACCACTGGAAATCGCCCAAGCCGTGGGAGCGGACCAGGTGATCACCGCCGGCGATGCGGAGGCGATCGCCGCCGTGGAGGCCGACGTCGTGATTGAATCCTCCGGCAACCACCACGGCCTGGCCTCCGCCATCCAGGGCGCGGCCCGCGGCGGCACCGTGGTGATGGTGGGCCTGCTGCCCACCGGGCCGCAGCCGGTACTGATCTCCCTGGCCATCACCCGCGAACTCGACCTCAAAGGCTCCTTCCGGTTCAACGACGAGATCGATAACGTCATCGCCGCCCTCACCGACAGGACCCTGCACATCGAGCCCGTCATCACCCACGAATACCCCGTGGACAACGCACTGGAAGCCTTCACCATGGCCCGCAACTCCGCCGAATCCGGAAAAGTCCTCCTCAGCTTCGGCCCCCGGAGCGAAGCTACTGTCGAACGGGGATAAACACCCGTGGCTGTTCCGTCCAGGTGTCGGCCATCTGGGACATGGTGCGCCGCATGATCCGGTCAGAGGCTTCGCGCGCGGACGCGGCATCGCCCCTGGCAATCGCTTGCGCCACATCCTCGTGCCACTGGAGGGCGGCCTGGTGCGGGTGGTCGGGCATCAGGCCATGAACGGTGCGGCCTGTCAGGGTCTCGGCCACCTGGCCCATGAGGTTGGCGAACATCTCGTTGCCCGAGCCGGAGAGCAGCAGGGAGTGGAACCGGATGTCCAGTTCCAGGAAGCGTGCAACTTCGCCGTTGTTGCCGGCCTCCCGCATTGCACGGGCAACGTCCACGAGCTCCATCCGCAGCGGTGCAGGGGCATTCTGTGCCGCCAGTTCGGCGGCCGCGGGTTCCACCGCGGCGCGCAGTTCGGCGAGGGAGCGGAGCTGCGCGCCGCGTGCGTCGCTTGCCAGCCGCCACCGGATCACCTGGGGATCGAAAGGATTCCAACGGCTTGCCGGCAGCACACGGATGCCAACCCGCTTGGTGGTTTCCACCAGCCCCAGCGACTGCAGGACCCGCACCGCTTCCCGGATCACCGAGCGGGACACTTTCAGTTCATACTCCAACTGCTCCGCCAGCATGACGTGGCCCGCCGGGAGATCCCCCGAGATAATCCGGGTGCCCAGGTTGTCGATGGCACGGTGGTGGAGGCTGCTGGTCATGCTGCTAAGCCTAGTTGCTGGCCGACGCCCGGTTGTGCGTGCGCCCGCTGCCGCGGTGGTTCGCACGGTGGCCAACCTGAACCGGCACCGAAACAATGGTTCCATTACGCAGCTGTTACTTTCGCGTCACAGCGAGAATATATATGCTTTATTCCGACCCCCTGATCTGCCCCGGTGTCTTCCCGCCTGCGGAAGCCGGCAACCGGGGCAAACAATGAATTGGAGTTATTGATGTCTGCAGCACACATCGGTGTCACCGGCCTCGCCGTCATGGGCGCCAACCTGGCCCGCAACCTGGCCCGCAACGGGTTCACGGTTGCCCTGCACAACAGGTCGGTGGAGAAGACCGACGCGCTGCTGGAGAAGCACGGCTCCGAAGGCGACTTCGTCCGGACCGAGACCCTCCAGGAACTTGTTGATTCCCTGGAAAAGCCCCGCCGGGTGCTCATCATGGTCAAGGCCGGCAAGCCGGTCGATTCCGTCATTGAGCAGCTGGAGCCGCTCCTGGAGCCGGGCGACATCATCATCGACGCCGGCAACTCCCACTACGAGGACACCCGCCGCCGGGAAGCCGCACTGGCCAAGAAGGACCTGCACTTCGTGGGCGTCGGTGTGTCCGGCGGCGAAGAGGGTGCACTGAACGGCCCGTCCATCATGCCCGGCGGTTCCAAGGAGTCCTACAAGGCCCTCGGCCCGCTGCTGGAGAAGATTTCCGCGAAGGTCGACGGCGAGCCCTGCTGCGCCTGGATCGGCACCGACGGCGCCGGCCACTTCGTCAAGATGGTCCACAACGGCATCGAATACGCCGACATGCAGGTTATCGGCGAGGCCTTCGACCTGCTCCGCTCCGGTGCCGGCATCGAGCCCGCCGAACAGGCCAAGATCTTCACCGAATGGAACAAGGGGGAGCTTTCATCCTTCCTGATCGAGATTTCCGCCGAGGTCCTGGGCCACGTGGACGCCAAGACCGGCAAGCCGTTCGTTGACGTCGTCGTCGACGCCGCCGGCCAGAAGGGTACGGGCCGCTGGACCGTCATTTCCGCCCTGGAACTCGGCTCGCCGGTGTCCGGCATCGCCGAATCCGTCTTCGCCCGCGCCCTCTCCTCCCAGGCCGGGCAGCGCAGGCTGGGCCAGGAACTGCTGGCAGGCAACGAGGCCGACGTCGAGATCCCGGAAAGCTTCGTTGAGGACGTTCGCCAGGCGCTCTACGCCTCCAAGCTGGTCTCCTACGCCCAGGGCCTGGACATGCTGACCTCGGCCGCCAAGGAATACGGCTGGGAACTGAAGCTGGACGAGATCGCCTCCCTGTGGCGCGCCGGCTGCATCATCCGCGCCGAGCTCCTCAAGGACATCACCAAGGCCTACGCCGCGGACCAGAAGCCGGCCAACCTGCTGTTCGCCCCGGCATTCACCAAGGCCATTGCAGACGCCCTGCCGGCGTGGCGCCGCGTTGTTGCCACCGCCGTCCAGCTCGGCATCCCGGTGCCGGTGTTCTCCTCATCGCTGGCGTACTACGACGGCCTGCGCCGCAAGCGCGTGGCCGCCGCCCTGATCCAGGGCCAGCGCGACCTCTTCGGTGCACACACCTACGGCCGCATCGACACCGAGGGAACCTTCCACACCCTCTGGGGCGAGGACAAGTCCGAAGTTGAAGCGGTGGACACCCACTAGCAGCTGCCGCCGCATGACAAAGGCGGGCAGTTTCCCGGTTCTCCGGGAAACTGCCCGCCTTTTGCTGTGCCTGGTACTTCTAGATCCGGTACTCGATGTCGTATTCGGCCGGATCGACGGCGGGCTTGGTTTCCCGCTGCGCGTCCCGGTGCCTCCATTTGGCCGGAACACCGGTAACGATCGATTCCGGCGGCGCATCCTTCACCACCACGGCGTTGGCGCCGACGGCACTGTCCCGGCCGATGGTGATGGGCCCCAGGATTTTGGCTCCGGCACCGATGGTGACCCGGTCACCGATGGTGGGGTGGCGTTTGATCCGGGCAAGTGAGCGACCACCGAGCGTGACGCCGTGATAGATCATCACGTCCTCGCCGATCTCGGCTGTCTCGCCAATGACCACACCCATGCCATGGTCAATGAAGAAACGACGTCCGATCGTGGCACCCGGATGGATCTCAATACCGGTCCAGGACCGGCCCAGCTGGGACAGCAGGCGCGCCGGGAAGCGAAGCGACGGGTTCTGCCACATGCGGTGCGTCAGCCGGTGGATCCAGATGGCATGCAGGCCGGAATAGGCGAAAAAGTTCTCAAAAGAACCTCGAGCCGCCGGGTCGTGGGACCGGGCGGCGTCGAGGTCTTCCTTCAGTCTTGCGAAAAAGCCCACAAAGTTCTTTCTACAGGAAACGGGCGGACGGCGGGCTGATCAGCCGCGGATGTCGTCATAGAGCACGGTGGAGATGTAACGCTCACCGAAGTCGCAAACGACCGCCACGATCAGCTTGCCGGCATTTTCCGGACGCTTGGCCAGTTCCAGCGCGGCCCAGACGATGGCGCCGGAGGAGATGCCGCCCAGGATGCCTTCCTTGATGCCCAGTTCGCGCGCAACGCGGACCGAGTCCTCCAGGTTCGCGTCAATAACCTCGTCGTAGACGCTGGTGTCCAGCAGCTCCGGGATGAAGTTGGCGCCCAGTCCCTGGATCTTGTGCGGGCCGGGGGCGCCGCCGTTCAGGATGGGGGAGTCCTTGGGTTCCACCGCCACGATCTGTACGCCGGGCTTGCGTTCCTTCAGGACCTGCCCGACGCCGGTGATGGTTCCACCGGTGCCAACGCCGGCCACGAAGATGTCCACGCCTCCGTCGGTGTCTTCCCAGACTTCCTCGGCGGTGGTCCTGCGGTGGATCTCCGGGTTGGCTTCGTTGGCGAACTGCTGGGCCCAAATGGAGTTCTCGGTGTTGGCCACGATTTCCTGGGCCTTTTCCACGGCTCCGCGCATGCCCTCGGATCCCGGGGTCAGGACGATCTCGGCACCGAAGGCGCGCAGCATGACCCGGCGCTCGGTGGACATGGTCTCAGGCATGGTGAGGATGACCTTGTACCCGCGGGCGGCACCCACCATGGCGAGGGCGATGCCCGTGTTGCCGGAGGTGCCTTCGACGATGGTGCCGCCGGGCTTCAGGGCGCCCGATTTTTCCGCGGCGTCGATGATGGCAACGCCGATGCGGTCCTTGACGCTGTTGGCCGGGTTGTAGAACTCCAGCTTCACGGCAACGGTGGCGTCCAGCCCCTCGCTGAGCCGGTTCAGCCGGACCAGTGGGGTCCCGCCCACCAGTTGCGTCACATCGTCATAGATCCGTGCCATGTACATACGCCTATCTCTAAGGGGTGAATACTGAGGTCAGCCTAACGAGGCCGCGTAACGGAGGCTAAGCGTTAAGCCATGCAGAGTAATATTTCCGGGCCTTGGCCAGCTTGGGGTTGATGATCACCTGGCAATACCCCTGCTCCGGGTGTTTGGCGTAGTAATCCTGATGGAATTCCTCCGCCACGTGGAACCGCGGCAGGCGGCTGACCTCGGTGACAATGGGATGCGCCCACAGCGCCTGGTTGCGTTCGATGGCTTCCTCGAACAGGATCTTCTCCTCCGTGGTCTCGTAGAACATCGAGGAACGGTACTGGGTGCCCACGTCGTATCCCTGCCGGTTCAGCGTGGTGGGGTCATGAAGGGCGAAGAACATGTCAAGGACAACTTCCGCGGGGATAACCTCCTCGTCGAAGGTCACCGCCACCACCTCCGCGTGGCCAGTGGTTCCACTGCAGACCGAGTAGTAGTCCGGATGGGGATCGTGGCCGCCGGTGTAGCCGGACACCACCGAGGTGACACCCCGTGTCTTCTGGTAGACGGCGTCAAGGCACCAGAAGCAACCTCCGCCAAGAACAAAAGTTTTCATGACCTCTTCAATGGTTGACGGCCCGGGATCATTCCCTGCCGGCCCCGCGCCATGCCGCAAACTGCGGCGGCCGCAAGCCGATGGGGTAAAACTAAGACTATGGAACCTGTGGACACCGACGTTACCGGCCAGGCAGATCACGACGGCGAAGCCTCCTCCGACACGCCGGCTCCGGCCGGTTCCGCGGACGCTCCCACTTTGGCCGAACTGCTCCTGGCAGTTGAGGAACTGTGGCCGGAGTCCCTGGCGGAAAACTGGGACGAGGTAGGGCTCGTGGCAGGCCACCCGTCCGCCGCCGTCACCAAGGTGATGTTTGCGGTTGATCCCACGCTGGAGGTCATCGAGGAAGCCGTTGAGTGGGGAGCCGAACTGCTCATCACCCACCACCCCCTCCTGCTGAAGGGCGTCACGTCGGTCGCCGCCACGTCGGCGAAGGGCCGGGCAGTCCACCGGCTCATCGAGTCGGGAACGGCACTGCTGACCGTGCACACCAACGGCGACTCCGCCGTCGGAGGCGTTTCCGATGTCCTGGCCGACGCCCTGGGGCTCCAGGACGTCGCCCCGCTCACGGTGGCAGCCAACGGGCTCCCGGAGGAAGGCATTGGCCGCGTGGGCGACCTGGCGGATGCCATGAGCCTGGGCGACTTCGCGGCCCGGGTGTTTGGAATTCTTCCGTCAGTGGCCGGGGGAGTGCGGGTCTCCGGCGACAAGGACGGACTGGTGCGGCGCATCGCGGTGTGCGGCGGTGCCGGCGATTCGCTGTTCAATGAGGTGCGCGCCAGCAACGCCGACGTCTACGTCACCGCGGACCTTCGCCACCACCCGGCATCCGAGGCGCGCGAAGCCGCCCTCAACGGACGGCCGTACCTGGTGGACGTGTCGCACTTCGCCAGTGAATGGCTTTGGCTGCCTGCGGCCGCGGCCGCCCTGGGCAACGTCCTGGCTGACCAGGGACACGAGGTGGAGATCCAGGTCAGCACCACCAACAGCGACCCCTGGGACTTCATCCTCACGCCGGGCTAGGCAGCAGCCCGGGATGCGTCGAGGCAGGGAAACGGGGCCACGCGCTAGAGTCTAGGAAGCGCCGGTTCGGTGCCCGGCTACGGCCGGAAGGGATTTATCGGAGGTAACAGTGGCCAAGGCAGCACCGGCGGAACAGTTGAAGTTGCTTGAACTGCAGGGGCTGGACGCCCGGTTGAAGGGCCTCACCAACCGCCGGCGCACGCTGGAAAACGATCCCCGCATCAAGGACCTCGAAGCCGCGCTCTCTGTTGCCAACGGTGAATTGGGAGCAGCCAAGGTGGCCGTGCACGATGCCGAGGCCGCGCTTAAGCGGGCGGAAGCCGACGTCGAACAGGTTGCTTCACGGATCGAACGCGACGAGGCCAGGCTCAACAGCGGCACCGGCCTTTCCAAGGACCTGGTTGCACTGCAAAAAGACATCGCCTCGCTCAACAAGCGGCGCTCTGACCTTGAGGACGTGGAGCTGGAGGTCATGGAGCGGCTGGACAGCCTGCGGGAACGGCAGGCGGCGCAGCAGCAGATTGTCGACGACATCCAGGGCTCCTTTGCCACCATCAGGGCCGAGCTTGACGCGGCCCTCGCGGAGGTGGAAACGGAAGCGGCAGGCCTTCGCGCGCAGCGCGCCGCATTCGCTGCAGGCCTGGAGGCGGGCATGCTGGCGGTTTATGAAAAGACGCTTGCCAAGCGCGGAGTGGGCGCGGCCCGGCTGTTCCACGGCACCTCCGAAGCCTCCGGCATGAAGCTCAGCCCCGGCGACCTCGCGGAGATCAAGGCTTCGGCCGCGGACGACATCGTGTTCTGCCCGGACTCCGGCGCCATCCTGGTCCGCTCGGACGAGTGGTCCTGACCGGGCGGATCAGCCCGGCAGGATGATGTTCAGGGCGTGCGGCCTGCGGGCCGTGCCCGGCACCAGTTCTGCGTCCCACTTCTCGCGGGCAGCCTTCAAAAGGTCCGACGGCGCCGCCGGGGCTTTACCGCGGCGTACCAGCAGGTGCCGCGCCAGTTCCCCCCGGGTGTGCTTGGCGAAGTGGCTCACCACTTTGCGGACTCCATCTGTTTCGGTGAAGACGTTGACCGCCACGGTCTGCTCCGGCGGCGGTGCCCAGGCGGCTGCATAGGTGCTGGACCGGCAGTCCACCACCAGGTGCCCCCGGGCGGCGCTGCCCAGGGTTTCGCCAAGCTGCGTCTTCCAGAACGGGGCCAGCCTGCCGACGTCGGGCAGTGCCGTGCCCATGGAGAGCCGGTAGGCGGGGACGCTGTCGCCGAAGCGAAGGGCACCCCACAGGGCCGAGATCACCAGGACGGACGCGTCCGCCTTGCGCCGCTGGGCCGGTGTCAGGCTCCGATAGCCAAGGGCGTCGTACAGGACGCCGGAATAGATGCTGTGTGCGGGCGCTGCCGGCTCGGCGCCCAGGCGCGTATTGCGTTCCACGTCCTCACGCAGTGATGCGCCCACGCCCAGCAGGGCGAGGGCGTCCTGGTGGGCACTGACGGTTCCCAGCGCTTCGAGGACCTTGGCGCGGTAGGGGTTCAATTCCGGAAAGCCGAGCGTGGACCAGTCGACGGCGGGTCCCCGGAGCGCGGGTGTCTTGCCTTCGGAAGGGGGAAGCAGAATCAGCACCGTCCGATCCTACCGGCGCAAAAGCGGGTGGCGGCGCCGGTAGACTGGACGGCGGATGGGACAGCCAGGCGGCCGCGCGTCACGCAAGTGGCTCGAGGAACGTCCGGGCTCCGCAGGGCAGGGTGGTGGGTAACGCCCACTCGGGGTAACCCGCAGGCCAGTGCCACAGAAAACAGACCGCCTGCATTGCCGGCTTTGGCCGGGAAGGGCAGGTAAGGGTGAAACGGTGGTGTAAGAGACCACCAGCTTCCCGGGTGACCGGGAAGGCTAGGTAAACCCCACCCGGAGCAAGGCCAGACAGGACACGTTCGAGGGCTGCCCGCCCGAGTGTCCGGGTAGGCCGCTGGAGGGTGCCGGCAACGGTACTCGTAGATGGATGGCCGTCGCTCCCTTTCCGGTAACGGCAGGGGAGAACAGAACCCGGCGTACCGGCTGTCCCATCCACATTCCGCGTTTGACCTAGGGCGATGCGTTGGGGATGCTGGACCGTGCCCGTTATTCCTGATCCCCGTCCCGCCGCCCGGGCCGGCGTCCCCGGCATCCGTTCCCAGGTCATTGCGCTTGGCGGGTTCCTGGCGCTGTCCGCCGCGGCGTGGGTCATCGCTTCGGTTCCCATCATCCTGAATTCCAACGGGTGGTACGCCGGTTCGGTGAAGGCGCCGTGGATGCCGCCGCCGTGGATGTTCCGGAGCACCTGGATGGCGCTGTACACCGGCGTGGCGGCAGCCGCGTGGCTGGTCTGGCGCAAGGGCGGCCTGACCGGGAGCACCCGTGCAGGCTACATTGTCCAGCTGCTGCTCAACGCGGCGTGGCCGGCGGCCTTTTTTGCCCTGTACCCAATGCTCGGAGCTGCCGCCCTCTGGGCTGCGTTCGGGGTTATCTGCGCACTCGCCGGAACCTTGGTATTCCTGATCCTGCGCTTCGGGCCGGTGGACGCCGCCGCCGGCCTCCTGGTGCTGCCGTACTTTTCCTGGCTTGTCTTTTCCGCCAGCCTGAACCTCTACTCAGCCGTCCACAACTGAGTCCGGCAACACCACGGCTGCGGGGCATCCCGGCCATGTGAGTGATTTCACGCAGCGCAAGCGTGTTCCCGGCGGCGGGCCAAATTAGAATGGATCCCGGACGCAGGAGTTCTACCGCCGAAAGTTGCGTTCGCAACCGGCGGTTTTTCTTTGCACGCGATCCAGGCGCCTGGGGGCCATCCCTGCAGGCGCGGGTGCCCCTGGACATCATCAGGTGGCCTACATCTGTGTACGAGGACGTACACGGCTGAACCGAGGAAGGTATTTCTGTGAGCCAGACGTCTGATTCTTGTCTTGATACGTGGATGGGCCGGGAGGCCCTCGCCGAGGCCATGATCCCGGTGATCGGCAGGCTGTACCGCGAAAACAACGTGGTCACCAGCATCCACGGCCGGAGCCTGATCAACAAGTCCACCATGAACATCCTCAAGGCGCACCGCTTTGCACGCCGGATGAGCAAGGACGAACTGCTCCTCGAGGACACCGCGCCCCTGCTGAACACGCTGGCCGGACTGGAGCTGGGCGCTGCCGCGATCGACATCGCCCGCCTGAACCAGAAGTTCAAGGAAGAAGGCAACGGCGCCACCCTGGAGGAGTTCCTCCGCGCTGAGCTCGCCGAAATCGTTGGCAAGCGGGGCGGCGATGACCGCACCAGCACCGACGTCGTGCTCTACGGCTTTGGCCGCATCGGCCGGCTCCTGGCCCGCCTCCTCATCGAAAAGGCCGGTGGCGGCCACGGACTGCGCCTGCGCGCCATCGTGGTGCGCCGCGGCTCCGACAACGACCTCTCCAAGCGCGCCAGCCTGCTGCGCCGCGACTCCGTCCACGGGTCCTTCGAGGGCACCATCCGGATCGACGAGGACGCCAACACCATCACCGCCAACGGCGTGCAGATCCAGGTCATCTACTCCAACGACCCCGCCACCATCGATTACACCGCCTACGGCATCAAGGATGCCCTGGTGGTGGATAACACCGGCCGCTGGCGCGACGCCGAGGGACTTTCCCAGCACCTGCAGAGCAAGGGCGTGGCGCGGGTCCTCCTGACCGCACCGGGCAAGGGAGAGCTGAAGAACATCGTCCACGGCATCAACCACCGGGACATCACAGACTCGGACCGGATCGTCTCCGCGGCGTCCTGCACCACCAACGCCATCACCCCCGTGCTGAAGGCCATCAACGACAAGTTCGGCGTGGTGCACGGGCACGTGGAAACCGTCCACTCCTTCACCAACGACCAGAACCTGATCGACAACTTCCACAAGGGCGACCGCCGCGGCCGCTCTGCAGCCCTGAACATGGTCATCACCGAAACCGGCGCCGCCAAGGCAGTGGCCAAAGCCCTGCCCGAACTGCTCGGAAAGCTGACGGGCAGCTCCATCCGCGTCCCCACCCCGGACGTATCGCTGGCCATCCTGAACCTCAGCCTGGAAAACGGCACCACCAAGGACGAGGTCAACAACTACCTCCGTGAAATGTCGCTGCACTCGGACCTCCGCAAGCAGATCGACTACATCGACTCACCCGAGGTTGTCTCCACCGACTTTGTCGGCTCCCGCCGCGCCGGCATTGTTGATGGACTCGCTACGGTCTCCACGGACAAGAACCTGGTCCTCTACGTCTGGTACGACAACGAATTTGGCTACAGCTGCCAGGTGGTGCGCGTTATGGAGGAAATGGCCGGCGTGAACCCGCCGTCGTTCCCCGCCAAGGAAAGCGCCGCCGCCCTGGCCGCCATCGCGGTCTGACCCTGTCCGCCACGTCCAGCGAATTCCCGGCTGGTTCTCTGGAATCAGCCGGGAAAGGGGACCACACTGGTGGCATGGACAACGAATCGACTCTTCAGCACGACACCACCCTCGAACACGCCCTGGACGTGGCCAAGGCGAACCACAAGGAAGCCGTACGGCTGCTTGAACGCGCCCGCGCCGCACACGCGGCCGGGGATGTCAGCCAAGACCGCGTGCGCCAGCTCGAGGGACTGCTGGCCATTGCCGAGGAAGACCTTCGAAGGGTCACCAGGGAGCAGTAGCCCAAAGGCGGCCGCGCCGGCCGTGTGAGCCATCACTCGTCCTCAACAGTGTGGATATCACCGGCTTGGGGTGCCCTTTGTCCTAGGCTCTTGGGGTGCCTGACTTTCCCCTTCCGGCGTCGACGCCTTGACCGTCCACTGGGCTGCCTACCGCCGCGCACGCCGCCGTTCCCGGCAGGCCTGGGCGCTGCTGGCAACGGCCACAGTATGCATCGTCGCTGCCCTGTCGTGGTTCTTCACCGCAGGACAGTTTGCAGCCGCAGGGCCGGCGCCGGAGGGCCCGACCGAGGCGCCGGTCTTCGATGCCGCGTGGATGAAACCGGTGCAGGAACCAAACCCTGTACCGGCGGGCAGTGCCCTCTCTGCACTCGACGGCCTCGCCGTGAAGGGCCGGGCACCGAACACCGGCTACAGCCGCGAGGCCTTCGGCCCGGCGTGGCTGGATGTCGACAGGAACGGCTGCGATACCCGCAATGACATCCTGCGACGGGACCTTGCCGGCGTGATGTTCGCCGAAGGCTCCACCTGCAAGGTAACGGCCGGTCACTTCCGGGAACCCTATACAGGCCAGGACGTGGACTTCCAGCGCGGTTCAGACAGCAGCCGGGCTGTCCAGATCGACCATGTGGTGGCGCTCGGGGATGCCTGGCAGAAGGGGGCCCAGGGCCTGGCGCCCAAGGAACGCCAGAGCCTGGCCAACGACCCCCTGAACCTGATTGCCGCGGACGGCGCTGCCAACCAGCAGAAGAGCGCAGCGGACGCCGCCACGTGGCTGCCGAAGAACACCGCACTGCGCTGCCATTACGTGGCCCGCCAGATCTCTGTGAAGGCCGCCTACGGCCTGTGGGTGACGGCTGCCGAGAAGGACGCCATGAAGCGTGTCCTCGGCTCCTGCCCCCGGCAGGAAACCATCACTGCCCGCTGACGGGGACCTGCCCGGAAGGGATGAGTGGCCGAACTTGTCAGTGGCCGAACGGATCCGGGTCCACGCCGGGCATCCACGTCAACCCCGGCACGCCCCACCCGTTTTTCTTCGCCTGCTTCCTGGCTTTGCGGGAATAGCGGTCAATCAGCCGGTTGACATACAGCTTTCCGTCCAGGTGGTCGTATTCGTGCTGGATTACCCGGGCGAACCAGCCCGTTGCCTCAAACTTCACCGGGTTTCCAAAGCCGTCGAACCCCTCCACCCGGGCCCATTCGGCCCGCTTGAGCGGATACTGCTCACCGGGGAAGGAAAGGCAGCCCTCCTCCTCCTCGTCGGGGTCGGGCGCCGCGCCGGAGACCTTGGACAGTGTCAGCACGGGATTCACCAGTACACCGCTTGGGGGAGCGCCATCGTCGTTGGCGTACTTGTAAACGAAGATTCTCTTGCCCACGCCGATCTGCGGGGCGGCGAGGCCCACGCCATGCGCGGCTTCGTTGGTTTCGAACATGTCGGCAATGAGGGTGCGCAGTTCGTCGTCGAAAACCTCCACCTCGGCCGCGCGCCGGTGCAGGACAGGCTCGCCCCAGATGGTGATTGGCAGAACGGTCATATCAGTTGTCCCTCGGCTTTCGCGGTGTCCCCGGTTTTCCTGCGCGTACCCCCGGTGGGGCACAACAAAGGAGGCCGCACCGGATATCCGGTGCGGCCTCCCATGTTGACGGCTGCATGTGCCGCCCCGTGAGGGTGAGCGACGGGGGTTGAACCCGCGACCTCCTGGACCACAACCAGGCGCTCTGCCAACTGAGCTACGCCCACCATGTGCTTCAAGTGAAATCCGCCTTAGCGGCTCCCTGGAAACGCAACTCAAATAGCTTACCTGTTCGGAAGGGGTGCTTTGTCCACTTTTAGCGATTTTCGCCAAATTTCACCGAAACGTGGCGCAGATTACTCCCCGGACTGCCCGGCGGACCCGCCGGTGGTGATCCCCTGGGCGATCTTCTGGGCGGTGGCGCTGTCAGGTCCGGGCGCGGGGACGAAGACGGCTTCGCGGTAGTACCGCAGTTCATCGATCGAATCCTTGATGTCCCCGAGTGCGCGGTGTCCACCCTTTTTGGCCGGTGACTGGAAGTAGGCACGCGCGTACCAGCGGCGCGACAACTCCTTGATGGTGCTGACGTCGATGACCCGGTAGTGGAGATGTTCCACCACGGCGGGCATGTCCCGCGACAGGAACACGCGGTCCGTGCCCACCGAGTTGCCGCCCAGCGGCGCCTTGCGTGGATCCGGAACCCAGGCGGAGATGTACTCCATTACCGCGGCCTCGGCTTCTGCCATCGTCTTGCCGTGCGGAAGTTCCGCCAGCAGCCCCGACTTGGTGTGCATGTCCCGGACGAAGTCGGACATCTGTGCAACCGCGGCGTCGTCGGGTTTGATGACCACGTCAACGCCGTCACCCAGGATGTTCAGTTCCGAATCGGTGACCAGGGCTGCCACCTCGATGAGGGCGTCGTTCTTGATGTCCAGACCGGTCATTTCGCAGTCGATCCAGACGATTCGTTCGTTAGATATAGGCACCGGACCAGCCTACCGTTACACTCCCGGACCCCCTGCCGATGCTAGGATTTCGGGTACGCGGCGGGTCGCCCTTCCGCCCTGAACCATGTCCTGGCCGGCCCGTGCGGCGCGCCGGGCAAACCGCGGAAACGCAAGAAGATTGGACAATCCTGAGATGACGGCGCCTGTGCCCGCAACGGGGGAGATGGCGGCGGCCGGCAGTGCTGGAACGGGCAGTGCCGAGGTGGACAATCCGCGCTCGCCACTGCTTGTCGGTTTCCTGGGGTCCGTGTTCATGCTGTTCGGATCCTTCGGCGTGGGCTGGCTGGCCCCGGTATCGGAACTGCGCCGCATGCCCCTGTTTATCTGGATGCGCACTGAAGCCCCCGGCGTGGCCCTGTCCATCGTCCTGGTGGCGGTGGGGGGCATGCTGCTGGTGCGCGCCTGGCTGCGCCTTGGCCAGAAGGTCCGGGTGTGGGGACCGCAGGCGCGGCGGGCCACCCTGGCCGCGCTTGCGGCGTGGGGGCTTCCCATGATGTTCAGCGTGCCGCTCTTCAGCCGTGACGTCTACGCCTATATCGGGCAGGGGCGGCTGATGGTGGAGGGCTTCAACCCCTACGAAAACGGCATCTCCGCCCTGTCCAACTACTTCCAGCTCGGCGCGGACAAGATGTGGACCGAAGCCCCGGTTCCCTACGGCCAGCTGTTCCTGTGGATTGAACAATTCGTCGTCTGGGCCACCAACGTCCAGCCGGAGGCCTGCGTCATGCTGTTCCGGCTGGTGGCGGTGGCCGGCGTGGTCCTGTGCGTCATCTACGTGCCCCGGCTCGCGGAACTTCACGGCGTCAACCCGCACCGTGCCCTCTGGCTGACCGTGGCGAACCCGCTTTTCCTGACCAACTTCATCGCCAGCGTGCACAACGACTCCCTGATGATCGGGCTGGCCCTGGCGGGGCTGTACTACTCCGCCACCCGCCGGGAAATCCTCGGCATCGTGATCGTGACCCTGTCCATCGCCGTCAAGCCCATCACCATCGTCTTCCTGCCGTTCATCGGCCTCCTCTGGGCAGGGAAGAATGCTGGCTGGCTGCGGAAGGCTGCCTTCTGGGCGTTGACGGCCGGCATCAGCCTCGCGCTCCTGGCCGCGATGAGCCTGGTCAACGGATTCGGCTTCGGCTGGATCAACGGGCTGTCCGCTCCCGGCAGCATCTCCATCTGGTATGCCCCGGTGGGGCTGATCGGCATGATGGTGGGATCGCTGGCCAACGCGTTCGGCCTGGACGGGTCGGTGCCGGCGGGCTGGGTGTTCGACGCCGGGAAGCTGCTTGCCGTGGGCATCGTCGCCTGGCAGATCCTCAAGGGGGACTACGACCGGCTGATGCGCCGGCTGGCCCTCGGTTTCGCCGCCGTGGTGCTGCTGGCCCCCATCATCCAGTCCTGGTATGTCGTCTGGCTGATCCCGCTCTTCGCCGTGACCGGGATCCGCAATGACTGGCAGGTCAAGGCCCTGTACTTCGTGGTGTCGTTCTTCATGATCTACGCCATTTCGGACCAGCTGGACGTCTTCCCCTACCTGCAGACCCAGGATCTGGGCTTCGCCCTTGCCCTGGCACGGATCGCCGCGGCGCTGACGGCTCTCCTGTTCGCCCTGTACCTGATCTTCTGGGACCCCGGCACCCGCAGGCTGTTCCGCAAAACGCACGAGCCCGTCGTCGAACGTCCCGTGATCTAGCCGTACGCCCATCTGCCAGGCGCACTACTGCGGCGCCGGTACGGCGGCGATCCCGCGCAGGGCCTCCCTGCGTGACAACGCGCTCATGGCGGGTCCCTGCCGGGCGACGAAGGCTTCCACCCACTTTGGCGCCGTCTTGCCATATTCGCGCAGGGCCCAGCCGATCGCCTTCCGGATGAAGAACTCCCGGTCCGCCAGGTTCGGCTCAATGACGGCCGCCAGCAACGCGGTGTCAGTGTCCTTCTTCGCACGCAGTTGCGACGTGATGGAGGCCCTGCGGATCCAACGGTCGGGGTCGTGGCTCCACAGCCTCAGGGTTGCCGACACCGGGGCCCGGTGCGCCTGCAGCAGCCCGCAGATCCGGCCGGACACGCCATCCGCGAAATCCCACCAGGCGCCGGTGCGGATGATCTCCTCGTAGACGGGCAGCATGTCCAGGTCCCGGGCCACCAGCCGGTGCCCGGTCAGGTCTATGGCCGCATACCGTTCCTCCCGGAAGGTGGAGGTGCGCCAAAGCTCCAGTACGGTGGCGCGCAGTTGCCCGGCAGAGGCGGGCGGAAAGTCAGCCGCAGCCCGGGCCGCGATCCGCCGCACGTCCGGAACCCGGACGCCCAGCGAGGGAATCGTTGACCTCATGTAGGCCTGGGCGCCGGTGGCACGCTCCGGGTTGGCGAGTTCCCGGAGCGCGCCTTTGACGGCGGCGATGAGCTCCTGGTCGGCGGCGGTGTCCATGGGGCCAACTTTAGCCACCCGCCAAGGGCCGGGGTGGGGTACGCTGGTGAGCGCTAACACAATCAGAACCTGGGGGAATCCATGCCCGGCACCGAGATCCACCTCGCCCACGGACCCTACTCCGCCGTCGTCACCCGGCGTGGCGGGGCGCTCCGCGAACTGCGCCACGGGAACCGGGACCTGGTGGTGGGCTTCGGGCCCGAAGGCCCCGTGCCTGATTACCGCGGCGTCATCTGCGCGCCCTGGCCCAACCGGCTGGCCGACGGCACCTACACCTATGCCGGGAAACCGTACACGGCCGCCGTCAACGAACCCGAACGCGGCGCCGCGCTGCACGGCCTGGCCATCCATCAGGCGTGGAGGGTGCTGGAGGCGGCCGCGGACCGGGCGGTCCTGGGCTGCCGCATCCCGTCAGGCCCGGAGTACCCGGCCGACCTGGACCTCAGCGTCACCTACTCGCTTTCCGCTGACGGGCTCCACAGCACCGTCCTGGCCGTCAATGCCGGCCCCGTTGCCGCGCCCTACGGGGTGTGCCCGCATCCCTACCTGGTGGCCGGGCCCTCCCCGCTGGATGACTGGTCGCTGGAACTTCCGGCCGCTGCCTACCTGGAGGTCACGCCGGACCGGCTGCTTCCCGTGGGGATGCGGGAGGTGGGCGCAGGTGCCTTTGACTTCCGCTCGCCCCGCCGGCTGGGAGAGGTGAAGATCGACCACGCCTTCACGGACATCTCCCGGGATGCCGCCGGCCTGGCACGCGTCCGGGTGCTGGATCCGTCGGGGACCGGCGTGGAACTGGAATGGGGGGCGGAGTGGCCCTGGGTCCAGGTGCATACGGGGGACAAGCCTGCCGGCCCGGACCGGCTCGGCCTGGCCGTTGAGCCCATGACGTGCCCTCCGGATGCACTGCATTCCGGCACGGACCTGGTGCACCTGCAGCCCGGCGCATCACATTCCGCGGACTGGATCATCCGGGCGCTGCCCTAGCAGGCCGCCCTTCCGGCCACCGGCAGGGCCGGTCTCAGTTTCCTGCTGCCGTGCCGGCCGGGAGCCGGCCCATCCGGCGCGCTGCAGCCACGCCGTGCACAGGGACGTCCATTGCCCGGGCCCTGGTTCGCCGGCCGCGAGTCCCAGCCCGTGCCGTCCTTCCGGGAAAACATGCAGTTCCGCCGGAACGCCGGCAGCAATCAGTGCCCTGGCATAGTCCAGGCTGTTGCTGACCGGGACGGCCTCGTCGTCGGCGGTGTGCCAAATGAATGCTGGCGGTGTGCGGGGCGTGACGTTCAGCTCCGCCGAGAGTGCCGTGAGGAGGGCCGACGGCGGTGCGTCGCCAAGGAGGTTGGCCACCGAGCCCTGGTGGGCTTCGTGGGTCAGGGACGCCACGGGGTAGCACAGCACCGAAAGATCCGGCACCGCCGCGGGATTGTCGAGGTCCGGCTTCCCCGTGGCAGCCGCCGTGCACAAGGTGGCGGCCAGGTGCCCGCCCGCGGAGAATCCCAGGACGCCGATGCGCTCCGCGTCCACGGGGAGCCCGTGCTCCCCGTTCCGGATGTGGAGCATGGCTTCCTTGGCGTCTTCCAGCGGGGCCGGGTGCCGGTCCGGGGCCACCCGGTAGCGGAGGACGAAGGCGTGGATCCCCAGTGCGGCAAGCCATTCTGCCACCGGCTCGGCTTCGTGGTCTGCCTGGCGGGCATAGCCCCCGCCCGGCAGGACCAGGATGGCAGGACGCGGGCCCGCGGCGCCGGAACGGGCGGCCACCGCGGTAAGTCCCCGCGGTGCCATCAGGCTGCCGCTTCCGTGCTGCGCCGCAGGGTTACCTCTCCGGTGATGCCGCCGGGAGCGGCCTCCACCTCGCCGCCGTCGCCGTCGGCCGGATTCCGGCCAGTGGCCCTGGTGGCAAGGCGCCCGATGTCTTCCAGGGGCAGCCGGACAGTGGACAGGGCGGGGCGGAAGTCGCGGAGGGTTTCAATGTCGTCAAAGCCGGCGATGGCTGCGTCGCGGGGGATCCGCAGCCCCTCGGACCGCAGGGCTGCTGCGGCGCCGATGGCCATGACGTCATTGACCGCAAAAATACACAGCCTGGGTGCGGCCCCGTCCCCGGACTGGGCTGCTTTGATCCTGGCGGCCAGTTGAAGTCCTGCCTCATATCCACCGGACCGGTTGAAGGCCGTGCGGAGCACCTCGGCCGGCCGCCGCCCGGCGCGCTCCAACCCTTCCTGGAAGCCGCGGACACGGTCGTCGGACGTCAGGAGGCCCTCAGGGCCGCCGATGATCACGAAGTCGCCGTCCCAGCCTTCCGCAAGCCCGGCGGCGAGCTGCCCGGCCAGCTCCTGGTTGGGGACTTTCACCACGTGGTACCCCTCCGGAGCGGTTGCACCCACGACGGGATGTCCCACCACGGCAACCCGGCCGCCGTTGCGGCAGTAGCGGTCAAGTTCGGCAGCCAGTTCGGCGTTGCCCTCCCGGTCCTCTTCCCGGCAGGAACGGGAACCGGCGATCACAATGGAGTCCGCGCGCCGCGCCGCGAAGGCGGCCACTGCTTCCTTCTCTTCGGCCGGGCCGCCTCCGGTGGTGGCGAGCAGCACCATTTTGCGTTGTTCCCGGGCGGCTTCCTGCACGCCCCTGGCGATGGCCGCGAAATAGGGGTCGGCAATGTCATGCACAATCAGGCCGATCAGGCCGGAGCTGGATTTCGCCAGGCCCTGCGCCTGGGCGTTGGGGATATAGCCCAGCGATTCAGCTGCCTGCCGGACGCGGTCGGCAATGTCCTTGCCCGGTTTACGGGCCGAGCCATTCAGCACGCGGGAAGCGGTGGCGGGCGAGACGCCGGCCAGGCGGGCCACCTCGGTAAGGGTACTTGCAGCCACTGCATCTCCTGGTGGTCGGTACGGGCTCAAAGGCTAAGCACATTATGACAGTTCAAACTACTTCCGGAAAGCGCTTGCCAACGGAAAGCGCGCCGTGCATTATTGAAGCAGCGGGAACGCGCTTTCCCAGACAACTTCAGTACATTGCTCACTCACCGTGGAGGACACATGGGCTACGAAACCAAAACGATCCGCATCGCCATGAACGGCATTACCGGCCGGATGGGCTACCGCCAGCACCTGCTGCGCTCCATCCTGCCCATCCGCGATGCCGGCGGCTTCACCCTCGAGGACGGAACCAGGGTCCAGGTTGAACCCATCCTGGTGGGCCGCAACGAGGCCAAGATCCGCGAGCTGGCGGAAAAGCACAAGGTCTCCGAATGGTCCACCGACCTGGACGCCGTGATCAGCGACCCCACTGTCGACGTCGTGTTCGACGCCTCGATGACCAGCCTCCGCGCCGCCACCCTGAAGAAGGCCATGCTGGCCGGCAAGCACATCTTCACGGAGAAGCCCACGGCGGAAACGCTGGAGGAGGCCATTGAACTGGCGCGCGTCGGCAAGGAAGCCGGCGTCACTGCCGGTGTTGTCCACGACAAGCTGTACCTGCCCGGCCTGGTCAAGCTCCGCCGCCTGGTGGATGAAGGCTTCTTCGGCCGCATCCTTTCCATCCGCGGCGAATTCGGTTACTGGGTCTTCGAAGGCGACATCCAGTCAGCCCAGCGTCCGTCCTGGAACTACCGCAAGGAGGACGGCGGTGGCATGACCACGGACATGTTCTGCCACTGGAACTACGTCCTCGAGGGCATCATCGGCAAGGTCAAGAGCGTCAACGCCAAGACGGCCACCCACATCCCCACCCGCTGGGACGAGGCCGGCAAGGAATACAAGGCCACCGCCGACGACGCCTCCTACGGCATCTTCGAACTCGAGACTCCGGCCGGAGACGAAGTCATCGGCCAGATCAACTCCTCCTGGGCAGTGCGCGTGTACCGCGACGAACTGGTGGAATTCCAGGTGGACGGCACGCACGGTTCCGCCGTCGCCGGCCTGAATAAGTGTGTCGCCCAGCAGCGCGCACACACCCCCAAGCCCGTATGGAACCCGGACCTGCCCGTCACCGAATCCTTCCGGGACCAGTGGCAGGAAGTTCCCGCCAACGCCGACCTGGACAACGGCTTCAAACTGCAGTGGGAAGAGTTCCTCCGCGACGTCGTGGCCGGCCGCGAGCACCGCTTCGGCCTGCTGTCCGCCGCCCGCGGCGTCCAGCTCGCCGAACTTGGCCTGCAGTCCAGCGGCGAACGCCGCACCATCGATATCCCGGAGATCACCCTCTAATGACGTCCCTCATCCTTCCCTCCGAAGACGGCGGAACCAGGGAGTACCGCCTTCAGGGCGGCACCGCCTGGGCCCGGCCCACTGCGCCCCTGACTGCACGGCGCGCCTATGCGGCCGCCCATGTCATCCCCGAGGTGCTGGCGGACAATACGCCCGGTGCCCCGGCCCGCCTGGACTGGGACGCCACCATGGCGTACCGCCACGAACTGTGGTCCTACGGGCTGGGCGTCGCCGATGCCATGGACACAGCCCAGCGCGGCATGGGCCTGGACTGGGCAGCGACGCAGCAGCTCATCAAGCGCACGGGAGTGGAAGCCGCATCCGTGGTTTCCGCCAACAACCCGGCCACCGCCGGCAAGTCCGTCCGTGACCTCGTCTCCTGCGGCGCCGGAACCGACCAGCTGGACACCGCTGCACTGCCCACCGGCGAAGCAGGCATCCAGGCGGTGCTCGAGGCCTACCGCGAGCAGATTGCCGTGGTTGCCGAGGCCGGACCCAAGGTCATCCTGATGGCCTCCCGGGCCCTGGCCAGGGTCGCCGGCGGCCCGGAGGACTACCTGCGGGTGTACTCCACCCTGCTGCAGGAAGTGGACCAGCCGGTCATCCTGCACTGGCTGGGCACCATGTTCGATCCCGCGCTCGCCGGCTACTGGGGCTCGGACGACGTCGCAACCGCCACCGAAACCTTCCTGGGCCTCATCAGGGACCACGCGGACAAGGTGGACGGCGTCAAGGTCTCGCTGCTGGATGCCGGCCACGAAGTTGCCCTGCGGGCGGCACTGCCCGAGGGCGTCCGCCTCTACACCGGGGACGACTTCAACTACCCCGAACTGATCGACGGCGACGGCAGCCACCACTCGGACGCCCTGCTGGGCATCTTCGCGGCGATCTATCCCGCCGCCTCGGTGGCCCTGCAGAACTATGACGCCGGCAACCCGGCGAAGGCGCGGGAGATCCTGGACTCCACCCGCGAACTGGGCAAGCACATCTTCAGCGCCCCCACGTTCTACTACAAGACCGGCATCGCGTTCATGTCCTGGCTCAACGGCAAGCAGCCCGGCTTCCAGATGGTGGGCGGCCTGCACTCCGGCCGCTCGGTATGCCACCTGGCCAGGACCTTCGAACTCGCCGACCAGGCCGGCCTGCTCAGGGACCCGGCGCTGGCAGCCTTCCGGATGTCGGACTACCTCCGGATCAACGGGGTGGGAGTATGAGCGACCTCTCCCGCCTCTCCATCAACAGTGCCACCACCAAGAAGTGGACGCTCGCCCAGGTCGTCGAGGGCTGCGTCAACGCCGGGATCCCCGCCATCGGACCGTGGCGGGACCGGGTGGAGGAGGCCGGCCTGGACAAGGCCGCCCGACTGATCAAGGACGCCGGGCTGCGTGTCTCCTCGCTGTGCCGCGGCGGATTCCTCACCGCCCCCGATCCAGAGGGCCAGGCGGCCGCGCTCGCGGACAACAAGGCAGCCATCCTGGAAGCCGTGGCACTGGACACCAGGGAGCTCTTCCTGGTGGTCGGCGGCCTGGCCCCGGGGGAGAAGGACGTGGTGGCAGCCCGCCAGCGCGTCGCCGACCGGCTCGCCGACCTGGTTCCGTTTGCGCAGGAAAACGGCGTACGCCTGGTCCTGGAACCGCTGCACCCGATGTATGCGGCTGACCGCGCGCTCATCTCCACCCTGGGCCAGGCGCTGGACCTCGCAGCGCCCTTCGACGCCTCAACGGTGGGGGTCGCCGTCGATACCTTCCACGTCTGGTGGGACCCGGAACTGAAGGCGCAGATCGAGCGGGCCGGCCGGGAGGGCCGCATCGCCTCCTACCAGGTGTGCGACTTCAACATGCCCATCGCGGCCGATCCGCTGCTGTCCCGAGGCTACATGGGCGACGGCGTGGTGGACTTTGCCACCATCGGCACCTGGGTGCGGGATGCCGGGTACACCGGCGACATCGAAGTGGAAATCTTCAATCAGGAGATCTGGGACACGGACGGCAATACCGTCCTGGCCACGGTAAAGGAGCGCTACGCGGAGCTCGTCCTCCCGTACGCCTGACCTGACCCAAGACCGCGGGCTCCTGCCACGTTCCCAACATGACTGGCAGGAGCCTGCGCCCCACATGGAAAGGACCCGGACCGGCGGTGGATGCCCACCGCGGGTCCGGGTCCCTTTGTTTCTTTGTTACCTGTTGCTGCCCTGGGTATACAGCGAGGCGAACCGCCGGTACCGGGCCAGCACGCCGCCGTCGTCCTTCCCCAGTGGAAGGTCGACGGCGCCAGCAGCCCATGCAGGGAAACGTCCGGTGAGGGCCGCCGCTGCCTGGCGTGCCGCGCCGTCGGCAACATACTCACCCGGCTCCGGCACTGTGACGGGTGTTCCCAGCAGGGCCGCTGCGACTTCCTGCACGGCGGTGGATTGGGCGCCCCCGCCCACCAGGAGGATCCGGCGGGCAGACACGCCCTGGGCCTGCAGCGCCGCCAGGCCGTCGGCCAGGGAGCAGACCACGCCTTCGACGGCGGCGCGCGCCAGGTTGGCCGGGGTGTAGTTGGCACGGGTGATGCCGTGCAGGGAACCCGTGGCGTCCGGCAGGTTGGGTGTCCGTTCCCCGTCAAGGTAGGGCACCAGGGTGAGCCCTCCGGCGCCGGAACCGGCAGACAGGGCCAGCCGGTTGAACTCCGGCAGGTCCACGCCCAGCAGCGCCGCCGTGGCATCAAAGACCCGGGTGGCGTTCAAGGTGCAGACCAGCGGCAGGTAGTGCCCGGCAGCGTCGGCAAACCCCGCCACCAGTCCGGACGGATCTGCCGCCGGTGTTTCCGAGACGGCGAAAACGGTGCCGGATGTGCCCAGGGACATCACGACGTCGCCCAACCCCGCCCCTGCGCCAAGCGCGGCGGCCGCGTTGTCCCCGGCACCCGCTGCCAGGACGCTGCCTGCGGGAGTCCGTCCGGCCGCCTCCAACGGGCCAAGAACCCTGGGGACGACAGGAACGTGGCCGAGCGCCGCGGACAGGACGTCCGGAAGGTAGTTGTCCTCCGCCGTCGAGTAGTACCCCGTGCCTGATGCGTCGGAGCGGTCTGTGGCCAAGGCGGCAAGCCCTTCGGCGCCGCTGCCCGGGCCGAAGCCGGCGAGCCGCCACGTCAGCCAGTCGTGCGGAAGGCAGACAGCGGCCACCTTTGACGCATTCTCCGGTTCGTTTTCCGCCAGCCAGTGCAGCTTGGTCACCGTGAGGGAAGCAACGGGGACAGTTCCGGTGGTGCGGGCCCAATACTCGGCGCCGGCGGCTGGATCGCCGCCGCCGGCATCCTTGATGAGCTCCACGGCCGCGCCGGCGCTGCGGGTGTCGTTCCACAGCAGCGCCGGGCGGATGACGGCACCGTCGCTGTCCAGGCAGACCATGCCGTGCTGCTGCCCGCCCACCGAGACGGCGCTGACGTCATCCAGCCCGCCGGCGTCGGCCGCCGCCTTTTGAAGGGCAGTCCACCAATGGTCCGGATGAACCTCGCTGCCGGCAGGGTGCGTGGCCCGGCCCTGGCGGACGAGTGCTCCGGTATCCGCGTCGCGGATCACCACCTTGCAGGACTGGGTGGAGCTGTCGATGCCTGCGACGAGCACCATGGCCTAGTGGGCGCCGAGGAGGTGTTCGATGGCGAGCTGGTTGAGGCGGACGAAGGCAAAGGAGCGTTCGGCTGCCTTGTCGGCGTCGAAGTCCTGGAATGCTGCGGCGTCGGCCAGCAGGTCGGCGGTGGTTTCGCCGGCGTTGAGGGTGGGTTCGCCGAGTTCGAAGACGCCGGAGGTCTGGAGGGCTTCCTGTACCTGCGGGTCGGCGCGGAAGGCCAGGGCGCGTTCCTTCAGCAGCAGGTACATGGACATGTTGGCCTTGGCCGACTCCCACACGCCGTCGTAGCCATCGGTGCGGGAGGGCTTGTAGTCGAAGTGCCGGGGGCCGTCATAGGTAGGGCCGCCGCCGGGGAAGCCGTTCTCGAGCAGGTCCACGGTGAAGAAGGCGCTGGTCAGGTCCCCGTGTCCGAAGACGAGGTCCTGGTCGTACTTGATGCCGCGCTGGCCGTTGAGGTCGATGTGGAAGAGCTTGCCGGCCCACAGGGCCTGGGCGATGCCGTGGGTGAAGTTCAGCCCGGCCATTTGCTCGTGGCCGGTTTCGGGGTTCAAGCCCACGATGTCGCCGTGCTCGAGCTGGGCGATGAAGGCCAGGCCGTGGCCCACGGTGGGCAGGAAGATGTCGCCGCGGGGTTCGTTGGGCTTGGGCTCAAGCGCGATCCGCAGGTTGTAGCCCTTGTCCTTGATGTAGCCGGCGGCGGTGTCCACGCCTTCCTTCATCCGGTCCAGGGCGGCGGCCAGGTCCTTGGAGCCGTCGTATTCGCTGCCTTCCCGGCCGCCCCACATGACAAAGGTTTCGGCGCCGAGTTCGGCGGCGAGGTCGATGTTGCGCAGGACCTTGGAGAGGGCGAAGCGGCGGATCGAGCGGTCATTGGAGGTGAAGCCGCCGTCCTTGAAGACCGGGTGGCTGAACAGGTTGGTGGTCACCATGGGAACTTTCAGCCCGGTCTCGGACAGGGCCGCGCGGAAGTTCTTCAGGATCAGGTCCCGCTCCGAGGCGGAGGCATCAAACGGGACAAGGTCGTTGTCGTGGAACGTGATGCCGTACGCGCCCAGTTCTGCCAGGCGGTGCACGGCCTCCACCGGGTCCAGCGCGGCACGGGTGGCGACGCCGAACGGATCGGCGCCGGTCCAGCCGACGGTCCAGAGACCAAAAGTGAATTTGTCGGCGGGGGTGGGCGTAAGAGTCATGATGCGTCCTTGCGATCGGGCTCCGCGGAGGTGCGAAGCTTTAGTTTATTGCCTGAACTATATGAGCCGTCGTAGGGTTGGGTCAAGAGTCCCGGCTGGAAAACAGCCGGAAAATCTGTCGGAACTTGGACGGGGAGGTTTGTGATGGTGATGCCGGCGCCTGCAGTGGCGGGACCCGGAGGCGCAGCCCCCGGAAGCGTGGCGGATGTCCGGCGCAGCAACCTGGCACTGGTCCTTGGCGCAATCGCCGAGTTTCCGCCAGGCGTCCATCCCAGCCGCGCCCAGCTGGCCGGAGCCACCGGACTGACCAAGGCATCAGTGTCCAGCCTGGTGCTGGACCTCCTTGACGCAGGGATCGTCCGCGAAATCGGCCTCAACCCGCAGGGGCGGGGCCGTCCCGGCGTGGGTCTGGAACTCAGCCCCAGCCGGGCGGTCATGGGGATGGAAATCAACGTCGACTACATCTCCGCGGCAGTGGTGGACCTCGCCGGAACCGTCCTCGTCCGGGAGGAAGAGGAACGCGACAACCGCAACAGCCCGGACGCGCCGGTGCTGTCCGCGCTCGCAGCCCTGGCCGCCCGGGTCAGGAGCACGGCGGGGGAGCACGGCGTCGAGGTCCTGGGTGGCGGACTTGCCGTGCCCGGGCTCGTTGACCCGGCCCTGGCGCGGGTGCTCACCGCTCCGAACCTGGGCTGGGTCAATGCGGACCTGGACCTGGAGGCGCTGCTGCCCGAAGCTCCCCTTGGAGTGGCGCTGTTCAATGAAGCCAACGCCGCAGCCCTCGCCGAACTGCGGCACCGGCCGGACGGGGCGTCGAACTTCCTCTTCGTCTCCGGCGAGGTGGGCGTCGGTGGCGGGATAGTCATCGGATCAGAGCTATTCACCGGTCCGCACGGCCACGCGGGCGAGGTGGGGCACATTGTGGTTGACCCCGACGGCGGGCATTGTTCATGCGGCGGGACCGGCTGCCTGGAGACCGTTGCCGGCCAGGACGCCATTTTCGCCGCGGCCGGCCTGGCCCTGGATCGGGGTTCCCGCTCCGCGGACATGTCCGCCCTGCTGCAGGCGCTGCGGGCCGGGGAGCCCCGGGCTGTTTCCGCCGTCGAACGTGCGGGACGCTGCCTGGGGATAGCACTCGCCTCGACGGCGCGGGTGGTCAACATCGAATCCGTGGTCCTTGGGGGCCACTTCGCGGTCCTCGAACCATGGCTGCGTGCCCCGTTGCTGGCGAGCCTGGACAAATATGCGCCAGGGAAATATGCATCCAGCCAGGTGACGATGTCCGCCGTTGGCGAGTCGGGCGCCCTTTTGGGGGCAGCCGGAAGCGTGATCCGCTCCCTGATGGAAGCGCCGCACCGGCTGCACGCGTAGCGCCACGCACAACGCCCCGGTCCGAAGACCGGGGCGCCATCCACTGCGGTGCCCCAGGAGGGAATCGAACCCCCGACCGGCGGATTAGAAGGCCGCTGCTCTATCCCCTGAGCTACTGAGGCGTTGGCTTCCGGCCTGCAGGCCGGCGCCTCAAAAAGTTTACATTGCCCGGCTGCCGGCGGTGTCATCCAGCCGCCACTCATCCTCCACACCGGCCTTTCCCCCGGACGTTGTCCACATAGGCAAACCCGTCCCTCCTGCCCGACGTGGTCCGGCGCGATGCTGGTCATGCCTGCTAAAGGCGCCACCATCCAGACAGGACGTAGACATGAGCGAAACCATCACCATCCGGGGCTTCGTGGCCACCGAGATAACCAGTTCCACCACGCCAGGGGGAGTGGCAACAGCTTCCTTCCGCATCGGTTCCACCACCCGCCGCTTCGACCGCGAATCCAGGACCTGGGGCGACGGGCACACCAACTGGTTCACCGTGCAGGGCTACCGCCAGCTGGCGGGAACCCTGGGGTGCAGCATCAGGAAGGGCCAGCCGGTCATCGTGGTGGGCAAACTGAAGATCCGCACGTGGGAAAAGGACGGGCGGGTGTACCACTCCGCCATCATTGACGCCGATGCCGTGGGGCACGACCTCTCCTTTGGGTCGGCAAACTTTATCCGCACCGCTTCCAGGCCGGCGCTCTCCCTCGTGGAGCAGCCGCCGGCCCCCGATGACGTCCCCGGGCTGGACCAGGACCCGGACGAGCCGGAGGACCGCGAAGATGAACACCCCGGGGATCCCGGCCACCCCGCCGTCGTCATTGAGGACAGCGACGGCGGTCTCGCCTCCCTTGACCTGGAAACGGGGGAACTCGCCGAAGTCTAGGAACCACGTATCAGGTATCAGCGTTGCCCATCCAGTCCCGGGCGGACGGAATGGCGGCACCCCCCGGCCGCCCTCCGTCCGCCCGCCAACACCCGTCCGCCCGCCAACATCCCACATCCGCAGGCCCTTGACGGACACTGCGTCCCAGGGGAGCTCTGGTGCACTGCCCGTTTTCCGGGCCGGGCCGTCCCATCACCCATGGCAGAATGACACCATGCGTCCCATCCCCCGTAAACGGCAGTACAACCGCGCCGGCGCAGCCCTGGCATGTGCAGTGCTGGCCTGCCTCCTGTCCGGGTGCACCGCTGCTCCGTCCGGAACCGGACCTGCAGCCGGTGGCAGCGGCAACCAGCCCTCACCGGCGGCCCCGGCTGCCGGTCCCGGTGCGGACGGACAACCGGTCCAGGCCAAGGACTCCGCGACGCCGGGCAGTAATGCCGGCGGGGAACCGCTGGCCAACACGTCCGGCGGCGCGGTTTCGGCCGCAGCTGCCGCCGCCACCGAAACGGTGAAACGGACGGTTACGGATACCCTGACCAAACTGGCCACGGGAACGCCGAAACCTGCCACTGCCCAGGTCAGCGACGCCCTGACCGGGGCCGGCATCGCGCCGGCCGCGCTTCAGGTCTCGCAAAGCCGCACACCCACCGGGCTGGAGGCGGACGCCATCGAAGCCGCCGTGCTGCAGGGCAAGGACTGCGTCATCGGGCAGGTTCGCGAAGGTGCGGTGACCGTCACAGTCCTTCCGGTACTTGCCAGCGGCAAATGCTTCGTGGGCTCCTGATCCGGCTGAGCTGTCCGCCGCAAATGTGAGATCTGCCCGCCAACCCACTAGATTTGAGACCATGGCGGAATTTATCTACACAATGACCAAGGCCCGCAAGGCCGTTGGCGAAAAACTCATTCTTGATGACGTAAGCATGTCCTTCTTCCCGGGCGCCAAGATTGGTGTTGTGGGCCCAAACGGTGCCGGTAAGTCCACCATCCTCAAAATCATGGCCGGGCTGGACACGCCCTCCAACGGCGAGGCCAGGCTCAGCCCCGGCTACAGCGTGGGCATCCTGCTCCAGGAACCGCCGCTTAACGAAGAAAAGACTGTCCTGGGCAACGTCCAGGAAGGCGTTGGCGAGATCTACGGCAAGATCCAGCGCTTCAACGAAATCTCCGAGGAAATGGCCAGCCCCGATGCTGACTATGACACCCTCCTCGAAGAGATGGGCAAGCTGCAGGAGGCCATCGACGCCGCCGACGCCTGGGACCTCGATTCCCAGCTGGAACAGGCCATGGACGCCCTCCGGTGCCCGCCGGCCGATGCCGATGTCACCAACCTTTCCGGCGGTGAGCGGCGCCGCGTGGCACTCTGCAAGCTCCTCCTGCAGAAGCCCGACCTGCTGCTCCTCGACGAACCCACCAACCACCTGGACGCCGAAAGCGTGCTTTGGCTCGAGCAGCACCTCTCCAGCTACCCCGGCGCCGTCCTCGCCGTCACCCACGACCGGTACTTCCTGGACCACGTGGCGGAATGGATCGCGGAAGTGGACCGCGGCCACCTCTACCCGTACGAAGGCAACTACTCCACCTACCTGGAGAAGAAGCGCGCCCGCCTCGAGATCCAGGGCAAGAAGGACGCCAAGCAGGCCAAGCGCCTCTCCGAGGAACTCGAGTGGGTCCGGTCCAACGCCAAGGGCCGCCAGACCAAGTCCAAAGCCCGCCTGGCCCGTTACGAGGAAATGGCCGCCGAGGCCGACCGCACCCGCAAGCTTGACTTCGAGGAAATCCAGATCCCGCCGGGACCCCGCCTGGGTGGCCTGGTCCTGGAGGCCAGGAACCTCCAGAAGGGCTTCGATGAGCGTGTCCTGATCGATGGGCTGTCCTTCACCCTGCCCCGCAACGGCATCGTGGGGGTCATCGGCCCCAACGGTGTGGGCAAGTCCACCCTCTTCAAGACCATCGTCGGCCTGGAACCGCTGGACGGCGGCGAGCTCAAGATCGGTGACTCGGTCAAGATTTCCTACGCTGACCAGAGCCGCGGCGGCATCGACCCCAACAAGACCCTGTGGGAGGTTGTCTCCGACGGACTCGACTTCATCCAGGTGGGCAATGTTGAGATGCCGTCCCGTGCCTATGTGGCCGCTTTCGGTTTCAAGGGCCCGGACCAGCAGAAGAAGGCAGGTGTCCTGTCAGGTGGTGAGCGGAACCGCCTGAACCTGGCACTGACCCTGAAGCAGGGTGGAAACCTGCTGCTCCTCGACGAGCCCACCAACGACCTCGATGTCGAAACCCTCAGCAGCCTGGAAAACGCGCTGCTCGAGTTCCCCGGCTGCGCCGTGGTGGTCTCGCACGACCGCTGGTTCCTGGACCGCGTGGCCACGCACATCCTTGCCTACGAAGGTGACGACGAGAACCCCTCCAAGTGGTACTGGTTCGAGGGCAACTTCGAATCCTACGAGGAGAACAAGGTCCAGCGGCTGGGCCCCGACGCGGCCAAGCCGCACCGCGTCACCCACCGGCGCCTGACCCGCGACTGACCTGCCGGGCCCAAGGGCTCGTCAACAGGACGCCTGCGGGCCCGTTTGCAGGAAAACGGAAGGCCGGCACCCGGGCTGAATTGCTCCCCGGATGCCGGCCTTTCCCATGCCCGGCGCACCAGCGCCGGATCGCAGACGTGTGCGGATCCTACGTGTGCGACGCCTCGGCGGGAACGCGCACCATGCCCTCCTGCGCCACGGAAGCCACGTGCTGGCCGTCCCGGTTGAAGATTTTGCCGGTGGCCAGGCCGCGTGCGCCCTGCGCGCTGGGGGACTCCTGGACGTAGAGCAGCCATTCATCCACGCGCGCCGGGCGGTGCCACCACATCGCGTGGTCAAGGCTGGCAACATTCATGCCCGGGGTGATCCAGCTGAGGCCGTGCCGCCGAAGGATGGATTCGAGCAGGGTGTAGTCGCTGGCGTAGGCCAGGGCGGCGCGGTGCAGGTTGGAGTTGTCGGGCATCGGCCCGAACGTCTTCATCCAGACCGCGTTGCGGGCCTCCCGCGGGCCGGTCGCGGTAACGTACAGCGGCGGATCGACGTGCCGGATGTCGAAAGGCCGCTCATACGCCCAGTGCCGGGCCACAGGATGGTCGAACTTGCCCAGCAGGTCCGCCGTGCTGGGCAGCGATTCGGGGTCCGGGATGCCCGCCGGCATCGCCGACGCGTGCTCGATCCCTTCGTCCTCACCCTGGAAAGAGGCAATCATGGACAGGATGGGAACACCGTCCTGGTAGGCGTGGACGCGCCGGGCGGAAAACGACCGGCCGTCACGCAGCCGCTGCACACCAAAGGTAATGGGCTTGTTGGCGTCACCGGGCCGCAGGAAGTAGCCGTGCATGGAATGCACAAACCGTTCAGGATCCACCGTTCGAATGGACGCCACGAGTGACTGCGCCAGCACCTGTCCGCCGAACACCCTGTGGTGTGGCTGCCGCTGTGAGGGCCCCAGGAAGATGTCCTCGTCCGTCCGGGCGCCCTCAAGTTCACCGAGGTCCAGCAGTTCGATCAGTGATGAGGTGGGGTCTCCGCTTGGCGGGGCCAGGAGTCCGGCTTCGGCTTCAGTCATGGTCCGACTCTAGACGGCGCCCGGGGAGCCACTCAACCGGAGCGCAGCCGGTAGTGTTTAGGTGTGTCTGAACTTCTCACCTCGTCCTTCCGTTTCGCCGATCCCCGGGATCTCGCCGACCTGAAGACGTTTGCCACCAGGGCCAAAGCCATCGATGACGGCGCCATCCGGCTGCAGGCAGCCGGTTCCGTCCTGGCCGCGTACGTGTGCGTCCTGCGGCCCAGGCTCCTGGGCGAAGCCACCCCCACCATCCTGGGCCTGCGGACCATGGCGCTCGCCGAACCGTCCGGAACAGATGTCACTGTTGCCCTGTCCGCCGTCCTGGACCGGCTGGCACGCGCAGGGGAGGACGACGTCGAATTGCCGGTTCCGCCCAGCACCGTCACCGAATCCTGGACAGGAGTGGGCGCCCCAAGGGGCGGATGGGAGCTGCTGGGCGCTGTCAGCGACGCCGGCCTGAAGGCGGCGGCCGAAGCAGGCATGGCGGAGGTGGCGGGCATCGTGCCGGACAAACCGGGTGCCCTGATTGTCAACAACGCCCGGGCGGCTGTCTGGGGACGGGAACTGGACGCGTCAGGCCTGCCCGCCGGAGCGGCCTTCGCAGCGTTCGCCCTGGGCTTCCTCGCCGACGGCGACCAGAAGCTCTACCGCGCCGGCCGCTGGTTCCGGCTGACCGGTCCGCGCGGCCATGTGCTGGCGCGGACCGGCAGCGGCCTGCTGTAGCTGAAGGCGGCCCGGGCCCCTTCCAGGTTCCGGTCGGCAGGCGTCAGGCCTCGGAAGCGCTGTTCACCATGGACAGCGCCGCCCGCTCCATGTACTCCCACAGCGTGCCTTCGTAGAGCGGCGGCAGTTCCAGGGCGTCTACGGCGGTGCGCATGTGGAACAACCACCGGTCCTTCGCCTCGTGGGTCACCTTGAACGGCATGTGCCGCATGCGCAGGCGCGGGTGGCCGCGCTCCTCGCCATACGTTGTGGGCCCGCCCCAGTACTGCTCAAGGAACATCAGGAACCGGCGTTTTGCCGGGGCAAGGTCCTCCTCGGGGTACATGGGCCGCAGCAGCGGATCGGTGGCAACGCCGTCGTAAAAGACATCGATGAGCTTAACGAAGGTCTCGTGGCCGCCCACCGCATCGTAAAAGCTGTCTGTGTAGGCCGGCTTGCTGAAGGGATCGTTCTGCATCAACTGGGGCCGCTGCTGCCGGTCGGGTCCTGCTTTGGCAGGTTGGGGCTCAACAGGGCGCGGTTCAATCGGAAGCGACATGCTATTCCCCGGCTTTCTGGTCAGTCTTCTTCGTCTCAACATGGGCCGACCCCTGGTCGGTGGTCCCGTCGTCGGACTCGTGCAGCGGAACGTACCGTCCCTGCGAGCGGTTGCCCACGCGGAGGATCTCACCGTTGCGCAGGTACCAAATGGCGCCGTCGTCGGAGCGGACGCGGGTGATCCGCAGACCCATGGACTCCACTACGCCCACCACTTCGCTGGTTTCGATGACGTCACCGATTCCGTACTGGTCTTCAATGGTAATGAAAATCCCGGCCAGGAAGTCGCGGATCAGCTGCTGGGCGCCGAAGCCGATGGCCACACCCAGGATACCCACGCTGGTGAGCAGCGGGGCGATGTTGATGTCCAGGTTCTGCAGGACGTACATGCCGGTGATGACCACCACCAGCACGCCCACAATGCTGTTCAGCAGCGAGCCGATGGTTTCCGCGCGCTGCACGCGCCGTTCGTGGTCCAGGGCCCGGAAGGCCGGGGCCGCCCACCTAAACGTGGGCTTCTTGAAAAAGTTGCTTCCCGCCGCCACCCGTTTGGTGATGCGCGAAATGACGAACGTGGCCACGAGCCAGACGGCGACGCCGATGCCCAGGCTGATGACGATGCCCGGGACGCTCACGCCATCGGGCTGTGTTGTGGCGTTGGGAAGGATGGACAACATGCTGACCATGGGTGGAAGTAGCTCCTTGGGATATTGCTTGGTTCTCTTTCAACACTAGCCCCCGTAGCGTGGGGCCATGCGCATTCTCATCCTCGGCGGAACCGCCTTCCTCTCCAGGGAAATCGCCGGGCAGGCGGTTGCCGCGGGGCATGACGTGACGTGCCTGGCGCGGGGAATATCGGGTGAGCCGCCGCCGGGCGCCCACTGGGTCAGGGCGGACCGCGCGACGGGACCGGCTGCATATTCGGGCCTGGTGGGCGACTGGGATGCCGTGATCGAGGTGGCCCGGGACCCCGGGCCCGCCCGGCAGGCTCTCGCCGGCCTTGCCGGCAGGGCCGGGCACTGGACCTTTGTTTCCAGCTGCTCGGCCTACGCCGGCCATTCCGTCCCGGGAGCGGCGGAAGACGCGGCGCTGCTGCCGGCGCTGCCGCCGGGGGTGCAGTCCACGCCGGAAACCTACGGCGAGTCAAAGGTGGCCATCGAAGAAGCGACCCTGGAGGCCGCTGCTGGCAAGGCCCACCTGTGCCGGGCAGGCCTGCTCAGCGGCCCCGGCGACCCCACCGACCGCTACGGCTATTGGCCCGCCCGCATTGCCAGGAACTCCGGACCTGTGCTGGTTCCGGACATCGGGGAGAACCCCACGCAGGTCATGGATGTCCGGGACCTTGCGGCCTGGATCCTGCTCGCCGCGGGGAAGGGGATCAGCGGAACCTTGAACGCCCTTGGTGACCAGGTGCCGTTTGCGGAACTCATCAGCGCCTGCCACGAAGCGTCCGCCTCCAGCAGCACCACGATTACCGCCGGCGGGGAGTGGCTGGTGGACCAGGGCGTGAACTACTGGTCCGGGCCGGACTCCCTTCCGCTCTGGCTTCCGCCCGGCCACGACGGCTTCATGGCCCGCAGCAACCAGGCTGCCAGGGCCGCGGGAATGGTCCTGCGGCCCTGGCAGGAAACGCTGGCCGCCACGTTGGCAGATGAACGCCTCCGCGGACTGGACCGGCAGCGGAAAGCAGGCCTCTCACCGGCAACGGAACAGCGCCTGGTGGCGATGCTCCAGGGCGAAAGCCGGGCCTGACGCGGATCCGGCAGGGCCTAACCCGCCACCGTCACCGGCTGGTGCTCCACCGGAAAATTCACGCTGCGGGCAATGAAGCAGAGCCGGTTCGCCTCGTGGTGGAGGCCGGCCGCCAGTTCGGCCTGTCCGGCGTCGGCCACCGTCACGCGCGGGTGCAGGACCACCCGCTCGAACTGCCCGCTGCCGTCCCTGCTGAGCCGCATCAGCCCGGTGGCCTCGTCCCGGTAGTCCGTGACCACCACCCCGTTCTTCACCGCCACGTGCAGGTAGGACAGCATGTGGCACTGCGCCAGCGCGGCCAGCAGGAGCTGCTCGGGGTTGTAGCGCCCGCGGTCCCCATGGAACGTCGGATCCGCCGAGCCTTTGAGGACCGGCAGGCCGGGGATGAGCACGTCGTGGTCCCGTGAGTAGCCCCGGTAGGACGAGGTGCCGTCCCCCCGGTTGCCGGTCCACTGGACTGCCA
Organism: Arthrobacter sp. Soil761; assembly: GCF_001428325.1. Classification (NCBI taxonomy): domain Bacteria; kingdom Bacillati; phylum Actinomycetota; class Actinomycetes; order Micrococcales; family Micrococcaceae; genus Arthrobacter; species Arthrobacter sp. Soil761. The sequence continues at coordinate 543,187 of NZ_LMSF01000012.1, read as the reverse complement.
GTGAATACCGGTGTTCATCAAGACTCACTGGGGACTGCCGTCCGGAAGCACGTCGGCGGCGCGGGCACGCAGGGCGCGGGCAACGCCGTCGCGGTTCTCCAGCATCATCCGCCGCAGCGCGGCGCTTTCCGCCGGCAGCGACGCCAGGAATGCGTCCGTCCGGTCAATGGTGGCCTGCGTGGTCAGCAGCGCCGGGTAGAGGCCGACGACGATCTGCTGGGCGAGTGCGTGGGTCCGGGTGGCCACGATGCCCGGCACAGCCGCGAAGTACTTTTCGGCGTACGGTTCCAGCAGCGAACGGTCCAGCACGCGCATGAAGCCCGTTACGGCCGATCCCTGCAGCGCATTGGACAGCTCCCCCTTGACCACGATCGATTCCCAGGCCGCGGCCTTCGCCTCCGGGGTGGGGATGGCGGCCTTGGCCAGGGCCGCAGCATTCTGTCCGCTGGAGGTGTTGTCCCGCTCCAGCTCGGCGTCGATGCCTTCCTGTCCCATCCGGCCTCCGGCCACCAGGGACTCCACGAGCTCCCAGCGCAGGTCCTGGTCCACCGCCAGCCCGTCCAGGACAACCGACCCGTCCAGGAGGCCGGCCACCCGGTCCAGCTGGGACGCACTGCGGGCCAGGAGGGCAAAGGACTTGATGAACTGCAGCTGCGCATCGGAGCCGCCCGGGACGTCCGAGGCCAGGTCCCACAGCCGGTCCACCGCCGCAACCGCTGTGGCTTCGCGGTGTTCCTCGGCCACATAGAAATTGAGGGTGGTGGCCAGCTGGCGGAGCTGGACCAGGATCACGGAGGAGTCCGTTTCCGCCGCGACGTTGGACAGGATCAGCTCCACGTACTTCCGGGCCGGCGTTTCGCCGTCACGGGCAGCGTCCCATGCAGAATTCCAGACCAGGGTCCGGGGCAGGCTGCCGCCAAAATCCTTGAGGTGGGCGGTGGCGGTGGCCAGCGACTTGGGATCCAGCCGTACCTTGGCATACGCCAGGTCGTCGTCATTGATAAGGATCAGGTCCGGCTGGTCCATGCCGGCCACTCCCGGCACCTCTGTGCGGTCACCGTCCACATCCAGCTCTTCGCGGTGCACCCGCTCGAGCTTTCCGGCGCTGTCCAGGTTGTAGAAGCCCACGGCCAGGCGGTGCGGGCGGATAGTGGGCCATTCCGGGACCGCGGACTGCAGGATGGCGAAGGAACGCAGCTTCCCGTCGGCATCCACGTCCAGCTCCGGGCTCAGTGTGTTGACGCCTGCGGTCTCCAGCCACTGCCGGCCCCAGTCATCCAGGTCGCGGCCGCTGGCCTTTTCGAGCTCCACCAGCAGGTCGCGGAGTTCAGTGTTCTGCCAGGAGTGCTTGGCGAAATACTCCCGGACACCGGCCATGAACTGGTCGGGGCCAACCCAGGCCACCAGCTGCCGCAGCACCGAGGCGCCCTTGGCATAGGTGATGCCGTCGAAGTTGACCTCCACGTCCTGGAGGTCGTTGATCTCGGCGAAGATCGGGTGCGTGGTGGGCAGCTGGTCCTGCCGGTACGCCCACGATTTCTCCACGGACGCGAACGTGGTCCAGGCGCTGGTGAAGGACGTGGCCTCCACCGCCGCCAGGTGCGACATGTACTCCGCGAAGGACTCGTTGAGCCACAGGTCGTTCCACCAGCGCATGGTCACCAGGTCACCGAACCACATGTGGGCGAGTTCATGGAGGACCGTGATGGCGCGCCGCTCGATCTGGGCCCCGGTGACCTTGCTGCGGAAGACGTAGCCTTCCAGGATGGTCACGGCACCGGCATTCTCCATGGCACCGGCGTTGAACTCCGGAACGAACAGCTGGTCGTATTTCTCGAACGGGTACGGGCAGCCGAACTGCGCCTCAAAGAACCCGAAGCCCTGCCGCGTCAGTTCGAAGATGTTGTCCGCATCCAGGTACTGCATCAGCGACTTCCGGGCGAAGACACCAAGGGGGATGATGCGGCCGTCCGAGCTGGTGACCTCGCTGCGGACGGACTGGTAAGGGCCCGCGATCAGGGCCGTGACGTAGGAGGACAGGCGCGGCGTGGGCGCGAACGCCCATACGGACCTGGCCGTGCCGTCTTCCGCGGGAGGCGCCTCCACGGGGTGGGGGGTGGGGGAGTTGGAGACAACGTCCCAGTGGGACGGCGCCGTGACGGTGAAGGCGAAGGTTGCCTTCAGGTCCGGCTGTTCGAAGACGGCGAACATCCTGCGCGAGTCCGGAACCTCGAACTGCGTGTACAGGTAGACCTCGCTGTCCACCGGGTCCACGAACCGGTGCAGGCCCTCACCCGTGTTCATGTACGGCAGGTCGGCCACGACGGTCAGTTCGTTGTGCTCCTGCAGGTCCGGCAGCTGGATCCGGACGCCGTCGGACACGGTGGCGGGGTCAAGGCTGCGGCCGTTCAGGGTCACGCTGTGCACGGTGCGGGTGACCGCATCAATGAAGCTGGACGATCCCGGCGACGCCGTGAACTTCACGGTGGTGGTGCTGCCAAAGACCTCTCCGCCGCGCGTCAGGTCCAGGCTGACATCGTAGGACTCGACGGTGATCAGTTCGGCGCGCTCACGGGCTTCGGCGCGCGTCAGGTTCATGCCTGGCAAAGGAGGTCCTCCAGAGAAGTTTTCGGCTGCCGGCCGGTGGTCCCGGGTCCGGCACTGTGTTGCATTCTTCCATCCTTGGGATCCTTGGCAAGTTGCGCAGCTCACAGCGGCCGGCCGTTGCCGCCTGGGCGGTTGGCCGGGCGGCCGCAGGGGTAGCGTTAATTGCATGGGAAAGCTGCTGGATTCGGTGGATACCAAGGCACTCAGGTTCGCCGTGGGGTTCCCGGTCGTCCTGGCCGCTGCCTTCGCCTACTGCGCGTCGCTGCTGCGCCCGGACCTTCCGGAGCCGGTCGCCGTCCGGTGGACGGACGACGGCGGTGCCGCCTTTGCGCCTTTCGCCGCCTACGTGGGCGTGGGCGCGGCGATCATCGTCATCGCCGGATGGCTGGTCCTGCTGCAGGCGGTGCCCCTCAGCAGGCCGGTGATGATGCGCAGGATCATGATGGGGGCCGGGCTGTTCCTCAGCCTCTTCATCACCTCCGCCCTGGCCGCGGGGCTCATCGGCCAAACCGGGCTGGCCGACGCCCGGCAGTCGCGGGTGGACATGACCGTCCTTGCCCTCGGCAGCGGTGCGGCAGTGTCGCTCGGCGTCGCCATGGCCATGGTGTACAAAGCCGACCGGCAATGGTCGCCCGATGACGACCGTGCGCTGCAGGCCGCCATCACCAGGGAACTGGACCCCGACCTTGCCCTGGACACCGTCCGGCTATGGGTCCACGCCAGGAGTTCGGTCTTTGTCATGATCGCCATCGCCTCCCTGTTCCCGGCAGCCCTTATCGCCGTGGTGGTGCCGTGGCTGGGCATCCTGCTCGTTGTCCTGGCCCTCGTGGGCGCCGCGTTCCTCTTTGCCCGCATCCGGGCGGACCGGCGCGGGCTGAAGGTCCTGCTGGCCGGGGTGGTGCCGGTCATGAATGTGCCGGCCGGCGCCATCTCCGATGCCAGCGCCGAGGACGTCAAAGCCGCCGACTATGGCGGGTGGGGCTACCGGCACCACGGCGGAACCGCAGCCATGCTGGTCAGCAGCGGGCCCGCCGTCGTCGTGAGCAAGACTGACGGCCAGCGCCTGGCCGTCAGCGGCGGAAGCCAGGCCTCCGCGGCGCGGCTGGCCGAAGTCCTCACCCGCGTGGCCGCGAGGGCCCGGCGCGGCGGAGGGCCGCCGGCCGGGGGCCAGCACCCGGAGGGCGGGCAGTCCTAGTATCCTTATCGGTGACATTCCGGCCTCCACCGGCGACCCGCCAGCCCCACAACCGAACGGACTTTGCACGTGACCACTTCCCCTGCCTACCCGCGGGTCCACATCGCCACCGACCACGCAGGCATGGAGCTCAGCGCCCACCTGGTGTCCCACCTGACCGGCAAGGGATACGAGGTGGTGGACCACGGGCCCCAGGTCTACGACGCCCAGGACGACTACCCGTCCTTCTGCATCAACGCTGCCCTTGCCGTCGTTGCCGACCAGCAGGCAGGCGTCCACGCCCTTGGCATCGTGCTGGGCGGCTCCGGCAACGGCGAGCAGATCGCCGCCAACAAGGTCAAGGGCATCCGCGCGGCCCTCGCATGGAACCTCTCCACCGCCACCCTGGCCCGCGAGCACAACAACGCCAACGTGGTTGCCCTGGGCGGGCGGCAGCATACGTTCGAAGAAGCCACCGCGCTGGTCGAGGCGTTCCTGTCCGAGCCGTTCAGCAATGATGAGCGCCACGTCCGCAGGATCGAAAAAATCGCGGTCTACGAGGCAACAGGCGAGGTCATCGAGTAGTGCCCGAGGGCCATTCCGTCCGCAGGCTCGCCCGGCAGTTCGGCGATGTCTTCGCCGGTGAGGCACTGGCTGTTTCCAGTCCCCAGGGCAGGTTCAGCGGAGGTGCGGCGCTGCTGGACGGGCATACCCTGCTTGCCGCCGAGGCGCACGGCAAACACCTGTTCCTGCACTTCGACAACGCCCTGGTCCTGCACGTCCACCTTGGACTGTACGGGGCCTGGAGCTTCGGCGGGGACCGCACCTTCGCCGGCGCCTCCAGCATTGGTGCCCCCCGGCGCGTCGGGGAGCGGGAGGCCTTCGGTGACGGGGACGACGACGGCGGCGCGCCTTACGCCGGTCCGCCGGCGCCCGTCGGGGCCGTGCGGGTGCGGCTCGCCGGGAGCCATGGCTGGGCGGACCTTCGGGGTGCCACCACCTGCGAAACCATCACCGGGGCGGAAGTCCGCGCCGTGCTGGCACGGCTGGGACCTGACCCACTGCGGAACCTCCGCGGCGATGCCGGGCGCTTTGCTGCCAACGTCCAGGCGCGGAAGACGCCCCTGGCTGCCCTGCTCATGGACCAGAAGGTGATTGCCGGCGTCGGGAACGTCTACCGGGCGGAAGTCCTGTTCCGCCGCCGCCTGGACCCCTGGCTGCCCGGCACTGCCCTGCCGGACAACGACGCCCGCAAGCTGTGGCGCGACATCGTGGCCGTCATGGGCGACGGCGTGACGGACGGGCGGATCATCACCACGCCGCCGAAGTACTGGGCGCTTGACGGCACCACCGCCGCCAAAGCCGCCGCGGCCGGCGCGCCGGTGCCGCCCAGGAGCGCCCACTTTCCCGGCCGCGACGATGCCCACTTCGTCTACAAGCGGCACGGCCTGCCCTGCCGCGTCTGCCGCACCATCGTGCTCATCGCCGACCTGGCCGGGCGGAACCTCTACTGGTGCCCTTACTGCCAGCAACCGGGGGAGTAGGAAGGCGAAACACGAAGAAGGCCCCTCCGGAGAGGGGCCTTCTTCGTGTTGTGGAGGGGACGACGGGAATCGAACCCGCGTAATCAGTTTGGAAGACTGAGGCTTTACCATTAAGCTACGTCCCCGAAGGAAGATCCGTTTTTCGCGGAAACTCCGGGCTGGCTGTTCAAGCCGGATACAACTAAACCTAATCCATGGCCTACGTGTCAAATGTGCAATCGCGACGCGTATCACCGTAGACTTGCCTGTGCACTTACGGGGTGTAGCTCAGCTTGGCTAGAGCGCCTGCTTTGGGAGCAGGAAGTCGCAGGTTCAAATCCTGTCACCCCGACTCTGCGGCCAGGACCGTCAGGCCTGGACATCCATTGCGTTTGCAGAAACCCATCCCACAACCCAGGAGTACTTAGACCGTGAAGAGCGCTGTCGAGAACCTCACCCCCACGCGGGTCAAGCTCAATGTTGAGGTCCCCTTTGAGGAACTGAAGCCCAGCATCGACTCGGCCTACAAGACCGTTGCGTCCCAGATCCAGGTTCCCGGGTTCCGCAAGGGCAAGGTTCCTGCCAAGCTCATCGACCAGCGCGTCGGCCGCGGCTACGTCCTGGAGACGGCCATCAACGACGGCCTCAACGGCTGGTACCAGGCTGCCGTGCAGGAGTCCGGCATCCGCCCCCTGAGCCGTCCCGAGGTGGAAATCACCGAGGTGCCCGATCCCTCCGCGACCGACGGCGGCCTGAAGTTCGCCGCTGAGGTTGACGTCCGCCCCGAGATCGAACTCCCGGACTACTCCGGCATCGAGGTCCAGGTTGCGGCTGCGGAATCCTCCGAAGCTGATGTGGACAAGGCGCTGGACGAACTGCGCGGCCGCTTCGGCACCCTGAAGTCCGTGGACCGCCCGGCTGCCGACGGTGACTTCCTCACCATCGACATCACCGCCACGATCGACGGCGAGGAAGTCGACTCCGCCGCCGGCCTGTCCTACCAGGTGGGCGCCGGCACCATGCTTGAGGGCATGGACGAGGCCGTGACCGGCCTCAGCGCTGACGAGGACGCCATCTTCGACACCACCCTGGTGGGCGGCGACCACGCCGGCGAAGCCGCCCAGGTCAAGGTTGTGGTGAAGGCCGTCAAGGAACGCGAACTGCCGGAAGCGAACGACGACTTCGCCCAGCTCGCCTCCGAATTCGACACCCTTGCCGAACTCCGCGAAGACCTGGCCAAGCAGGCTGCCGACTCCAAGATCGTTGAGCAGGGCGTCGAAGCCCGCGACAAGGTCCTGGACAAGCTCGTCGAAATGGTCGAGGTTCCTGTTCCTGACTCGGTGGTCGAGGAGCAGCTCGAAGCCCACTTCCAGGAGGGCAACGGCCACGGCGAAGGCGAGCACGACACCGAGGAGCACCGCGAAGAGGTCCGCGCCAACACGGCCCGCGCCTTCCAGAACGAGATCATCCTCGACGCCATCGCGGAAAAGGAAGAAGTCAACGTCAGCCAGAACGAGCTGATCGACTACATCGTCACCACCGCCAGCCAGTACGGCATGGATCCCAACCAGTTCGCCCAGATCATCGACCAGAGCGGCCAGGTCCCCATGATGGTTTCCGAGGTCCGCCGCCGCAAGGCACTGGCTGTCGTCCTTGGCCAGGCCACCGTGACCGACACCGAGGGCAACACCGTTGACCTCAGCGACTTCGTCCGCCCCGGCGGCGAGGAAGCCCCCGCTGCAGAGGCAGCCGACGCTGACGCGACCGAAGCCGCCGAGGCGGAGGTTGTCGACGCCGAGGACGCCACGGCAGACGCCAAGGCCTAGTCCTTAACAACCCGCAGCAACGGCCCCTGGATCCTTCCGATCCGGGGGCCGTTCGCGTTGGACCCGAAACCCCGCAGCGCTGGTTCGGCGATCGTGCGCCGTCAGCGAACAGCCGTCAGTGCGCGAACAAAACGCCGGGGAAACCGGTTAGTGTCCAAGTAGTGATTTTCAGTGATGTCACCGTCACCAGTGAGAGGTAAGTAAACATGTCACAGCACTCAGAGGCCCCCCGGATGGCGACCGTCGATCCTGCAGCCCAGGACAACTACATTTACAACCGCCTCCTCAAGGAGCGGATCATCTGGCTGGGCTCGGAGGTGCGTGATGACAACGCCAACGCGATCTGCTCGCAGCTGCTCCTGCTCTCGGCCGAGAACCCGGAAAAGGACATCTACCTCTACATCAACTCGCCCGGCGGCTCCGTCACCGCAGGCATGGCCATCTACGACACCATGCAGTTCATCCCCAATGACGTCGTGACCGTCGCCACCGGCCTGGCCGCGTCCATGGGACAGTTCCTGCTCTCCTCGGGCACCAAGGGCAAGCGGTACGCCACGCCCAACGCCCGCGTCCTGATGCACCAGCCCTCCGGCGGCATCGGCGGCACGGCCTCGGACATCAAGATCCAGGCCGAGCTCATCCTGCACATGAAGAAGGTCATGGCGGAACTGACGGCCGAGCAGACCGGCCAGACCGTTGAGACCATCCTCAAGGACAACGACCGTGACAAGTGGTTCACGGCTAAAGAGGCCCTCGAGTACGGTTTCTTCGACAAGATCGCCGCGCACGCCGGTTCGGTATCCGGTGGCGGCGGAACGTCCAACGGGTCCTCCGGCGAGTCAGCCTCCCAGAACTAACCGGCAACCAGAACACTTCGATCAGGAGCAAAAACAATGAACTACAACTTCGGGTGGTCCGCCGGCAATCTTCCGTCCAGCCGCTACGTCCTGCCGCAGTTCGAGGAGCGCACGCCCTACGGCTTCAAGCGCCAGGACCCCTACACCAAGCTGTTCGAGGACCGCATCATCTTCCTCGGCGTGCAGGTTGACGACGCCTCCGCCGACGACATCATGGCCCAGCTGCTGGTCCTTGAGTCCACCGACCCGGACCGCGACATCACCCTCTACATCAACTCCCCTGGCGGTTCGTTCACGGCCATGACGGCCATCTACGACACCATGCAGTACATCCGTCCCGAGATCCAGACGGTCTGCCTGGGCCAGGCCGCCAGCGCGGCTGCTGTCCTGTTGGCTGCCGGTACCCCCGGCAAGCGGCTGGCACTGCCCAACGCCCGCGTCCTGATCCACCAGCCGGCCCTGTCCGGCGGCCAGGGCGGCCAGGCTTCCGACCTGGAGATCCAGGCGGCCGAGGTCATGCGCATGCGCTCCTGGCTCGAAGACACGCTGGCCCACCACTCCGGCCGCACGTCGGAGCAGGTCAACAACGACATCGAGCGCGACAAGATCCTCACCGCCGAAGAGGCGCAGGCATACGGCCTGATCGACCAGGTGCTTGATTCACGCAAGATCAAGCCCCAGGCAATCACGAGGTAACAGTGCGGAAAGCCGGTGCGGCCCAGCTTCATTTGGCCGCACCGGCCTTTTCTTTCCACCCTTGGGGGCGAATGTGACCTAGAGTGGATGTTGTCACAAACCGGCCCCCGCGGGCCGGCCGAAGATTTCAGCAACGGTGCAGGGCTGCCTGGCAGCAGGATACTAAGGGGTTCACATATGGCTCGGATTGGCGAGAGCACGGATCTGCTGAAGTGCTCTTTCTGCGGAAAGAGCCAGAAGCAGGTGCGCAAGCTCATTGCCGGGCCCGGTGTCTACATCTGTGATGAGTGCATCGAGTTGTGCAACGAAATCATCGAAGAGGAGCTCGCGGAGGTGGCAGACCTCGGCAGCTTTGAACTGCCCAAGCCGCGCGAAATCTTCGACTTCCTGCAGGAATACGTCATCGGCCAGGAACCCGCAAAGCGTTCCCTCGCCGTCGCGGTCTACAACCACTACAAACGCATCCAGGCGGGCCACGCGCCCAAGTCCGGAAGCCTGGGGGACGGCGGGCATCACGACGACGTCGAAATCGCCAAGTCGAACATCCTCCTCATCGGCCCCACCGGCTGCGGCAAGACCTACCTGGCCCAGACCCTCGCCCGGCGCCTGAACGTCCCGTTCGCCGTCGCGGACGCCACCGCCCTGACCGAGGCCGGCTATGTGGGTGAAGACGTGGAGAACATCCTCCTCAAACTCATCCAGGCCGCAGACTATGACGTCAAGAAGGCCGAACAGGGCATCATCTACATCGACGAGATCGACAAAATCTCCCGCAAGAGCGAAAACCCCTCCATCACCCGTGACGTATCCGGTGAGGGCGTGCAGCAGGCCCTGCTGAAGATCCTGGAAGGCACCGTTGCCTCTGTCCCGCCCCAGGGCGGACGGAAGCACCCGCACCAGGAGTTCATCCAGATCGACACCACCAATGTCCTGTTCATCGTGGCCGGCGCCTTCGCCGGCCTGGAGGAGATCATCGGTTCCCGCTCCGGCCGCAAGGGCATCGGCTTCGGCGCCCCACTGAACGACGCCAGCAAGAAGGTGGACTCCTACGGCGAAGTCATGCCGGAGGACCTGCTGAAGTTCGGCCTGATCCCGGAGTTCATTGGCCGCCTTCCGGTGATCACCACGGTGTCCAACCTTGACCGTGACGCCCTGATCCAGATCCTGTCCACCCCCAAGAACGCCCTGGTGAAGCAGTACCAGAAGATGTTCCAGATCGACGGCGTGGAGCTGGTGTTTGACGAGCCCGCCCTGGAAGCCATCGCCGACCAGGCACTGGAGCGTGGCACCGGTGCACGCGGTCTTCGCGCCATCCTGGAGGAAGTCCTGCTTCCCGTGATGTTCGATCTCCCGAGCCGCGAGGACGTCGCCAGCGTGGTGATCACCGAGGACGTGGTCCTGCGCGGGGCCGAACCCACCATGATTCCGCACGTGGCCAAGCGCCGTAAGTCTGCCTGACCGAGAGGACCCTGTGACTGTACCTGCCAAGAACAAAGCCGACTTCTGGTTCGACCCCCTCTGCCCGTTCGCATGGGTCACCAGCCGCTGGCTCGGCGAGGTGGAGGCCGTCCGGGACATCGAGACCGAATGGCACGTCATGAGCCTCGCCGTCCTGAATGAGGGACGCGACCTGGAGCCCGCTTACCGGGAGTCCATGGACAACGCCTGGGGCATGGTGCGCGTGATCATTGCGGCCCGCGAAGGGCACGGCCCGCAGGTCATCAAGCCGCTTTACGACGCCATGGGCACGCTGATCCACAACCAGGGGGAAAAGGACCGCGCACAGGTCATCACCAAAGCCCTCGCCGAGTGTGGCCTGCCCGCCTCCCTGGCCGATGCCGCCACCACCGACGCCTATGACCGGCAGCTCCGGGCCAGCCACGAAGAAGGCATCTCACTCGTGGGCCAGGACGTGGGAACGCCCGTGGTCGCTTTCAACGGAACGGCGTTCTTCGGACCGGTCCTGACCCGCATCCCCCGCGGTGAAGAAGCCGGCAGGATCTGGGACGCCACCACCACCATCGCCGCCTATCCGCATTTCTTCGAGCTCAAGCGCAGCCGCACGGAGAGCCCGGAATTCAACTAAGCGCCGGGCCGCCTGCCATTGGCTGGCCGCGCCAAGGGCCCCGCAGAAACTACCAGCGTGTAGTTCCTGCGGGGCCCTTGTGCATGCCTTGGGGCAGGAGAACAATGGTTCTTACCCACTTCGAAAGAGGCGGGACGCAGGAACCAAAGATCCAGTGATATGTAATTTGACGCAGCCATCGGCAAAGTTGAGTGCAAGCTACCAGTGACGGTGTAGTAAGACCTGGAGTTTCGGAGGATCCTGCCAGACCATCGAAATAACGTCACAAGATGGCCGAAAAGTCGAAGCCCCACCAACGGCAAAACGCTGATGGGGCTTCCCCTTTGCCCGGAAACGGGCCCGTTCGGATGAGACCGGCTGTCAGGCCTTGGCGGGTTCGTCGCTAGCGGCGAGGGCAACGTCCGTGACGGCAAGATCTCCGTCGCCCGCCACCAACGTGATCTGCCGGGCGTTGGACGCCGCCTTCAGGTCGGCCAGGCCAGCCTGCAGTTGCGCCGTCAGTGCCTCCGGAGCGGTGATCGTCGCGGAGAGGACCTCGGTGCGCTGCTTGACCTTTGCCTCGGACTTGGCCTTGCGGACACCGCTGAGGGCCACGCCCACGGTTGCCAGCATGGTGGTGTCTCCGCCGGGGATCTCCAGCGCGGCCGGCCACGCCGCCCGGTGCACCGATCCGTTGCGCCACCAGCTCCAGACTTCCTCGGTGGCGAAGGGCAGGAACGGGGCGAAGAGGCGCAGCAGGGTGTCCAGGGTGGTGGCCAGGGCTGCCAGCACGGATGCCTGCTCGGCTTCGCCTGCCGCTCCATAGGCGCGGTCCTTGATCAGCTCCACGTAGTCATCCGTGAACTGCCAGAAGAATGTCTCCGTGAGCTGCAGGGCGCGGGCGTAGTCGTAGTTGTCGAACGCCTTGGTGGACTGGGTGACGACGTCGGCCAGTTGGGCCAGCAGGGCACGGTCCAGGGGGTTCGAAAGGACGGAGAGATCGCCGGCCAGCACCGAGTTCTCGGTGGCACCGAGGTTCAGCACGAACTTGGAGGCATTGAGGAGCTTGATGGCCAGGCGGCGGCCGATCTTCATCTGGGCAATCTCATAGGCGGTGTCGGCGCCAAGGCGTGCGGAGGCAGCCCAGTAGCGGACCGCGTCCGAGCCGTACTCGTTCAGCACGTCGGTGGGGACCACCACGTTGCCTTTGGACTTGGACATCTTCTTGCGGTCCGGGTCCAGGATCCAGCCGGAGATGGCAGCGTGCTTCCACGGCGCGCAGTTCTGGAGGGCATCGGCGCGGACCACCGACGAGAAGAGCCAGGTCCGGATGATGTCGTGCCCCTGGGGGCGGAGGTCGAACGGGTAGACCTTGGCAAACAGGTCCTCGTCGCGGCTCCAGCCGCCAACGATCTGCGGGGTCAGCGAGGAGGTGGCCCACGTGTCCAGGACGTCGGCGTCGCCCGTGAAGCCGTTGGGCTGGTCGCGCTGCGCCTCGTCGAAGCCGGGGGCAGCGTCAGCCGCGGGGTCAACGGGCAGCAGTTCGTCGGAGGGCAGGATGGGGTTGTCGTACTCCGGGTTGCCCTGGGCGTCGAGCGGGTACCAGACGGGGATGGGCACGCCGAAGAACCGCTGGCGGGAGACCAGCCAGTCACCGTTCAGGCCGGCGATCCAGTTCTCGTAGCGGGAGCGCATGAAGGACGGGTGGAAGTCGATCTCCTTGCCGCGGCCGATCAGGCGTTCGCGGCGGTCCTCGTCGCGGCCGCCGTTGCGGATGTACCACTGGCGGGACGTGACCACTTCCAGGGGTTTGTCGCCCTTCTCGAAGAAGTTGACCGGGTGGGTGATCTTCTTGGGCTCACCGTCCAGCAGGTCCGCTTCCTTGAGCAGTTCCACCACGGCTTCCTTGGCGGAGAAGGCCGTCTTGCCGGCGATCGCGGCGTACGCTTCCCTGCCGGCCTCACTGGTGATCCAGTCGGGGGTCTCGGCAATGATGCGGCCGTCTCGGCCCATGATGGCGCGAGTGGGCAGCTGCAGTTCCCGCCACCAGGTGACGTCGGTCAGGTCACCGAAGGTGCAGACCATGGCGATGCCGGAGCCCTTGTCCGCTTTGGCCAGCGGGTGGGCCTTGACCTCGAGTTCAACGTCGAACAGCGGGGACTTCACGGTCTTGCCGAACAGCGGCTGGTACCGCTCGTCGTCGGGGTTTGCCACCAGCGCGGCACAGGCAGCCAGGAGTTCCGGACGCGTGGTCTCGATGAATACCTTGTCCCCGTCTTCGGTGAAGAAGGGGTACCGGTAGTAGGCGCCCGGAACCTCACGGTCCTCCAGTTCGGCCTGCGCAACCGCCGTGCGGAAGGTGACGTCCCACAGTGTGGGTGCTTCGGCCATGTACGCGTCGCCGGCGGCCAGGTTGGCAAGGAAGGCACGCTGGGACACGGCGCGGGAGGTGTCGTCGATGGTGCGGTACGTCAGGTCCCAGTCGACGGACAGGCCCAGGGTCTGGAACAGGTTTTCGAAGACCTTCTCGTCCTCGACAGCCAGTTCCTCGCAGAGCTCGATGAAGTTCTGGCGTGAGACGACGTCGAAATCGCGCTGGTTCTTGGCAGGCTGGGCGGGCGGCCGGTAGTCGGCGTTGTAGGGGATGGCGGGATCGCAGCGGACACCGTAGTAGTTCTGGACACGGCGCTCCGTGGGGAGGCCGTTGTCATCCCAGCCCATGGGGTAGAAGACGTTCCTGCCGGTCATGCGCATGTAGCGCGCCTGCACGTCGGTCTGGGTGAAGGAGAACATGTGGCCCACATGCAGGGATCCCGACGCCGTGGGCGGGGGAGTGTCGATCGAGTAGACCTGCTCCCGGGTGGTGTCGCGGTTGAACTTGTAGGTTCCCTCGGCCAGCCAGCGCTGGGTGAGCGCTGCTTCGAGGCCTTCGAGGGCCGGTTTGTCCGGAACGTTGATGGGGGCGGTGGTGGGCGTGTCTGTACCCTGCGTGTCTTCAGCCATTGGGCAATTCTTTCATGCCCGCTTCCATCCCACCCAACCGGTCCCGCTACGCCGCATGCGAAGGCGGGTAGCATGCGGCGTATGGTCCAACAGCGGGGCACCTTTGGCATCAAGCGCATCTACGATCCACCGGCGGACGACGACGGCTGCCGGGTGCTGGTGGACCGTCTCTGGCCGCGTGGGATGTCCAGGGAGAACGCGGCCATCGATATGTGGCTCAAGGACGTGGCCCCGTCCACCGGGCTGCGCAAGGACTTCAACCACCGCCCCGGACGGTTCGCGGAATTCAGCGAACGCTACCAGGTGGAACTGGATTCCAATCCGGCGGTGGAGACGCTGCTGGAACTGGCCGCCGGCCACCCCAGGATCACCCTGCTCTACGCTGCCCGCAACACGGAGGCAAACCACGCCCTTGTCCTGCTTGATTACCTCCGGGGACGTCCTGCCGGCTGATCCCGTTAGGGTGGTGCCATGACGAAGGACATGCAGAAAAAAGCGGCACTGGTGACCGGAGCAAGCAGCGGAATCGGGGAGGCCACTGTGCGCGCGCTGCGCGCCGACGGGTGGACGGTCTTCGCCGTGGCACGCCGCGCCGAACGCCTGGCCGCCCTGGAAAGCGGGACAGGCGCCGTGGCGATTCCTGCTGACATTGCAGAGGACGACGACGTGTCCCGGCTCCTCGCGCAGGTCACCGACTCGGGCGGCATCGATACGCTCATCAACATTGCCGGCGGCGCCCGCGGCGCCGACAGGGTAGGAGATGCCAGCACGGAGGACTGGGAGTGGATGTACCGGGTCAACGTCCTGGGCACCATGAAGCTCACCCGCGCCTTCCTGCCCATGCTGCGCGCCAACGGCGAAGGTACCGTGCTGAACCTCACCTCCACTGCGGGACTGGACGCGTACGAGGGCGGCGGCGGCTACAACGCCGCGAAGTTCGCCCAGCACGCCATGACCAACGCGCTCCGGCTTGAAGAGGTGGAGAACAACGTCCGCGTCATCGAGGTGGCGCCGGGCCTGGTGCAGACCGAGGAATTCGCGCTCAACCGCCTGGGGGACGCGCAGGCGGCGGACAAGGTCTACCGGGGGGTTGAGAAGCCGCTGACCGCAGAGGACGTGGCCGACGTGGTCCGTTATGCCGTCACGGTTCCGCACCACGTCAACCTGGACCAGATCGTCATCCGGCCGGTGGCGCAGGCAGCCACCCACAAGCTGGTCAGGAAGGGCTGAGCCGGGCGGGGCCTGCCCATCCCGTGGCTGGACCGGTCAGGAACACTGGGAGACCCGGACGGTCAGGGTGGCTGCCACGGCGGCATGGTCCGTCCCGCCAACCCGGTGGACCGAGTAATCCGATGCTCTGATGTCCGGGCTGGTCACCAGATGGTCCAGGGCAATCCCCGGCAGCCGGAAGCCGCGCATGGGCCACGTGGGCACCAGCCTGCTGCCCACGGCGGCAGCCACGTCCACCAGGGGCAGGTTGCCGCCCGTTCCGGCCAACAGGTCCCGGAATTCCCGGTGGTCGTAGGTCGCGTTGAAGTCTCCCGCCAGCAGCAGGGGACCGGATCCGTCGGCAGCCCTGGCCACGGCAGCCAGGTCGCTGCGCCATTGACTGAGGCCTTTTCCCACTGGCGCCAGGGCGTGGACTGCCACCACACGCAGGCCGGCACCGCTGCCGAGGTCAAGGCGTGCCACGGGCATGGCGAACCGCGTGTCCGGGAGGACGCTGGTGGCTGTCAGGTTGTAGGAGGAGTAGATGGCGGAGCCTGCGGCGCGGTCACGGGCCTGGGCAACCCGGTGGGGGAGCAGGTCGTCGAGTCCGGCCGCCATCAGCTTTCGCGCCATTTCGGGTGTGTACTCCTCAACCGCCAACAGGTCTACATGCAAATCACGGACCAGGGCCACGATGCTGCCGGCATCAGCCCCGCCCAGTTCCGTGTTGATGCTCATGGCAACCAGGGAGACCGACGTGCCGGAAGCCCCGGCCGCTGCCCCGGCGGTTGCCCCGGCGGCCGGTGCGCGGATATCGAGCGGGAAAAGCCAGAACACCTGGCAGGCCGCCAGTGCCGTGGCCAGGACCTGCTGCCACCGGCTCCGTCCAGCGAAGGCCATGAGCAGCGCTGCGGCGGCGGGAACGGCGAGCCAGGGCGTGAATGCCACCAGCTGGACACCGAGTACCGGCCAGTCGGCAGGCACCGCGCGGACGGCGGAGACCGCCGCCACCGGCAGGGCAGCAGGGATGAACAGCCACCTGCACGCGGTGGCCGTACGCCTCCATCCCGCGGGGCGCCCGGAAGCCGTCATGACGCGAGTCTAGGCAATGCACGGTGACGGCGGCAGCCCCCGGACGGAGAAGGCCGCCCGGAAATGGCCCGGCCCGCCCCGAACGGCACACCCCGGCGGAACGGCACTGCCCGCCGGAACCGCGTTGCGCCCGGAATGGCACTGGATGCCGCGGCGATAGTAGACTCTGCAGTGGCTATGACCCGGCAATCACCGGTGAGCTTCCGGAAGAACACGCAGGCCGCGCCCCGCAAGGCGGGCCCGCGTCAGTAGAACCGGACGGGTAAGCCCGTCACAGCAGTAATGAAGCGGCCGGGGCGGCGGGTGTTCCTTTGGGAACCACGCGGCGCCGGTAAGTGAGGTGGTACCGCGGTGGGCGTGCAGTCTTCGGGACGGCACGGCAGCCGTCCTCGCATCCTGAACGGAACCTCCGGCCGTGCCGGGGGCTCACCACGCTCAACCCAGGATGTCGAACATGACGTTTTACCCCAAGGCCTCAGCCTCCAGCACCTCCTCCAAAGGCAGCGCCGGCGTTTCCGCCTCCGTGAAGTTCCCGGAGATCGAAGAGCGCATCCTGAAGTACTGGGACCAGGACGGCACCTTCCAGGCCAGCATTGACCAGCGCAGCGCCGACGTCCCCGGCGGGGAGCCGGGCAGCAACGAATTCGTGTTCTACGACGGCCCGCCGTTCGCCAACGGCCTGCCCCACTACGGCCACCTCCTCACCGGCTACGCCAAGGACTTGGTTGGCCGCTACCAGACCCAGCGCGGCAAGCGCGTGGAACGCCGTTTCGGTTGGGACACCCACGGCTTGCCCGCCGAGCTGGAGGCCATGAAACAGCTGGGGATGACGGACAAGACCCAGATCGAGGCCATGGGCATCGACAAGTTCAACGACGCCTGCCGAGCGTCCGTCATGAAGTACGCCGATGAGTGGCGCAGCTACGTCACCCGGCAGGCCCGGTGGGTGGACTTCGACAACGACTACAAGACACTCAATGTCGAGTACATGGAGTCGGTTCTCTGGGCGTTCAAGCAGCTGCATGACAAGGGCCTGACGTACAACGGCTACCGGGTGCTGCCGTACTGCTGGAAAGACGAAACCCCGCTGTCCAACCATGAGCTGCGAATGGACGACGACGTCTACAAGAACCGCCAGGACCAGACCGTCACCGTCACCTTCCCCATCCTTGCCGGGGATTCGGAACTGTCCAAGGAACTTGCCGGCGTGCAGGCGCTCGCCTGGACCACCACCCCCTGGACGCTGCCCACCAACGCCGCGCTCGCCGTCGGGCCTTCCATCACGTACGCCGTGCTGCCCGCCGGTCCCAACGGCATCAAGGCCGCCTCGGCCGACGCCCCGGTCACGGGCAGCTTCCTGCTCGCGGCGGACCTCCTGGGCGCCTACGCCAAGGACCTCGGCTACGACAGCTTCGAGGACGCGGAAGCCGCCGTGGTGTCCACCCACTCCGGCGCCGAACTGGAAGGCCTGGCATACCAGCGGCTCTGGGACGACTTTGCCGACAACGAAAAGTACGGCATGGAGAACGCCTGGCGGTTCGTAGTGGCTGACTACGTCACCACCACCGACGGAACCGGCGTGGTGCACCAGGCGCCCGCCTACGGTGAAGACGACCAGAAAGTCTGCGAGGAGGCTGGCATTCCCGTGGTGCTCTCCGTGGACGAGGGTGCCAAATTCCTGCCGTTGTTCAAGCACGGCGACCTCCACGACATCGCGGGCCTGCAGGTCTTCGAGGCCAACAAGCCCATCACCCAAGTGCTCCGCGCCCAGGGCAGGCTGGTCCGGCAGGCCAGCTACGAGCACAGCTACCCGCACTGCTGGCGCTGCCGCAACCCGCTGATCTACCGTGCGGTGTCCTCCTGGTATGTGGAGGTCACCAAGTTCAAGGACCGGATGTCCGAACTGAACCAGGAGATCAACTGGATCCCGGGGAACGTCAAGGATGGCCAGTTCGGCAAATGGTTGGAGAACGCCCGCGACTGGTCCATCAGCCGGAACCGCTTCTGGGGCAGCCCCATCCCCGTGTGGCAGTCAACGGATCCCGAATACCCGCGCACCGACGTCTACGGTTCCCTGGCCGAGATCGAGGCGGACTTCGGCCGGCTGCCCCTGAACAAGGACGGCGAGGTGGACCTCCACCGGCCGTTCATCGACGAGCTCACCAGGCCCAACCCGGACGATCCCCGCACCCCCGAAGAGGGCCAGTCCGTGATGCGCCGCGTCGAGGACGTCCTGGACGTCTGGTTCGACTCCGGCTCCATGCCCTACGGACAGGTGCACTACCCGTTCGAAAACGAAGCCTGGTTCAACACGCACAACCCCGCGGATTTCATCGTGGAGTACATCGGCCAGACCCGCGGCTGGTTCTATATGCTGCACATCCTGTCCACCGCACTGTTTGACCGGCCGGCGTTCCGCAACGTCATCAGCCATGGCATTGTGCTTGGATCCGACGGCCAGAAAATGTCCAAGAGCCTGCGCAACTACCCGGACGTCTCCGAGGTCCTGGACCGCGACGGCTCCGACGCCATGCGCTGGTTCCTCATGTCCAGCCCCATCCTCCGGGGCGGCAACCTGATCGTCACCGAGCAGGGCATCCGGGACGGCGTCCGCCAGGTGATCCTGCCGCTCTGGAACGTGTACAGCTTCTTCACCCTGTACACGAACGCCGCGAACGGTGGCGCCGGTTACGATGCCAAACTGCGCTACGAGGGCTACCGGGACACCCTGGACCAGTACCTGCTGGCCAACACGGGCGACCTCGTCCGCAGCATGACGGCACAGCTGGACACCTACGACATCTCCGGCGCCTGCGACTCGCTGCGCAGCTACCTGGACATGCTCACCAACTGGTACGTCCGCCGCAGCCGCCAGCGGTTCTTCGACGAGGACCAGGACGCCTTCGATGCGCTGTTCACTGCCCTGGAGACCGTCACCCGTGCCGCCGCGTCGCTGCTGCCGCTGGTTTCCGAGGAAATCTGGCGCGGCCTGACCGGCGGCCGGTCCGTGCACCTGGCCGACTGGCCGGAGGCGGACCTGTTCCCCGCCAACCCCTCCCTGGTGGAAACCATGGACCGGATCCAGCAGATCTGCTCCACCGGTTCCTCGCTCCGCAAGGCAGCCAACCTGCGTGTCCGCCTGCCGCTGCAGGAGCTGACGGTTGTGGCACCCGGAGCGGACGCCCTGCAGGGTTTCGCCGCCGTCGTCGCCGATGAACTGAACCTCCGTTCCGTTCGCCTGCTGGACGCCGCCACCGCCTCCCCGGAGGAGTTCGGGATCCAGCAGAAGCTGGTGGTCAACGCCCGCGCTGCCGGGCCGCGCCTGGGCAAGAACGTCCAGGTTGCCATCAAGGGGTCCAAGTCAGGGGACTGGTCGGTGGACGACGCCGGTGTGGTCACCGCCGGCGGGCTGCAGCTGGAACCCCAGGAGTACACGCTTGAGACAGTGGTTGCCGGGTCCGGCGGTGCTTCCGCGGCTGTGGCCGTGCTGCCCGGCGGCGGCTTCGTCGTGCTGAACACGGAAGTCACGCCGGAGCTTGAAGCCGAAGGGCTGGCACGCGACATGGTGCGGGCAATCCAGCAGGCCCGCAAGGACGCCGGGCTCAACGTGAGCGACCGCATCCGTACCACCGTCACCGCTCCCGGGAACGTCGTTGATGCCCTGCTGGCCAACGCCGAACTGGTCAAGGGCGAGACACTGACGGTGGACCTGGTGGCAGAGCCGGGCACCGTGTCCGAACCCGCCGTTGCGGTTGAAAAAGTGGAGGCCTAGGACATGAGCGACGAATTTTCCGTGGAAAGCGTTTACGCCGAACTGCTGGGACGGGCGCCGGAAAACAAGATGGAGCCGCGGCTGGCTCCGCTGTTCCGTGCGATGGACGTGCTGGGCGAGCCCAACAAGGCGTTCCCGATCATCCATGTGACCGGAACCAACGGCAAGACGTCCACATCCAGGATGATCGAGTCCGTGCTCCGCGCCCACGGCCTGAGCACCGGACGCTACACCAGCCCGCACCTGTCCAAGGTCACCGAGCGGATCAGCATCGACGGCCATCCGGTATCCGACGAGACGTTTGTCAGGATCTGGGACGAAATCAGGCCCTACCTGCAGATTGTGGACTCGGAACTCGAAGCCGAGGGGGAGCCGAGACTGACGTACTTCGAGTGCCTCACCATCCTGGGCTTCGCCATCTTCGCTGACCAGCCGGTCAACGTGGCCATCATCGAGGTGGGTTTGGGCGGCATTACCGATGCCACCAACGTCGGCGACGGCCAGGTCTCGGTGGTGACGCCGATTTCGCTGGACCATACCGACCTCCTGGGCGACACCACGGAGGACATCGCCCGCGAAAAGGCCGGCATCATCAAGCCCGGCGGCTACCTCATCAGCGCGGCCCAGCCCCTCGATGCGGCCCAGGTGCTGCTGGAGAAGGCCAAGGCGGTGGGCGTACCGTTCCGCTTCGAGGGCGTTGAGTTCGGTGTCGAGTCACGGACGGTGGCTGTTGGCGGGCA
This sequence comes from Arthrobacter sp. Soil761, assembly GCF_001428325.1. Lineage (NCBI taxonomy): Bacteria > Bacillati > Actinomycetota > Actinomycetes > Micrococcales > Micrococcaceae > Arthrobacter > Arthrobacter sp. Soil761. The sequence goes on along the minus strand of NZ_LMSF01000012.1, from coordinate 522,623 downwards.
GGTGTTGACTATCCAGGGCATCGCCGGCCGCTACCCGGACCTCATGCTGCCACTGCACGGCGCCCACCAAGCACAGAACGCTGCCGTCGCGGTGGCCGCCTTGGAGGCGTTCTTCGGCGGTGAAAAGGAACTCGACCTCGACGTGCTGCAGGAAGGCTTCGCGGCCGTCACGTCCCCCGGCCGCCTTGAGGTGGTGCGGACCGCACCCACCATCATCGTGGACGCCGCCCACAACCCCGACGGCATCAAGGCCTCCGCCGCCGCCCTGCGGGAAGCATTCACCTTCACCAGGCTGGTTCCGGTGGTGGGCGTGCTCAAGGAGAAGGACGCGGAGGAGATCCTGCGCGAAATCAGGGAGTCGCTGGGCGACATGGCAGTGGAGTACTGCTTCACCCAGTCCAACTCTCCCCGGGCGGTTCCGGCCGCCGAGCTGGCGGAGCTGGCGATCGACCTGGGATTTGGCGAGGACAACGTCCACATCGCCGAAAAGCTGGACGACGCACTCGAATGGGCCGTGGAACGGGCCGAAGCCAATGACGACCTTTCCGGCGGCGTGCTGGTCACCGGCTCCATCACCCTGGTGGCAGAGGCGCGGATCCTGCTCGGAAAAACGGAGGCGTAAGCGTGGCCAGATTGACCAAGGCCCAGCGCGAGTGGCGTCCCGGCATGCCCAAGAAGCGCCGCTCCACCAAGGTGATGTTCGCTTCCACGGTGCTGCTCCTGGAAGCGTTCGTCATGTTCTTCGCCACCCTGGTGGTGTTTGGCCTGCGCCGCGGGGAGTTTCCGCCGGCACTGATCCTCGGCGTGGGGATCGCACTCAGCGTGGTCATGATCTTCGCCTGCGCGGTCCTCAACAGGCCCTGGGGCATCGGCCTGGGCTGGATCCTGCAGCTGGTCCTGATCCTCACAGGCATCTTCGAGCCGGCCATGTTCCTGGTGGGTGGGCTTTTCGCCGCGGCCTGGTGGTACGGAATCCGCACCGGCATCCGGCTGGACCGCGAGGCTGCGCAGCGGGCACGCGAACAGGCCGAATGGGAAGCCGCCCACCCGGACGGGGCCGGTCCCGCCCAGCCCCAGTCCCCGTAAACCAGTCCCCGTAAGCCAGTCCCCGTAGACTTATCCCGAAACCCCACGAACGCATTGGAGCAGTTGTGACTACAGAGCGCACCCTCGTCCTGATCAAGCCCGACGGCGTCGCCCGTAACCTGACCGGCGCCATCCTGGCCCGCATTGAAGCCAAGGGCTACAGCCTTGTTGAGCTGAAAAAGGTCGACGCCACCCGTGAGCTGCTGGAGCAGCATTACGAGGAGCACGTAGGCAAGCCGTTCTACGAGCCGCTGGTGGAGTTCATGCTCAGCGGACCCGTGGTGGCGGCCATCTTCGAAGGCCACCGCGTCATTGAAGGGTTCCGGTCACTGGCCGGCACCACGGACCCCACGACCGCGGCCCCGGGCACCATTCGCGGCGACTTCGGCCGGGACTGGGGCCTGAAGGTCCAGCAGAACCTGGTGCACGGCTCCGACTCAACCGACTCCGCCGAGCGCGAGATCAAGATCTGGTTCCAGGGCTGACAGTCCAAGGACAGCAAAAGGCCCCTGGTTCTTCGGAACCAGGGGCCTTTTGCCGTCCGCAGCTCAGAAGCCTGACGTGCCCGCAAAGACCTGGATGAACGCGAAGAAGATGGTGGCGACGACGGCCACGTACAGCAGTGCCGTGATGATCCAGCCGGAATCACCCAGCACGCGGGCCGCCCCCGCGGGCATTGGGATCACTCCGGCCGTGATGTTCCTGATGGTGGTCCACACAAAGAGCGGAATCATGGCCGCCCAGACGATCATGCAGAACGGGCACAGGATGTGGATCGAATACAGGGCCTGGGACCACAGCCACACCACGAAGGCGAAGCCGAGCGTGACGCCCACCTGAAGCCCCATCCAGTACCACCGCGCGAACGCGGCACCGGACAGCAACGCCATGCCCACGGTTATGGTGACGGCGAACGCGACGATACCGATGAACATGTTGGGGAAACCGAACAGCGAACTCTGCCACGTCTGCATGACCTGGCCGCAGGAGATCCAGGGGTTCACGTCGCAGACGGTGGTGTGGTTGGGGTCCTTGAGGACTTCGAGCTTTTCCAGGACCAGGGTTCCGGAGGCAAGCCAGCCCACGATTCCGGTGATGACCAGCAGCCAGCCGAAGGGCCGGTTCCGGGCCATCCGCGGAACGCCTGCGGCCGCAGTGGCCTGCGGATCCGTGGCCCTTTCCGTTTCATGGGCGCTGACGGGGGAGATGCTGGGCATGGGTGTGGCGTCCTTTTCGTCCGGTGCTCCTGAGCCTGATTGTAACGCCGGCGGCTGGTGCCGCCACACAGGAATGGGAACGGAAGTGCCTGCCTCCGCGGCGATCCGGCGCGGGTATGAGAGAATGAACGTGGCTGGAAGCCGATCCACATTCGGACTCCGGTCCGGTGGTATGTTCCCAAGACCGCCAATGATGGGCAGGGCAGGCTTCGGATTCTTCCGGCACTCCCGCCACTCCATTGGGCGGCACCTGGTTGTGGCACGCAGAACAACGGGTTTTCAGAACATCCACCGGCTCCCACGGGCTGCCGCACCCCAATGACGGTGCGAACCTGGGAGTATCCACGTGACTTCTGTCAACGCCTGCGGGTTTTGACAATATGTGCCCCAATGGGTGCCGGATGTGGCGGTACGTCAGGGGCAGGAGTGTTGCCACATATGGACAATGATCAGGAACTGGCCGTTAACGATGATGCACCGGCTGCCGAGGCTGCTGCTGCACCCAAGAGGGCTGTACGTACCCGCCGGAAAACGGCTCCCAAGACCGAAGAAGCCGTGACGGATGCAGCGGCCACGGCGCCGGAGGCAGCCGCCCCTGAAGTAAGCGGCGACTCGCCGTCGGCGGAAGCCGCCGCGGCGACCAAGGCCCCGGCCCGCCGCACCCGCGCCCGCAGGAAAGCGGACGCCCCCGAACCCCTGCCCGCCTTCGCTGATGACGCAGAGGCAACCGCTGCCGCCGGCACTGCGCCTGTTGATGCTGCGTCCGTTGATGCCCCGGCACCGGCCGTGGCCGGTGAAGACGCTGCCGCAGCACCTGCTGCCACGGCGGACGCCGAAACCAAACCTGTTCGCCGCCGTCGGGTAGCCACCCGCAAGGCCGCGTCCCCGGCTGCCCCGCCCGCGGCGGAAGCCGCGGCAGCGGACGCCGTCGCTGCAGAACCAGCAATCCCGGAAGCCCCGGCACAGGAACCGGCCCGGGAGGAAGCTGCCGCCCAGGAAGCAGCTCCTGCGCAGGAGCAGCCCCAGGAACCCGTCGCGGCCGCCGAGGCTGCCGGAGCCCCCGGGCCTGCCCGGGAAACCCCCGCTGTGGCCAAGGAAGAGCACGCTGCGGTCAAGGAACAGACCGCCCCCGCCGCGGCCGCCAGCCCCTTTGGTTCCCTCTTCCTGGAGCCTGCATCGCCCACATCCGTGCTCTTCCAGGCCCCGGACCTCAGCACCGTGGTCCGTCCCGCAGCACCCGCCGTCGAGGAACCTGAAGAGGAAGAAACCGACGACGGCGACGATTCCTCCAGCCGCCGCCGGCGCCGCAGCCGCGGCCGCAGGGGCCGCAGCCGCGTCGGCGACAAGGCGGACGAGGACATCGAGGGTGGCAGCGCCGAGGCTGACGCCGAGGACGAGGCCGACGAGGACAGCGCCACACAAGCCGAGGACGGCGTGACGTCCCGCCGCCGCCGTCGCCGCCGCCGCGGTGACCAGGACCTGGAGCTGACCGGCGGGGAAGGCGACGACCCGCCCAACACGGTGACGAGGGTCCGTGCCCCGCGCGCGGTCAGTGAAGCGCCGGTCAACAACCGGGTCACCAGCGTCAAGGGCTCCACCCGCCTTGAGGCCAAGAAGCAGCGCCGCCGCGAATCCCGCGACACCGGCCGCCGCCGCACCGTCATCACCGAGGCCGAGTTCCTGGCCCGCCGCGAATCCGTGGACCGGCAGATGATCGTCCGCCAGCGCGACGACAGAATCCAGATCGCCGTCCTTGAAGACGGTGTCCTGGCCGAGCATTTCGTATCCAAGACCCAGCAGGACTCGCTCATCGGCAACGTCTACCTGGGCAAGGTCCAGAACGTGCTGCCGTCAATGGAAGCTGCGTTCGTGGACATCGGGCGTGGCCGCAACGCCGTGCTGTACGCCGGTGAGGTCAACTGGGAAGCCGTCAACCTCGAAGGCAAGCAGCGCCGCATCGAGAACGCGCTCAAATCCGGCGACACCGTCCTGGTCCAGGTGACCAAGGATCCCGTCGGCCACAAGGGCGCCCGGCTGACCAGCCAGATCTCCCTTCCCGGCCGCTACCTGGTCTACGTGCCCGGCGGCTCCATGACCGGCATCTCCCGCAAGCTGCCCGACGTCGAACGCAACCGCCTCAAGCGCATCCTCAAGGACCGCCTGCCCGAGCACGCCGGCGTCATCGTCCGGACCGCCGCGGAAGGTGCCTCGGAAGAGGAACTGACGCACGACATCAACCGCCTGCGCGCCCAGTGGGAAGGCATCGAAAGCCAGTCCCAGTCCACCAAGATCCTGGCCCCGGAGCTGCTGTACGGCGAACCGGACCTGACCATCAAGGTGGTCCGGGACGTCTTCAACGAGGACTTCTCCAAACTGATCGTCTCCGGTGAGGAGGCCTGGGACACCATCGAGGCCTACGTCACGTACGTGGCGCCGGACCTGGTGGGCCGCCTCGAGAAGTGGACCAAGGACCAGGACATCTTCTCCGCCTGGCGCATCGACGAGCAGATCCACAAGGCCCTTGAGCGGAAGGTGTTCCTGCCCTCCGGCGGCTCCCTGGTCATCGACCGCACCGAGGCCATGACCGTGGTGGACGTCAACACCGGCAAGTTCACCGGCAGCGGCGGCAACCTCGAGGAAACCGTCACCAAGAACAACCTGGAAGCTGCCGAGGAAGTGGTGCGCCAGCTGCGGCTGCGCGACATCGGCGGCATCATCGTGATCGACTTCATCGACATGGTGCTCGAATCCAACCGCGACCTGGTCCTGCGCCGCCTGGTGGAATGCCTGGGCCGCGACCGGACCAAGCACCAGGTTGCCGAGGTCACGTCGCTGGGCCTGGTCCAGATGACCCGCAAGCGCATGGGGACGGGCCTGCTGGAAGTCTTCGGCGAGCAGTGTGAGGCCTGCGCCGGCCGGGGCGTAGTGACGCACGACGATCCCGTGGAGCACCGCCGCGCCAACATTGTGGCGGCCGAGCACCACGTCCAGCGCGCCGACAGCCGCCCCGAAGCCCGCGGGGAAGCCCACCGCCCCGAAGGGCAGCGGGCCGATGGCGGCCAGCCCGGAGTCCGTCCCGAGCGCAAACGGCGGCGGGGACGCGGCGGCCAGCAGCCCGAGGCTGCCCCGGCGCCTGCTGTCCACGTCCACACCGTCCTTCCGGACCCCACAGACGCAGAGCGGCACGCAAAGGCAGAGGCCACCCGGCTTGCCCTGGCGAACATCGCGGCTGCCGCCCATGCGGCCCACCTGCATGACGATGAGGTGGCAGCCACCCGGCAGGCACCGTCCGCCGAGCCTGCGCAGGCCCCTATTGAAGAGAAGCACGACGCCGATGGCCCGGCACGCCCCGCAGCTGTCCTGACCTTCGGCGGCGAGGAAGTCCCGCTTCCCTTCGTGGAGCACGCTGAGGACCAGCATCCCAGGCCCGCCCTCACGCTGGACCGGCTCGCGGAAGCCTTTGCCCACCTCGGCCAGCCGGCTTCCCCCGTGGAGAACGCGCCCGCCAAGGCCGCAGACACGGTGAAGCCGGCCGAACAGTCAGCGCCCAAACAGTCGGTGCCCGAACAGCAGCCCGGCGGGGGAGCGGAGGCGCGTGCCGCCGTGGAAGCTCCGGCGGAAAAGGACTACTCCGACCACACGCTGGAGCAGTCCCGGCAACGCAGGCCGCGGCGCCACCGCGCTGCCAGCCGTGCCCAGGGTGCCGCAAATGAAACCGTTGTCCAGCACCACGAGAACGTCCAGGCGACAGGCGCGGGGCACTCGCACGCAGCCAAGGCCCCGGACACCGCCAAAGCACAGCCCGCTGCGGCGGAGCCCGGCAAGCCGGCAGGGGAACCGATCATCCTCGGCGTCGGCGTCCCCGCCTCGGAGCTCTAAGCCAGGGCGCAGCCAACGCGCCACCCAGGAAGTCCCCGTCGTGCGGACTGTTCCCCCATGAATCCAGGGGGAACAGTCCACGGGCGGGGACTTCCTGCATGCGCGGGTGCTGTCACCTTTCCGCCGGGTACGCCCCAGCGGCTACTCTGGAACCCGACACGGGGTGCCGCGCAGAAGGCCGGCTGAGATCCACACCCGTTGAACCTGTCCGGCTAGTACCGGCGAAGGGATGTCTGTTGTCTTCGACCCTCTCCATGCCCCTGCCCACAGCGTCCGGCGTGGCCCCCGCGCTGCCTGGGGGCCGCGATGTCCCGCGCGTCCTCTCCATTGCAGGCTCCGACCCGTCCGGCGGGGCCGGGATCCAGGCGGACCTCAAAAGCATTGCCGCCCATGGCGGATACGGCATGGCCGCGATCACGGCACTCACGGCGCAAAACACCCGGGGCGTGCAGTCCGTCCACGTCCCGCCGGCCGGCTTCCTGGCCCAGCAGCTGGACGCGGTCAGTGACGACATCAGCATCGACGCCGTCAAGATCGGCATGCTGGGCGACGAGTCGGTGATCCGCACTGTCCGCCAGTGGCTCGGAAAGGCCCGTCCCGCCGTCGTGGTCCTGGACCCCGTCATGGTGGCCACCAGCGGCGACAGGCTGCTGAAGGAATCCGCCGAAGCCGCGCTCCGGGAACTGCTGCCCCTTGCCCACCTCATCACCCCCAACCTTCCCGAGCTCGCGCTGCTGCTGGGCACGGAGCCGGCGAAGGACTGGGACACCGCGCTGGACCAGGGCAGGCGCCTGGCGGAAGCCACCGGAGCCACCGTGCTGGTCAAGGGTGGCCACCTTTCAGGCCTCGACTGCCCGGATGCGCTGGTCAACACTTCGGGCCTCCTGGGGCCGGACGTGGTGGAAGTGCAGGGGAAGCGGGTTTCCACGCGGAACAGCCACGGGACGGGCTGTTCCCTGTCCTCTGCCATGGCAACAGTCCAGGCCCGTTTGGGCAATTGGGAGGCATCACTGCGAACGGTCAAGCCCTGGCTGGCCGGCGCACTTGAGAACTCCGGCCAATTGGAGGTGGGCCAGGGGAACGGCCCCGTACACCACTTCCACCACGTGCGGCCGGTCCTGGAGGAGGGCGGCTTCGCGGCCCGGTTGTGGTCGGAAGCCCAACAGGACCTGGCGGACATCTACGCACTGGACTTCATCCACGGCCTGGCGTCCGGAGACCTTCCGGAGAAGGACTTTGCCTACTACCTGGCGCAGGATGCCCTCTACCTGAACGGCTACTCCAGGGTGCTGGCACGGGCCAGCGCGCTGGCCCCCTCGGAGGCCGAGCAGCTTTTCTGGGCCGGATCCGCGCAGCAGTGCCTTGAGGTGGAATCGGAACTCCACCGCTCGTGGCTCAGCACCCGCCCGGCCCCGAAGGGCCTGGGCCCCGTCACCAAGTCATACGTGGACCACCTCACGGCAGCGTCGGCGTCGGGCAGCTATGCCGTCCTCGCCGCCGCCGTGCTTCCCTGCTTCTGGCTCTACGCCGAAGTCGGCGGGAAGCTCCACGCCCGGTTCCTGGCCTCGGGCGAACCGGACGGCCATGCCTACGCGGCCTGGCTCCGGACGTACGCCGACGAGGGCTTCGCCGAAGCAACCCGCAAAGCCATCGCCATCGTGGATGCAGCCGGACGGACCGCGCCGGACCATGAGAGGGCGGCGATGGTGACGGCGTTCAAGCAGTCCTGCCGCCTGGAAGTGGAGTTCTTCGACGCGCCGAGGCTGCATTCCTGACCCCCGCGGGCCGGGCCCGGCTATGATGGTGGAGCACGGTTGCGGCGGTTCCTGCCGGGCTGTGGTTACTACCACAGCCGGCCCGCCTGAACCAGCCTCATTTGCGGCCGAAGATGGATTTAGCGTATTCTTGATCTTCGGTGCTTACGCCAACACTTGGGTTACGACCCCACGGCGTTGAGGCACAGCGAGAAACCAAGCTTTTAGCAAGTCGGTTCCGCACGCAAATTTTGTAATAAACGTCGAGAGAAGTGAGTTCCCAAGTGGTGTACGCGATTGTCCGCGCAGGCGGCCGCCAAGAGAAGGTTTCCGTTGGAGACTTCGTTACCCTGAACCGCGTCGCCGGTGGAGCCGGCAGCACCATTGAGCTGCCCGCACTGCTCCTGGTTGATGGTGACAAGGTCACCTCCGCCGCCGCTGACCTGGCCAAGGTAACTGTTACGGCTGAAATCCTCCAGGACCTGCGTGGTCCTAAGATTGTCATCCAGAAGTTCAAGAACAAGACCGGCTACAAGAAGCGCCAGGGTCACCGCCAGGAACTGACCAAGGTCAAGATCACCGGCATCAAGTAACCACCGGTTACTGTTCAGGCATTTCAACAGATTCCCCAGAATTTAGAGGCAGGCATTTCAGATGGCACATAAAAAGGGCGCGAGCTCCACTCGCAACGGTCGCGATTCCAACGCTCAGTACCTCGGCGTCAAGCGCTTCGGCGGCCAGGTTGTTTCGGCCGGCGAGATCATCGTCCGCCAGCGTGGCACCCACTTCCACCCGGGCGCCGGCGTTGGCCGTGGCGGCGACGACACCCTGTTCGCCCTGACCCCGGGCGCCGTTGAATTCGGCACCCGCCGCGGTCGTCGCGTAGTCAACATCGTTGCTGCTGCAGCTGCAGAGTAACAACAAGTTCTGAAACGGTGGAGCGGGCCTGAGGGTCCGCTCCACTGTTCTTTTAACCGCATTACAATCGATGTGGCGTCCCCTGGGCCGCCAGGTAAACAGTTTCTGAGGAGATCCACGTGGCCAGCTTTGTAGACCGGGTAGTACTGCACGTATCCGGCGGTACCGGCGGCCATGGGTGCGTCTCCGTCCACCGCGAGAAGTTCAAGCCGCTGGGCGGACCCGACGGCGGCAACGGGGGCAACGGCGGCGACGTGATCCTCCGCGTCGACCACCAGACCACCACGCTTCTTGACTACCACCACGCACCGCACCGGCACGCCAGCAACGGCGGCCCCGGCATGGGTGACTGGCGCGGCGGCAAAAACGGTGAAACCCTCATCCTGCCCGTCCCGGACGGCACCGTGGTGAAGTCCAAGGACGGCACCGTCCTGGCTGACCTCGTCGGCGAGGGCACCGAGTACGTGGCCGCCGCAGGCGGCATTGGCGGACTCGGCAACGCCGCCCTGTCCTCGCAAAAGCGCCGCGCCCCCGGCTTTGCGCTGCTGGGCATCGAAGGCGAGTCCCGCGACATCGTCCTGGAACTGAAGTCCATCGCCGACATCGCGCTGGTGGGTTTCCCGTCGGCCGGCAAGTCCAGCCTCATCGCGGCGATGTCCGCGGCCCGGCCCAAGATCGCTGACTACCCGTTCACCACGCTGGTTCCCAACCTCGGCGTCGTGCAGGCCGGAGACGTGCGGTTCACCATCGCCGACGTACCCGGGCTCATCGAAGGTGCCAGCGAGGGACGCGGCCTGGGCCACCACTTCCTGCGGCACGTGGAGCGCTGCGCAGCCCTGGTGCACGTGCTGGACTGCGGCACGCTGGAATCGGAGCGCGACCCGTTGTCGGACCTCGCCATCATCGAGGGCGAGCTGGAGAAGTACGCCGTCGACATGAGCTACGCAGGCCAGGACGGCGAAGTGGTACCCCTGAACCACCGCCCCCGGCTGGTGGCCCTGAACAAGGTAGACCTGCCCGACGGCAAGGACATGGCCGAATTCGTGCGTCCGGAACTCGAATCCCGCGGCTACCGCGTGTTCGAGGTGTCCGCCACCAGCCATGAGGGCCTGCGCCAGCTGGGCTTCGCCATGGCGGAGATCGTCAAGGCGGCCCGCGACGCCGTCGCTGCGGCACCGCCCAAGGTCCAGCCCGCCGTACTGCGTCCCCGCGCCGTCAACGAGGCCGGCTTCAAGATCCGGCGCGAGGAAAAGAACCTGGAGCCGCTGTTCCGCGTCCTCGGCGAAAAGCCCGAACGCTGGGTCAAGCAGACCGACTTCACCAACGAGGAAGCCATCGGCTACCTTGCGGACCGGCTCGCCAAGCTCGGCGTGGAGACTGAACTGTTCAAGCAGGGCGCCAAGCCGGGCGACACCGTGGTCATCGGCGGGGACGACGGTGTCGTCTTCGACTGGGAGCCCACCATGATGGCAGGGGCCGAGCTCCTGGCGTCACCGCGCGGCACCGATGTGCGGTTCGCAGACATTGGGGATCGGCCCACCCGCAGCCAGAAGCGCGATGAGCAGCAGGAGCGCCGTGACGCCAAGGCCGCCGCCCGGGCCGAGCTCGAGGCGGAACGGAAAGCCGGTATCTGGACCGAATCCGTCAGTGGCCGCCGCGCTGCCCACCCTGTGAAGGAGAGCGGACTGGAAGCGGACGATGACCTCTAGGGGCATGACCGCGGAACCCGCCGGGCGGACGGCGGACAGGAGCGCACTGGCAGGCGCCCGCCGGATCGTCGTGAAGGTGGGCTCCTCGTCTCTGACCAGCATCAAGGGCGGCATCTCGGAGGAATCCCTGACCGCCCTGGCGGACGCACTCGCGGCCAAGCGCAACGCGGGCGCCGAGATCATCCTGGTCTCCTCCGGCGCCATCGCGGCCGGACTGGCCCCGCTGGGACTGGCCAAGCGCCCCCGCGACCTCGCCACCCAGCAGGCCGCCGCCAGCGTGGGCCAGGGGCTGCTGATGGCCCGGTACACCCAGGCCTTCGGCGCGCACGGCGTCACCGTCAGCCAGGTCCTGCTCACGGCCGAGGACCTGATGCGCCGCAGCCAGCACACCAACGCCCTCCGCGCCATGGACCGGCTGCTGAACCTCGGTGTGGTCCCCGTGGTCAACGAGAACGACACCGTGGCCACCCACGAAATTCGCTTCGGCGACAACGACCGGCTCGCCGCCCTGGTGGCGCACCTGGTGCGCGCCGACGCACTGGTGCTGCTGTCCGACGTCGACTCCCTCTATGACGGGCCGCCCGCCCAGGGTGCCAAGCGCATCCCCCTGGTCACGGGCGCGCACGACCTCGAGGGCGTTTCCATCGGCAAAGCGGGCAAGGCCGGTGTGGGAACCGGCGGGATGATGACAAAGGTGGAAGCTGCCAGCATGGCGGCAGGTTCGGGCATTCACGCCCTGGTGACCTCCACGTCCAACGCCGCCGCAGCCCTGAATGGCGAGGACGTGGGCACGTGGTTTTCCGTCAACGGTTCCCGCAAGCCCGTCCGGCTCCTGTGGCTGGCGCACGTTGCCTCGGTGCAGGGCCGCCTGGTCCTGGACGAGGGGGCGGTGCGTGCCGTGCGGCACCACCGCACCTCCCTGCTGCCGGCAGGGATTTCCGCGGTGCAGGGCGACTTTGAAGCGGGCGACGCCGTGGAGCTGGCAGGAACCGACGGCATCGTTGTGGCCCGCGGCCTGGTGAACTACTCGTCGGAGGAGCTGCCCCGCATGCTGGGGCGTTCCACCCGGGAGCTGGGCGAGGCACTGGGCAGCGGCTATGACCGCGAAGTTGTTCATGTTGATGACCTGGTGCTGGTCTGAGCCCAGGGCTCGCCTAAACTTGGAGCATGACTGAAGCCCTGATCCACACTGCTGAAAATTCCGGAACCACTGCTGCGCAGGCGCAGCCGGGTGCCGTGGCAGAACAGGGATCAGCTGCTGCGCCTCTATCCGCTGCGGAGGTTGAAGCGGCTGTCCACGCCCTCGCGGACCGGTCCCGCCACGCTGCCCGCCGGATGGCCACTGCCAACCGTGCCTGGAAGGACCGCGCCCTCCGGGCTGTCGGAGCCGCCCTGCAGGAGAACGTGCCGGCCATCCTCACCGCCAACGCCATGGATGTGGAAAAAGGCAAGGCCAACGGCACCTCCGCCGCGCTCCTGGACCGGCTCACCCTCACCGAGGCCCGCGTGGCAGGGCTGGTGGCCGCCCTCGAGAACCTGGCCAACCTCCCGGATCCCGTGGGCAATGTGGTGCGCGGCCAGACCCTTCCCAACGGGCTCCGCCTCCGCCAGGTCAACGTGCCCATGGGCGTCGTGGCGGCCATCTACGAGGCACGGCCCAACGTCACCGTGGACATCGCGGGGCTGGCCCTCAAGAGCGGCAACGCCGTCATCCTGCGCGGCGGCAGCGCTGCCGAGGCCACCAACCAGGTCCTGGTCCGGGTGCTGCGCGAAGCCCTCGAATCTGTGGGCCTTCCGGCCGACGCCGTGCAGACCGTGGACCAGTACGGCCGCGCCGGTGCCAACGTCCTGATGAAGGCCCGCGGCAGGGTGGACGTGCTGATTCCCCGCGGCGGCCGCGACCTGATCCAGACCGTGGTGACCAACTCCGCCGTGCCCGTCATCGAAACGGGGGAGGGGAACGTCCACATCTTCCTCGACGAGTCCGCCGACGAAAACATGGCCGTGGAGATCCTGCTCAACGCCAAGACCCAGCGGCCCAGTGTCTGCAATACGGTCGAGACCCTGCTGGTGCATTCGCGCTCAACCGTCCTGCCCGCCGTGGCCGCCGCCCTGCGTGGCGCCGGTGTCCGCCTGCACGTGGACGGGCGCATCAGCGCCGCGCTGCCCGGGATCGAGACCCAGCCGGCCACGGATGTGGACTGGGGAACCGAGTACATGGACCTTGACCTGGCCGTGGCCATGGTGGACAGCCTCGATGAGGCCGTGCAACATATCCGCACCTGGTCCACCGGGCACACCGAAGCGATCCTCACCAACAGCCTTGCCAACGCTGAACGGTTCATCGCCGAGGTGGATTCGGCGGCGGTGATCGTGAACGCTTCCACGCGGTTTACCGACGGCGGGGAACTTGGCCTCGGTGCCGAGGTGGGCATTTCCACCCAGAAGCTGCACGCCCGCGGGCCCATGGGCCTGACCGAGCTCACCACCACCAAGTGGATCGTCCAGGGCGAAGGCCAGGTCCGCGCATAGCAACGCGGTAACATAGACCAGAACCCGGAAAGCAGCGGAAGGTTCCGCTGCCCGTAAATCCTTGAACATAGGGGAGAAAATGCTGCTCCAGCAGATTGCCACGTCCGTCGCCGCCGCAGGTGAATCAGGCCATGAGGAGCTTGCGCCGCTGTGGGCCGAACCGTGGGTCTTTGGCGTTTCCATGTTCGGCATCCTGGTGGTCCTGATGTTCATTGCCTGGTCCTACACCAACCTGGGCAACCGCCACGCCGCCACGGACGAGCACGCCGATCCGCACCGCCAGCACCCCAATAAGCACGATCGCGGGCAGGGCCACTAAGATTTCCCACAACCTGCACCGCAATGGTGCCCGGGGGCGGCTGCGGCTTGGCGTGATGGGCGGGACATTCGATCCCATCCACCACGGCCACCTTGTCGCGGCCAGCGAAGTCGCGGCGGAGTTCGACCTCGACGAGGTGGTCTTCGTCCCCACCGGGCAGCCATGGCAAAAGTCCCATAAACAGGTCAGCGAGCCCGAACACCGCTACCTGATGACCGTCATCGCCACGGCATCCAATCCGCGCTTCACCGTCAGCCGTGTCGACGTTGACCGTCCGGGTCCCACCTACACCATCGACACCCTCCGCGACCTCCGGGCCCAGCGCCCCGATGCCGACCTTTTCTTCATCACCGGCGCGGACGCCCTGGCGCAGATTTTGTCCTGGAAGGACATTGACGAGCTGTGGTCGCTGGCCCACTTCGTGGGCGTGACACGTCCCGGGCACGTCCTGGACGGGATGGGCCGCGACGACGTCAGCCTCCTGGAAGTTCCGGCCATGGCCATTTCGTCAACGGACTGCCGGGCCCGTGTGGCAGCGAACAACCCGGTCTGGTACCTGGTCCCCGACGGGGTGGTCCAATACATCGCCAAGTACGGCCTGTATTCGGACCCGCCGCCTGCAAGCGCGGATGAAATAACTTCCGAAGCACGCGAACCAGCCAGTACTGAATGAGTTCTCAATGAGTCAGGAACAGCCCCCAATCCGCAGCCGCCGGGAACTCCGGAAGGCCAGGGACGCCCAACAGGCCACCCCGCCCGCCACCGGGCAGCGCCCGCCTGCCGCGAACCGGCCGGCCGACGGCGCACCCGCACCGGCGGGACAGGATGCGACGGCCCGCTCCCGCTCCGCAGTAACAACTCCGCCGGCCCCCGCCGACACGCCTGCCGACCGGACGCCTGAAGACCAGACGCCCACCCAGCGTTCGTCCCAGATCCGCGCCCGCGACCGGGCCGCGCTTCGCACCATCAAGGAACTTGAGGAAAAGGAAGGCCAGCTTGCTGCCGGGGGACCGCCCACCCGGCGCCAGCTGCGGTTGCAGCAACTCAAAGAGCAGGCACTGACGGCCGCCAATCCGATTGTGCCACCAGCCGCTGCGCCCGCCCCCACCGCGTCGTCAGGAGCGGACACTGCTGCCCCGGCCCCTGCAGCGAACACCGGCGCGCCGGTAAAAACTGGTGCCCCGGCGAAACCAGGGCCCGCAGCCGCCGCTGAACGTCCTGCACCGGCTCCAGGAGGCGCCCCGGAGGGGATGACGGTGGAACAGGCACTGGAAGCGCGGGCGCTGATCGCCGCGCAGGCCAGGAACCAGATCGCCAAAATGGAGCACATCGCGTCTGTGGATCCGGAGGCCGTCGATCCGGAGATCCTGGCCGAACAGATCGCCCTGGCGGAGCGGGCCGCGGTCCTGAACCGCAGGGCAATGGCCCGGCAGAAGCTCGCCGAACAGGCGGGGAATCCTCCCGCCCCGGCCAGGGAAGCCGCCGCCAAAGACAAGCCCGGCCCGTCCACCGCCAACAACCTGGCGATGGTGACGCCGCTCGAGTTCGTCCAGGTGCCCGGCGTCGAACGTCCGGTGATGAAGCCGCCGGCAACCTCGCATGTCCCGGTCACCACCAGGCCCGGCACCAAAGTTCCGGGAAAACGCAAACCTGCCAACCGCCCCAAGGCGCCAGCGCCCGAATCCGCCAGCGGCAGGTCCCAGGTCATAGCCCGTGCCGAGGCAGCGGCCAAAGCCGCCAGCCGTCCCAAACGGGTATCGCTCCCGGACAACCAGACGGAGAACCCCTCAGAGGATCTCTTCGAGGATCTTCCCCGCGTCCCTGCCCGCGCCGCCCATGGCCTTGACCCCCTGGACGCCGCAACGGCCGGCCTGACAAGGGCGCGGCGGAACCGCATCCTTCAGTTCTGCATCCTCGCGCTCGGGATCCTGGCCCTCATTGCCGGCATCATCCTGATCGTCAGCGGCATGTCCCGCTGACCGCACCGGCATCAACTTTTCACCAAACAAGGAGTCCCGTGACTGCAACAGAATCGTCCATTGCAATAGCCCGTACGGCCGCCAAGGCCGCCGCCGACAAGATTGCGCAGGACATCGTCGCCATGGACGTGAGTGAACGCCTGGCCCTGGCCGACGTCTTCCTCATCGCCTCGGCACCCAGCGAACGCCAGGTCAACGCCATCGTTGACGGCATCGAGGAAGAACTTGCCAAACAGGACCTGCGGCCGGTGCGCCGCGAGGGCCGTTCCGGCGGCCGGTGGGTCCTGCTGGACTACGCCGACGTCGTCATCCACGTCCAGCATGAGGAGGACCGGGTGTTCTACGCACTGGAGCGGCTCTGGAAGGATTGCCCCGTGGTGGACCTGCAGCTCGGGGACGACGCATCCGCCAAAGCCGGCGCAATAGCCGACAGCGAGTAGGCCGCGCCCGCGCCGTGAACGTGTGCGGAGAGTGAATATTCCCGATTTGGAATTTTCGGAATTGCTGTTCTAAGATATTTGAGTTGCTTCGGGGGAGACCCCGGAGAGAGCTCCTTGGAGCAGCAACAATCCGGGGCTGTGGCGCAGCTGGTAGCGCACCTGCATGGCATGCAGGGGGTCAGGGGTTCGAGTCCCCTCAGCTCCACCGGCGGGTCCGCCGGAACCATCCTGGTTCCGGCGGACTTTTTCGTTTCCAGCCGTTCCCGCGCAGCTGACGACGGCTGAATGCCTGCAGGACTGCGCGGCGGAGGAGCGCGGTTCCGGGGCCGTTGACCGCCGATTGGCGTCCAGCGGAAAAGTGCATTACTCTGGTCAGGTTGCTCCGGCGAATTCGACCGGAAGGAACAAGAGTACGGGGCTGTGGCGCAGCTGGTAGCGCACCTGCATGGCATGCAGGGGGTCAGGGGTTCGAGTCCCCTCAGCTCCACCGATACTCGGAAAAGGGAACCATCACATTTGTGCTGGTTCCCTTTTTCGTCGTTGTTGGGGGCCTGGTCCTTTTCTCTCCGGATGGGGACCTGCAGCCGGTGGAAAAACCCTTCCCGCGCAGGTCAAAGCGGGGTACAACTGAGGTTGAGGGCACATCGTCCCGCCGCCCGGCCGCTTTCACCCAAGAGCGGGGACGCGGGACAGGCTGACGAGGAGGTCACAGATGTCCCACGCAGATGGTTCCGGCTACAACGGCGATGCTGTTCCAGAGGAATCGCGCCTGACACGCGATACCGCGATCCGGGGGCCTGCGAGGCCCGCTCCATACATCGGTGCCGGCATCATCCTGGCCGCCGCCATCCTCTTCCCCCTCATGCCGCAGCTCTACTCCTTCGATGCGCCCAGGCTGGCCGGGCTGCCGTTCTTTTACTGGTACCAGCTGCTCTGGGTGCCCATTTCGGCCATCCTGACCGGCACGGCCTATTGGCTGGTAACCAAGGAAGACCGACGACGGCGGGCTGAGGCACGTCCAGGCGGCCCGCCACGGGCAGGCACAGCCTCCGCTGATGCCGGGTTGGGAGGGGACCGGCCATGAACGGGCGCGAGATCAACTGGATTGCCTTGATCATTGTTGTGCTGCTGTTCGTCGTTGTTGCCGTCATGGGCTTCCTGGCCGCCAAATGGCGCCGCAGCGGAGAGGTGGAAGGACTGCACAGCCTGGACGAGTGGGGCCTGGGCGGCCGCGGATTCGGCACCTGGATCACTTGGTTCCTGCTGGGCGGGGACCTCTACACCGCCTACACCTTCGTGGCAGTGCCCGCAGCGATGTGGGCCACGGGCGCCGTCAGCGGCTTCTTTGCCGTGCCCTACACCATCGTCCTCTATCCGATCATCTTCATCATCATGAGCCGTTTGTGGTCGGTGTCCCACCGCCATGGCTACGTCACCTCAGCGGACTTCGTGGGCGGCCGCTACGGCAGCCGCTGGCTTTCGCTGGCCGTCGCCGTCACGGGCATCGTGGCCACCATGCCCTACATCGCGCTGCAGCTGGTAGGCATCAAGGCCGTCCTCACGGTCCTTGGCCTGGGCAGCTCAGGCAATGTGCTCCTGACCGACCTGCCGCTGATCCTGGCCTTCGTGGTCCTGGCCGCGTACACCTACACATCGGGACTCCGCGCGCCGGCGATGATTGCCGTCGTCAAGGACCTCCTGATCTACCTTGCGGTGATCGTGGCCGTCATCTACCTGCCCATCAAGTTCGGCGGCTGGGACACCATCTTCAGTTCGGCACAGGCCAAACTGGGCACGGTGAACCAGGCCACCGGAAAGCCCGCAGGGGTCTTCATTCCGGGTGCTGCCAACTACTCCGCCTACTGGTCACTGGCACTGGGTTCGGCCATGGCGCTCTTCATGTATCCCCACTCCGTGACGGCGGTGCTGGCATCCAAGGCCCGCAATACCATCCGCCGCAACGCCGCCATCCTGCCCCTGTACTCGCTGATGCTTGGTTTCCTGGCCCTGCTGGGTTTCGTGGCCATCAAGGCGGGCACCAAGCCCATCGACCTGGACGGATCGGTCAATCCGCAGTTGGTGGTACCGCAGCTGTTCCTTGACCATTTCCCGGCCTGGTTTGCGGGGGTGGCCCTGGCTGCCATCGCCATCGGGGCGCTTGTCCCCGCGGCGATCATGTCCATTGCGGCGGCAAACATGTTCACCCGAAACATCTACCGCGACTTCATCCGGCCTGACGTCGATGCCAGGACAGAGGCGAAGGTTTCCAAGATCGTCTCGCTGGTGGTGAAGGTGGGCGCGCTGGTCTTCGTGATCGCCATGGACCAGTCCGCGGCCATCAACATGCAGCTGCTGGGCGGCATTTGGATCCTGCAGACCTTCCCGGCCGTGGTGGCCGGCCTGTACACCCGGTGGTTCGACCGCTGGGCGCTGCTTGTCGGCTGGGCGGTGGGCATCATCTTCGGAACAATCTCCGCATACAACGTGGTCAATCCGGCGACCAAGGCCCATTTTGGCGGCTCTTTGGCCCCCATCCCCGGGACGGACTTCACCGTTTACATCGCGGTGTCCGCGTTCGCGCTGAACCTGATTGTCGCCGCCGTCCTGACCCTGGTGCTGCGGGCCCTGAAGGTCCGCACGGGGGAGGACCTCACCCGGCCCACGGATTACGCCGCCGACGAGACAGACCCGAAGGTGGTCCAGATCGAGAAAATCCAGCCTTTCACCCGGCCAGGCGGACCTCCGCCGGTGGCCTGAAGGAAGCCCGGGTCCTCCCCGGGATTAGGCCGCCCTCCTGCCGGGTTACGTCCCGGCAGGAGGGCGCTGTACGTGGAGTGTTGGCGGGAGTAAAACGGCTCACATCCAGGCGGTGCGCCGCAGCGGCGGTTCCTCTCCACCCGGGCGGCGCACCAGCACCTGGTTGACTCCGGTCAGCCCGGTTTCGAAGCCAATGGCGCTGCTGGCCATGTAGAGCCGCCACACCCGGGCGCGTCCCGCACCGGCCAGCTTCACCGCCTCGTCCCAGTTTTCCTCAAGCCGGCTTACCCATGCCCGGAGCGTGAGCGCGTAGTGCCGGCGGAGGGCCTCCACGTCGAGGACTTCGAACCGCGCCGTTTCCAGGGCGGCCACCATTTCGCCGAGGCTGATCATCTCCCCGTCGGGGAACACGTACCGGGGAATGAATGAGTCCGGGTCCGGGCTGGTGGGGCCGGCGTTCCAGGAGATGGCGTGGTTCAGCAGCCGCCCGCCGGGCCGGAGCAACCCGTAGAGGGCCGAGGCGTAGGCGGGGGTCTGGGCGCGCCCGACGTGTTCGGACATGCCGATGGAACTGATGGCGTCGAATGGCCCGTCGCTGACATCCCGGTAATCCTGGACCCGGATGTCCACTTTGTCCGTCAGGCCGGCGTCCGCTGCACGCTTGCGGGCCAGGGCGGCCTGTTCCCTGGAGAGCGTCACGCCCACTACGCTGACGCCGTACCTGGCGGCAGCGTGGAGGGCGAAGCTGCCCCAGCCGCAGCCCACATCCAGCACCCGCATCCCCGGTTGAAGCCCCAGCTTGCGGCAGACCAGGTCCAGCTTGGCCTCCTGAGCGGCGTCCAGCCCCGAGTCAGGGCCACTCCCGGGGGCTTCGGCGCCGCCGGCGGCCCATACCGCGCAGGAATAGACCATCGACGGTCCCAGCACCAGGGCGTAGAAGTCGTTGCCGACGTCGTAATGATGCGAGATGGCGGCCGAATCCCGGCGGCGGGAATGCATCCTGCCCTTTTTGGCAATGCGCGCCTCCTCCGGTGGCGGGGCAGGGTTGGGCCCGATGGCGCCGAGCCGGACCGCGGTGCGCAACAGCAGCCAGAGCTCGCCTGCGGTCAGCGGGCGGAACGGCCCGGGCTCGGCGAACTTGCCGGCCGAGCTCAATGCCGTGAACGCCGCGAAGATGTCCCCCGGGGTGTCGATTTCACCTGCCACGTAGGCGCGGCTCAGTCCCAGCTGTCCCGGCGACCACAGAATGCGGCGCAGAGCCTTTCGGGACCTGAACTCCAGGACGGGTGCGTCCACGGGTCCCGCTTCCGAGCCGTCCCACGCGCGCAGGCGCAACGGGATCTGCCCGGTCCCCAGCACCACCCCCAGGGCCTTTTCCAGCCGGGCAGCGTGCCCGGTGCTTCCGTTTCCTGTCCGTTCGGCTGCTCCAGTTTCCATGCGCCTACCCTAAGGCCGTGTTGGCTTCCGCGACTATCATGGGCAGGTGAGTCCTGACCCAACCGACGTGGTGGTAATCGGGGCGGGCCAAGCCGGCCTCTCGGCTGCCTACCACCTGCAGCGCCGGGGAATTGATTATGCCGTGCTGGACGCCGAGGAAGGGCCGGGCGGTGCATGGCGGCACCGCTGGAGGAGCCTGCGCATGGCCACGGTCAACGGAATCAGCGATCTGCCGGGCATCGCCAAACCGGAGGTGGATCCGGCGGAACCGAGCTCGGAATTCCTGACCCGGTACTTCGGAAGCTACGAGGCTGAGCTGGGTCTGTCCGTTCTCCGGCCCGTCAAGGTACGGGCCGTCAGGCGCGAAGATGATGACCCGGCCGGGCGCTTGCGGGTCGAAACCACACGCGGGGACTGGACGGCCAGGGCCATCATCAACGCCACCGGTACGTGGACCCGCCCGTTCTGGCCCATTTACCCGGGCCAGTCCTCGTTCCGCGGCAGGCAACTGCACGTCGCCGACTACGTCTCCGCGGAGGAGTTCCGCGGCAAACATGTGGTGGTGGTGGGTGGCCGCATTTCCGCCGTCGGGCTGCTGGAAGAAATTTCCCGCGTCACCACCACCAGCTGGTTCACCCGAAGGGAACCGGTGTGGCGCGACGCGCCGTTCGATGCCACAGCGGGCCACGAGGCCGTGGCGCTCGTGGAGGACCGTGTCCGGCAGGGACTTCCGCCGCAAAGCGTCGTGTCCGTGACGGGCCTCATCTGGACACCAGCCCTCCGCGCGGCCAGGGGAAGGGGCGCCCTCGACCGGGAGCCGATGTTCACGTCCATCGAACCGGACGGCGTCCGCCGCGCCGACGGAAGCCTCCGCAAGGCCGACGTCATCCTGTGGGCCACCGGCTTCAGGGCGGAACTGGAACACCTCGCCCCGCTTCACCTGCGCGGGCCCGGCGGCGGAATCGCCATGGACGGAACCCGGGTGGCGGCCGAGCCGCGCGTCCACCTGGTAGGTTACGGGCCGTCGTCGTCCACCATTGGCGCCAACCGTGCGGGCCGCGCGGCAGTGACCGGGATCCTGAAGCTGCCTGGAATGGCGACGGCGGCGAAAACGGTAACGTGGGGGTGATGCCCCGGGACGCGGGGCGAACGAAGGCAACAGAAGGCGGCAGGACACCGGTGGCAGCAAACACCCTGGCGGACATTTTCAACGTCCTGCGCCGGCGGCCCGATGTCGAAGCCCCCAACCTGCAGGCCTGGGATGCCACGGACCGGCTGCTGCTGGAGACCGCAGTGCAGCTGGGGCGGGCCGGCGGTACCGTGGCGGTGATCAATGACCGCTACGGGGCCCTGACGCTCGGCGCCTCGGCAGTGCTTGCCCCGGCGGCGCTGCGCGTGCACCAGGACCTGATCACAGGGGAAAGGGCACTGCGGCTCAACGCGGCCGAACTGGGGGACGGGCCCGGGGCGGAGTTTGTCCAGCTGCCCCTGGGGCACCAGCTGCTGGCGGGAGCAGACACCATCCTGCTGCAGCTCCCCAAAACCCTCGCGGAACTGGAAGAAATCGCTGCCGCCGTGGCCCTGCATGCCGCACCGGACGTCCAGCTGCTGGCAGGAGGCCGGGTGAAGCACATGTCGCTGGGCATGAACGCCGTCCTTGAACGGTACTTCGTTTCGGTGCAGCCGCAGCTCGCCCGGCAAAAGTCCCGGGTCCTCCTTGCCGCGGGCCCCAAACCCTCCACCGCGGCGCCCCGCTTCCCGGTGTTGGAGCACCTTGCCGGCCTGGACCTGGACGTGGCAGCCCACGGCGCAGTCTTTGCCGGCCCCAGGCTGGACATCGGCACGCGTTTCCTCCTGGCGTTCCTGCCCCGGATGAAACCGGCACGGCACGCCGTCGACCTCGGCTGCGGTACCGGAATCCTTGCCGCGATGTACGCGCGGCAGTTCCCGGGAGCCGCCGTGACAGCCACCGACCAGTCCGCGGCCGCAGTGCAGTCCGCCCTTGCCACCGCCCGCGCAAACGGCCTGGCAGACCGCATCAGCGTTCTGCAGGACGATGCGCTGAGCACCTTCCCGGACGCCGCCGTGGACACCGTGCTGCTCAACCCGCCCTTCCACGTCGGTGCGGGCGTCCACGCCGGTGCCGGCCTCAAGATGATCCAGGCAGCCGGGCGGGTGCTGGCTCCCGGCGGCGAGCTGTGGACGGTCTTCAACCGGCACCTCGCCTACCTGCCGGCGTTGGAACGGTACGTGGGGCCCACCGTGGTGGAGGGGCGGAACCCCAAGTTCACCGTCACCCGAAGCAGCCGCCGCCCCCTCTGACTGGAACGCGCCCGGCCACCGGGGGTCCACCGCCGGGAACCGCGGGTGCCGCGCCGCGCCGCCGCCCGCGCATATGGGCGGGGGACCACCCTTAACGTACGATTCAAAGCATCACCATCACGAGGTAGCCGAAGACGTTTAGGGGACACAGTGTCTGAGATCCGCCAATCCTCTCCGAGACGCGGAACCAACTTGCCCAGGATGGGGGATTTCAACCTCACCGTCATCCTTGACGCAATCCGCAGGACGTCCGGTGGCCTGAGCCGCGTTGAACTGGCCCAGATCGTGGGCCTGTCCCCGCAGACCATTTCGAACATCTCGCGCCGCCTGCTGGACCAGAACCTGATTGTCGAGGCCGGCAAGGAGGGTACCGGCCCGGGCAAGCCGCGCACCATCCTCCGCCTCAATCCCGGCGGCATGTACGCCCTTGGTGTCCACCTGGACCCCGCAGTCACCACGTTCGTGGTGCTGGACCTGGTGGGATCTGTTGTCCGGCACTCGCGGATCAAAACCCCTGGCGGAAACGATCCCTCCGCCGTGATCAGCACCATCGCTGCGGAAATCGACCAGCTCGTCGCCGATTCCGGCGTGGACCGCAGCCGCATCGCCGGCCTGGGCGTGGCTGCGCCCGGCCCCATCGACCTGGACAACGGCACGGTCGTGGATCCACCACTGCTGCCCGGCTGGGACAGGGTGGAGCTGCGCGAAGCGCTGGCCGGGGCCACCGGTTACTCGGTACTCGTTGACAAGGACGTCACCAGCGCCGCCGTGGCGGAGACATGGGCAGGCGGGCCCAGCGGCGCCGGCAGCTTCGTCTTCATGTATATGGGCACAGGCATCGGCTGCGGCATCGTCCTGAACGACGAAGTGGTCCGCGGCACGTCCGGCAACGCCGGGGAGATAGGACACATCATCGTCGATCCCGACGGCCAACCCTGCGACTGCGGCCTGCGCGGCTGCGTGAAATCCTCCTGCATCCCGCAGGTCCTGGTGGCGGAGGCGGAAGCAGCGGGCATCCTGGACGGATCCCGCGCGGGTAACAGCGGCGCCGAAGTCCAGCAAAGCTTCGCCCGGCTGTGCGCACTCGCCGACGGCGGGGACGAACGCGCCGCTGCCATCCTGGACAAATCCGCCGTCCTGGTGGCCCGGGCGGTCTCCGTTGTCACCAACACCCTCGACGTGGAACGCGTCGTTTTCGGCGGCCCCTTCTGGAGCGGACTGGCGGAGCGCTACCTGGAGCTGATTCCGCCACTCCTGGATGCCAACAGCGACGTCAGGCTGATCCACCCCATCGAGGTTGTTGGCACGGGCGTCGGGGAGGACGTGGGAGCCATCGGCGCCGCCTCGCTGGTCCTGGAACATACCCTCGCGCCCCGGGCCCAACGGCTCCTGCTGGAAAGCTGAGGAACAGCATGCTTCGCCGGACATCGAAAACCGTCTCCCTGCTGGCCGCCGTGGTCCTTGCCCTTGCGGCCTGCACTCCCGGAAACCCAGCCGAGGGAAACAAGACCATCAAGGTGGCCTACCAGAAAACGGATTCGTTCAAGACCCTGGACACCATGTTCCAGGATGCGAAAAAAGAGTTCGAAGCCGCACACCAGGGCGTCACCATCGAACTGCAGCCCATCCAGGCGAACGACGACGACTACGGCACAAAGCTGGCCCTGGCCCTTCGCTCGCCTGCCACTGCTCCGGACGTCTTCTACGAAGACACCTTCAAGGTCCGCTCCGACGTGGACGCCGGGTACCTCCTGAAGCTGGACAGCCGGCTGGCCGGATGGGGTGACTGGGACAAGTTCAGCGACGGCGCCAAGGAGGCCGGGAAAGCGGACGACGGCGGCACGTACGCGGTGCCGCTGGGCACCGACACCAGGGCCATCTGGTACAACAAAAAGGTCTTTGCGGCCGCCGGCATTGGGTTGCCGTGGCGCCCGTCCAGCTGGCAGGACATCCTGGACACCGCAAGGAAGATCAAGGCATCCAACCCGGACGTCATCCCCTTCAACATGTATGCCGGCAAGGGCACAGGTGAAGGGACCGTGATGCAGGGCTTCTATGAGCTCCTCTATGGAACCGGGGCAAGCCTCTATGACACGGATTCGAAAAAGTGGGTCGTTGGGTCTGCCGGCTTCAAGGACTCGCTGACCTTCCTCAAGACCCTTTACGGCGAGAACCTCGCAGTGGCCCCGGCCGAGGCGCTGGACCCGAACATCTGGAAGAAGGTGTTCGGTGAATGGTTCCCGAAAGCAAAGCTCGGGGCAACCGTGGAAGGCTCCTACGCGCCGTCGTTCTGGCAGGCCGGTGGAAGCTACGCGTGGCCGGGCTACGAACAGGACATGGGCGTGGCCCCGTTCCCGACGCAGAACGGCGGCGCCCCCGGCGCGGTCAGCATGTCCGGCGGGTGGACCCTTGCCGTCGGGGCGGAAACCAAGCAGCCCGACCTTGCCTTCAACTTCCTCACCACGGCACTCAATGCCAAGAACTCGCTGGCCTTCACGGTGGCCAGCTCACAGATCGCCGTCCGGACCGACGTGGCCGCCGACCCCGCCTACCAGTCCGCCAACCCGTTCGTGAAGGACGTGTCCGGCCTGGTGGCCGTCACCAAATTCCGGCCTGCCACCTCCGACTATCCGCGGATTTCCGCTGCCGTCCAGGAAGCCACCGAGGCCGTGATCACCGGCAGCAGGAGCCCTGAACAGGCAGCGGCCGACTATGACACAGCCGTGGCCGGCATCGTGGGCGGCGACAAGACCGTCCGGAAGTAGCGTTGGCGGCCCACCACCGGACACGGCAGCTGCTCCGCTACCTGCCCGTCCTGCCTGCCGTCCTGCTGCTGCTCGTCTTCCTGGCCGGCCCGGTACTGTGGGCCTTCCACGCCTCGCTCACCAACGCCGGACTGACCGGCCGCAACGCAAGGAACCCCCAATGGGTGGGGCTGGAGAACTACCAGCGGCTGCTGGAGGACCCCGTCTTCCCGCTCTCGCTGGCGCTGACGGTCCTGTTTGTCGCAGGCTCGGCAGTCCTGGGCCAGAATGTGCTGGGACTGGCCCTCGCCGTCCTCATGCGCCGCGCACGTCCGATCGTCTCGGCAACTGTTGGCACCGCCGTCGTTGCCGCCTGGGTCCTGCCGGAAATCGTGGCCGCGTTCGCCGCCTATGCCTTCTTCAGCCGCGACGGCACGCTTAACCAATTGCTGGGCCGCTTCGGTGCGGGGGAAACCGACTGGCTCTACACCGTGCCCATGGCCGCCGTGATCCTGGCAAACGTGTGGCGCGGGACCGCCTTTTCCATGCTGGTGTACCGGGCAGCGCTCAACGGCGTCCCGGCAGAGCTGACCGAGGCCGCGCACATGGACGGGGCCGGTGCCTGGCAGCGGCTGGCGTTCATCACGCTGCCGGTGATCCGCGGCAGCATCGCCACCAACCTGATGCTGGTTACCCTGCAGACCCTGGCTGTCTTCACCCTGATTTGGGTCATGACTGCGGGCGGACCGGCCAACGGCAGCACCACGCTGCCTGTCCTGGCCTACCAGGAAGCCTTCAAATTCGGTGACATCGGCTACGGCACCGCCGTAGCGTCCGTCCTCATCCTGATCGGCGCCGTGTTTGGCGCAGCCTATCTCCGCCTCCTCAGTGAGCAGAAGCCGTGACTGCACCGAAATGGGCGGGACGGCGGCTCCCGCAGCAACAGCCCGGCCAGCCCAGCCCCAGCCGTCCACGCCGAGTGCAGCCCAGGCGCGGCCGTACCCGGGGCAACGCGTGGGCGGACGCGGTCCTGGTGCTGATTGGCGCCTGCTTCCTGCTGCCGTTGTTGTGGCTGGTGTTCGGTTCCGTGGATCCGGCCGCCGGACACGGCACCAGGGTTCCGCAGCAGCCCGGCCTGGACAATTTTGCTGCCGTCCTGACCCCCGAACTGCTGTTTCGTCCGCTGTGGAACAGCCTGCTGCTGTCCGCGGGGACCGGAACGGTTACCCTGGCGGCGGCCGTGCTTGCGGCGTACCCGCTCTCCCGCTACCAGTCCAGGTTCAACAAGCCGTTCCTGTACGGCATCCTGTTTGGCACCTGCCTTCCCGTTACCGCCATCATGGTGCCGGTCTACGGACTGTTCGTGCAGCTGCACCTGCTGGATTCCCTGCCCGCCACGGTGCTTTTCCTGGCCGCCACCAGCCTGCCGATGGCGATCTGGATGACCAGGAACTTCATGGACGCCGTGCCTCTGGCCCTGGAGGAGGCGGCCTGGGTGGACGGCGCCTCCAGGCTGGCCGCCCTGCGATCGATCGTGCTTCCGCTCATGCGCCCGGGCCTGGGTGTGGTGTTCATCTTTGTGTTCATCCAGGCTTGGGGGAACTTCTTCGTTCCGTTCGTACTCCTGCTGTCCGAGGGCCGGCAGCCGGCGGCAGTGTCGATCTTCAGCTTCTTCGGCCAGCACGGGGCAGTGGCCTACGGCCAGCTGGCCGCATTCTCGATCCTCTATTCGGTCCCGGTCCTGGCCCTCTACGTCTTCGTGGCACGCGGCTCCGGCAACTCGCTGGCCCTTGCGGGCGCAGTCAGGGGTTAGTCGATGTCCTCAAAGACCACGCCGAACGGCAGGGTGTCGTCGAGGTGGGCCTGGTGCCCGGTGGAGCCCGGGTTGTACACCACCCGGACACCGTGCAGCTTTTCCGCCGCAGACTGCATCAGGACAGGCCGGACCGTATCGATGAACATCTGGCTCTTGTCGGCGAGGTATTCCTTGTAGGTGGCTGGAAGCTCGATCATGGCAAAAGGATAGACCTGCAGACCCCGCATGGGGAGGGGTGCCCATTGCCGGGTTCCGGGCGCCGGGCTTGGATAGGATGGCGGGCGGGACACGGCCTTCCGGACCGCGCGCCCATCACCGTCTTCAGGGGGAGATCCAGTGCTTTCGACCAGCGTGCCCGCAAGAATCCAGCCTGCGGAGCTGGCCAGGGCGCAGCGGGTGGCCGCCGGCGTCGCACGCAGTTTCGATGCCAAGGTGGTGGGCCAGTCCCGGCTGCGGGAATCGCTGCTGGTGGGCCTGCTGACCGGCGGCCACATCCTGCTTGAGAGCGTACCGGGACTGGCCAAAACCACTGCGGCCCAAACGCTGGCCGAAGCCGTCAGCGCCGAATTCCGCCGGATCCAGTGCACCCCGGACCTGCTGCCCAGCGACATTGTGGGAACCCAGATCTACGACGCCGCCAAGGGAACGTTCCGCACCCAGCTGGGGCCGGTCCACGCCAACATCGTCCTGCTCGATGAAATCAACCGGTCCAGCGCCAAAACCCAAAGCGCCATGCTGGAGGCGATGCAGGAACGCCAGACGTCCATCGGCGGCCAGGACTACCGCCTCCCGTCGCCGTTCCTGGTCCTGGCAACGCAGAACCCCATCGAGCACGAGGGTACATACCAGCTGCCCGAGGCCCAGATGGACCGCTTCATGCTCAAGGACGTCCTGGACTACCCCAGTCCTGCGGAAGAGGCGCAGATCATCGCCCGGATCGACGCCGGCGTCTTCACGCCGGAACAGAAACCGGCGGCGGCCGCTTCCCTTGATGCCATCCTGGAGATCCAGGAACTGACCAGGCGCATCTACATTGACCCGGCGGTGATCAACTACATTGTGGGCCTGGTGTACGTGACACGGAACGCGGCCCAGTACATTGACGCCCGGCTCGCCGGGTTCATCGAGTTCGGCGCCAGCCCCCGTGCGAGCATCGCCTTCAGCCAGGCCGCCCGCGCCGTGGCACTGCTGAACGGCCGCGACCACGTCATTCCCGAGGACGTCAAGGCGCTGGCCCATCGGGTGCTGCGGCACCGCCTGATCCTGAACTTTGACGCGGTGGCCCAACAGGTTCCGGTGGAATCGGTAATCGACGCGGTCGTCGCCGCTGTCCAGACTCCCTGAACCCCTATGGCCGGCCTCCTCCAGCGGGTGAAATCGAAGATGGCCATCTTCGCCCACCGCAAAGCCCGCGGCATGCTCGACGGCGAATACGGTTCGGTGTTCAAGGGCCGCAGCCTGGACTTCGATGACCTGCGCGGCTATGTGCCCGGGGACGAAGTGCGCGACATTGACTGGAAGGCCACCGCGCGCCACGGCTCACCCCTGATCAGGCGCTACGCCGCCGTCCGCCGGCAGACTGTCCTCCTGGTCACCGATACCGGGCGCAACATGGCGGCGGAGGCCCGGTCAGGGGAGGCGAAGAAGGACATTGCCGTGCTCGCCCTGGGGGTCCTTGGCTACCTGGCCCACCGGCACGGGGACCTGGTGGGGCTCGTCTGCGGTGATTCAACGGCCACGCGTTCCCTGCCCGCAAAGGGCGGCGAGGCCCACCTGGAGCGGCTGCTGGGGCACGTGGACTCCCACACGAGCCTCGACGCGGCGCCCAGCCGGATCCAGGAACAGCTCGAGTACACGGCGCGCACCATCAAGGGACGCCACCTGCTGTTCGTCGTCGCGGACGAGATTGCCGCAGACGATGCCATGGCCCAACTCCTCCGCAGGCTGCGCGCCCAGCACGAGATCCTCTGGCTGACCGTCAGGGACGCAGACCTGGCACCATATCCCCTGACCGGTCAGGTTCCAAGCGCGGAGGTGGACTACTGCAGCGTGGCCGATTCCGCCCTGCTGCCATGGCAGCCTGCTGCGTCCGCCGCGGTGAAGGCCGCTTACACCAGGGCCACCGCAGAGCGCGACGCGGCGCGCAGGGCCATGCTCCGGGCCGCGGGGATTACTGAGGGGGAGGTGGCAGGCAGCGGAGACGTCATCACGGGTCTCTTCGCCCTGCTGGAGAGGCACCGGCGTGCAGGCTGATCCCGGATTCTATGGCCCGCTGCAGTACAGCCCCGCCTGGCTGTGGTGCGGCGCAGCGCTCCTGGCACTGGTTTCCGGGTGGTACGCCTACGTGTTTGCCTCCACCCGCAAGGCGGAACGCTCAGCGCGGCGCAGCTCCGCGCCCGGCAGGTCCGCCCTGACCGACCTGCCGGCCCTCAAAGCCGCCTACCTTCAGCGCATCAACGAGGTGGAGGAGGCAGCGGCGGCCGGGCATCTCGAGGCACGCGGAGCGCACCAGCAGCTCAGCCTGCTGCTGCGCGGGTTCGTCCGCGATGCAACCGGAGTGGACGCCACCAGGATGACGCACCACGATTTGGCGCGCCACCCGCTCCCGGCGGCGGCCGACGTCGTCCAAGCTCTGTACCCCGCTGAATTCGGCCCCGGTCCGCTGCAGTCCGTGAGCGTGTCCGCAGCAAAAGCTTCGGCGGCGGTGCGCTCGTGGAGCTGATGTTCTGGTGGCTGCTGCCGGTTGCGGCCGCTGCCGCAGGAGCGGCGGTATGGGCTGCCTTGCGCAGCAACCGGTTGTCCAACGGACGACGGCGGCCGGTTGCCCACGCCGACAGGCTGACCGCGCTGCCCGAATACCAGGCAGCCCTTCGCCGGCACCGGCGGTGGCTGGTCCTGGCCGGTGCCGCCTGCGGCGTGCTGCTGGTTTCCACTGCGGTTGCGGCGGCCCGCCCCCTTGACGTGTCCACCCTCCGTCCGGAGCAGCACAACCGCGACATCATGCTCTGCCTGGACACCTCCGGATCGATGAGCAGTGCCGACGCGGCAGTGGCGGACGTCTTTGCCGGCCTGGCACGGGAGTTCGACGGTGAACGGATCGGCCTGACCATCTTTGACAGCACCGCCATCCAGGTCTTTCCACTGACCGACGACTACCACTACGCCCAGGAGCAGCTCCACCTCGCGAGGGACGCGTTCGACGGCAAGCAGGGCAGCTCCGGATTCTTCGACGGCACATGGAGCGGCAGGGGTTCGTCACTGATAGGCGACGGCCTGGCATCGTGCATCAACAGCTTTCCCGGCTCCGACGCTGCGGGAAGCAACGCTCCCCGGCGCTCGCGGTCGGTGGTGCTGGCCACGGACAACTTGCTCTCCGGTGAACCGATCATGACCCTGGACCAGGCGGCGCGGCTGGCCAAGGACCGATCGGTGCACGTCCACGCGCTGAACCCGGGGGACCTGGACTATGGCAGCGGGACCGGCCAGCCCGGTGCCCAGCTCCGGGCGGCAGCGGAGTCCACGGGCGGCTCGTATTACGCCCTGGACAGCCCTGCTGCCGTGGCCGGAATAGTCACCGCCGTGGAGAGAACTGAAACGGCGGCCATCCAGGGCGCGCCGCGTGCTGTGTTCTCGGAGGTACCTGACCTGCCGCTGGCTGCTGGGCTGTTGTCCGCCCTGGCCCTGTGCGCAGTCCTGTGGCGGCTGCAGCGGGGCCGCCGCGGCAGCAGGGGGTGGCTGCGGCGGGGCGCCGTGGTGCTGCTGGTCATGGCAGCCGCCCTGCGGCCCGGCCTGCCCGGCGGATCGGTCCAGGCTGCCGCCGCCGACCTCAACGTGTTCTTCGTGGTGGACACCACCACCAGCATGGTGGCCGAGGACTACGGCAACGGCAGCCCGCGGCTGGAAGGCGTCCGGAAGGACATCATGGCCATCGCCGGGCAGTTGCCCGGCGCCCGCTTTTCAGTCATCACGTTCGACACCACCGCCCACGTCCGCATGCCCCTCAGCACGGATACGCTGGCACTCGAGACCATCACGGATGTCCTGGAACCCCAGGTGACTGCGTACGCCAAAGGCAGCAGCATCACCGCGGCGAGGCAGGTGCTCGCAGAGCAATTGGCCGCCGCCAGGGACGGCCATCCGGGCCGGCCCCGGCTGGTGTATTACCTGGGCGACGGCGAACAGACCAGCGGCAGGGAACCCGGGGCAATGACATTCGACGGCGGCCTGGTGGCCGGGGGAGCGGTGCTGGGCTACGGGACGGCGGCGGGCGGCCGGATGAAGGAGAACAGCGGACAGAAGATCACCGGACAGGAGAACAAAGGACAGGACAACTCAGGGCAGGAGGACGACGGCGGCACGTATGTCCAGGACAACCGCGCCGGCACCAGCGGAGACGCACTGTCGGTCATCGACGAGGGGAGGCTGCGGACCATCGCCGGCCAGCTCGGCGTGCCCTACGTCCACCGCGCCGCCGGCGATCCCGTGGGGGACATGATGCAGCAGGCACGCCCCGGCAGGGTGGAACGTGCGGATGGAGACGGCCCGACGGCGGCCGCAGCCGAGCTGTACTGGATCTTCGCCGCCGGCGCCTTCCTGCTGGCCCTGCCGGAGGCGGTGGGCATCGTCCGGCAGCTGTGCGGGTTGCCCCGCATGCGCCGCAGCGGAGGGGACCGGTGACTGCCAGGGCCCGCAGGAAACGCCTGCTCCTCTGGTCGGCGGTGCCCGTAATGCTGCTGCTGTGCGTCGCCGCCAAACTCCTGAGCCTCAATGTTCTTGCGGACCGTGCCGCGACCGGTTTTGCGGCAGGGAATGCGCCCGCCGTGGATTCCGCAGCAGAGGGCCTTGGCCTGGCCAACCTGGTGGAACCGCACAAGGCGCCGTTCGCTGCCGGTGACGCCGCGGTGCTGGCAGGTGACTATGGGGAGGCGAAGGCCCTGTTCGAACAGGCGCTGGGACTGGTCCCGGACGGAGCCGGCGATGAATGCCTGGTCCTGGTGAACCTTGTCCTGGTGACCGAACGCCTGGGCGACCAGCGGCTCCAGGCCGGGGACCCGTCGTCGGCCGTTCCGCTTTTCAACGAAGCACTGGCAACCGCCGGGCAGGCACCGGAAGGCTGCCTGTCCCCGGACGCGGCAGCAGGAGCGGACAGGAGGTTGGCCGAAGCGCGGGAACGGCTGGAAGGAAAGCTTGGCGCCGCCGGACGGCCGGAGGACCCGGAGGATGCGCCGGGAAATGAATCCCCGCAGGACGGGTCAGCGGCTGCACAGCAAAGCCAGCTGGACCGGCTCCAGGAGAATTCACGGCAGGCCCAGCGGGAGCGGAACAGCGGGCGCGAACGGGAAGAATACCTGGACAGCGGCACTGGCACGGCGCCGGACCGCCCTTGGTAGGAACCCCGCCAGGCGAAGAAAATTCTGCCGCCGCAGGAAACAGCCCGTAAAAGTGCGTCTTAATTCGGCCCCGACTTGTCCCGGCCCCGCCCGGCCCCATAGAGTCATAGACAAGTTACCGCGGTAACGTGTCAGCGATCCTCCGTTCCGGAGGGTGTGGGTGCCCCCATGTGGGCCTGACATTTGCTCACGGACTACTTCATTCAAGGCGTAACAGTCGCGGCTGCGTCCTCGTGGAGTCCCTCCGTGTTCCCCAAACTCAAATTCATTGCCGGTTTCCTGTCCTGTTTCGTGGCAGGGAACCCCAATGGCCCAAAGCCAAGGACGCAAATGTCACCACCAAGCCTGATTGACGCACATCCCAACCTCTCCGACACCGCTCCGGTGGCGCTTTCCTATGAGCTGTTCCCGCCGCGCTCTCCCGCGGCAGCGGAGACGCTCTGGACCACCATCCGCGAGTTGGAAGCCACTGAACCGGACTACGTGTCCGTCACGTACGGCGCCAGCGGATCCAACCGGGACACCGCCGTCGAACTCATCAACCGGCTCCTGCTGGAAACCACGCTGCGGCCGCTGGCCCACCTCACCTGCGTGGGCAACACGCCGCAGGAACTTGCCGCGATCGTCGGCGAACTGCTGGACACCGGGGTTCGGGGCATCCTCGCCCTCCGCGGAGACCTTCCCAAGGACGCCAGCGCCCCGGCCACGGGCTCGCTCCGGTACGCCCAGGACCTGATCGAACTCATCCGCCGCGTGGAGCAGCGCCGGTCGGCCCTGCTGTGCGCAGGAAAGATCGCAGTGGGCGTGGCGGCATACCCAACCCGGCATCCGGAGTCGCCCAGCGAGGAGCACGACGTCGAGGTGCTGCTTGCCAAGCAGCGGTCCGGCGCGGATTTCGCCATCACCCAGGTGTTCTTCGAGACCAGGCAGTACGCCGACCTCCTCACCCGGGCCCGCCGTGCCGGGGTGACCATCCCGATCATCCCGGGCGTCATGCCGCTGACCAGCCTCCGCCGGTTGAACCGGCTGGGCCAGCTGACGGGCGTGGAACCCGCCCCGGAACTGATGGCCCGCCTGGCCGCAGCGGACTCCGACCTCGAACGCCTCCACATTGGTGTCGACGCCACCGTTGACCTGGCCAACGCCGCCCTTGATGCGGGTGCACCCGGCATCCACATCTACACCTTCAACGAGCACCAGAGTGCCTTGGAAGTGCTGGACAAGCTGGCCCTGCCGCGGCGCAGCCGTCCCGGCACCCGCCGCGAATCGATCGCCCGCAGCCAGCTCGCCAGCTGACCGGCGCCCACCTCACCAGCTTTCCTTCACCCACGCAGCGTTCGTACACGCCGCGTTCATCCGTGCTGCGTTCATCCGCGCACGCCCTCGACATCAGGAGTAACCCCATGACTGAACAGAACACCGCCCGCACGCCGTTTCCGGCAGCTTCACTCCTCGGCTACCCGCGGATCGGCCGCCGCCGCGAACTGAAGAAGGCCGTTGAGGCCTACTGGGCCGGCAGGATCGACGCCGGCGCCCTGGACGCCGCCGCCAAGGACATCCAGCTCAGCATCGCCAAACGCCTGCAGGAACTGGGCCTCACCGAAGCCGCCGCGGTCCCGGGCACGTTCTCCTACTACGACCAGGTCCTGGACACCACCGCGCACCTTGGCGCGGTACCGGCCCGGTTCGGCAAGCTCCTCAACGCCGGGGGCCAGCTGGACATCGACGGCTACTTCACGCTGGCCCGTGGCAACAAGGAACAGCAGCCGCTGGAGATGACCAAGTGGTTCGACACCAACTACCACTACCTGGTTCCGGAGATCGGCCCGGAGACCAAGTTCACCCTTGCGTCCACCGCCAAGGTTGACGAGTTCGCCTTCGCGCTGGCCAACGGCATCGAGACCCGCCCCTACATCGTGGGCCCGGTCACCTACCTGCTGCTGTCCAAAGCTTCCGACGACGCCCCCGCCGGCTTCGCGCCGCTGTCCCGCCTCGAAGACATCCTGCCCGTCTACGTGCAGCTGCTCGAAAAGCTCGCCGAAGCAGGCGCCGGCTGGATCCAGCTCGACGAGCCCGCACTCGTTGTTGACCAGGACACCCCGGCCGTCGAAATCGAAGCAGCCGTGGCCCGCGCCTACGAGGTCCTCACCGCTGCGGCCAACCGCCCGCAGATCCTCGTCTCCACCCCATACGGTTCCCTCGACGGACAGCTTGGGACCCTCGCCGCCACCAACATCGACGCCCTGCATATCGATGTCTTCAAGGGCGCCGTCCCCTCCGCAGCGGCACTCGCCGCGCTGGGCAACAAAACCCTGGTTGCCGGCGTCGTGGACGGCCACAACATCTGGCGCAACGACCTCGCCGCTTCGGCTGCCAAGCTGGATGAACTGACGGCAGCTGCCGGCAGGGTCACCGTTTCCACGTCCACCTCCACCCAGCACGTTCCCCATGACGTCGAGGAGGAGACACAGCTCTCCCAGCAGCTCCGCAGCTGGCTGGCGTTCTCGGACCAGAAGGCCGTGGAGGTCAAAACCCTCGCGTCCTACCTGGCCGACCCCGCTTCCGCCAAGGCCGCCATTGACCAGGCAACCGCCGTGATCGCTTCCCGCGCTTCCGCAGAGGGCGTCCACCGCGCTGACGTCCGGGCCCGCACCGAGGCACTGACCGCAGCCGACTTCACCCGCTCCGACTATGCGGTCCGTGAAGCGGCGCAGGAGGAAGCACTGCACCTGCCGCCCCTGCCCACCACCACCATCGGCTCCTTCCCCCAGACCTCGGACATCAGGTCGGCGCGCGCCCGGAACAACAAGGGTGAGCTCACCGACGACCAGTACGCGCAGCTGATGAAGGACGAAATCAAGCGTGTGGTGGAGCTGCAGGAAGAGCTCGGCTACGACGTCCTGGTGCACGGCGAACCGGAGCGCAACGACATGGTCCAGTACTTCGCCGAGAACCTCGAGGGCTTCGATGTCACCGTCCACGGCTGGGTGCAGTCCTACGGTTCACGCTGCACGCGTCCGTCCATCCTCTGGGGCGACGTCACCCGCAGCGCCCCCATCACCGTTGAGTGGGCCAAGTACGCCCAGTCCCTGACCAGCAAGCCGATGAAGGGCATGCTCACCGGCCCCGTCACCATCCTGGCCTGGTCCTTCGTCCGCGACGACCAGCCCCTCGGCGAGACCGCCAACCAGGTTGGCCTGGCCCTGCGCGACGAAATCGCCGACCTGGAAGCTGCCGGCATCAAGGTCATCCAGGTGGACGAGCCCGCCCTGCGCGAACTGCTCCCGCTGCGCAGGGCGGACCAGGCGGATTACTTGAAGTGGTCTGTTGACTCCTTCCGCCTGGCCACCGCCGGCGCCGCCGACTCCACGCAGATCCACACCCATCTCTGCTACTCCGAGTTCGGCGTGATCATCGACGCGATCGACGGGCTGGACGCGGACGTCACCTCCATCGAGGCTGCGCGCTCCAGGATGGAGGTTGTCCACGACCTCGAGTCGCACGGCTTCGGCCGCGGTGTGGGCCCGGGCGTCTACGACATCCACTCGCCGCGTGTTCCGGGCGAGCAGGAAGTCACCGAGCTGCTGGCCACCGCCGTCAAGCACGTTCCGTCCCGCCAGCTGTGGGTCAACCCGGACTGCGGCCTGAAGACCCGGGGCTACGCCGAGACCGAAGAGTCCCTGCGCAACCTGGTCAAGGCCACGCAGACGGTCCGGGCCGGCCTGCTGGAGGCGGCCAAGTAAGACGGGAAACGACGCAACCGCGGCCGGTCACCCCAGGTGGCCGGCCGCCGTCGTCTGCGTCGTCCGCCACCCGCTGACGGCCAGCCACACGGCCGCCACAACAATGGCCACAATGCCCACCAGCGTGGGCAACGAATTGGCTGCCGAAAATCCGGATTCCCCGATGATCCACCCCTGCGCCGCATACGCCAGCCCGGACAGCGCCATGAGGTAGCCAACAATCCGGGAGGCGTGGCGGGCTGCGGCCACAGCAACACCAACCAGTACCAAGGCGGCACCCAGCAGGATGCTCTGGTAGCTGCGCATTCCCCATTCCAGCCAGCGGATGCCTTCAGCTGTGGCAAAACGGGGCGCCTTTTCCGGGTCCGGGGCAGCAGCCCACGCGTCCACCGCCTGTTTCAGGGCCACCCCGTCAACTGCCTGCAGGGCGGCGTAGAGCACAACTGCAGCAGCGGCGGACAGAGCACCAAACCGTGCGGCCCAGGCCAACGGGCGGCGCTGGACGCCGAGCGCGGTGCCCAACGTAACAAGTCCGGCCCCCACCAGCGCCATTCCCACGAACTGGCCCAGGTGCACGGCGGTCCAGATTCCGCTGTTCGCATAGGCGGTGAAGGACGCCACGTGGTCGTTGGCGTCGTGGGACTCAGCATGCAGGATGCCGGCGAGAATCGAAACAAGCACGCCGGCGAGGAGCAGCGACGAAGCCAGCCGCCAGATGCCACGCCTGTCATCAACCACATCCATGGCCGCCCACCCTCCTTGGTGCCCGGGCGCTGTCGACCGGTCGACGGCCTAGGACTCCCAGACGATCTCGTCGTCCACCACGCCGTCCTGGTCGGCGGACGCCACCAGGACCTCGTCCGTGAAGTGCTCGCCCAGGGTGAAATCCAGGACAAAGTAGCGCTCGGGCTGGCCGGGGTAAATGCCCACATGGCCAAGTTTGAGGGCCTTGAGGAAGACCTCGTTGGTGAGCTGGCTGCGGTCCTGGACACCGAACACCTTGTGCAGGTGCTCGTCTTTGAGGGCGTTGCAGTGGAAGTGCAGATACTCCTGCGGACTGGTGCCCTCCTGCTCAAGTTCCTCAGCGATCATCTCGCGGACCTCGTCCACCAGTTCCGGCAGGAAGCGCAGCCGGTACTCGACCTTGCGGAGCGCGGCTTCATCGAAGTTGTCGTGGGCGTTGATGTTCAGGTCGAGTTCCAGCGGGTGGCCACGCAGCTCATGTTTGGCGGCAAAGAGATGATCCATGCCGTGGTTGAGCTCGATCTCCCCAAAGTGCTGGCTCGCTACCTTGTTCATATTCTCAACATAGACCCGAAGGGCAGACCATTCCAGCGTTCTGCCCTAATTCACTGCCGTGCGCATCCCGGCAAGGGTTTCGGCCAGGAGGTCAACGAAAAGCTGCACCCGTGCCGTCTTCCGGTCATTGATCAGCAGCGCAAACACGTTCCGGGCCAGCCGGATCTCCGGGACGTCCAGCACCACAACGCCTGCCGGCTTGTTCCGGAGCGCGAGTTCCGGAACCAAAGCGGCTCCCAGTCCTGCGGCGGCCATCTCCAGGCTGGCATGGAAATCGTCACTGTGCGCCACCACCCTGGGGTGCAGGTTGCAGCCGGCAAACAGACGCTCGATCACCATGGCGTCACTGGTGCCGGGATGGTGCATGATCCACGGCATCTCCGAGAGGTGGTCGGCCGCGACCTTCGCGTCGGCCCGGAAACCCCAGCCGGCAGGCAGCACCACCCGGAAATCGTCGTCGCCAATCCATTGCCTGTTGATGGTGTTGGGCCAGGCGAAGCCGGTCTGGCCCACCTGGAACACCACGGCCAGGTCCAGGTCGCCGCCGGTACGCAGCCCCTGGATGGTTTGGCCGGGTTCAGCCACGGACACCCGCAGGTCGATCCCAAGTTTCTTCCACGCCGGGTTCTTCAGGATCCGCGGCAGGACATACGTGGCCAGGCTGGGGAAGATCCCCAGCCGCAGTTCCTGGCTTTCCGTGGCCTGGGTCCTGGAGGCGGCGGCCATCAGTGCCTCGATATCCGTGAGCACCTTTGCGGCGTGCCGCGTCATGACGACGGCGGCTTCCGTAGGAATCACGGCGCGCGCCGAACGCTGGAACAGGATGGTGCCCGTTTCCCGCTCCAAAGCCGACATCTGCTGGGACACGGCGGAGGCCGTGTAGCCGAGCGTTGCCGCTGCGGCAGCAAACGATCCCAGCCGCGTGACTTCAAGGAGGGTCTTCAGGTGCACCGGGTTTAACACCAGCCCACAGTACTTCACCCATCCACAGCCGGCACGGCACCGAATAGCCAGTTGTATACGCAGCCCAGCGGCAAATGTTCAGCAGAGGAGCATGAATTGTCACCTAACCCAGCAGGAAGTCCAGGCGGGCGGCGGCGCGTCGCCGTGATCGGCAGCGGCGTGGCCGGATTGACGGCCGCCTACGTGCTGAACAGGCAGGACGACGTCACCCTGTTCGAGGCGGACTCACGGCTGGGAGGCCATGCCCACACCCACGACATGCCGCAGCCCGACGGCAGCGTCATCGGGGTGGACACCGGGTTCATCGTGCACAACGAACGGACCTATCCCACACTGCTGCGGTTGTTCGCCGAACTCGGCGTCGAGACCCAGGACTCCGAGATGAGCATGTCAATCCGCTGCGACGGCTGCGGGCTGGAATACGCGGGGGCACGGGACGGCGCCCGCGGCATCATCGCCAAACCCTCCAGCCTGCTCCGCGGCCGCTACCTGCTGATGCTGCTGGAGGTGACCCGTTTCTACCGGAAGGCGAGGGAGTTGCTCAGGACCGCGCCGCCGTCGGCCGTCAGCGGCGAGGTGCCGGTGCCGGAACTGACACTTGGCGCGTTCCTGGAACGGGAGAAGTTCAGCCCTTACTTCATCTCCCATTTCATGACCCC
Source organism: Arthrobacter sp. Soil761 (assembly GCF_001428325.1). Lineage (NCBI taxonomy): Bacteria > Bacillati > Actinomycetota > Actinomycetes > Micrococcales > Micrococcaceae > Arthrobacter > Arthrobacter sp. Soil761. The sequence continues at coordinate 483,660 of NZ_LMSF01000012.1, read as the reverse complement.
CGTGGTCAGTGCAGTCTGGTCCTGCGACCCCACCACCGCCCTTGCCTACCCCGTGCGGTACCTCTTCACGTTCCTGGGCCACCACGGCATGCTGGGGATCAAGGGTTCGCCGCAGTGGCGCACCGTCACCGGCGGCTCTGCCCGGTACGTGGAAAAGCTCGCCGCCACGCTGGCCGACGTCCGGCTCAACACGCCCGTCACTGCCATCCGGCGCGTGCCCGACGGCGTGGAGCTCGCAACGGCCGGCGGGCCGGAAGAGTTTGACGCCGTCGTGGTCGCCACCCATCCCGCGCAGGCTCTCCGGTTCCTGTCCGACGCCACACCGGAAGAGAAGGAAGCGCTGGGCGGGATGCCGTATTCGGTGAACCACACCGTGTTCCACCGGGACCCGGCAGTCCTGCCTGCCGCGGACAACGCCAGGGCGTCGTGGAACTACCGGCTCCCGGCGTGCGACGCGCGACCCGACAAGGTTCTGGTGAGCTACGACCTGACCCGGCTGCAGCGGCTGCATCCCGTGGACGGAAAGCCGTACCTGGTGAGCCTGGGGGAGTCGGAACTGATTGCCGGCACCGCCGTGCTGGAGCGCATGGTGTACGAACATCCGCAATACACGCCGGAATCCCTCCAGGCCCAGCAGGCCATCGCCGCGCTGAGCAACAACCGGATCGCCTACGCCGGGGCCTACCTTGGCTGGGGCTTCCATGAGGACGGTGCCCTCTCCGGGGTGCGGGCGGCCGAGAAACTGGGCCGCACCTGGCCGGAGGCCCGCGCGGATGAACCGGGCAACTCCTCCGGCGAGGGGGAGCGGGAACTGCTGTCCACGGAACGGGCATGACCATGGACGCCTCGATTTTCCGCACGTCCATCTCCCATGTCCGGCGCAGCCCCTTGAAGAATGCGTTCACCTACCGCAGCTACAGCTGGTTCGTGGACCTGGACCACATGCCGCGCCTGCCGTTCCTGCTCCGGCCGCTGGCAGTGTTCCGCGCCGGAGACCACCTGGGCGATCCCGGCGCAAGCATTCGGGCCAACGTGGAGCGCTACCTGCGCACCCAGGGGGTGGAGCCCGACGGCGGACCCATCCACATGCTCACCAGTGCCAGGGTTTTTGGCTACGTCTTCAACCCGCTCACCCTGTTCTGGTGCTACCGCTCCACCGGGGAACTGCAGTGCGTGGTGGCCGAAGTCCACAACACCTACGGGGAGCGGCACTGCTACCTGCTGCGAACCGATCCCTCCGGGCGGGCCTCGGTGCCGAAGGCGTTCTACGTGTCACCCTTCAACGACGTCGACGGCGAGTACCGGATGAAGCTCCCGGCCCCGGGGGACAGGCTTGCCGTATCAATCATCCTGGAGCGGGAGGGGCACCGGCCCTTCGTGGCCACCATGGACGGACGGCGCCGCCCCGCCACCGTTCCGAACATCCTGGCGGCGGCTTTCGCGGTGCCTGCCGCGCCGCTGCTGGTATCCGCCCTGATCCGGATACAGGGCATTAAACTCTGGGCAAGACACCTGCCCGTCGTTGCCAGACCACCCCACACTTCACAGGAGGCAGTTCAATGACCATGACGGACGATAACGGCACCACCGCAGGCCGTGTCGAAGGCAAGGCCGGCGGACCATCCGCCGGACACGTGCCCGCAGCCTGGGGCGCAACCGGGGTGCCGGCGTCGCCCGCCATCATCAATCCCGACCTGTGGCCAGGTGTTGCCCAACCGCCGTCGGGCATGAAAGCCGGACTGGCCGGCAGGACAGCCGGCCTGCTGTTCAGGGGTGCGGTCAAGCGGCTGCCGCTCCGCGTCGAATATCCGGACGGGTCCGTGCTCGGAACGGGCGGTCCGGAGGCCCCCGTGATGACCATGCTGCGGCCCGACGCCTTCGAGGCACGGATCGGCGACAACGGCCTGATCGGTCTGGGCGAATCCTTCATGGCCGGCGACTGGGAAGCCTCGGACCTCGCCGCGCTGCTCGAAGTCTTCGCGGCCTCCGTGGACACGCTGATCCCCATGCCGCTGCAGAAGCTGCGCTCGCTGTACCTGCCCCGGACACCCCGCCAGGAACGCAACGCCGAACAAAACACCCGCAGCAACATCTCCCGGCACTACGACCTGTCCAACGACCTGTTCTTCAACTTTCTGGATTCCACCATGAGCTACTCCTCGGCATTGTTCCCGGAGAAGGCGGGTCCGCTGTCCACCGTTGCATGGGAGTTCCTGGCCGAGGCCCAGCGGGCCAAGATCGACCGGCTGCTGGACAAGGCCGGCGTGGGCGAGGGGACGCGGCTGCTGGAAATCGGCACCGGCTGGGGCGAGCTTGCCCTGCGTGCCGCCGCCCGCGGCGCCACGGTCTACAGCGTCACGCTGTCCAGCGAGCAGCAGGCGCTGGCGCAGGAACGCATTGAGGATGCCGGATTCGCGGACCGCGTGACCGTTGCCCTGCAGGACTACCGGGCGGTGGAAGGCGAGTACGACGCCGTGGTCTCGGTGGAAATGATCGAGGCCGTGGGGTACGAGTACTGGCCCATTTATTTCCAGACCATCGACCGCGTGCTGGCACCCGGCGGAAAGGTGGCCATCCAGGCCATCACCATGCCGCACGGCCGCATGCTGGCCACCCGCAACGCCTACACCTGGGTGCACAAGTACATCTTCCCCGGCGGGTTCCTGCCGTCCGTCCGTGCCATCGAGAGCGTGACCCAGCAGCACACCACCCTTCGGGTAAGGGAGCGCATGGGGATGGGTGACCACTATGCCGCCACCTTGCGGCTGTGGGAGGAACGGTTCCTTTCCCGGTCCCGGGAAGTGGGGGAGCTCGGCTTCGATGCAGTGTTCCAGCGGATGTGGCTGTTCTACCTCTGCTACTCGCGCGCCGGTTTCCAGTCCGGTTACCTGGATGTCCAGCAGATCGTGCTGGACCGCCGGGAGGCGCAGCTATAGCATTCGGCAGAAGCAAGGGGAATCGGGGGTTCAGGCATGAAACTGAAGACAGTGGCATGGACGACGGCGGCGACGGCCGCCACAGCCGCCGCGGGCGGAGTGGCCACGGATCCGCAGGGCAGCTGGTACCTGCGGCTGCGCAAGCCGGACTGGCAGCCGCCGGCCATCGCCTTCCCGCTGGTGTGGACGGCCCTGTATGCAGACCTCGCGGTGACGTCCGCCGTCGCACTGGACCGGGCTGCTGAACTGGACCGGGCTGCTGCCACCCCGGCCGGCACATCCGACCCGGGTGGCAAGGGCTCCCGCCGGGAGCTCCGCACCTACCGGGGTGCATTGGCTGCCAACCTGGTCCTCAATGCATCGTGGAGCTGGTTCTTCTGGCGCTCACGCAGGCCCTGGCTTGCGGCGGCCGAGGCCGCCCTGCTCGCCGCCAGCAGCGCCGATCTGGTGCGCCGCACCTATCGGCTGAACCGTGCGGCCGGGGTATCGCTGGCTCCCTACGCGGCGTGGTGCGGCTTCGCCACGGCGTTGTCCACCGCCATCGCCAACCTCAACTCCGCCAAGCGGTAGGAAACCCCGGGCAAGCTGGACACACCTTCGCCGCAGGGAGCGGAACCCGGGTCCGTGACCACTACATGTAGTGGTCACGGACCCTTTTCATGCGGAAGGAAACAGGGCGCGACACGCCGCAGCCGTGCGACACGCGGTCCTTTAAATGTGGCTAAGTACTCCACAGGGTGTGGACCCAGCCCGCAAAAAACCCGCGATTCCGGGCATTTTTCCCGCCCCTGCCTGTGGATTAACGGTGCATTAAATGACATACTTGTAATACATCATCTTGGGGTTCCAAAGAGGCGTCTGCACTACATGTAGTATCTACATACAGCTGGACGGGGACACCGGGCCGGCAAGATTTCAACTAAGGGGACAGGGACAATGACCGTAACGGTTTACACGAAGCCTGCTTGTGTTCAGTGCAACGCCACCTACCGCGCGCTCGACAAGAAGGGCATCACCTACCAGAGCGTTGACATCTCCCAGGACGCCGAGGCACTCGAGCGACTGAAGGCACTTGGCTACATGCAGGCTCCCGTTGTGGTCACCGACCAGGACCACTGGTCCGGCTTCCGCCCCGACAAGATCGAGGAACTCGCACTTTCCGCCGTTTCCTCCGTGGCTTAGGAGTTCCGCTTCTCCTGCCGGCAACCAGCAACCAGCTGAGGTGACTCACGTGGCAGCACCAGCAGCACAGCATGACCGCGAGGCCTTACCAATTCACCAGGTTGTTCCCATCCACGCGGCTCAGCGCGTGGAGGTGTCCCCGCCGGCCGGGCCGCAGGACCAGGCTGAACCGGTCCGCACCGGCAGCCAGCTCATCTACTTTTCCTCAGCATCCGAGAACACCAGCCGCTTCGTCGCGAAGCTTGGCCGTGAGGTTGCCCGGATCCCGCTCTATCCAAAGGACGCACCCCTCCTCGCTACCCGGCCATTCGTGCTGGTGGTGCCCACCTACGGTGGCACCGGGGGAGAGGGGTCCGTTCCCAAGCAGGTCATCCGGTTCCTCAACAACCCGCAGAACAGGAAACTGATCCGCGGCGTGATTGGCGCCGGAAACACAAACTTCGGGGACAACTACTGCATGGCCGGGGACATCATCGCCGCCAAATGCCACGTACCCCACCTCTATCGATTCGAACTTATGGGAACGCCGGAAGACGTTACCCGGGTCAACCAAGGATTGGACACGTTTTGGACACGACTGTCGCAGACACAGAAGTAACCAGGTCCCGGAAGCCTGAGATGCCCGCCGCGTACAAGGGGTTGGGCTATCACGAGCTGAACGCCATGTTGAACCTCTATGGTCCCAACGGCGAAATCCAGTTCGGCGCCGACCGCGAGGCCGCGCACCAGTACTTCCTGCAGCATGTGAACAACAACACGGTGTTCTTCCATGACCTGGAGGAGAAGCTCGACTACCTGGTGAAGAACCAGTACTACGAGCGCGAGACGCTGGACCAGTACACGATGAACTTCATCCGTGAGCTGTTCAACCGCGCCTACAAGAAGAAGTTCCGCTTCGAGACCTTCCTGGGTGCCTTCAAGTTCTACACCTCCTACACGCTGAAGACGTTCGACGGCAAGCGCTTCCTGGAGCGCTACGAGGACCGCGTCTGCATGGTGGCACTGCACCTGGCGCGCGGCAACGAGCAGCTGGCCCTGCAGATGGTGGATGAAATCATCGAAGGCCGTTTCCAGCCCGCCACCCCCACGTTCCTGAACGCGGGCAAGAAGCAGCGCGGCGAGCTGGTCTCCTGCTTCCTTCTCCGCATCGAAGACAACATGGAGTCGATCGGACGCTCCATCAACTCCGCCCTGCAGCTGTCCAAGCGCGGCGGCGGAGTGGCCTTCGCGCTGACCAACATCCGCGAGGTGGGCGCGCCCATCAAGCAGATCGAGAACCAGTCCTCCGGCGTCATTCCCGTGATGAAGCTCCTCGAAGACAGCTTCTCCTACGCCAACCAGCTCGGTGCCCGACAGGGTGCCGGCGCCGTGTACCTGCACGCGCACCACCCGGACATCTACCGGTTCCTGGACACCAAGCGCGAGAACGCGGACGAGAAAATCCGCATCAAGACCCTCTCCCTGGGCGTCGTCATTCCGGACATTACGTTCGAACTGGCCAAGAAGGACGAGGACATGTACCTGTTCTCGCCCTATGACGTCGAACGCGTCTATGGCATGCCGTTCTCGGACGTTTCGGTCACCGAGAAGTACTACGAGATGGTTGACGATTCCCGGATCAAGAAGACCAAGATCAAGGCACGCGAGTTCTTCCAGACCCTCGCCGAGATCCAGTTCGAATCCGGCTACCCGTACATCATGTTCGAGGACACCGTGAACCGGGCCAACCCGATCGACGGCAAGATCATCATGTCCAACCTGTGCTCGGAGATCCTCCAGGTTTCCCAGCCCACCACGTACAACGATGACCTGTCCTACGCCGACACCGGCAAGGACATCTCCTGCAACCTTGGTTCACTGAACATCGCCAAGACCATGGACTCGCCGGACTTCGGCCTGACCATCGAGACGGCCATCCGTTCCCTCTCGGCTGTCTCGGACATGTCCAACATCACCTCGGTGCCGTCCATCGCTAAGGGCAACGACCAGAGCCACGCGATTGGCCTGGGCCAGATGAACCTGCACGGCTACCTGGCGCGGGAGCGGGTCCACTACGGCTCTGAAGAGGGCCTGGACTTCACCAACATCTACTTCTACTCGGTGGTGTACCACGCCGTCCGCGCCTCCAACCTGCTGGCCATCGAAACCGGCCAGACGTTTGGCGGCTTCGAGAAGTCCAAGTACGCGTCGGGGGAGTTTTTCGACAAGTACACGGAGCAGGAATGGGTTCCGCAGACCGAGAAGGTCCGTGAGCTCTTCAAGAACGTGCACATCCCCACGCAGGAAGACTGGCGCGCTCTGAAGGCTTCGGTCATGGAGCACGGCATCTACAACCAGAACCTGCAGGCCGTGCCGCCGACGGGCTCGATCTCCTACATCAACAACTCCACCTCCTCGATCCACCCGGTGGCGTCCAAGATTGAGATCCGCAAGGAAGGCAAGCTGGGCCGCGTGTACTACCCGGCGCCGTACCTCACCAACGACAACCTGGAGTACTACCAGGATGCGTACGAGATCGGCTACGAGAAGGTCATCGACACCTACGCCGCCGCCACCCAGCACGTGGACCAGGGCCTGTCCCTGACGCTGTTCTTCAAGGACACCGCCACCACGCGCGACATCAACAAGGCCCAGATCTACGCCTGGAAGAAGGGCATCAAGACCATCTACTACATCCGTCTCCGCCAGCTCGCGCTGGAAGGGACCGAAGTTGAGGGCTGCGTCAGCTGCATGCTGTAGCTTCAACCAACGCGACAGTACGACGGCGGGCGCCCGCCCGCCGTCGTACGCTTTAACTTAGAGAAAACCCACCCAACGCATAGGGGATGACATGACCGAGAAGGTCAAGCTGCTCAGCCACGTCGAGGCCATCAACTGGAACCGCATCCAGGACGACAAGGACGTCGACGTCTGGAACCGCCTGGTCAACAACTTCTGGCTGCCGGAAAAGGTGCCGCTGTCCAACGACGTCCAGTCCTGGAACACGCTGACGCCGGCCGAGCAGCAGCTCACCATGCGCGTATTTACCGGCTTGACCCTGCTGGACACCATCCAGGGCACGGTCGGTGCGGTGTCCCTGATTCCGGATGCCCTCACTCCGCACGAGGAGGCTGTGTACACGAACATCGCCTTCATGGAGTCAGTGCACGCCAAGAGCTACTCCTCCATCTTCTCCACCCTGGCTTCCACCAAGGAGATCGACGAGGCATTCCGCTGGTCCACCGAGAACGAGAACCTTCAGAAGAAGGCGCAGATCGTCATGGACTACTACCAGGGTGACGATCCGCTGAAGCGGAAGGTGGCCTCCACGCTGCTGGAAAGCTTCCTGTTCTACTCGGGCTTCTACCTGCCCATGTACTGGTCCTCCCGCGCCAAGCTGACGAACACCGCCGACCTGATCCGCCTGATCATCCGTGACGAAGCTGTTCACGGTTACTACATCGGCTACAAGTTCCAGAAGGGCCTGGAAAAGGTCTCCGAGGAACGCCGCCAGGAGATCAAGGACTATACGTTCGAACTGCTGTTCGAGCTGTACGAAAACGAGGTCCAGTACACCCACGACCTGTACGACGGCGTGGGCCTGGCCGAGGACGTCAAGAAGTTCCTGCACTACAACGCCAACAAGGCCCTCATGAACCTGGGCTACGAGGCGATGTTCCCGGCGTCCGTCACCGACGTGAACCCGGCCATCCTGTCGGCCCTGTCCCCGAACGCTGACGAGAACCACGACTTCTTCTCGGGGTCAGGTTCGTCCTACGTGATCGGCAAGGCCGTCAACACGGAAGACGAGGACTGGGACTTCTAGTTTCTTCTTTTCAGGATCCGACAGCAAGGGACTCCGCACGCTTTGTGCGGGGTCCCTTGCTGTCATATCCGGCAGTTCATTTGGCATCGAGGTAGGTACGAAGGAATTCGTCTCCCGCAGATGGTGGTTCCCGAAAATAGTCCACGGTCCCCCTCACCGCGGTGGGCATAGGAGGATATGGATGTTGCCGTTCTGTGGCTTGCTGCCCCAATGAACACGGCCAGTGAGGTGCTTCCCAGTCCTGATGTTCGCTTTTGTATCTCCGCCCTGATGGTGAAATCCAGTCGGGCGGCTCGTTCTGTGATGCGGGGGTCGGTGTCCAGCCGCTGGCGTGTTTGAGTCTGTGGTGCCGGGGACAAGGCTGTCCCAGGTTGCTGATCCCGGTGGTTCCGCCGTGATGCCAGGCCAGGAGGTGGTCTGCTTCGTTGTCCAGGGACTGGTTGCTGCACCCGGGGAACGGGCATCTGCCGTCGCGCATTCGTAGCCAGTTCCGCATGGCCTTCGTCAGCCGGTAGCTTGTGCGGCCGATTTCCAACGGGGCCCCGTCCCGTGGATCTATGAGCACCCGATGGAACGAATCCGCTCCATTGGTTAGGAGATTCCGGGCCATGGAGGCAGGGATGGGTCCGAACCCGTCCAGCGTGGCCGGTTCCTCTGTCAGCCCCAGCAGTGAGAAGACGGGAACGGTGATCAGGACCTCGGCCCGGGGCGTAGGGACATCGGCCATGCCGGGTCCTCCGGCCTCAGCCCCGCCGCCGCTGATGCCGTTGTCGCTTCGCAGGACTGCCGCAGCAAATACGTCTGCCCGTAACTGGGTGAGCGTCCGGTTCTCGTGGGGCCCTTGCAGGCCCCGGGCGATGGCGGTAATGCGGTTCCAGATCGCAGCCGCCTGGTCCGCGGGCAGGTAGGCAGACACCCGCGCCATGCCGTCCTGCTCCGGGGTATATTCCAGGCACCTGTCCCGCGCTCCCTTAGCATGGCGTTTTTCGATGCTGTCCGGGTGGTGCCGTTCGCGCCAGGTCCTGGCCTTCCGCCGGAACCTGAAGGCGGGCATCTCGCCGGCCGGGCAGCCGCGGGCAGGATTGGCCGCGTCAGCGCCGAGGAAGTGTGCCTCGAGTACCCGCGCTGCGTCACAGTCAAGGGTGGCGGTCTTGTCCACCATCACCCTGGCGTGTTGCCACGAGACAGTTCCCGCCTGCAATGCTGCCAGGGTGAGTGGCAAGAACGTAGCCAAAGCATGGGATTGCTCCAACAGCATGCCTGCAGCCCGATCGCCGATGGCCAGTACACAGCCCACCTCGGCCGCTATTGCCATTTCCTGCGCCTGGACGGGCATGTCAGGAGGCGCGGCAGATCGCGCGGAATCCGCATATCTGGCCGTTGCCTCCGCCTTCAACGCAGCGACCCGGGCCTCGGTTCGTGAAATTCCGGCAAGGATGTCCAGGCACCCGTCAGCGACGGCGGCCAAGGGGTCGGTGTGCTGGGGGAACCCGTTACGGGACTCAGCCACCTCGGCGCGGAGCAGGGCAATCGAGGCGTCGATCGCCTCAAAAGCCTTAACCACCGCTTCGCTTCCCATGTACTCATCATCCAAGGGGGGTGTGACATTTTGCGGGCCACCACTCCGCGCCAACAACCGCACTTTCAGCACGCACTCTCGAAAAGCTTTGCAGGCATCCACCGCGTGTATGACCTGCAACGGCGCGGTCTGGCATATTTGGAGCCACTAGCCGTTAACCGGAAGGGGAACCACGTGGGTGCATGGGGCTACCTGCCGTTTGAGAACGACGACGCGCTGGACTGGCTGGACGAGCTGGGGACCGGAGGGGTCGACGTCGTGCGCCAGGCGTTGGCGAAGGCAGGTCACAGGTATGTCGAGGCACCCGAAGGGGCTGTCGCTATCGCCGCCGCCGAAGTGACCTCCGCCAGCCAAGGCAACCCGCTGGGCGATCTCCCGGAGACCGTGGCGACCTGGGTGGCTGCCCGCGGGGCAGAGGTCACCGCCGAAGACGTGGAGATGGCACTGGAAGCAGTTGAACGGGTTGCCGGGGAGAAGTCCGAGCTTGCTGAACTGTGGGACGACGCTGACGAACCGGAATGGCGTGAATCACTTGAAGACCTCAAGGAACGGCTGCGGACAGCTTTGCGGTAGACCCGCCAGTTACCGTCCAGGCTCCCTGGCATCAGACTTCAGGAAGAGTGCAGGTATGCCCGTCGGCGTCCATGGGATAACCGCAGAGCGGGCATGCCGGACGCCCGGCACCCACTACCTCCCGGGTCCGTTTGGCGAATGCGCGGGCGGTGCCCACCGGCATCCGCACCAGCAACATTTCGGCCACGTCAGCGGCGTTCCCAGCAAGCAATTCGACGTCTTCATCAGCACCGACTTCAATGATCGGGTAGGCCTCTATCACAACCTGCGCCGTTGTCGGGTCCCAGCCCAAACTCATGGCGCCGGCCCTGAACTGCTCCTGGACTGCCTCGAGCTGGTCATTGTCGACGAGCTCGATGGGAGTACCCGTGGGAACACTGAAGGGATTGCCGTCAAGGGCGATGAGCTCGTCGAGGATTTCGTCAATCTTTTCGGCGAGCTGGGCAGACTGCTGCTTCTCCAGTGCGATGCTCACAATTTGCCTACCTGCACGTACCTGCAGGTAGAACGTTCGCGCCCCTGGAACACCAATGGTGCCGATGACGACCCGGTCAGGCCAGGCAAACTCATGAACACGTGTGGGCATGTCAGTAGTTTAGGCACATCAGGCTTCGTGCGCCGTTTGCCCGGCGGCGCCGCCGACCCGCGCATCGACGATGTTGGTGCCTTTCGAGGGCCACAAAAGAGGTTGCCATCCACCCAGCCTCAACGGAATTCTCGCCTGCCCCGGTGACAGCAGGGGTGATACCCGGTCCGTGGTTACCGGTGCAGGCGCTCACGCCAGTCTGCGGGTACCTTGTCTGGCGGTGCAGGTGCTGGCTGCTCAGGTGGCCTGGACTGGGGATCCGGAAGCCTTGGACCACGGAAGAACTTCTTCGTGGTGTGATCGTAGAACCATTCCTCCCCGGGTTCGAAAGACCGTACGACAGGGTGGCCGGTGGCGCGCGCGTGGGCACTGGCATGCTGCGAGGGAGATGAATCGCAGCATCCAATGTGGCCGCACTGGGCGCAGCGGCGAAGATGCAGCCACCAGCCTTGGCCGTCACCGTTGAGGCAGTCCAGGCACCCTGATCCGCTGGGCTTGGCGGCGAGGCTGATTCCAGGAGGAGGGCGGTTTTCCTCGGGGTCTTCCATTTCATCCCTCCGGTACTGCTCAGGTTCGGGTCCCTGCTTGCCTGCCGTCGGAGCCATTCTGGCAGAATTCGCGCGCCCCCGGAATGACAGAATCGAGGTAAAACCGGGGTCCCAGACAACTCCGTCCCCGGTGGCGAAGGAACGTCCCGGAGGCAAGGGAGAACCCTTGTCCCCAATGTCCTTGCGCGAGTATCGTGAGCGCCACCGAACCATAGAACCGGAAAGACGGCGGCCATGGATGACCCGGTTCCGATCATGCTGATTGCCACCACCGACGCGACCTCCCGGCGCATGCTCGGAGATGAGTTGCGCCGACGGTACGGTGCCGATTACGAGGTGGCCTGCGACGGCCACGCCCACGGACGGGCGGTGCTGGAGGGGCTCCGTCGCTGGAACCGCCAGGTCGCCCTCATTCTCGGGTGCTACGGTCCGGCTGACCGCGGGGGACTTGATTTCTTGCGGCGTGCCTACGGCTTCCACCCGGCCGCCAAACGCGGTGTTGTGGTGACATGGGGTGACTTCGAAAGCGCCCCGACTGTGTTCCGGGCGGTAGGGCAGGGGTACGCCGAGCTGGTGATCATACGTCCGGAACGTTCACGCGACGAAGAATTCCATGGGGCGATAACCGACGCCCTTGATGACTGGCAGTTGGCCCAAGGGGTGGGGTTTGAGGCGGTCCGGCTGATCGGGGACATAGGCGACGAAAGGACGCATACGCTGCGCGACTCCCTGAGCCGGAACCACATCCCGGTGGGCTTCCACCCAGTTGGGTCCGAGACGGCGGAACGGACGCTGAAGAGCCTGGGCCTGCGCCATCCCGCGCTGCCGGTCCTGGTGCTGGAGTTCACTGCTTCACCAGTTGTCCTTGAGAACCCCAGTGACCTGGAGATCGCCGAAGCGATGGGGGTAACGCGGCCTCCTCCGGCGGACAAGATCTTCGATGTGGTGGTTGTGGGAGCAGGCCCCTCCGGTCTCGCGGCCGCCGTGTATGCCTCCTCCGAGGGCCTTTCGACCATGGTGGTGGAGGGGGAGGCTGTGGGAGGCCAGGCCGGCACCAGCTCGTTGATCCGCAACTACCCTGGCTTTTCACGCGGTGTGAGCGGCGCCCACCTGGCCTACCGTTCATTTCACCAGGCCTGGACTTTGGGCGCTGACTTCCTGTTCCTGCGGAAGGTGGCGGGGCTCAGCGCGGACGGCCCGCTGTACACTGTGTCGATTTCCGATGGGAGTGCGGTGCGGTGCCGCGCAGTAGTGGTGGCCACCGGTGTGGACTACCGCCGCCTCGGCATACCCCAACTGGAGGATCTGGTGGGCAGAGGCGTCTTCTACGGGGCCACAGTCTCCGAAGCGCCGTCGATGGCCGGAAAGCATGTCTGTGTCGTGGGGGGCGGCAACTCGGCCGGACAGGCGGTTCTGCACCTTGCGAGGTATGCGAAAAAGGTAACGCTGCTGGTGCGTGGACCCACCCTGTCCGCCAGCATGTCGGAATACCTCATTTCCCAACTTGAAGCCACCCGGAACGTCGCGATCCGCTTTGGCACCGCAATCGTGGGGGCCCGGGACCAGGACGGATTCCTTGCCGCCGTCAGGGTCGCCGCATCCGGAGCAGCCGAAGCAATCGCGGGCGAGGAGATCGAAGCGGGCGGCTTGTTCGTGCTGATCGGTTCAGTGCCGCGGACCTCCTGGCTGCCCGACACCGTAGAGCGTGATCCGGCCGGTTTTCTCCTTACAGGTGCCAGGGCTGTCAGTGACGCCGGGATGGACAGGGCTCCGCTGGCGCTGGAAACCAGCATGCCCGGCATCTTCGCGATCGGTGACGTGCGGGCCGGTTCCATCAAAAGAGTGGCCACCGCAGTCGGGGACGGTGCCACCGTGGTCTCAATGCTTCACGCCTACCTGGCCGAAAACCCCCTCCCGGCCTCGCCCCCTGCCGCTGGCGGGCCGGCCGCACCCGAGGAGCAGCCCGGTGATGTCCGCTTCAACTGAGGCCATTCCACTGATTGCACCGATGCGGTGGCTGCTCTACGTCGCTGCATTCCTGGTGTTTCTTGCCGGGCTCGTGCTGTTCGTGTTTCCGCTCCGGACCGATGAATTCTTTGCATGGACGGTCAATCCGCCCATGACGGCGGTCTTCCTCGGGGCGGCATACTGGTCGAGCGCCGGCTTGGAGGTGGCGGGCGCCCGTTCGGCAGGTTGGGAGTCGGCGAGGCTGGCAGTATGGCCCGTGTTCGTCTTCACGACACTGACCTTGGGAGTCACCCTGCTGCATCTCAACCGCTTCCACCTGTCACCGGACACGGCCCCCACCGCCCAAATAGCCACCTGGGCGTGGCTGGCAATCTACGCCATCGTGCCCGTGGCAATGGCCGTCACCAGCTGGATGCAGATCCGGTCCCGGCGTCCTGCCCCCAAATCCGTAACGGCGGGACTGCCAGTGCTGCCGCCTGCGCTCCGAATGCTCATGGTGGGTATCGCCGGGGTGCTGCTCATTTACGGCCTGGCACTCCTGGCGGCACCCATTCCTGCCGCGAAGTGGTGGCCGTGGCCACTGTCCGAGCTCACTGCGAGGGCGATCGGGGCGTGGCTGATCGGTCTTGGGTGGTCTGCGGCGCAGGGCCAGTCGAGCCGCTACCTCCATACCGTCCGGCCCGTGGCCCTGACCTCCGTTGTCTTCGTCATTCTGCAGGCGCTTGCCTTGCTGCGGTACGGCGGTGCCCTGGCATGGCAGAGCGCCCCCGCAATCGGCTTCGTCACCATGCTTCTTGCCATTGGAGTTGCCGGCGGATGGGCACTCGGGCTTTCCCGTTCGGCGACTTCTTCCCGGGGTCCCGTTCCATCGGCGTGAGCCTGATCGGCAGCGCTGAAACCTCAGCGCAGACTCATCAGTCCTCCCGCAACAGCGGAGAGGCGCCGGGAGGAGGCAAGCCCGAGGTGATACACGTGCAGTTCCCTGGCTCCCGCTGCACAAAGCACCTGCCACTCGCTTGCCAGCCTGCCGCCGTCGGCCGTCTTCGGCGGCAGCGCCAGGACATACGCACCCACCCGCAAACCGGCGGCCAACATGGCTTCGACCGTCACGGCGCCTTCGCTGGGCTCGCCCCAGCAAGGTACGACGGCGGTGAGGTCACCCCGGTGCCCCCAGAGCCTGCTCCTGCGGAGCGCCTCCACCGGAACGAAGGGCCCCGTGGCCCAGGGGTCCGGCGTGGCGTGCAGCGACAGCCGGGGGCGGGAGCCGGTGGCTTCGATCGCTGCCAAGCACTCATCCAGCAGCATCGCCGTTGCATCCCACCGGACCTCCAGGAGGGGAAGGAACGCCGCTGCCCCGGACGCAAATGCAGCTGTCATTCGGGCATCATCGGCCTGCGCGACGGCAGAGCGGACCCGGCTTTGATACCCGGCGGCGGGCAACCCGCGGGCCTCGTACCCGGTGGCGCATGCATCGCAGAAGCACAGCGACAACAGCGCCTGCACCCAGGTTGAGTACTCGGCTCCCTCGGTCTTCTCATGCCGGTTCTGGTGGCTGAAACCCAGCGGACCCGCCGCTTCGAGGATTAACCCGTCCGGCTGTCCCATCTCCAGGACTTGGCGCACCAGGGACGCAGCGTAGGAGCGGACCTGAGGCTGCGACGGGCACAGCGCGTACCTGTAGACCTCGTCGAAGGCATTTTGTACGCAGAGGCCGGGGCTGTTTCCGCCCACTGCGCTGGAGTGGGTCAGCACCGTCCACGCGTCCACGGGAAGGCCCTCCGCCTGAAATGCCGCTGCGGCCTCGCCGAATCCGTTCTCCGTCCCGGTCCATTCCCTCGCGTTGCCGGGTATCAGCTGCCGGCCTGCGAAAGCACCGCCTTCCGGAACGTAGAGGGCTGCCGACCGGGCGTCCACGACGCGCCGGGTGGGATGCCGTGGGGTTCCGGCCCGCACCGAGTGGTATGCGGCCGCAAGCGCCACGCGGTCAACGCCGGTGTCCCTGACCCATGACACCGCCTTCGGGTCGCCCAGTACATCCCACGGATAGAGATAGCCGGTAACCTGCATCACCTGCGGACCTACCACCGGGGGAGGGCAGCCGTGAAGTCGGGGACAAAACGCTGCATGTAGCCCGTGTCATCCCGCGCCGTCATGCGGGCGTCCAGGTACTGCTGGTGGAGCTCAGCCAGTTTCTCCCGGTTCAGCTCCACGCCAAGGCCGGTGCCGGTGGGAACCGGCACGCTGCCGTCCACAAACTTCAGGACTCCGGGCTTGACCACGTCGTTGTGCCCGTTCCAGGGATAGTGGGTATCACAGGCGTACGTCAGGGCGGGCGTTGCGGCGGCGACGTGGACCATGGCAGCAAGGCTGATGCCAAGGTGGGAATTGGAATGCATGGACAATCCTATTCCGAAGGTTTCGCAGATGGTGCCCAGTTCCCGGGTGTGGCGGAGGCCGCCCCAGTAGTGATGGTCACCGAGGATTACCTGGACGGAATCGAGTTCCACACTCTTTTTGATGTGGTCGAAGGCCACGACGCACATATTGGTGGCAAGCGGCATGGGGGCAGCAGCCGCGACCTGGCCCATTCCCTCCAGGCCCGGCGTCGGATCTTCCAGGTACTCAAGCAGCCCGCTCGTTTCGGCCGCCACCCATTTCGAGGTCTCCACCGTCCAGGCAGTGTTGGGGTCCAGCCGGAGCGGAAGGTCCGGGAACGCTTCACGCAAAGCCCGGATAGCTTCAATTTCACGGGCGGGTGGAAAGACGCCGCCCTTGAGTTTGATGGATTTGAATCCGTACTCGGTGATCATCCGGCGAGCCTGCCGGACGATGCCCTCCGGATCCAGCGCCTCGCCCCAGCCGTCGGAAATGGCCGGGCGTCCATCGTGAGCAGGGTGTTCAGCCCACTTGTAGAAGAGGTAGGCGCTGAAGGGGACCTCGTCCCGCACAGTGCCGCCGAGCAGTTCGCTCACGGTCCTGCCCGTTGCATGCCCCTGGATATCCAGGGCAGCGACTTCGAAGGCGGAGAAGACGGCAGCCCGTTCAAAGGCAGAGAGATTTGGGTCCAGCGCCTGGTTGATGAGCCGCTCCATTGTGGAGGTTTCAAAGATACTGACGCCCTTGATGGCATTGGCGCCGGCGGCGAGGTTGTCCAGGCGGCTCTGGCCGCCGGCACATTCGCCCAGGCCCAGGAGCCCGTTGGCGGTGCGGACTTCAATGACCACCCTATGGACCAGGGGCTCGTGGACGCCGACGGCGTTCAGGAGCGGCGGATCGGAAAAGGCGATCGGTGTGATGGTGATGTCGTTGATCGTCAGGTCTGCCGCGGTGGGTGCCGCGGTGGCAGGAACAATTGAGCTGATATTCATGGAAATTCTTTCGTGGAGGGTTGGGGAGGCCGGGCCTTCCCTAGCCCTTGGTTGCGCCCGAGGTGATGCCGCGGATCATGGAGCTTTGCAGGAAGAGGTACACCAGGAGGCTGGGAATCATGGCCATCAGGGCACCCGCCAGCAGCACGCCGGGTCCGACTGTGGTGTCGTTGCGAAGTACCGCCAGTGCCACGGTCAGGGTGTAGTCTCCGGGGTCATTGGCCGCGATGAGGGGGAGGAGGTACTGGTCCCAGACCATCATGAAGCCGAAAATCCCGATGACGCCCAGCGCCGGCTTGCACAGAGGCAGGATGATGGTGAAGAGCATGCGGAACTCACCCACCCCGTCAAGCCGGGCAGCCTCCTCGATTTCCGCTGGAATCTCCTTCATGAATTCGCTCATGATGAAGATGGAGAAGCCCCAGATGCCCACCGGCAGGATGACGGCAAGGACGGTTCCCCGCAAACTGATGCCCAGCAGCGGGAGGTCACCCAACACCAGGGACAGGGGGATGCCGATGATCTCCTCGGGGAGCATCATGGTCATCAGGACCAGCAGGAGGACCAGGGCCTGTCCCCGGAATTTCCTGCGGCTGAGGCTGTAGGCGGCGAACACGGAAACGGTCATTTGGAGCAGGAGCCCTCCGCCGGCCACCACCAGGGAGTTCAGCAGGTAACCCCACAGACCCTGCTGCTGTGCTGCCTGGAAGTTCTGGAGCGTGAATGTCTTGGGCAGCAGCGAAATCTCGGTCGGGCTGGAGTTCCGGTCAAAAGCGCCGGAGATGATGGCCAGGAACGGCAGGGCGAAAATGCAGAACACCAGTGCGCAGAGCAGCATCCGCAGGACCATGTTGGGTCCAAAACGGGGCGACCATCCCAGGGCCGTGTCGAACCTGGCGGAGGACGACGGCCTGGCCGTGCGGGAGTTCTTTCGGGTCAGTGTCTGGCTCATCGTGCTGCCTTCCTTTTGGCCAGGAGCTGGGTTCCAACGGTCAGGAGCAGGGTGGCCACCAGGAGCAGGACTGCCGCGGCAGAGGCCACGCCAATATCGTTCCGCTGGAATCCCAGGGAATACATGCGGGTCATCCACACCTCTGTTGAGCCGGCCGGGCCGCCTCCGGTAAGTACGTACACTTCCGTGAAGCTGCGCAGGCTGCGGATGGCTGCCAACGTCAGGACGATCACCAGTGAAGGACGAAGGGCCGGCAGCGTGATGTACCGCAGTCGCTGCCAGACCGTGGCTCCGTCCACGCCCGCAGACTCATATAGGGAGCGGTCCACCCCGGTGAGCCCGGCAAGGATGATCACCATGTTGTAGGGCGCGCCGCTCCAGATGCCGACGACGGCGATGGACCACAGTGCCGTGTCCGTACCGTTGAGGAACTGCAGCGGGCCGAGTCCTAGCCAGCCCAGGATGCTGTTGAGGGGTCCGTCCGGTGTGGGGAAGTACAACAGGCGCCAGATTTCGCCCACCACAGCCAGCGCCGTGACGACAGGCAGGAAAATGGTGGTGCGGAGGATCCACAGTGACCGTGCCTGCCCTTCCAGGAGCAGGGCCAGAAGAAAGCCCACCACCAGTGCGCCGAGGGTCTGGGTGACGCCCAGGACCACAGTGTGTCCGAGGGCCTCCAAGAAGCGTGCATCCGTCAGCACGCCAACATAGTTGTCGAAGCCGACGAAAACGTCACCCAGGAACGGCTGCACTTTGAAAAAGCTCAGCCGAATGCCTTCGGCCATGGGGATGAATTTGAAGTAGAGGCCCAGGACGGCGGCCGGCACCAGGAACAACCAGATGGCCATGGTCTGTCTGCCGTTGCGGCGTTTGCTGCGGGGGGCCGGTGGCGCTGACTCCGGCTCCGCCGTCAAGGCACCTGCCGGTTTCGTTGGTGTTGCGGTCATGACTTGGCGTTCTGGCTTGTCAGTTCGTTGGTGATGGCCGAGTCGAGATCCTTAAGGCCGGACGCCACGTTATCCGCCGCGCAGTCCGAGAAGATCTTGTTCAGGGATTCGGCGGCTGCCTGCTTGATCGGCACGAAGTTGATGGCCGAGGGGAAGGACTTTGACGAGTTCTTCAGCGCGTCCTGGACGACGGTCCACCGGGGATCGTTGTAGACGGCGGCAGCATCGACGTCGGAATTGACGGGTACGCGGACAATCGGCTGCTTGCCGGCGGTCATGCCCGCCTTTTGCCCGTCGGCGGACACGAGGTAGTCGATAACCTGCTTTGTCTGGTCCTTTTTGCCGTTGGTGGCAGTGACATAGATGTTCTCGCCTTCGGCCAGGACTGTGTTGTCCACCGAACCCTTGGGAGTTTCGATGACTTCGTACCGGTCCTTGCCCAGCGCCGTATCAAACGAGGAGAAGTTGTAGGGGCCGGTGAGAATGATCCCGGTCTTTCCGGTCTGGAAAAAGGGTGACGCAGCGCTGGTGGCCGCCGTCAGTGCGCCCGGCTGCGTGTTGCCGGGCGTGCAGAACTGTTGCTTGATCCAGGTGACGCCTTTCTGGCTTTCACTGCTTGCGGCGGAAGCGGTGTACTTTCCGTTGCCGTTGTCCTTCAGGTAGGCGCCGCCGTCCTGCCAAAGGTACGATGAGGCCCACCAACCCAGGTATCCACGTTCGGTGGATCCCGGAACGGTCATCCCGAAAGTGTCTGCCTGGCCATTTCCGTCCGGGTCCTGTGTAGCGAATGCGGTGGCCAGCGCCGCGAGGTCTTCCTGCGTCTTGGGAACGGGGAGACCCAGCTTCTCGCGCCAGTCCTTCCTGATCATGGTCACCATCGTCTGGCGAGAGAACGGGACCCCGTAAGTAGCCCCGTCCTGGCCCACTGCCTCATTCCACAGGGAGTCGGAGATCTTGTCGCCTCCGTCCACCGCTGACTTGTCCAGTTTCTGCAGGTAGCCCTGGGAAGTGTAGTTGCCAAGAGCCGCGGAGTCGTTGATGACGATATCCGGAAGCTTCTTGGAGGCCGCCCTGGTCTGCAGTTGCTGGTCCAGGTCCGGCACCCCCTGGAAGTTGACCGGGATACCGGTCTTTGCCGTGAATTCCTTGAACAGCGCCGCGTAGGTCGTGGAGGCGTCGGTGCCGGCGCGCGCCCAGACCTCGATGGGCTGGCCGTCATCCTTGGCCGCAGGGGCGGACGACCCGCTGCCACAGCCCGTCAGCAGGGTGGCTGAGGTCACCGCCAATGCCAGAGCCGCACGGGAGCGTGCCTTGAGCTTCGAATCCACTTTGATTCTCCTTTTACATATATAAACATCTGCTACCATGTGAAACATACTTCATGAGAGTATGATTAGCATCACAGGCTGTCAACCATGGGAGGAAACTTGCCGGCAGCACAGAAAGCACAGGCGATCGCGATGACGGGTGGTGCCGGCATGATGGCCACGTTGCTGCGTCCCTACCTTGCTGATGCCGGATATGAAGTCCGGCTGCTGGACCTGGTGGAAGCCCGGAATTTGCGTCCCAACGAGGTTGCCCTGGTGGGATCCGTAACTGATCCAGATTTCATGAACACGTCCCTCAGGGCCACATCCGGGGTTGTCCACCTGGGCGGACTCCACCGGGAAATGACCTGGCAGGAAATCGTTGCCACCAACATCACCGGCACCCAGGTGACGCTGGAAGCAGCCCGCCGCAACGGCGTCGAACGCGTATTGCTGGCCAGTTCCACGCACGCCGTGGGCTTCCACGACCTTGCTGATGCCGCGGCGGATGCTGTACTTCCGCCGCGGCCCGATACGTACTACGGGGTCAGCAAAGTGGCCGCGGAAGCGCTCGGCAGCCTGTATGCGGACAAGTACGGAATGAAAGTGGTCAGTGCCCGGATAGGTACCGGCGGCCAGCGCCCGGGCAACGCCAGGACCCTTGGTTCGTGGCTTTCCCCGGCGGATTCGTTCAGGCTCGTGGAGGCGGCGTTGAACGACCTCGGTGCCCCGGGCCATCACGTGGTGTGGGCTGTCTCGGCCAACACCCGCGGCTGGGCGAACCTCCAGGCAGGACGGCGCATCGGCTACGACCCGCAGGACGACGCGGAGCTCTATGCCAATGAGGTCGATACTTCCGGGGGGAACGCTGAAACGGGACTCCTTGGCGGGTTTTGGGCCAG
The DNA here is from genome assembly GCF_001428325.1 of Arthrobacter sp. Soil761. Lineage (NCBI taxonomy): Bacteria > Bacillati > Actinomycetota > Actinomycetes > Micrococcales > Micrococcaceae > Arthrobacter > Arthrobacter sp. Soil761. The sequence continues at coordinate 463,007 of NZ_LMSF01000012.1, read as the reverse complement.
CGATGGTCATAGGGTAGGTATGGACAACTACCCGCACCTGGCCGCGAAATGAGCTGCCGCAGTCCGGTGCGGCGAAAGGGGGAGCGGTAATGGCACCGCTGGATGTACAGGCCGGCACGCGGGGGGACGCGCCCGGCGACGTCAAACTGGTCAAGTCCGCAGAGCGGACCATCGCCATCCTTGAGCTCCTGGCGTCCGCTCCGCAGCCGCTCACCACCGCCGAGATCTTCAAGCAGACCGGGTATCCCCGTTCCAGCCTGCACTGGCTGCTGTTGACGCTCCTGGAGCTCAACTGGATCGAGCAAACACCGGAGGGCGCCTATAGGATCGGCACGCATGCCCTGCTGTGCGGTACGGCGTACCTGGACAGGGATCCGGTGATGGAACACGTTTCGGCCATTCTGGAAAAGGTCCGCAATGCCACGACCTTCACTACCCACTACGCCCGCATCGACCGGTCCGACGTCATCTATCTTGCAACCCGGCAGGCTGTAGACCGGCGCCGGCTGTCCTCAAGGGTAGGGCGCAAGCTTCCGGCCCAAGTGACGGCCCTGGGCAAAGCCATCCTCTCCGAGTACACGGATACGGAGGTCCGGCAGCGGCTTGGCGGCGGGCCCTATCCCCAGCTGACCCCGAACAGCGTCCCTGATTTCGAGGCGCTTCAGGCCGAGCTGACTGAGTTCCGGAAGACGGGCCATGCCATTGAGTGGGAGCAAAACACGGTGGGGCTTTGCTGCGTTAGCGTGGTGGTTCCGTACCGCATCCCCGGGACGGACGCCATGAGCTGCTCCATGCCGGTGGAACTTGCCACAGACGACGTCATCTCGAAAACCGTGGAGACGCTCCACTCAGCCGCAGGTGAACTGGCCCGGACCCTTCGTGCCGCGGGGATCCGGTAGGTCCGGAGTCTGAGCCCAACCGGGCACTTGCGCGACACGAGCAGATCGGTAACCGCTAGTCTGAAACCATGACGATGGGGGACACGGCGCAGGAGCCGCTGGTGCACATTCAGGACTTCCGGATGGACTTCGGGGACACCACGGTCATCCGGGATCTGTCCTTCGACGTGCACGCGGGGGAGACGTTCGGTTTCCTGGGGTCCAATGGATCCGGGAAGACCACCACTTTGCGGGCGCTGCTGGGCATCTACCAGCCCACCGCGGGGATCCTGCACATAGGGGGCAAAGCCTTTGAGCCCCGCGACGGGGCCCGTCTCGGATACCTGCCGGAAGAGCGCGGCCTGTACAAAAAGGAACACGTCCTGGATGTCATGGTCTACTTCGGCCGGCTCAAGGGCCTGTCCAAGGCCGCGGCCCGGTCCTGGTCCGGACACTATTTGGAGCGGGTGGGTCTGGCCGACAAGGCAAAGTCCCGGTTGGACAAGCTCTCCAGCGGCCAACAGCAAAAGGTCCAGTTGGGCGTGACGATCATGAACGATCCCGAACTGCTTATTTTGGACGAGCCGACCAAGGGCTTTGACCCCGTGAACCGGCGGCTGCTGATGGACATTATCGAAGAGCACAAGCGGGCCGGCGCCACCGTCATCATGGTCACCCACCAGATGGAAGAAGTCGAACGGCTGTGTGACCGGGTAATCCTGCTCAAAGACGGAGTCTCCCACGCTTACGGGACGGTGGAAGAGGTCCAGGAAGAGTTCGGCGGCACCGTCTACCGGGTCACCCACGACGGACCGTTGCCCGCATCGGCACTGTTCGACGTCGTCGACGACGTGGACGGGGTCGCCGAACTGGCGCCGCGCCCCGGGTCCAGTGAGGCCGCGGTGCTGCGCGAGCTGGTCGAAGCCGGGGCCGTGGTCCGGTCATTCACGCCGGCCCGGATCTCCCTGGATGAGATCTTCATCAAGGTGTACGGCGAACAGCACGAACTGGCGGAAGGCTGAACAGGGCATTGGGACAGCACAACCTTGGGACCGTGATCGCGTTCGAGTTCTTCCGGACCATCAAGAAACGGGGCTTCGTCATCGCAACCCTGGCGCTGCCGGTCATTCTCATCATTATCTTCGCCCTCGTGTACGCGTCCAACGCCAGCACAAAGGACAGCGCCGCCGCCCAGAAGAGTGCGACGTTCGCTTTCATGTACACGGACGCCTCTGGAATCATCATGGCGTCTGCCGCCGAGTTGGCCGGCGGAACAACTGCCAGCGACCCCGAAGCCGCGATCGCTGCCGTGAAGGACGGCGCCTCGGAGGCATACTTCGCCTACCCTGCCGATCCGGCCAAAGAGCCGGTGAAGGTGTACGGTGCGGACAAAGGCACGTTTGAGAACGACAAGTACGAGGCCGTGGCCAAGCAGCTGCTCGCGGTCTCGGCCCAGCACCAAGTCGGCTCACCCCAGCTGACGGCGGCCCTGACCGGGACCGTAAAATTTGACTCCGAAATATTCAAGGACGGCAAGGCCGCCGCGGGCGTCGGCGGGATCATTCCACCACTGCTGTTCCTGGTCATCTTCTATTTTTCGATGATCCTTCTTTCGAACCAGATGCTGAATTCCACCTTGGAGGAGAAGGAAAACCGGGTCACTGAAATGATCCTGACCACCCTAAATCCAACCACCCTGATCACCGGCAAGATCATCTCGCTGTTCGCCGTCGGCCTGGTCCAGATCCTGGTGTTCCTGGCCCCGGTCGGATTGGCCTACCTGTTATTCCGGAACCGCCTTGCCCTGCCCGAGGTGGACCTGTCATCCCTGGTCTTCGAACCCGGCCCCATGATCACAGGGGCCCTTCTCACGCTGGGTGGATTCGCCGTCTTTACCGGGGTCCTGGTGGCTATAGGGGCGATCATGCCGACCGCCAAGGAAGCCGGGACCGTCTTCGGCCCGCTTGTGGCCATGATGTTTATCCCCTTCTACACATTCAGCCTGATCATCTCCAACCCGGGCGCGCTGATCGTGCAGATCTTCACCTACTTCCCGCTGACCGCTCCGGTGACCGCCCTGCTCCGCAACGGGTTCGGCACCCTGAACCCAGTTGAATCCGCCATCGTCATCGTCGAACTCTTCGTCGTCGGCCTTATTATCCTGCGGCTGGCTGTCCACCTGTTCCGGTACGGGTCCATCGAATACGGCCGGAAACTCTCCATCGCCGGAACCTTCCGCCGCCACGACCTGGCCACCAAGTAGGCGGGGCGGGTGGCAGGCATAGCGTAGGGAATCTGGTCCCCTGCGGTGCCGAACACATAGGATGCGAATTCCACTACTGATAGAAAGAATCCCGTGAAGCAGAGTATTTTCGCCCGCGTGGCCCAGTTGGCCAAGGCAAACCTCAATGCCCTCCTGGACTCCGCGGAGGATCCGCAGAAAATGCTGGACCAGATGGTCCGGGATTACTCGGAGAATATCCGCGAAGCCGAGGCCGCGATCGCCCAGACCATAGGCAACCTCCGGATGCTGGAGGAGGACCACAAACGTAACGTCGCCGACGCCAACGAATGGGGCCGCAAGGCTCTGGCCGCGTCCAGGAAGGGCGACGAGTTCCGGTCCGCCGGCAACCTCGCCGATGCGCAGAAGTTCGACAACCTCGCCAAGGTTGCCCTGCAGCGGCAGATGGCCGCCGAGAAGCTCGTGAAAGACGCCGTACCCGGGCTTGCGGCCCAGAACGAAGTGGTCGACAAGCTCAAGGGCGGGCTCGACCAGATGAAGGGCAAGCTGCACGAGCTGACGGCCAAGCGCAACGAGCTGGTAGCCAGATCCCGGACGGCGGCCGCGCAGTCCCAGGTCCACGATGCCCTCAAATCCCTGGACGCCGGTGATCCGACGTCGGCCATCGGGCGGTATGAGGAGCGGATCCGACGCCAAGAGGCCACCGTTCGCGGCCAGCAGGAACTCGCAGCCTCATCCCTCGATGCCCAGTTCGCCTCCCTGGAAGACCTCGGAGAGCAGACCGAAGTGGAAGCACGTCTGGCCGCCCTCAAGTCCATCGACCGGAAGGCCATTGACTCCCAGGCTCCTTGAAGCCCCGGGATCCCGCCGGTCCACCGTCGGGGCATGGCTGACTGCTGGGCCGCGGCCGCCAGGTAATACCGGGCGGTCGCGTCAGGCCGGCGACAGGTCGCCGTCGGCAGCAATGTGCCATGCCGTTTACGTTATGGCCCCACTGCCAGCGGAGCCTTGCGTCTCCACGCTCTGGGCTGCCTGCCCGACGTCAGCCGGCAGCCGGCGTCGGGCTTTGGCCAAGGCAACGAGCAGGGTCAGGACGGTGCCCAACCAGGCAAGCCCGGCGAGAAAAACCAGCCCTATTGCCGCTAAGGGGTGCATGGCCAAAGTTTAGGACGGCGCAACTGGGAGTTGCGGAAGCAACTCCGCACCGAAGAGCCGAAAGATTGTACAAGCCACCCATGGGTCGGGGCTGGGGCGGCCTGGTTCGGGGCGGTGCGCGGCTGGCCAAGTGGAGCCGGCGGGCCGTGATAAACAGGGCAAGCCAGGCGGCACCAAACACGTAGGGGGCGAGCACGCAGGTCAATCAGGGGTGGCTGGAGTGCACCCCGACACGACGAAGGGCGCGCCCCGTTCGCTGAGCGCGCCCTTCCCGTAAACGGTGTCAGTGCTTGAATGCGTCCTTGACCTTTTCGCCGGCCTGCTTCACATCGCCCTTGGCCTGGTCCGCCTGGCCTTCCGCCTTCAGGCTGTCATCGCCCGTGGCGTTACCGGCAGCTTCCTTGCCTTTTCCGCCCGCTTTCTCGGCAGCGTTTTCAATCTTGTCGCCTAGTCCCATGGTGTCTCCTCCTCTGGTTGGCAGCCGTTCGCATTCGGCTTCGCTCATAATAAGCATGCTTACCAATGGGTTGGCAAGTGATGGGTATCCACAGCAGCACCGGCCGGGCAACAAGGAGGCGTTCCGGAAGCCCCGCCTGAGGTGGGGACTTTGGTCCCTGTGTTCCCGGTGAAGGGCGGGGTTTACTGGTGCGTTGGGACAGGCGAAGCCTGTCTGCAGAGCGTTGTGGCTCTGCAGGACCGAGCACGGAGATGCCCCGCTAATGAACCTCAAAGACCGTTGGGACCGCCTTGACCCTGCCACGCAGAAGTGGCTGATCGACAACCCGGGGTGCCAGATGCTGCCCAGGACCATCACGGCGGTGATCTCGAAGGAAACCGGGGAGGACCTGGCCACAGGGCAGCACGGGCAGGCGCTCGTCTCCGGTGAGGATCACGACTTCATCCGCTCGAAGATAAAAGGCGCCTCCATGGCCTGACAAGGGCTCTTAGCTCTCACCGGGCAGCGCGCTCCAGCCGAACGGATCGTCGCCCGGGGGAGGCCGGGGATGCTGACGGCGGGCAGGGGTGACAGCCTCAGCCGGTCACCCGTACTCCGGCAACAGCTCCCGTCCAGGGTGCGTCTCCCGCCGCGGGCAGGGACAGGTGTGCGGAAACGTAGCCCTGTTGAAGCGTGATGACTTGGGACGTGGACCCTGGGCAATCCACTGTGAGCTCGACGGGCCAGAGTATAACCTTGGGATTCTCCTGCCGGATGAAGACTTTGGCGTTGGCAGCACCGACGCACGCAGCAGTGACCGTGTACGTGCCCGCCGCGGGGACTTCTTCCGTCGTGCCAAAGCCCCTGCCGGGGCCGTCCAGCGGACCCTTTTGAAAAAGGAGAACCGGGCCCTGCACGGCCAGGAGAAAGCTGTCCAGGTCCTGGTAGTTTCTGGCCTCCCGCTCAAGGACCAGGGGGTCAGTGGGACGGGTAGCGGATGCCGTCATCCGGGAGGGTTCAGGTGCGGCCGTGCGGTCAGCTTCGGCTGCCGGGGCGTGTGCCGGATCGGGGAAGTCATAGGAGCACCCTGCCGTGCCGGCTGCCGTTACCAGCAGGCACAGGGGAAAGGCGAGCCGGCGCCGGAGGCCTTTCGTTTCCACGGTTCCATGGTGGCCACGCCCGCGGTTCAAATCAACCACGACCCTGCGGAATTCGCCTACCCGGCCCGGCCGTCTTCTCGGCGGCAAGGCGCACCACGGAGGTATGACGGCTCCAATGGTGGAGGCGGCCATCGAATCTGGCGCCAATCTCCATCGGGCTAATCGTGGGCCCCATTCTGATGTGACCGGGTTACAAAGTGTTCGACCCTGCGGTCCGGGACCAGCCAGATAAGGGCCACGATGGTGTAAACGGCGAGCCCGAGCAGGGGCTGGACAGGGGTTAGCGCAATGCCAAGGAGATAGATCAGCGGCGACGCTTTGCCCTTCCAGTCCCGGCCGACAGCACTGGCGAGGGCCCCGTCCTTGCCCTGAGCAGCAATCAGGCGGCGCTCCAGGATGAAGTATGCGATTGCTGCGCACAGCAGGTTGATCCCGTACAGCAGCACAGGGACCTGCGCGAAGCCGGACTCATCCATCCATCGGGTTGTAAAAGGAAACAGCGACAGCCAGAACAACAGATGGAGGTTCGCCCACAGGATGGCTCCATTAACGCGGCTCGCCAAATGGATCATGTGGTGGTGGTTGTTCCAGTAGATTCCGACATACACGAAGCTCAACAGGTAGCTGAAGAGGGTGGGCAGGACGCTGGCCACACCTTCCCACGTTGGTTCCTCCGGGGTATGGAGTTCCAGCACCATGATGGTGATGATGATCGCCAGGACACCGTCGCTGAACGCTTCCAGCCGGTTCTTGTTCATTGGGCATGCTTCCTTCGGGTGACTCTGCGACTTCTTATGTGGCTGCGTGCGACACGCCATGGAGCGCCACTACCCGAGGTGTACAGCGTTCCACTCCAAGAGCCGCCATTCGGCCAGTCCCTCGGTAATTAAAGGGTCTGCAGCGACGAAACGCTCGGCCTCCCGTCGGGAAGTGAAAATGCCCATGGCACTAAGCTCCGGGTCAGCCGTTTGGAATGGACCCAGGGCCACGAGCCCCCCGCCTTCCGCGTGGAACGCCTCGTAGTAGGCCTTGTGGCGCGGGTACGTCTCCATGACACGCGAGCGGTCGATGCCTTCACGGACGGTGTAGATGACGACGCATTCCATGCGGCCGAACTTACCACCTCCTGCACCTACGGCACGGCAGGAATCCGGTGAGGAGCACCCCACTAGGCGGAACTAGACGTGGCGGGTGTAGGAGGAGCCCGAGGGGGTTCGCTGCAGCAGTCCGAAGTCAACCATGTACCTTCGCAGCAGCACCACGTCGTCCGTGTAACTGAGAAGCCGTTCGTTGACCTGCCTCTCAGTGAGTTGTTCTCCGGGCGCCATGACCTCGTCCGCGATCCGGGCAAGGAGTTCCCGCCGTTGCGCCAAGTTTGACGGGTACCTTTCGATGCGTCCAAGCCGCATGAACCGATCTGTCCCGATTTGTGGTTGACGCTTGGGCTGTTGGGCGAGAAGGTCGCGAAAAATCGTCTGGGCCGCCACCAGCCGCCCGGGCGCGTGCTGTTCCACGAGTCCGGATTCAAGCAGACTATCGATGGCCCGGTTTCGCCGCTGTTCCTTCACGTTGGGCAGTACGTCTGGCGCCGCAGCTCCAAGCACGATTTGGGCGTAAGCGGTCCTGGCATCGTTGTTGCCAAGCGTCGCCAGCACACGCCGCCAGTGCGGGCCGCTAGTTCCCCTGCCTCCGCCCACGTCCACGCTCCCCTCAACCGCTGGCCCACGCCGCTGCGTCGCGGCGTGCTGGGAGATAGTAGCGCCGATGCCCTGGTTCCAGGAAGCACAGGCGCCGGGGACATGCAGCTGGGGCGCAACGCCCGACGAGGTCTCCCGTCCCCTGCCCGGCGATAACCTCGTGCCGAAACCAGCCTTCAACGCCACTAGGGAATCTCACACCGACTCCGGCCGGACATGGACGTCATTTACGATCCCACGCTCAAAGTGGGCGTATCCGCGCGCCCCTTCGCCAGCTGGTCCGCGTTCCGACGCCGGCTCGAGATGTCCCTTGTCACGTTCCGCGTCGAGTTCAAGGACCAGCCTTCGTTGCGCCACCGGCGGGAATGAGCCCAGTGGCGGCGCAAGCACGGGCCGTCGGTTACCGCTTCCCGGCCTTGGCATAAAGAGCCAGGAGGTCGCGGCTGAATTCGTGGGGCGACGTTTCGCTGGGGCTGTGGCCACCCCTGTAGACGCCGATCCGGGCCCGGATTGACTGGGCGAAGACGCGGTGAAGCTGGAGCGGCCACAGGTCGTGTTCGCCCACGGCCACAAACTTGGGAAGGGGCGCCTCCGCCAGTTTTTGCCGAAGATCCGGAACGTTCTGCATGAGCGTATAGATGTCCCGGACCGAGGCGCGGCGGGTGAAGCGGAACCGGTAGTTGACGAACCGCCGCCTGCCCTCCGGTACGTGCACCACCTTGCCGCTCCGGATGCCCCAGATCAGCAAGGCAGCACCCACCCGGCCGTTCACCCACGTGCTGAACCGGCCGATGCGGCCCACCCCCCTGAAACTCTGGCCTGGCTCCGGCGGACAGCTAAGCAACGTGAGGGACCTGAAGAGCTCCGGCCGCTCCCCAAAGGCGAGTTGGGCAATGATTCCCGCGAAGGAATAACCCACAACATGGACTGGGGTGGCAGTGGTCTCCAGAACTGCAAGGAAGTCGTCCACGAAAAGCCGGTAGTCATAATGCTTGCGTGGCGGCACCAGGTTCTCGGGGCCCGCTGCCGCTGACTGGTACTGTCCCGCCAGATCGTAGCTCAGTGCGAAGTAACCGGCATTGGCCAGGTCGGGCATCATGAGGGAGAAGTCCTCTTTGGAACCGGTTGCTCCGGGCACCAGCACAACGCTGGGATTGCCAGGATTGCCCAGCGTCATGGCGGCGAGCCTGCCACTGGGGACATCAATGGATCGGTGGACAGCGCCCGGCGGTGGAGTGAACCAGTCAACGTCCCCCAGCTCCGCATCGAGCAAGGCGGCCGCGTCCACCAGGGCGGAGCCAAACTCCTCGGGGTCGATCCCGTACCCGTTCCGGTCCAGCTCTGCCATGGTCCCAACATAGTCCAGTGCCTTGAATTTATTCAGGGGCAGGACCGGTGGACCGTTCAGCCACACCGCGGACGAACGCGTGAAGGCGCCGGTAGACTTCCTGGGATTCGGGGTAGCGGTAATCCTGTTGCCAGGTGTGTTCGGTGTTGAGGCTGTCCCAAGGGTAGATCAGGGCATCCACTGGAACGTCGTGTTGTTGCAGGCGCTCGATGAAATTCAGGTTTGCCCGGTAGAAGTAGTCACGCTCGGACGTGGTGAGGAACACGGGCGGATGGGTCCCGTCCAGCCACTCGATCGGGGACAGGAAACCCGCGGCGCTCCTCAGCCGCGCCACGGTCCGTGGTGGAGAGGGCCGCTTACGGCCATTGCGTGCTCCCGGACCTGCCGTTGCCCGGGATGCAGGCGGCAACAGCATACGGACGAAGTTCAGGCTGAGGACAAATCCGCTGTTAAAGAAGACCGAGAAATCCACTGCGCTGCAGTGTTGGACGAGCCCTTTCAGGTGTCCCGCGGGAACTGCGGGCCGCAGGGCATAATGCGCCGCCAGTTCGGAACGCAGGCTGGCTGCGGTCAGCAGGGCAGCGATCTGTCCGCCGGCCGAGTCCCCGCCCAGGATCAGCCTCTTGGGATTCCCGCCGTACCCCTCGATGTTGGCGGCAACCCACGCCAGGGCGGCATTGGCATCCTCGAGCACATGCCCCATGGCGAACCGGGGCGCGTGCCGGTAGTTGACGTTGACCACCACCATCCCGCCCACTGCCTGGTTGGCGCAGTACTTGGTCAGGGCTGCCTTGTCACCGGATGTCCACCCGCCACCATGGAAGTAAACGTAGACGGGAAGCAGCTCCGCCGCCACAGCCTCTGTACCAGGAGAGTCAGCTGCGGGCTGCAGCGGTGTCAAAACGTCGAGGCGGTGGGCGCGGAGGGCATCACCCACGTAGTCAATGTCGTGCACATATGCCACAGCCGTGATTGGGTCGGTGTTGAACCGCGCCTGCTCCCGGGCACTCACGGCGCGCATCAGGACGCGCCATGTCCATACGGGTACGCGGCGCAACAGGGGCCGGGCGCTCCTGACCGACTGAAACACCCCGGAACGTGCAGCCAATGTCATCCCTGCAATTTTATCCCCGAATGCTGGCCCCTTACGTCTTGCCGCCCCCGAGGATCCGCCGTGCGTCCTCCTGGGCCTGAAGGGCCAGGTCAGTGACCACTTCACCCCGCACATGCCCGGCGGCCGACATGATGCTCCGGAGTTCGGAAACCGTCCGCGCCGGGTTTGCCCCGTGCGCCACGGCGTGGCAGTTATGGCAAAGCGGAATGAGGTCGGCGATGGGGTCAAGCTGGTATCCGCTGCCAATCATGGCCGGCGGCACCACGTGGTGCACGGCTGTCGCTCCGGTACCGGCCTCACCGTAAGCGGACTCAAAGGAGAAGCCGCAGGCGGCGCACGACGTGCCGTGGAAGGCCAGGCAGGCCCGGCGGGCGTCGGGGTCCCGCTCAAAGCGGTTCACCTGGATATGGCTGACGCCGCCCGGCGGAAAGGTTCCGGCAACCACCTCGGTGGGATCCGGCGTCGTGGGCCCGTATTCCCTCCACAAGCGTTGCAGAACAGGCCAGGACGACGGCGGCAAGGTCACCAGGGAGGGGCCGTTCGCCTTGGCCCAGAGGTCACCGGGAAAGGCCTCCCGCAGGGTCCCGGGGCGTATTTGCTCGCCCAGCGGGAGCAGTGCGTCGAAAGCGACTGCGATGAACCAGTCGTTGGCATCGGAATCATCGCCTGCGGCGGCCTGGTAGGGCTCCGATGCCACCGACCCGTGACCGATGAGGCCGCTGCCTGCATCATTGCCGCCTTGCACCAGGAGCCACGCTTCGGTCCCCGGGAGGATGTCAGGGCAAAAGCCGACGCGCCAGCGGTCCAGGAACCTGCCGGACTGCGCCACCTGCGCGACGACGGCTCCGTAGTCCCAGCGGTGCAGCCCGTTCGTGTCGCAGCCAAGAATTACTGCCGCCACTGCCCACCAAACCCAGCCATTCGCCGTCGATCCCCAAGCCCCTGCAGCGGGATTTAGATCGGTTCCTTGGCCAGCGCCTTGGTCTTGGCGGGCGTTTCCCGCCCCAGCCGTTCATCAAGCGTGACGCGCAGCCTGGCCGCGGCAACCTGGACCCGGTGCTCGGCAGGCGTGGGTTTTTTGCCCGCGGGCTTGGTACCGGTTCGGGGAGTGTGGACAAGGCGGTGTTCAGGCGATGCTGCGCTCATGGTCCAGCCTCCTTGGCACTGTCTTCATCCGTCATTCCATTCTCGCCTAAGTTGTCCGGGCCGTCCACGACGGCACTCTCCTGCCCTGGGCCGGCGTCGGCATCGTCCCCGTTCTCGTCCCCGGACACACTCTTCCAGGCGATGTCGAACAACTCGAGTTCCTCGGTGCGGGCCAGTTCGCTCCTGGCAAGGACTTCCAGCGTCGCCAGGCCCAGCGCCTTTGTCCCTGCATCCGGGTCCAACGCCCGGTCGAGCGCCCACTGGGTGCGGCGCCACCATTCCGCCCGGCTGTCCGCTTCGGTCTTTTGCCGCAGGGCGTCGGCGTCCGCTTCGCGCTTTTGGTCCAGCGCGGTCTTGTCCGCGGCAGTGCGTTGCTTGAGCGTGCGCCAGTTGATGTAGAAGGCCAGCAGGGCTGCGATAAGAACGGCCAGGGGTCCAAGCCCGGCAAGGATGACCCACCAGTCCGCCGGGCCCGAATGGACGACGACGTCCAGCGGGCCGGGGGAGGGAACAGGGGTCACCGAACCAGCTTAGGAGGAGGTACGGCCTGTGGCCCGGCCGACACTCCTGCCGCGGCCTTCTCCATCATGCGCCGCGCCGGGAAATGAGGACCGGCCCGTGCGCGTGGTGCAGTACTGCGTGGGCGGTTGATCCGATGGTCTCCCGGAGGATGCCGCGGCCCTGGGAACCCAGCACCACTATCCGGGCTTCCGAGGCGGCTTGCAGGATGGCGTTCGGGACCGAACTGTCCGTGAGTATCCTGCCGTCAACGGAGATATTGGGCGCCAGGGTTCGTGCACGGTCCACAACGGATTCGAGAACTTCCCGGGCGCCAGCCGCTGCTTCCTTCCCGTCCAGCCGCGTGTAGCCGGCGGGCTCGTGATGGACGTGGACCACCGTAAGGCGTGCGTGCCACTCGGAAGCAACGGCGCACGCGTCTTCCAGTGCCGAGGGGGAACCTGATGCATCGACGGCGGCGACGACGGGTCCGCCAGGATGGGTGTCCTCCCGGATCACGGCCACCGGGCAGGTGGCGGTGGCCGCCAGTTCCAGGCTAACGGATCCCACCAGGAGGCCAAGGAAGCCGCCCAGGCCACGGCTGCCGACTACGAGCATCCTCTTGCCGCCGGAAATTTCGGCCAAGAGCTGTGCGGGTAGTCCGTGGAGCAGGGTGCCGCGGATCTGAAGCCCTGGAACTTCCGCTGCAGCATGCGAGACCCCTTCTTCCAGGACGGCCTGGGCGGACTGCTCAAGGCCGCTGCCTGACACACCTGGAACCGGACCGAGGTGCCTGGTCAGCAGCTGCCACAGGGAACAATGCACCACATGAAGCGCGCAGTTGGTGGCACGGGCGTGGCGCGCCGCCCACCGGACGGCTGCCGCGGCTCCATCCGAACCGTCATAGCCGGCCACAATCGAACCCGCATCCTGCATCACCTGGCTGCGCTCCTCATCAGACCGATCCTCGCCGGCGGGACCTTCGGCCCTTTGGCGGCCCTGCCCCTTGGTTTCATCCTGATTCCAGGAATCCATCCTGATTCTAGGAAGCGGGGAGGCATATGGGCACCCTGGTGCGCCGTATTGGGGTGATCATGCTTGTCCTGGCCGCCTCCCTGCTGGGGGTTGCGGCCCCAAGTGATGCCGTGTCCCCGTCAGCCGTCATCGTGGAGGACACAGCGGGGGTGCTTGACCGGAATACGCTGGTCCCCGCCGTCGAACGGATCCAGTTTTACGAGCCCACCCGTGTTGCTGTCTTTACCTACAACGGAAAGGCTGAGGACAACCTCAATGAAGAGGTCCTGAGGTTCGCACGCTCCAGGCACCCTGAGTGGATCAGCGCCGACGGACAGAAGTGGGCCGATGGGCTGTTCATTTTCGCGCTTGACCCGGTGGGCCGCCACGTGGGCACCTATATGGGGGAGGACCGGAAAGTGTCGCTCGAGCAGCGCAGCGATATCCAGGAGGCCTCAAAGGAACTGTTCCGGGACGCGCAGTGGACCGACGGTACTGTGGCCGGCATTCGCCGTGCCGCCGAACTCATCAACCAGCCCTGGTACCGGTCCGCCGCATTCCTGATCACCGCCTGGGTCACCGGGGGACTTGCGGCCCTTGGGGCAGCGGCGTGGTTGATTGTGCGGGCGGTGACCAGGGCTGCCTGCCGCAAACAAATCGAACGGGGGGACCGGAGCTACTCCAACGTCAGCATGGACCTGGACGTCACGGAACTGAACGCCGGGACCATCCCCGAATCATCCCGCTACGGCAGCAGGGTCCTGGAGAAACACCGCACCTTCCTGACCCGCTATGCCGCCGCCACGGAACTCTCCAACCAGGTGCACGCCCTGGCCAAACGGTCCCTCAGCAGGCGGAAAAACCTCAAGCTTGCCCGCCAGTTCGCGGACAGCGCCGCCGAGCTGGATGCCCTGGATGATGTCATCGCCGACAGCAACGCCCTGTTGAACCGTGCCGACACATGGCCTACCGCCTGGGACCGGCAGCTTGCCCCGCTCCGCAAGGACCTGGCCGGCCTTGAGCAACTCCTGGCCAAGCGCCACGGGCAGGGGGACTCGGCCACCGCCTCGGCGCTTCGTTCCTTCCGCGACGAAAGCCTGCGGAACATTGAACGCTGGACCTCGGAACTGGCAGATGGACGGATCACGCCGGAAGAGGCGCTGGACCGGCTCTACGAGGCGCGGTCGCGGCTCTCGGAACTGCTGGAGAACCATGCGGAAACAGTCATTCAGGGATTCGCCAGGAATGAGCGCGAGGCACGGCTGATGCGCGAGCAGATGCAGACGGCCCACGAGGGCCTGGACCACCGCAGGCAGCGGAGCTATGAGCCGAGCATCCTGGGCACGGTGTACCCGTCGTACCAGTTTTTCTCCGTGGCTACCTTCAACTCCGGCTTCAATACGGGCGTCAGCAGCGTCAATTCCGCCAGGGGCGGCGGCAGCACCACAGGGTACGGCAGCAGCGGCGGAAGCTTCTCCGGTTCGGGCAGTTCCTCGAGCTTCTGATGACCGGGGCTTTGGCCGCCGCCGTCCTCCACCCTAGGCGGCGCCCAGGGAGCCAAGCCTGTGCGGCCCGCGCCGGACCGCGTGCCGCGCGTGCGGGATGGTGCTGCAGGCAACGTTCGGCGGCGGTGAAGGTATGTCCCGGATCAGGCCGGTTCCCGCACATTCCCGTACCTCTTCGATGGCCGCGGCCGCCGCCCGTTTGTCCGCGAATTGTCCGGATACCGCCAGTACGTGTCCATCAGGCATCACAAGCCGGAACCGGATCTGTGAATCTTCATCGACAAACAGTTCGAACGTACCTGCCATAAGCCTTGCTCTCCTCTAGCGTCCCGCCTCCGTTGATGAGGCTGCATGCCGGCCGACACCGGGCGCGGCAAACCCGGATGCACAACCCCAGCGTGGTGCTTCCGGCCCAGACCACCATCTCAGAGGACCGCGGCGTGCTATTAGGGACCAAAGACCCTGATCGCCGGCTCCGGGGATGCTAGCGATGGCAGCATGCCCCGAAGTTCAGTGCCGAAGGGCCCTGTCCCATTAAGCCGGGCCGCGGAAGACTGGGGAGTTCACGATGTTGCGGTTCCCGGAGGACGACATGACGACAGATGCACCTCGACCTGGCCGCCCAGGCAAACCAGCTCCCGGATACGCAGGTCCCGGTCCCGAGGAGCGGCTCCGGATAGAGCTGGAGGACGCCGCATCGCGCAAGTGGTGGGCGCGGATCCTGTACACGCTGGGCTCACAGTACGGGCGGACGCAACTGCAGTTTGTGGCCAGGACCGGGGACGGACGCCGGCTCTATGCCAGCGATACGTTTCCCGGTCCGCCGCTGAACCCGACACCTCCCGAAGAGGCGTGGGCTCCCGGCATGCAGGCCAGCCTCAGCCAGCTCCGCCGGGAGCTGGCCCGCGACGGGTGGTCCGAAACCAGCCACGGCGTGCAGCCCTGGGACCTCACCTTCAGTCGCGGCCCCGGAAGATAATGCAGGACCAGGCCCCGGGGCGGCCGAAACCCTGGCCGACTCAGTCCACCGGCCAGATGACCCTGGTCTGCCACGTGGCCGGATCCGGCTGCTGCTCCGGATCGGTCAGGTAGTACTCCCACATGGTGTCGGCAGGGGCAGCGCCCTCGGCTTCCATCCGTTCGCGGATGGCATCGTACGTGCTGCCGAGGGTGTCGTAAGGGCCCGTGTGGATGGCCTCGAACGCGTCAGTATCGGGAAGCGCGCCGCGGGCCACCTCGCCTGTTCCCTGGAAGTTCCCGGCGACGGGGAACCCGGCTTCGACGTCCACCGTGGCGCCGGGAATGCCGTGGTAAAGCGCGAACGGCGGTCCTGCCGGGCTGACGCCCTGCGTTTGCACCGCGGCCATCACCTCACCGAAGGCCCGGCTGAAGAAGCTCGTCAGAGCGTCCATGGGAACCCGTTCACGGACCACGGCGACGGGTTGTTCGGTGACATGGATCTTTCGCGGCTGCTGGCCATTTTCAGTCATGCCCCCAGCCTTGCCATCCCGCGGCCAACGTGACAGGGCCATAGGACTCTAAAGGGCATGCCAGGTCAGGCCGCAGCCTCATACGCTTCGAGCAGCCAACCGCGGACCTCGGCATCGAGTTGGGAACTGTCCGTGAGCTCCAGATGGTGCATCCAGGTTCCTTTCGCCGGGTGGACGACCTGCTTGAAGCGCGGCGAGCCCAGGTTCCGCGGCAGCGCGAGGGACAGGACCAGCGGAACCGGGGAATTCACGTAGACCCCGGGCCGCCACAGGTAGGCGTAGCCCCGGCGCCGGCGGAACGAGATTTGGCTCTTTCCGACCCGGACCTCATGGGGGCCCAGCTCCGCCGCCATCCGCTCCGCTGCCTGGTAGAGCCCAAGGGCGTCCGGAGCGCCGGCGAAGAACCGCTCTACCGTCCACGGCTGCAAAGTAACAGCGTCCCCGCCTATGCAGTACCGTTGCCCGCCCCGGCCGCAAGTCCGGCGGCCCAGGCTGCCGCCCGCTCGGCCTCACCGTCGACCAGCGGGCCCTCGCTGCCTTTGACGTAGAAAGCCATGGGTCCGCCAACGATGCTGGCACCTGCCTCCGTCAGTGCCTTCGTCATCTTCCTGGCAGCGTCGCCGTGGATGAACAGCTTCACCCTCGTATCGAAGGCTGCTGCCTTCACCCCTGCCAGTCCCCGGCGCCCGAGGTCTGCCAGCGTTTCGGTGATCCGGGCAGTCGGCTTCCAGCCGTTGATGGGGCTGCCGACGACGAGCAGGTCACCCGGGTGCAGGGCGTCGGCATCAAAACCGTCAACGTGAACAGCGGCCGCGTCCCGCCCCAGGCGCGATGCCATCGCCTCGGCGATGGTCCTGGTGTTTCCATACGCGGAGTCATAGAGGACGACGGCTTTCATGGAGGCTCCCGGTCCGGATAGGCGGCATGTTGCCCCTCAACCATGCTCCCGGGGCCGCCGGCGGGGCAGGGCCAAAGGTCATGCCGCCGGCCGGGGCCTAATGCCCTAGCCGTACTGCCGGCATCAGGATAGTTTCAGTCTTATGTGTGAGGACCGCTACCGCCCATGTTGAAAGTGTCCTGAATGAGAAAGCAGGCCGTCCCGCCTGCGGCAACCGCCGGCAGCGTTGAGGTCGAGGAACGCGTCGGCTCGCCCGTGCAGAAGGTGTGGGGCTTCCTCCGGCGGTATCCCGTCGTCGCGCTGACCTGCCTGGTACTCCTTGCCGCCCTGGTGCTGCTGCAGTTTGGGCTGGAACTGCAGGTCCGCGTGCTCGCCTCGGCCTACGCTGCCATCATCGTGGTGGCGCGGGCGGCCGGCATGGTCCGGTCGTTGCGGGAGGGACGCTGGGGCATCGACCTGCTGGCCCTGATGGCGGTTGCAAGCACGGTGGCCGTCGGGGAGTACCTCGCGGCCCTGGTGGTGATCCTGATGCTCACCGGCGGGGAGGCACTGGAAAACTTTGCCCAGGGACGCGCCGCGCGTGAATTGCGGTCCCTGCTGGACCGGGCTCCCCGCTTTGCCCACAGGGAAAGTGCCGACACAGTCCTGGAGGACACCCCGATAGGCGAGGTGGTGCCCGGGGACGTGCTGGTGGTCCGCCCCTCCGAGCTGGTACCTGTTGACGGCGAACTCCTGTCCGATTCAGCAAGCATGGACGAATCATCGCTGACGGGGGAGAGCCTGCCGGTGGAGCGTAGCAAGGGGGAGCTGCTGCTGAGTGGTTCGGTGAACGGCGTGGCCGCCATCCGCATGCGGGCGGCGGCCACCGCGGCTGACTCCCAGTACAGCCGGATCATCGCCCTGGTGGAGGAAGCGTCCAACAGCCGTGCGCCGGTAGTCCGGCTCGCTGACCGCTACGCGGTGCCCTTTACCCTCCTCGCCCTGGCCATGGCCGGGGCCGGCTGGTTCCTGTCAGGTGAGCCGCTCCGCTTTGCCCAGGTGCTGGTGGTGGCCACCCCGTGCCCGCTCCTGATCGCAGCGCCGGTGGCATTCCTGGCTGGAACCAGCCAGGCCGCCCACAAGGGCATCATCATCAAGAACACCAGAAGCCTGGAGCAGCTTGCCAAGGCGCAGACAGCGGTGTTCGACAAGACTGGAACACTCACCTCCGGCCGCCCGGTCCTGGACGGGATCCAGGTGGCGCCGGGCCCGGGGGAAGCCCTTGGCAGCCGGAAGATCCTGCAGCTGGCGGCCTCCGCCGAGCAGTATTCCTCCCACGTGCTGGCAGCATCCGTGATCGAAGCCGCCAAGGAAGCGAACATTGAACTGCTGCAGGTGCAGCAGGCGACCGAAAACGCCACGCACGGGGTTGAAGCTGTCTGCGACGGCCAGCAGGTGGTGGTGGGAAAAGCCGCCCTGATCCGCAGTTCGGCCAGCGGATACCGGGAAGCAGCAGTCCAGAGTGGCCAGTTGGCAGTCCACGTGGCGGTCAACGGCGAGTACGCGGGTGCACTGATCATGAAGGACCCGTTGCGCCGCAACGCCGTGGCCACCCTGGCGCGCTTGCACAGGCTGGGCGTGCGGAACACCATGCTGCTGACCGGTGATGCCCACGCGACGGCTGCCCACATCGCCGAGGAAGCGGGAATGGGCCACGTCCAGGCCGAATGCCTTCCAGAGGACAAAGTCAACACGGTTGCGGCCATTTTGGAACGACCCGTCCTGATGGTGGGTGACGGCGTCAACGATGCCCCGGTCCTTGCCGCCGCCGACGTTGGGATCGCCATGGGTGCCAAGGGGGCCACCGCGGCCAGCGAGTCCGCGGACGTGGTGATCATGCTCGATGACCTGTCCAAGGTGGCCCTGGCCGTGGCCATTGGAAAGCGGACCGTTGCTGTGGCCCTGGTAAGTATCTGGACTGGGATCGGGCTCAGCCTCATCCTGATGGCCATCGCCATGACGGGTTTCATTCCCGCTGTTGCCGGTGCCCTCCTGCAGGAGGTAGTTGACCTGGCCACCATCCTGAACGGACTCAGGGCATTGCGCGGAGCGGACGAGGCACGGCAACGCGGTTGATGCCGGCTTCCTTCCGCCAGGCCTGCCCGGAGCGGGAGGTGGTGTGGCCGCCGGGCATGACTTTTGGCCCTTCCCAGCGCCGCCCGCAGCCGGGATTGTGGTGTCCATGAACGCAGAAACAGGGGCCAAACCCGTCATTGTAGGTGTGGACGGATCCGAATACTCCTCCGCAGCCCTGCGCTATGCGGGCACGCTGGCAGCCCGCCTGGGCACGCGGCTGGAAGTCATTTCATGCGTCGGAATGCCGGACTACCTGGTGATGTCCCGCCTGGAAGGGGCGGACCGGCAGTTCACCGCCAGGCTTGAGGACGCCGCCGGCCGCCTGGTCGAAGATGCTCTGGGCCGGGCCTTCTCCGGGGAACGGCCCGAAAACATCGACGTGACCATCAAGTTCGGCCCTCCGGCGAAAGTGCTGGTGGAGGAGAGCCGCCGCGCGCAGATGCTGGTTGTTGGAAGGCATGGCGAAGGCGGCCTGCTTAAGTCGTCCATGGGATCGGTGAGCAAGGCGTGCGCGGCCCACTCAACCTGCCCGGTGCTCCTGGTGGGCCAGGAGGCGGACGCTGTGTGAGGACTGCGGAGGGCCTGAGCTCCGAACGGGCAGCGCAGCTCCTGAAGCAGGCGGGCCCCAACCAGCTCCCGGCGGAGAAACCCGTCCCGCAATGGCGAAAGCTGTGGGGGGAGATGACGCACTTCTTCGCCCTCATGCTGTGGTGCGCCGCCGCGCTGGCATTCGTTGCGGACATGCCGCAGCTGGCCGTGGCGATCATCGTCGTCGTCATTGTCAACGGGGTGTTCGCCCACATCCAGCAGGAACGCGCCCAGCATGCCGCCGCCAGGCTGCGCGGCCTGCTGCCCGCCGACGTGGTGGTGCGGCGGGACGGGACGGTGCGCAAGGTCCACGCCAGCGAGCTGGTGGTTGACGACGTGGTGCTGCTCAGTGCCGGTGACCGTGTGCCTGCAGACATGGTCCTGCTGTCAGCATCGGCCTGCGAAATGGATGAATCCATGCTGACGGGCGAAAGCGAGCCAGTGCCGAAAGCCGCAGGTGACGCGGCGTGGGGCGGTACCTTCCTGGTCAACGGCTACGGAGAGGCCGCCGTGTCCGCCACGGGAGCCAGGACCAGGCTGGCCGGAA
Organism: Arthrobacter sp. Soil761; assembly: GCF_001428325.1. Lineage (NCBI taxonomy): Bacteria > Bacillati > Actinomycetota > Actinomycetes > Micrococcales > Micrococcaceae > Arthrobacter > Arthrobacter sp. Soil761. The sequence continues at coordinate 443,176 of NZ_LMSF01000012.1, read as the reverse complement.
TTGCCGCCCTCACCAGCGGAGCGGTTCCTCCTCCTACGCCGCTGTCCCTGGAACTGCGGCGGATTGTCCGCGTTACTGCGGGCATGGCGCTGGGTATCGCAGCGGTCTTCTTCCTGGCGTCGCTGCTGGTGGGCTTTCAGTGGCGGGATTCCTTCCTGTTCTCGATCGGCGTGGCCGTGGCCCTGGTCCCGGAAGGGCTCCTGCCCACTGTCACGCTGTCCCTGGCCATGGGCGCCCAGCGCATGGCGTCCCGCAACGGCCTGGTCCGCAACCTTGAAGCCGTGGAAACCCTGGGCTCAACCACCTTCATCTGCACCGACAAAACCGGGACCCTGACGCAGAACCGAATGAACGCCGTCGAGGTCTTCACCCTGGAAGGGGCCGTCCATGTGACGGGCCAGGGGTATGACCCGGACGCGCACATCGAGGGCCGGGGAACGGCCAGGGCGGCCCAGGCGGCGCTCGCCGCCCGCACCGCTTCACAGGGCAGGGCCGAGCTGCACGATGGACAGTGGCGTGCACAGGGTGACCCGATGGAAGCTGCCGTGGACGTGCTGGCCCGCCGGCTGACAGGCGCCGGGTCCGGGCCCGCGGCATCGCGCCGGCTGCCGTTCGATCCGGTGCGGCGCAGGGAGTCTGCCCTTGTGGGGCCCGAGCTGTTTTGCAAGGGTGCCCCCGAAACCGTGCTCCCACTGTGTGAATCCGTGCCGGGTCAGGTCAAGGAACAGGTAGAGGTGATGGCAACGCGTGGCCTGCGCGTCATTGCGGTGGCACGGCGGCGTCTCGCGGGAGCACCCGAAACCTGGCAGACCAGCCCTGCCGCAGAACTTGAAACGGACATGGAACTCCTGGGCCTGATCGGACTGCAGGATCCGCCCCGGCCGGATGTGGGCAACGTCATCCGAACGGCGCGGCAGGCGGGCCTGAAGGTCGCCATGATCACCGGCGACCACCCTGCCACGGCGGCAGCGATCGCCCGGCAGATCGGCCTTGCCGGAACGCCTGAATACGTGTTGGAAGGCGCAGACCTTCCGGCGGACGAGCAAATACTCGGCGCACTCCTGGACCGTGACGGAGTGGTGGTCAGCAGGGTCTCGCCCGAACAGAAGCTCCGCGTGGCCAAGGCGCTGCAGGCCCGTGGGCATGTGGTGGCCATGACCGGCGACGGCGTCAACGATGGCCCGGCCCTTCGCGAAGCCGACATCGGCGTGGCCATGGGGCGGAGCGGAACTGACGTGGCGCGGGAGGCAGCGGATTTGGTCCTTCTGGACGACCATTTCGCCACCATCGTGGCAGCCATCGAACAAGGAAGGGCAACCTACGCCAACATCCACCGGTTCCTCACCTACCATCTCACCGACAACGTGGCGGAGCTGACTCCCTTTGTCATCTGGGCGCTCTCCGGCGGCCACTTCCCGCTTGCCCTCGGTGTCCTTCAAATCCTTGCCCTGGACATTGGCACCGACCTGCTGCCCGCGCTGGCCCTTGGCGCCGAACCGCCCGGCCGGCGTGTTTTGGCGCGTCCGCCCGAACGCCGGCACCTGATGGACCGGCAACTGATCATCCGTGTCTTCTGCATCCTGGGTCCCACGGAGGCCGCCATGGAAATGGCCGTCTTCTCCGTTGTCCTCGCTGCCGGCGGGTGGATCCGGGGGCAGGTTCCCCAGCCCGGGCTCCTCATGGCTGCCTCCGGCGCCGCCTTTACCGCCGTGGTCCTGGGACAGCTGGCCAACGCCTTTGCCTGCCGGAGCGCCACCGTGCCGCCCTGGAAGCTGGGATGGGGTACCAACCGGCTTCTGGTATGGGCAGTTCTTGCGGAACTGGCCATCCTTGCGGTGTGCCTGTTCCTGCCCTACCTTGCAACGCTGTTGGGCCAGGCCCCGCCGCCTCCCCTGGGCTTCCTCCTGGCACTTCTCGCGGCCCCCGCTGTCCTTCTTGCAGACTGGATCCACAAAGCGGCCCGGGCGCGCCTGCGGCGGAGCTAGGACCAAAGACTCTGCCTGCCCCGGCGCCACCAAGGCCAGAATCGAGCCATGACCGCCGCTGCAGAAACGTCCCTGGCCGATGTCAGCGTCAAATGGCTTGAAGAAACCGGGATCGCGGACATCCCCTCCGTAGGGGGAAAGAACGCCTCCTTGGGGGAGTTGAGCCGTGCGCTGCAGCCGGCAGGAGTCCGGGTTCCGGAAGGGTTCGCCACCACGGCCACCGCCTACCGCGCTTTCCTTGCTGCCAACAGCCTGGAGCCCCGGATCAGGAAGCACATGGAGGACCACCGCGCCGGGGCAGCAACACTTCGGCAGGCCGGGGCGGCGATCCGCGAACTGTTCCTGCAGGCCACCTTCCCGGCGGACATCACTGCCGACATCCAGGAGCACTACCGGGCCCTCTGCCAGCGCACCGGGCAAGACCAAGTGGCCGTTGCGGTCCGCAGCAGTGCCACGGCCGAGGACCTCCCGGACGCCAGTTTCGCCGGCCAGCAGGAAACCTTCCTGAACGTGGCCGGGGAGCGCGCGGTCCTGGAGGCGTGCCGGCGCTGCTACGCCTCCCTGTTCACGGACCGTGCCATCAGCTACCGCGAAATGAAGGGTTACGACCACCTCGACGTTGCCCTGTCCGTTGGAGTGCAGCGCATGGTCCGCTCGGACCTTGGCGCATCAGGGGTGATGTTTTCGATCGACACGGAGTCCGGCTTTCCCGGCGTGGTGGTCATCAGCGCCGCCTGGGGGCTGGGGGAGACGGTGGTCCAGGGCACCATCAACCCGGACAAGTACCAGGTGTTCAAGCCGCTCCTTGCAGACCGGCGCTTCAGCCCCGTGATCGAGCGGCAAGTCGGTGCCAAGGAACGCAAAATGGTGTACAGCCGCGGTGGCGATGCCAGGACCATGATGGTGGAGACGACCGGGCGGGAGCAGAGCTCACGGGTACTGGATGACCGCGAGATTGTCCTGTTGGCCCGCTGGGCCGTCGCGGTGGAGGAACATTACGGCGTGCCCATGGATATGGAGTGGGCCAAGGACGGGGTCACCGGCGAACTCTTCATGGTGCAGGCACGGCCGGAGACCGTCCAGGCCCGCCGGAGCACATCAACTTTCCGGACCTACCACCTTGCAGGGCCCGGGAAGGTCCTGGTCACCGGCGCCGCCATCGGAGATTCGGTCGCGCGCGGGCAGGCGTGCGTGGTGCGGGATGCCAAGGACATCGAATCATTCGTGGACGGCTCCGTGCTGGTCACCCGGATGACGGACCCGGACTGGGTTCCCGTCATGAAGCGGGCCGCGGGCATCATCACGGACCACGGCGGCACAACCAGCCACGCCGCCATTGTCAGCCGCGAACTGGGCGTGCCCGCAGTGGTGGGAACGCGCAACGCCACAGAGGTCCTTCCCGACGGCGGCCAGGTCACCCTGTCCTGCGCGGAAGGCGAAGAGGGCCGCGTCTACGAAGGGCTGCTGGAGTTCTCCGTGGAGGACGTGGACATGCACGCCCTCCCGGCCACCCGCACGGACGTGATGATCAACATCGCCAGCCCGGCCGCCGCGTTCAAGTGGTGGCGGCTGCCTGCGGACGGCGTAGGCCTGGCCCGGATGGAGTTCATCATCAACAACCTGATCCGCATCCACCCCATGGCCCTGGTCCATCCGGAACGGGTGTCAGACCCCCAGGAGGCCGCGCTCATCCGGCAGCTCACCAGCGGCTACCAGGACCCGCAGGAGTACTTCATCGACGTGCTGGCCACGGGGATCGCCAAGATCGCCGCCCCCTTCCATCCCAAACCGGTGATCGTCCGGTTGAGCGACTTCAAGAGCAACGAGTACAGCCACCTGATCGGCGGCAGCGCTTTCGAACGTCCCGAGGAAAACCCCATGCTGGGGTTCCGCGGCGCCTCCCGCTACTACAGCAACGCCTACCGGGAAGGATTCGCGCTGGAGTGCAAGGCCCTCAAACGCGTCCGGGAGCAGGCCGGGTTCGGCAACGTGATTGTCATGGTCCCCTTCTGCCGCACCGTGCGGGAAGCGGACCAGGTCATCCAGGCCATGGAAGAGCACGGGCTGGTCCGCGGCGCCGAAGGGCTCCAGCTCTACATGATGTGTGAGATCCCATCCAACGTGGTCCTGGCAGAGGAATTCGCCAAGCGTTTTGACGGTTTTTCCATCGGTTCCAACGACCTCACCCAGCTGGTCCTGGGGGTGGACCGCGATTCGGAGGAACTAGCCGGGTTGTTCGATGAGCGGGATCCGGCAGTAATGTCCATGATTGCCCAGGCGATCAGCAAGGCCCATGCCGCCGGCATCAAGATCGGCATCTGTGGACAAGGGCCCAGCAACCATCCGGACCTTGCGGAGTTCCTGGTCAGCCAGGGGATCGATTCGGTGTCCCTGAACCCGGACACGTACGTGCGGACGCTTCCGGTTATTGCGGCAGCAGAGGCGCGGGCTGCCAACGAACAAGCCGTCTGACCCGCTGCCCAAGGCATACTGCGTGTCCCCGCGTACTGCCCTGGCGGCCACAGGAAAGTGCCTGGCACCCCAGGGGACAGTCTCCCCGGAAGCCAGGCACCGTCGTCGTACCGTGACTCTGCTCAGCCCCTGGTAATGGGGATCTTGGACGCCCCGGTTGCCTGCACCTGCTCCGGCATGGGAGCCCGCACTTCAAGGACCCCGTCCTTGTATGCAGCCGTTACGTCGTCTTGTTTCACCCCGGTGGGGAGGGGGATCCGCCGGACGAAGGAACCGTAGCGGAACTCGGACCGGTAGCTGTCCTTCTCCTTGTGTTCCTTCTTTTCCTGCCGTTCTCCCTTGATGGTCAGGACACCGTCCGTAACCGTCACGTCCACGTCCTTCTCCGGATCGATGCCGGGCAGCTCTGCCCGCACCACCAGCGTGTTGCCGTCCACCATCTCTTCGACCCTGATGGCGGAGGACCCCAGGTCACCCTCGAAAAGCCGTTCGATGACATCGATGGGGGAGCGGCGGTTATCAAACCATTTCATCAGGTCAGTCATTCTTGCCTCCTGCTCATGTGGAAGCCGGACCATCGCGTTGCCCGGCACTTCCACCATCCCCTTTCGATGAATCCGGCTCCAGAGGCAAAGGTCCCAGCCCCGTTCGGCCGTGACCCGCCGGTGGCCGGCGGGTCAGGCGGCCAACCAGTTCGATGGCCAGGCACCCTGCCAGGGCAACTGCAACCGAGACGGCCAGCAGTCCGGCGGGCGGCCACTCAACCCGGAAGAAGTCCTGCGTTAAGGGAACGCTGAACAACAGGACCAGCCCCGCGTACATCCCGGCAAGGATCAACACCTTGATCCGGTTGAGGGGGCGTGATGCCATCACCAGGATCCACGCGGCCACCAGGCCGAGTGTCACCGTTGCCGCGGACTGGGCGGACTCAAGGCTGTGGCCGCCCCACAACTGCCCGTACGCGCTGACCGCCAGGACACACAGGGCCGTGCAGATGCCTGCCGGGACCGCGAAGGCCAGGGCACGCCTCAGGAACCCGGGGGCATAACGCTGGCCGCCGGGCTGCAGGGCAAGGAAGAACGCCGGCAGGCCGATGGTCAGTCCGTCCAGTGCGGACAGCTGCCGGGGCAGGAACGGGAAGGCCAGCAACAGGACGCCGGTCACCACGGAGATGACCGTGGCGTAGACAGTCTTGCTCAGGAAGACCAGGGAGACGCGCTCAATGTTGCTGATGGCCCGGCGCCCCTCGTCCACCACCGCCGGCAGCCGTTCAAAGCGCCCGTCCAGGAGGACCATGCGGGCCACGGCCTTGGTCGCGGGGGAGGCCGAGTCCATGGCGATCCCCAGATCCGCATCCTTAAGTGCCAGGACGTCGTTCACCCCGTCCCCGGTCATTGCCACCGTGTGCCCCCGCCGCTTCAGGGCCTGGATCAGGTCCCGTTTCTGGGATGGGGTCACACTTCCAAAGAGGCTTTGCGACTCCACCGTTTCCTCCAGCAGCAGCGGATCCCGGGGAAGCGTGCGTGCGTCATAGGCAACCCCGGTTCCAAAACCCACCCCGCGCGCAAGCGCTGCCACGGTCCGGGGATCGTCACCGGAAATGATCTTGACGGTCACCCCCTGCCGGCGGAAGTAGTCGAGGGTGGAGGCGGCGTCCCGGCGGATGCTCTCCCGGAAGGTCAGCAGCATGACCGGCACCAGCCCGGACGGCAGGCCTGCCTCTTGGGGGCCCGGCGGCAGCGGCGCCGGGAGGTGCGCCAGAACCAGGGTCCGCAGGCCGGTGGAAGCGAGGGCCGCCGCCCTGGCGTGCGCATCAGCAGAGTCAGCGGACCCGAGGACCGTATCCGGCGCTCCCAGGATCCACGTCCCGGAGGCGGCGGAGCCCGGCGCGAACGTCACCGAACTCCACTTCCGGGCGGAGGAGAACGGGACGGAATCCTGCTCCTGCAGCGGAACCCGCACGGGAAAGGCCGCGCCGATGGCTGCAGCGGTGCTGCTGGCCTCAGCATTGGCACCAAACCATTCCACCGCCGGCCGCCACCCGGACGCAGGAACTGTTCCGGCCTCATGGACGGCGTCAAACACCACGGAGCCGGAGGACAGGGTGCCGGTTTTATCCAGGCAGAGGACATCCACCCGTGCCAATACCTCCACGGCGGCGAGTTCCTGGACCAGGACCTTCTGGCGAGCGAGCCGGAGGCCGCCCACGGCAAAGGCCACGCTTGTCATCAGGAGCAGGCCCAGGGGGATCATGGCCATGATCCCGGCAACAGCTCCCACGACGGCAGGTATCCACCGCCCCGATCCCATGGCTCCAGCCCATCCGCCCTGGTCCTGCATCTGCGCATTCGTGAGCAGCAGTGCGGTGGGCAGTAACAGCCAGGTGATGACGGTAAAGACTTTCTCCAGGCCCCTGCGGATCTCTGACCTGACAAGGGAGAACCGCCGTGCCTCGGCTGCCAGCCGGTAAGCGAAGGTGTCGGGTCCCACGCGGAGCACTCTGGCCCGGCCGCTGCCGGCGAGGATCAGCGAGCCGGACAGCAGCACGGCACCGCCGGCTTTGGGAACGGGTTCCGACTCGCCCGTCAGCAGGGATTCGTCCACCTCAAGCGGTGCCCCGCCAAGAAGCTCCAGGTCTGCCGTTACCTGGTCCCCGGCGTTGAGCACCACCAGGTCGTCAGGGACCAGTTCGTCCGAGGAGACGACTTCCCTGGCCCCGTTCCTGACCACCGTGTTCCGGGCGGCCTGCAGAATGGCAAGCTGGTCAAGGGAACGCTTTGCCCGGTACTCCTGGATGATCCCGATCAGCGAATTGCTGATGGCGGACAAGCCGAACAGCGCATCACGCCACTGGCCAAGGACCAGCAGGAGGATGAAGCAGCCTCCCACCACGCCGTTGAACAGGGTGAACACGTTCGCCTGGACAATCTCCCAGGCGCTCCTGCTGGTTGCCGTTGGCACGCTGTTGACACGGCCGGCGGCAGTGCGCTCCCGCACTTCTGCGGTGGAGAGTCCGTCCCGGGGATGGCTCACGTCCAGTCCCGGGACCGGTCTCCCGTTGTCCCCGGCGATTGTCATGATGTGGCCAGGCAGCTGACCCGGTCAGTCGGCGTGCTGCTGCTTGTGCACCCGGGTGATCACGGTGGGGCACGGCGGCTGCGACAGCACTGCGTGTGCCGTGGATCCCAGGACGAACCTTTCGAAGCCACCCTTTCCGCGGCTGCCCAGGACCAGCAGCCGGGCGCCGGATGCAGCACGGATCAGGGCGTCCGCCGGCTCAAGAACGGTCTCCATCCTGGTGTTGACCACGAGGTCCGGATAGTCCTGCCGGAGGCCCGCCTCAGTTTCGGCGAGCACGATCTGTTCCTCCTCGACGACGTGGGTGGCGAAACTGCTCTGCGGCAGCCCTGCCGCAATCCAGCGGTTGGGGCCGGTGAAGGCATATAGGACGGTCAGCTCCTCGCCCAGTGCGTCAGCCTCCGCGGCTGCAAAAGCCACTGCCTGTGTTGCTTCACGCGAGCCATCCACGCCCACCACGATGCCGCGGCCTGCCTCCTGGGCATCACCGATGACGGCCACCGGGCACTCCGCGGTGGCGGTGGCCTGGAGGGCCCGGTCCGTCAGGGCGCCGCGCGTGTGGCCGCTGGTGCCCAGGACGAGCATGGAGGCATTCCTGGAATAGTCGCCCAGGGCTGCCCCGATGCCTCCTTCGAGCAGTTGGAGGGTTACCTGCAGTCCGGGTTCGGCTGCGGTGGCTTTTTCACCGGCCTCCTTCAACAGCGCCAGCCCCGATTCACGCAGGACTTCAAGGTAGGGGAGCACTTCGGCGGCCATCCAGCGGTCGTCCACCACATTTACGACGGCGAGGGGGCACTTTAGCCTGTTGGCCCGGGCAGCTGCCCACAACAGGGCGGCGTTGGAGGCCGAAGTATTAGTGATGCCGACGGCGATTGGCTTGGCAGTTGCCATGGGGGACCATCCTTAGGGGGTGCTGGAGAAGGGGTGTGGTGCGGGCGTGGAGCGGAGCCGGATGACGTTGCCCTGACCGGCGTGCCTGATCCGCGTTGGCCTGATCAGCGTTGGCCAGTCGGCGCTGGGCTAGTGGGCGCTGGGTCAGTCGGCGCTGGGCTCCCGGGCCGGCCACCAATGGGTCGGCGCCGCGATGACGAACCTCCGGCCGCTGATATCCTGCGGCGTGATCCGGATCAGGACATTTTTTTGGCCGGGTTGCCAGGGGGACAAGCCCGCCTCCATGGCGTCCTGGACTTCCTCCGCATCGGTTACAACTTTGGCGTGCCCCTTGATGATGACGCTCCAGGCGATGGTGCCGTACTGGTTCATTCCGTCCGCCTCGACGGCTACCACTTTCCGGTCGGCAAGGGAGGCGAGCTTTGTTCCCTGGCCGGTACGAATGAGCAGTGTGCCGTTGGTGGGGACAAAATTCACCGGATAGTTTTCCACTGCGTCCCCCTCGGAGAAGGCGATCCTGCAGAGGGAAGTTGAACGAAGGTATCGCCAGCAATCGTGGACGCCGAGTTCCTTGATGTCAGGTTCTGTGGCTGCGGTATTCATGGCCGTAGCCTAGGACCGGCAAACCTCCCGGGGATAGGGAAGAAGGTCCCGCGCCAGCAAAGGCACCCATCCGGGACGGTCGGAGGTAATTTTCGCCTGGGCCTCCTAGAATTGTGCCGGTAGCGTCTTCATGCCCAAGTGAAGGCGGACTTGCGGCCCGGGGCAGGCATTTCCGTTCCGGACCCCCGGACCGCGCCAAGGACCCGCAGCGTGGCAGGTTCTTGCCGCAGGAGGTGGAACGTGAGCACTGAGAAGCCCTGGCGTCCGCCGACTAGGGACACCGTTGAAGACCTGCTGCGGGACTTTTCCGCCCGGGGCGACGAACAGCTGGATACCCAGGAACGCATCAACGCCCTGCTGGCGGCGGTGGTGGCCCTCGCCGAGGATCTGAGCCTTGAGGCCGTGCTTGACCGCCTGGTCCGTTCGGCCTGCGCCCTGGTCGGCGCACGGTACGGCGCTATGGGCGTCATTGGCGAAGACCGCACCCTGAGCCACTTCATCACGGTGGGTATTGATGAAGACGGAATCCGCTCCATTGGCGACCTGCCGACGGGGCACGGCGTACTTGGCCTGCTCATCCGCGAACCAAAGCCCTTGCGGCTCCATGACCTTGGCCGGCATCCCATTGCGTCCGGCTTCCCGCCGAACCACCCGCCCATGAAGACATTCCTTGGCGTGCCCGTCCGCGTCCGTGACGAGGTGTTCGGCAACCTCTACCTGACGGAAAAGCAAGGTGGCGAGGATTTCACCTCCGACGATGAGGACCTTGCCGTTGCCCTGGCGGCGGCGGCCGGCGTCGCGATCCAGAACGCGCGCCTCTTTGAAGACAGCGGGCGCCGGCAGAAGTGGCTGGAAGCAGGCATGGAGCTCAGCAGCAGATTGATCATGGCGTCCAGCCCCGGGGACGCGGATAACCTGGACGTCGTTGCCGACGCCGCTTTAAAGGTATCGGATGCGGCACTTGCAGTGGTGGCCGTGCCGGCGGGTGGAGGCGTGCTTCGATGCCGGTCCTGCCTTGGTGTGCAGGGTCTCCAGGCAGGCCAGGAATGGAGGGTCTCCCACTCCGTGTGGGACGTGATCGAGGGCGGCGGCTCCTTTGTGGCCAAGGACCCGCGGCAGGTCTTTGAGGCCGGAATGGCCGGGAAACTCGGATCCGTACTCGTGTGTTCCCTGGGGCATGGCAGCAGCGACAACGGCGTTCTCCTGCTGGCCCGCGCACACGCAACTGCCGCCTTCAACCAGGCGGACGCAGAGTCGGGTGCCATTTTCGGGAGCCGGATCGGGCTGGCGCTCGACCTGGCGCGCGTGAACGCACTGCGCGAACAAAACCTGCTGTTCACTGACCGGGAACGGATCGCGCGGGACCTGCACGACCTCGTCATCCAGCGCCTGTTTGCCGCAGGCCTGAGCATCCAAAGCCTGCGCCGCTACACCGTGGACCCGGTGGCGCACGAGCGCATCGCCGCCGTCACCACGGAACTCGATGAAACAATCCGCAAGCTGCGGGACACCATCTACTCGCTCCGGACGGCGGATGAGGAACGCGAACCGCTGACGGGCCGGATCCTGCGGGTGGTCCGGGAAAACTCGCGCAGCTACGCCCTGACCCCCAAGGTGGCCCTGGACGGCCCCGTGGACTCGATCCGGGAGGATGTGGCCGTCCATCTGCTGTCCGTGCTGTCGGAAGGACTCAGGAACGCGCTGCGGCATTCCGGCGCGGACGACGTGGAGGTCACGGTTGCGGTGGGCAAGGACCAGGTCCAGCTTCTCATCCGCGACAATGGCCGGGGCTTCGCCGACCCTGCCCGGGTGAGCGGCCTGGCGAACATGCGCCACCGGGCTGAGTTGTTGCAGGGCAGTTGCATCATTGAGAGCGGGCCAGGCAAGGGCACATCCGTGACATGGACCGCCCGGCTCACCTGACCTGCCGGCTCAGGCAGTGTCCGTGGAGCTCTTGGTGACGTAGACAGCGGCCTGCGTCCGGCGCTCGAAGCCCAGTTTTGCCAGGATCGATGAAACATAGTTCTTGACGGTTTTCTCGGCCAGGAACAGTTCGTCGCCGATTTGCCTGTTGGTCAGGCCCTGCCCGATCAGGGCCAGGACCTTCTTCTCCTGTGCGCTGAGGCCCTCCAGGCGGGGATCGGTGTGTGCCGTGGACAGTCCGGTAATGATCTGCTGCTCAACTCCCGGATCGAAGAGGGACTCGCCCGCAGCCGCCTTCCGGATTCCGGCCAGGAGGTCATCGCTCCTGATCTGTTTCAGGATGTATCCGGAGGCACCGGCCAGGACAGCGCCTCGAAGGGCCTGCTCGTCGTCGTAGCTGGTGAGTATCAGGCAGCGCAGGCGGGGGTCCAGGGAACGCACGTCCCGGCACACCTCGATTCCCGTGCCGTCGGGAAGCCTTCCGTCGAGGATGGCGATGTCGGGGTGCAGTGCGGGTATGCGGCGCGTGGCCTCGGCAGCCGAGCCGCTTTCGCCCACCACAAGGAACCCTTCGCCCTCCAGCAGGTCCTTCAACCCCTGCCGGACAAGTTCGTGGTCATCAAGGATGAACACCCGGACCTGCCCGGGAGATCCTGCCGCCTCAGACCCAGCTTCATGCATCTGCATTGATCGCTCCCAAATCTCCAGGACCAAATCCCGCATTCGTGCGGGGGCGGCCCCCGGGGAGGGCCTGAGCCCATTGTTCCCCAGGAGGCGTCCTGCCGGAAGGGACCTAAGTCCGCCGGCGATCCGCAGGGCGGCACCCGAAGTCTGGGCCCTGTTCCTGTCATGACCTTCGGCCCTACCCCTGAAAGCGCACTTGTTCCATTCTGGGGACGACGCTTGCAGGATGCCCGCAGGAGGGAATGCGGCAACAACAGTGAATGGAGCCGGCATGACTGCCCCTGAAACGTACCCCAGGATCATCGTTGGGGTGGATGGATCAGACGCCTCCATCGCCGCGCTCCGGGTGGCCCGGGCCATGGCGGAGCCCCTGTCAGCGACGGTTGAGGCCTGGGCCTGCTGGGACGTCCCGGCCGGCTACGGGGTTTACCTCGCCGTAGGGATCGAAGGGTTCAAGTACGCGGCCCACCAGGTCCTCCAGCAGGCACTGGAAGAAGCATTCGGGGAGCTGCCGGCCTTCGTGCATGCCCGCCTGGTACGGGGTAAGCCAGGGCCGGTACTCATCGACGCGAGCCGCAACGCCTCCTTGCTGATCGTGGGCAGGCGGGGACATGGGAGCTTTGTCCTTGGCTCCGTCAGTTCGACGTGCGTGAGCCATGCCCACTGTCCCGTGCTGGTGGTGCACGCCCCGGAGGCGGAAGGCGCGGGGGACACCGGCCAGGCAAGCGCCCTGACGGGGAGCCATGACCCGGCGGCCTGATTGCAGTCGCCCTGACTGACCGACCCGGCATCCCGCCGTCGTACGTGTCATCCCGCCCTAGTGGCTGTGATGGCCGTCCTCATGATGGTGTGCCGCGCCTTCCCCCACCAGTTCGTGAAGCCCTTCGACTGCCTGTGCGAGTGACAGGCCGGGGGATTGGATGATGAAGGGCATCAGGAGGCGGTTCTCCTTGTCCAGGTGCAGGGCGAAAATCCGTTGGATGGCCCCGGCGGCCACGGCGGCAGCAACGCCTTCGGCGGTCCTGAGCTCTTCAACCAGGCCCACGATGACCTGATGCTCGGCCAGCATGCCGTCCAACAGCAGCTTCGCTTCCGGCAGGCCGTGGGGCCCGCTGTACAGCGGCCCTTCTTCTGCCAGGGCGTGCGGCACCAGCACCGTGTCGCACCAGTCCAGCAACGCAGCCTGCGTTTCCTGTCCGGCGGCAGGGTCCCGTGCCTCCACGGCCTCCGTCAGCAGTCCCACCAGCGCGTTCAGTTGCCGCAGCATGTCGGCATGGTGGGCTTCCACCGCCTGCAGCGCACGCGCCTCGGAGCCGGCTTCCGTGCCGTTACCGCTGTTGGTGTTCATTCGTTGTTGCCTTCCAGTTGGGCGACGTGCCGGTGGTTGGCCCGCAAGGACCAGCGGAGGTCTTTGATGGCCCAGTACGCTCCGCCGTTCATGACGGCGAAGCCTGCGATGCCCAGGTAGGGCGCCCGGACCACCAGGCCAAGGAGCAGGACGCCCACGCCCGCCGCGAAAAGCAGGAGTCCGCGCCTGACGCGGGTGCGAAGCGACAGTACGAAGGCATCCCTTCCGAGCAGGGCCGCGAATCCGGGGTCTTCCTCCTCCAGGCCATGGCCGATCAGTTCGAGTTCGCGTTTTTCAAATTCAGAGAGCGGCACAGCTGCACCCACTATCCATTGCCTGCGGGAACCGGAACTCAGGTACCCGGCTGGCCGCGCAGGACGGCCAGCCTGTTCCGGTATTCCGCGACGTCGATCTCGCCGCGCGCGAAACGCTCGGCCAGTACGTCTTCTGCCGTTAGTGGCGACGGGGGCCGGGGTGCACCCGGGGAGGGAGCCCGCAGGGAACGGGCCAGCAGGACAATGCCGGTGATGATTGCTCCCCAGACCACCACCATGCTGATGCTCATCAGGACATAGCCCCACAGGCCCATGCCGTCGTTCCAGCCGTACACGTCACGACCTCCGCTGAAGTGGAGGCGGACGCCAGCCGTCCGCCTTCCCTTCCAGTATTGGTCTCTGCCGGTGTCCGGGGCAGAGCCATTAGTCCTGTTCCGGAGCCGGGTACCAGGCTCCGGTCCTCGGCCCCCGGTGCGGAACTTCCGCACCGGGGGCTTATGGCACTGGCGGTGGCGGCGCGGGCATGGTGAATCTGGATGAGCATCCGGTTCCGTTGCAGGAGAGTAAAGCGGAAAGGGAGGATGGCACCGTGGCCGTTGCGGACAGCACGTACGACGGCGGGACAGCCCGCCGTGCGTTCCTCACCCGTTGGGTGGGCTGGGCGACCCTGGGCGAGAGCTTGGGCTTCCTCGCCCCGGTCCTTGCGTGGTTTCTTGCGGCCACTGCCTGGCCGCGTGCGGAATTTGCACTCCTGGTACTGGCCGGCCTCGCCGAAGGAGCTGTCCTGGGATGGTTCCAGGTCCGCGTCCTGCGGAACCGGTTGCCGGGGATCTCCGCGGCCCGCTGGGTCCTGCTGACCGCGGTGGCCGCGGCATTCGCCTGGTCCGTGGGCATGCTGCCGTCCACCTTCGGGGAATGGCAGGACTGGCCGCTTCCGCTCCGGCTGACTGCGGGTGGCGCGGCGGCAATCCTGCTGCTCGGATCCATTGGCACTGCCCAGTGGTTTGAGCTGCGGCACCATGTCCGGCGGGCGTGGCCGTGGATCGCCGGCAACGCCGCGGCCTGGGCGGCGGGTCTTGCAGCGTTCATGCTGGTTGCCCCGCCTTTGTGGCAGCCGGACCAGCCTGCCTGGCTGATCGCGGTGATTGGCGTGGGGGCGGCGGTCCTCATGGCGGCAGTGATGGCCGTGGTCACAGGCCTGGTGTTGCTGCGCCTTATGCCGGATGCTGCAGCCGCGGGGGATGCGCACTAGAAGCCGCGGCGCCGCAAACGCTTGTCCACGGCGACTGCCACGGATGCGAGCAGGGCCAGGCCAAGGATCCGCAGCCACGCTTCGCCGCTGATGGGGGCGGTGTGGAAGAGCCCGTTCATCAGCGGCGCATACGTGAGTGCCAGTTGGCCGGCCGCCTGCACCGCGACGCCGACCAGGAGCCAGCGGTTGCTGAACGGGCTTATCCGCCACGCCGGCCGGGTCAGCGACCGGCAGCTGAAGAGGTAGGACACCTCCACGCCCACGAAAAGGTTCACGGCGGACGTCCGGGCCTGTGCAAGAGAGGCACCATCGGCCAATTCATGTTCGAAGAGCCACCATGCCCCGGCGACGAGGAGGGCCGAAACGAGCAGGATCCGCACGGTGAGCGCCCACGTCAGGAGGGGGCGGTCCGGCGGCCGTGGCGGCCTGGACATCAGTCCTGGTTCCTTTGGCTCAAAGGCAAGCATGAGTCCAAGGGCAACAGCGGTGGTCATATTGATCCAGAGGATCTGGGTGGGCAGGATGGGCAGCGTTGCGCCCAGCAGGATGGCCACGAGGATCACCAGCCCCTCGGCCATGTTGGTGGGCAGGGTCCAGACGATGAATTTGGTCAGGTTGTCGAAGACATTCCGGCCTTCTTCAACGGCGGCCTCAATGGTGGCAAAGTCGTCATCGGTGAGGACGATGTCCGATGCCTCCTTGGCCACCTCCGTTCCGGTGCGTCCCATCGAAATCCCGACATTCGCCTGCCGGAGGGCCGGTGCGTCGTTGACGCCATCCCCGGTCATGGCGGCCACGTGTCCGCGGGACTGCAGGGCCCCGATCAGGCGGAGTTTCTGTTCCGGCGAGACCCGGGCGAAAACCGTGGCCCGTTCCACGGCATCGGCGAACTGGTCAGGTGCAATGACGTCCAGCTCCGCGCCTGTCAGGGCTGTTCCGCTGTCATGGTCGGCGGCCAGGCCCACCGCCGCGGCAACGGTCACTGCAGTCCGCACGTGGTCTCCGGTGATCATCTTGACCGCCACGCCGGCACGCCGGCAGGCCGCCACTGCCGCCGCGGCCGCTTCCCGGGGAGGGTCGTGCATGGCCTGGAGCCCGGTCAGGGTCATCCGGCCCCGCAATTGGATGGCGGAGAGAGGCCGGCTGTCCGGGGGAAGGCGCATCATGGCCGTGGCCAGCACGCGGAGCCCGCTGTCCGCGAGCGCATGTGCGGCATTGAGCGCGGCCTGCCTGTGGAGGGGCCTGTTGGCACCGTACCTGTCCATTTCCGTGCCGCAGAGGTCAAGGACCCGTTCGGCGGCCCCTTTGACGAACACCACGCCGGCTCCGTGCGGAAGCGTGGAAAGGTGCAGGGTGGCCATGAACTGCCGCTCCGACGTGAACGGCAGTTCCTGCTTCCGCGGGTTGGCCGCCAGGAAGCCGGATACGTCCATCCCGCCCTTCCCTGCTGCCACCAGCATTGCGGCCTCCGTAGGGTCCCCCCGTACGTGCCACCCCTGCCCCTCCCTGCGGACGGTGGCGTCGTTGCAGGCTGCACCGCCCAGGAGGGACCACTGCAGCGCAGCGTCCCCGTCCGCCGGGTGCTCCGCTGAATCCGCCACGTGCTGCCGGCCGCCGGTGTGCTGTGCTGCCGACGGGGCGATGCGTCCCTCCGGTCCGTAGCCGGAACCCGTAACGTCATACGTCCCGGAAGGGGTCCAGAGTGCCCGGACTGTCATCTGGTTCTCGGTGAAGGTGCCCGTCTTGTCCGAGCAGATCACCGTGGTGCTGCCCAGCGTTTCCACCACCGGCAGCCGGCGGACCACGGCCCGGCGGCGCGCCATGCGGCGGACGCCAATGGCAAGCGTCACGGTGACGGCGGCAGGAAGGCCTTCGGGGATGGCTCCCACGGCCAGGGCGACGGCGGCAGTAAACATTTGCCCCGGCTGCTCGCCATGTGCCAGCCCGGCAAGGAAGGCCACGGCGGCGAGGGCCAGGATGGCTATGGTGAGCGTCGAGCTGAAGCGTGCCAGTTTGACCGTCAACGGCGTGGCCACCGGCCGGACCGTCCCCATGAGGCGGTGGATCTCGCCAAGTTCGGTTTCGCCGCCGATGGCGACGACGACCCCCGCACCCGTGCCGGCGGTCACCAGGGTGCCGCTGTACAGCATGTTCCTCCGGTCTGCCACCGGCGTGACCGGGGGCAGGACCACCTCGTCCTTGGGCACGGGGTCGGATTCTCCCGTCAGCGCGGATTCGTCCGCCCGTAAGGCGGACAGGCGCACCAGGCGGAGGTCAGCCGGTACCTTGTCGCCGGCCTCCAGCAGCACAAGGTCGCCGGGGACCAGGTCCTCGGATGGAACCTGCCTCCGTTCGCCGCCGCGCATGACGGTGGCGTGGGTGCGGACAAGCGAGTGAAGGGCGTCCAGGGCCGCTTCTGCCCGGACTTCCTGGACGAATCCGATCAGCGTGTTGACCAGCACTACGGCGAGGATGACGCCGGCGTCCAGGAACGCGCCAAGGACCACGGTGACGGCGGCGGCGGCCAACAGGACGTAGACCAGCGGGTTGTTGAACTGGCGCCCCAGCTTGCGGGCGATTCCCCCGCCCCTGGACCGGGGAAGCTCGTTCGCGCCAAACTGGGCGCGCCGGCGCGCTACCTCCGCCTGGCCAAGGCCCCTGGCCGCATCCGTTTCCAGCAGCAGGACGACCTCGTGGACCGGCAGCCCGTGGTGTGCCGGATCAGGGACAGCGTCCGGTTGGCGGCCGGTGGAGGATGGTTCCGGCCGCGGGGGCTGCACGTGCCCGCGTCGGGAGGGCCGGGTCTTCGCCATGGTGCCGCGGCCTCACTGCCCCGGCAGGGCATCGAGCGTGGTGAAGCCGTATCCTGCGGCAGCGGTGCGGTCAATGATCCGGGGGAGGGCGTCGGCGTCGAGGGTGGTGCCGTCGTCGGGATTGGACCCGATGTGCATGAGGACGATTTCACCGGGCTGCAGGCCGGCCTGGACGCGGTCGGCCACCGACTGCACGCTGGAACCTCCACTGGCGCCTTTCCAGCCCAGGGTGTCCACGGTCCACCTGACGGCCACGTAGCCCAGGGAGTTGACTGCAGCGATGGTGCGTGCGTCCCGCTCGCCGTAGGGGAAGCGGAACAGCGGCCTTGGATCGGCGCCGGCTGCCAGGATGGCCTGCTCGGCACCACGCACCTGTTGGAAGATCTGGTCGTTGCCCAGTCCGGTGAAGCCCGGGTGGGTCATGGAGTGGTTGGCCACCCGGTGCCCGGCGGCCACGATCTGCGCTACGGCCTGCGGGTTGTTCGCCGCCCAGTTGCCGGTCAGGAAAAACGTCCCGGCGACCCCCTTGGCGGCGAGGGTGGGCAGGATTTTGGGCAGTCCTGCCGCGTTGGCTCCGGCATCGAAGGTGAGGGCAACCACCCGGCCTGCCCCCGGGATGACGGTCAGGTCCTGGCCGCGGAGGGATTCCGGGAACGGCGCCGGTTGCGGGGGAGTACCCGGCTCCCGGGGTGGCGTCGGGCCGGCCGGTGGCTCCGTGGGCTGCGGTTCGGGAACCGGCGGCACGACGACCGGGGGCTCGACGGGAGCCTGGCCCGCTTCGGGTGTCTCCGTCTCCTGCGGCCCCGGCGCGGGGGTGGAGACGGTTGGGCTGGCTGTGCCGGGCTGGCTGGAGCCGCTGGGCAGCGGGGAGGGAGCCGTCGGTGATGCCGACGGCGGACCGGCCGAGGGCACCGGGAGCAACAGGGCCAGTGAAATGGCGAGGACCACCAGGGCGGCGGCGAGCGCTATGGCGGGTGTCCGCCGTCGTGCCTCACTGAGCGGCAATGCCATCACCCGTCCCGGAGGTCAGTACCTTTCCCGCCCGGACGTACCGTTCAGGACTCCTTGGAGCTGTGGGCTCCGCTCTCGGGCGTGTGGACCACCAGTACCGGGCAGTGGGCATGGGCCACGATGGCGGAGCTGACGGAGCCCAGGAGCAGGCCGCCGAACCCGCCGTGCCCGCGGCGCCCCACCACGATCATGTCGGCGTCCCGGCTGGCGTCGATCAGCGCCTCACGCGGATGGCCGCGGACAAGGGTCGAGGTGACGTTGGCCGGCATCTCGGCGCCGAAAGCCTGCACCATCGCGTCGTCCAGGACCTTCTTGGCGCCTTCCTCGAAGCCCTCAATGCCCATCATGACGTAGCCCGAGTACACCTGCGGGTACTCCCAGCAGGCGATCGCCTGGACCTTGGCGCCGAGGGGAGTGGCGAGCCGTTGGGCCTGGCGAAGTGCCTCCAGGGACGGTTCCGATCCGTCGACGCCCACCACGATCCTGGCAATTGGTGCCCCGGCTATGCTCATGTCTGCTCCCTCGTCGGACCCTCGCTGTCAGGCCCATCATGCCCGGATGCCTGCTGCGGGGCTAGGGCCGAAGGTCACGGCGCCGCGGGGGCTCCCGCCGGTGGTGCCCCGGCCGGCGGAATCACCGGTCCGGGCCATTCAGGTTCGGTGGCTCCCTGGTCCAGCCGGAATGGTGGATATTCGTCCCGCATCAGCGCTGTGTAGGCAAGGACCCGGTAGATCCAGCGGTCGATGCCGAGGATGAAGTCAAACAGCGGGCGCTGGTAGCGGCCGGTGAACAGCAGGATCACTGCCGCGACCAGAACCAGCAGTCCCAGCAGGGACGGTCCCGCACTTTGCTCATAGGTGGCGCCAACGAAGGTGTTGTCCGCCCGCCACCGCCACGTTGTATTGGTAAACGCGGCCACCAGGAGCAGGTGCGGGATCGAGAGGAGCCACCATTTCACCAGCACCAGCCCGCGGGACAGCCGTTCCGGGTAGTCAACGTCAAAGTCCGCAGGATAATTGGTGCGCTTGAGCGTAAACGGCGGGTAGAGGTCGGTGCCTACGGCGGCGTAGGCGTAGAAGGCCACCCGCCAGTTCCAGCGCATGACACCCACATTGAAGTCGAACAGTGCCCTGGGGTACCGGCCGGTGAACAGGATGGCGAAGCCCGCCACGATGGTGGTGATGACGAACGCAAACCAGAGGAAGAAGAGAAGGATGAAATGCGGTATGGCCAGGAACCACTTGACCAGCCACATCCATCGTGACAGTCCCGGATCGATGTCACCGAAAAGCCTTGCGGGGTAGGCGCGGCGGTCTTCGGCTGCCACGGTGAACGGCTGCGGCGGGGGTGCCACTCCGGGTGCGGCCGGCACTGCCTGCATCCCCGGTCCGGCCATCCCAGGCGCCTGCATCCCCGGTTCCGCCATCCCCGGTCCCGCCATCCCCGGTCCTGCCACCGCCGGGCCGCCCGGTGATGGTCCAACAGGTGGCCGCCCGGCATGCCGGCCCAGTCCCATGGCGCCGAAGACGATGAGGGGAATACCGATCACGAGGGCGATGAGGCCGCCCACCAGCAGGCCTGTGGCTGCCGGCCTGATGAGGTCTGAGCGGAAGCCGGCCTGTGCCTGGACATCAACACCGGAGGAGGCATCGGCATTCATCACCACCACTTCCCAGGTGCCCGGGGTGATGTTCCACGTCAGCTCCTGCTCGCCGGAGCCTGAAACGGAGGCCGTCCAAAAGCGCTGGCCGGCCGGCGGCGATGCGGGGTTGCCGCCCGGAACGTCACGGTATTCGGCGCGGAAAGGCCGCTGCCGGATGTTCAGCAGCTCCGAGTGGTGCACACCTGACAGGTACTGTTCGACGTCGGCCTGCGGGCCGATGCCAATGAACACCGCTTTGTCGGGGATCATTGATGCAATCCGCAGCCGCAGGGTACCGATGTCGAAAGGAAGCCTGCCCGGCACATCCTCGCCGATGGCCTCGGCCCGCGGAGAGGTGAGGGCAAAGGAACTGACGGAAAAACGGGATGTGCCGGAGGTCAGGTATCCGTCCCCCTGGATCGATCCCACCGCCGATGCCACGGCTCCTCCCGCCAGCGCGGCCAGTCCCGGAAGAGAGATCAGGATGCCGAGGACCAGCATGATGATGGCGGCGGGTTTTTTCATGGCGTGGAACCTTCCGCTGTAGGGGAGGATGTGGAGCGGGAAGAAGGACCAGCAGGCGCTGCGGCCTAAAGGGGGCTGTGAACGGTGTCAGTACGGGTAATGATCGTGGGGCACGGGAGGTGCCTGAGCACGCCGTGTGCGGTCGAACCGAGCAAAAGGCGCTTGAAGGCGCCCCGGCCGCGGCTGCCCACCACAAGCAGCCGTGCCCCGGCGGCGGCCTCGACAAGGGCGTCCACCGCGTTTTTTTCCCTGTCGAGCCGCTGGTGCACGGTCAGGTCCGGGTAGTCTTCCTTGAGCCCGGCCACGGTTTCGGAGAGCACGACGCGTTCTTCGTCCACGATGAGGTCCGCGAGCGCCCCCGGCGTCAGGCCGGCGTCGATGATGGGGTCGGGCGCATTGACGGCATAAACGACGGTGAGTTCGTCTCCCTCGCGGTCGGCCTCGGCCGCGGCGAAGGCGACGGCCCGCGTTGCCTCGGCAGACCCGTCAACGCCGACCACCACACCGGACCTGCCTTCGAGGTCCTGGGTCCCGACGACGGCGACAGGGACTTTGGCGGCGGTCGCCACCTGGAGTGCGCGGTCGGCGAGGGCCCCGCCAAGGTGCCCGCTGCCGGAGCCGATGACCATCATCGAGGTCTTCTTCGAATACTTGGCCAGCTGGCCGCCCACGCTTCCGGTGAGCAGTTCCGTAGTCGGCGTGACCGTCACGGTTCCTTCGAGCCTGCCGGCGGCGGTCTTGAGCAGTTCCTCGCCGGCCTGCTGGAGGGTTCCAAACCAGGGGTAGGGTTCAGCTACCCACCGGTCGTCGACGACGTGGAGGATCACCAGCGGCAGGTGCGTCCGGTGGGCGCGGCGGGCCGCCCACAGGACCGCGGCCTGGCTTTGCGCTGAGTCGTTGGTGCCCACAGCGATGGGTTTCTGGGATGTCATGGCCGCACTTCCTGGTCGTCTTGAACTGGTCTTCCTGCCTTTCAAGACTGGCCCCGCCGCCACCGGCACTCTAGGGCCAAAAGTCACGGAAGCGCTGTTCAGGCCGCCCTGCGGCCTTGGCGCGCGGCCGGGAACCGCCGTTTGTCCGCTTGGGACGGAAATGCGGTGGCTGTTCACAGGCATACCGTTCCTCAGTATGCTTACTATTATCCGCCCGGAGCCCATGAGAAAGGCATCATCATGACTGAACAGAACGTCCCCGACGATGAGTTGGAAGTTGTGCAGGAAGACGACGTTCTTCTCGACGAGACTCCCGGCGCGGCATCGTCACTGGAGCTCGATCCCGTCAACGGGGAACCTGACAGCTACCCCGGGGCTGCAGAGAACAATCCGGACCGCTGGCAGGAGGACCCGCTGCTGCAGGACGAAGCAGTCTCGGGGGAGGAGCAGGACTTCCTGAGCGACCAGACGCTGCGGGACGAAAGCGCGCAGGCCCGGTACCGCTCCGGCGATGAGCAGGTTCCGCCGGACACACCCACGCTGGGTGAAGCAGCAGCCGACGTCGATTTCGGCGGGAATCCCACCGGCCTGGAAGCAGACGCAAGCGACGACGAGGAAAACTTTGGCGGCTCGCCCCTTAGTGAGTTTGAGCCGGACGACCTGGAACGCTAGCAATCCCGGGCCGGGTGCGCCCGGGCCCGGTCCGCAGGGAAGGAGACCCATGCACTCCAAGGAGTTGTTGCTCGAGGCGTTTGACCGCCTCCCCGGCCTGGTGGGGCAGGTACTGGACGGGCTGGATGAGGAGCAGCTGCAGCTGCGTCCTGCAGGCCAAGGCAATTCCATCGCCTGGCTGGTCTGGCACATGGGACGGGTGGAAGATGCGCAGGTTGCGTCCGCCTCGGGATTGGAGCAGGTCTGGAAGGCCGAAGGATTCGTAACCCGCTTCGGGCTCCCGCTGGCGGACAGTGATACGGGCTACGGCCACTCAAGCCAGCAGGTGGACGCAGTCCGCGCGCCCCGGGAACTCCTGCGGGAGTATTACCAGGCCGTTCACCGGCAGACTGCCAGGGTCCTGGAAGGTATCGGGGATTCCGACCTGGACCGTGTGGTCGACAGGCGCTGGGATCCGCCCGTCACCCTGGGTGTGCGGCTGGTCAGCATCCTGGGGGACTGCCTTCAGCACGGCGGCCAGGCCGCCTACGCCAAAGGGTTGCTTGCAGCGTCAGATTCCAACGGTGCGTGAACTCGTAGTGCTGGGCACTGCGTCCCAGGTTCCCACGCGGACCCGCAACCACAACGGCTACTTCCTGCGCTGGGACGGCGAAGGGCTGCTTTTCGATCCCGGCGAGGGTACCCAGCGCCAGATGATCCATGCGGGAGTGGCGGCGGGCGCCATCACCAGGATCTGCCTTACGCACGTGCACGGGGACCATTGCTTCGGCCTTCCCGGGGTGCTCTCCCGGATGGTTTTGGACGGCGTGGCGCACCCGGTCCACCTGCATTATCCGGCGTCCGGTGACCAGGTGGTCAGGGCCCTGGTCGGTCTCAGCCCGCCCGGGCTTGACGTGAGGCTCCATCCACATGGCGGCGCCGGTCCCGTGGCGGACAGGCTTGAGGTCCGGCCCCTCAAGCACCGCATCGAGACATACGGCTACCTGCTCACCGAGCCAGATGGCCGCACGTTCCTGCCGGAGCGGCTGCGGGCGGCGGGCATCGAAGGGCCCGACGTGGGCCTGCTGCAGCGCGAAGGGGTCCTCGGAGCGGCCAGGCTGGAAGAGGTCAGTATTCCCAGGCCGGGCCAGCGCTTCGCTTTCATCATGGACACCGCACCTTGCCACGGTGCCGAAGAACTGGCAGCAGGCACGGACCTGCTGGTGGCCGAGTCCACGTTCAGTGACGACGACGTCGGCCTGGCCCGGCAATACCTGCACCTGACCGCCGGGCAGGCAGGGGAACTTGCGGCGTCCGGGAAGTCCCGGATGCTGGTGCTCACCCACTTCTCCGCACGCTATGGCGACGGCGTCCCGCACCTCGCGGAGCAGGCACGGGCGCGGGCTCCGGGAACCACGGTCATTGCCGCTGAGGACCTGCAGCGCATTGCCGTTCCCCGCCGCCGGCAACCGGCACGGGAAGCAGCGGGCGGAACTACGGCGATAGGGTTAAGCCATGACGGCAGCAGCTGAATCCACGGTCACTTTTGACGGCCGTTTCGCCCGGGAACTGTCGGAACTCGCCGTTCCCTGGCAGGCCGAGGAAGCCCCCAGCCCCGAGCTCCTGGTCCTGAACGACAGGCTCGCACGCGACCTGGGCCTGGACCCAGGGTACCTTCGCAGTCCCGAAGGGGTGCGGCTCCTGGTGGGCAACCACGTTCCGGCGGGCGCCACCCCGGTGGCGCAGGCCTACGCGGGCCACCAGTTCGGCGGCTACTCTCCGCTGCTTGGCGACGGACGCGCCCTGCTGCTTGGTGAGGTCACGGACAAAGGCGGCCGCCTCCTGGACCTCCATCTCAAAGGCTCGGGGCGCACGCCGTTTGCCCGCGCCGGGGACGGACGTGCCGTCGTCGGGCCCATGCTCCGTGAGTACGTGGTAAGTGAAGCCATGCATGCCCTGCACATTCCCACCACCCGCTCGCTCGCGGTCGTGGCAACTGGCCGGCAGGTCAGGCGTGACGGCATGCTGCCCGGTGCGGTCCTGGCGCGGGTTGCCGGCAGCCACCTGCGCGTCGGCAGCTTCCAGTACGCGCGGGCCACGGAAAACTTCGAGCTGCTGAAGCGGCTGGCGGATTTCGCCATCGGCAGGCACTACCCGCACGCTGCCGGCGCCCCAAACCCCTACCTGGAGTTGTTCGCCTCGGTGGTCTCCGCCCAGGCGGACCTGGTGGCCCGGTGGATGCTGGTGGGGTTCGTGCACGGGGTCATGAATACGGACAATATGACCATCTCAGGGGAAACCATCGACTACGGCCCGTGCGCGTTCATGGATGCGTTCAATCCCGCCGCTGTCTACAGTTCCATCGACGTCAGCGGACGCTACGCCTACGCCAACCAGCCGGTGCTGGCCGAATGGAACCTTGCACGGCTGGCGGAGGCAATGCTGCCGCTGATCGACGGGGACCAGGAAAAGGCGGTTGCCCCCGCGGTGGAGGTACTTGGCGGATTCCGCGGACAGTACAGCCAGGCGTGGTCCGGCGGCATGAAGGCCAAGCTGGGCCTGTCGGGGGATGCGGACAGCGACGCCGCCTCCGCCCTGGTGGACGGTGCCATTGCCATCCTGAAGGACGGGCCGGTGGACTACACCTTGTTCTTCCGGAACCTGGGCAAGGCCGCGCGGGGGGACCTCCGTCCCGTGCGCGGCATGGTCCTGGACCTTGCAGCGTTCGACGCCTGGGCGGAGCGGTGGCAGGCCCTGGGGCCCGACGCGGAACTGATGGACAGCGTGAACCCTGCCTATATTCCGCGGAACCACCTCGTGGAAGAGGCGCTGTCCGCCGCCACTGACGGAAACCTGGCTCCCCTGCAGCAGTTGCTCGAGGCCGTCGGCAGCCCCTTCGCCGAGCGGCCGGGCCTGGAACGCTACGCCGAAGGTGCCCCTGAGGATTTCGGCACCTACATGACCTTCTGCGGGACGTGACTGCCTCAGCGGTACGGTGCGGAAATGACAGGAGGGCGGCAGCCGGGAATACCCGGCTGCCGCCCTCCTGTTTAAGAACAGCTTTGCTGTTTAATACCAGCCTGCTGCTGCCAAAGCGTTGCGAAGGCTAGGCTACGCGGACTGCGGAGTAGCCGCCGAGCCAGCTGATGGAGTGGACCTCGGTGCTGTAGCCGTTGACGCCGCCGCTCACAACCTGGCCGTTGCCGGCGTACACGCCCACGTGGCCGGAGGTGATGATCAGGTCGCCGGGGGCGGGAGCGCCGACAACGGTTCCGTACTGGAAGAACTGCGTCGGGGCCAGGTCGCCGACGGACTTGCCGACGGAGCGCAGGGCCTTCTCAACCATTGCGGTGCAGTCCTGGTTCACGCCGACCTGGCTGTAAGCGGATGCCAGGATGGCAGCGCCGGTCCCGGTGCCGGTGGACGCCGCCGGGGCGGCTGAGGCGTAGGACATGTTCATGCCGGTGTTTGCCGGTGCGGTTGCGGCTGCCGTCTGGACGGGAGCTGCTGCCGGCGCCGGGGCTGCGGTGTGGCCAGCGCCGGGGATCTTGATCTGGTCACCGGGGTAGATGATCGAGGACAGTCCCAGTCCGTTGGCGGCCAGGACGTCGTTGAGGCTGACGCCATGGGCGGCCGCGATGGCCCCGATGGTGTCGCCGGACACCACCGTGTGGACGGTTCCTGCTGCTGCGGCGGGTGCTGCTGCCGGGGCAGGTGCGGAGTATGCCTGGACGCTGGTGTTCTCAGTGGTGTCCGGGCCGGTGACACCTGCATGGGCGGGGGCTCCGACGCCAAAGGCAATACCGGACGCTGCAGCAACGGCAAGCGCCGGACGGCCCAGCGAACGGGCCTGGGACTTGGCGGTTACGGCGAGGCCCTCGAGCACAATGGAGCGGGCCGGAGTCGCGCGGTGACGGGCAGTGGTGGAAATTTTTGACACAGTTGATCGCCTCTCCCATGCCTGCGGGGTGAGCTGTCGGGTTCGGGCTGGAGATACCCGGCCGGTAGCTGGCTCCGCGGGCGGAGGCGCTAACGACTTAACCCCAAGGCCACATGTGGCCGTAGAAACTTGGTTCCCCCGTCCCTGCCAAACGGAAAGCGGTTGAATCCCATGATCAGCGGCAGGGCTCGGCATGCTGACGGGAATGTCCCGTCTGAGAGGGACACCAAACGACCATAACCCGCGCTGCCCCCGATTGTCACATTTGGATAACATACGAGGCTCCCCTCTCAATTGCGCAAACGTCTTGATGTACTTCGCATTTCGGGCGGTGACCTCGACCAATGCAGGC
Organism: Arthrobacter sp. Soil761; assembly: GCF_001428325.1. Lineage (NCBI taxonomy): Bacteria > Bacillati > Actinomycetota > Actinomycetes > Micrococcales > Micrococcaceae > Arthrobacter > Arthrobacter sp. Soil761. The sequence continues at coordinate 416,799 of NZ_LMSF01000012.1, read as the reverse complement.
AGGGTCTTTATCGCTGCAAACGGTAACAATGTGGCCACGGACGCGCCCTCGGGGGCCGCGCCGGACGGTAAGCTTCGGGACTATGCCCCTGTTCGTGACCAGCCGAGGGATCCCGCTCCTCGGTGGCGTGCTGGCCATCGCCCTGGCCGCCGCCACCGTGCTGCCGGCCGCAGCGGAGGAGCCGCCGCCGGGCGGATATCCCTCCTGGTCGGATGTGCAGCAGGCGCAGTCGTCCGAAGCGGCAAAAGCTGCAGAAATTGCCACCATCGACGGGCTCTTGACCGGCCTGCAGGCGCAGTCGGAGGCAGCCGGGGACGCAGCCGTACGGTCGGCCGCCGAATACGCTGCCGCGGATGCAGAGCTCCAGTCAGCCACATCACGCCTGGAAACCCTGTCCGCACGGGCCGCCCGCGCAAACGACGAAGTGGCCCGGTACCGGAAGGACCTCGGGGCCCTGGCCGTGCAGTCGTACAAGACAGGCGGGACCAACGCCGGGTTCTTCGTGGCGCTGGACGCCCTGGGGACCAACAGCGTCCAGGGCCTCAACCTCGTCAAGCTCGTGGGGGACAAGACGGCCGCGTTGGTGGTCAAGGCGGCGGCGGCCGGAAAGGTATCCGCTGCCCTGGTGGAACAGGAAAAGGTTGCCAGGAGCGAACGGGAGCGCCTGTCCGGGGAGGCAAGGGCAAAAGCCGAGGCAGCCAGTTCCGCCAGGGACGCACTGGCACGGCAGGTGGCCGAGGAGCAGCGGCACGGCGGCGAGCTAACGGCCCAGCTTGCCGCCCTGAAAGGGACGACGGCGGCGCTTGAGGGGGAGTACCGCCAAGGCCAGGCTGCGCTGGCTGCCTACGAGGCGGCCCAGGCGGCCAAGCGCGCCGCAGCGGAGGAGCAGGCCCGCCGCCAGGCCGAAGCGGCCGCCAGGGCCGCCGCGGCGGCCGCCCAGCAGCCCAGGCCGCCCGCACCAGCCGCCCCAGCCGCCGTGGGCGGCAATCCTGTCCCGGTGAATCCAGCCCCTGCCAATCCTGTCCCGGCCAACCCTCCGCCGGCCAACCCTGTCCCTTCCGTTCCGGAGGCGCCGCCAGCCGAGCCGGCCCTGCCCAGCCCGCCCGCCGTCGTCGTGCCTTCCATTCCCGGTGGAGCGGTCAACGATCCGGCAGGGGCGAAAAGCTACGCGTCCGGACGCCTTGCCGCTTTCGGCTGGGGCCAGGACCAGTTCCTGTGCCTGGCCCAGTTGTGGACCAAGGAATCCAACTGGCTGACCACCGCCACCAACGCGTGGTCCGGGGCCTACGGAATTGCCCAGGCACTGCCGCCCGGCAAGTATGCCAGCGCCGGGAGCGACTGGCTGACCAGCTACCGGACGCAGATCGAATGGGGCCTGGGCTACATCCGTGACCGCTACGGGTCGCCCTGCGGGGCATGGAACCATTCCGTATCCCTGAACTGGTACTGACTGACGCGCTAGGCTTTCCCCATGCCAGATTTCGGACGGTTCCGTGCACTGCTCGAAGAGGAGCGGACGCGGCGGATGGCGCTGCTGCCGGCGCTGCGGGCGGACATCGACGCTGCGAATTCGGCTCGCCAGGACTCCAACGTCGACGACGAACACGATCCGGAGGGCGCCACGATCGCCTTCGAGCTGTCACAGGCATCGGCGCTGCTGAAACAAAGCTCGGCGGGGCTGGACCAGATTGAAGCTGCCCTGGCCCGGCTGGCCGCGGGGACCTATGGCATCTGTGCGGTGTGCGGGGAACCCATCGCCGAGGGCAGGCTGGAAGCCCGGCCCTGGACCCCGTTCTGCATCCACCACGCCTCCGCGGGGCGCGCGCGGTGACCGGCACAGCGGACGTGGTGTCCGCTGCGGCGGAATTTGTTGACCGTACCCTCCAGAATGAGGGCGCCTGGTACCGCGCGGACGACGTCGCACACCGCCTGGGCGGTGTGCTGGCCTCGTATGGTTCCTCCGTGGGCGCCGTCCGTGGAACTGTGCGCGACGCCCTGCGCAAATTCAAGGACCTGGACCACGACGCAACCGTGATGCTGGCCTCTGCCCTCTGGGGACAGCCGGGGCCCGGCTCCCGCCCGGTTTTCGAGCGCCGCCTTGCCGCCGTGGTGCTGCTGCAGTCACGGGTGCGGCTCCTGCAGCATTCGGACCTGACCCGGCTGGAAGGCTTCCTCCGCTCCGCCCAGGCAGCGGATCTGACCGCGCCCCTGCTCTCCGATGTCCTGATGCCGCTGCTGGCAGGGCTGGGGGAGCGTGAACGGCAGCGGGCCCGCGGTGTGGTGGAACGGTGGCGCGGGGACCCGGACCCCCATCTTCAGGCGGCGGCCGCTGCCCTCATGAAGGAACTGACTTTCTAAAAGCGGACGAATGAAGGAGATCCACATGAATGAGCCGTTTGATCTTGGGCGATTTGTTGCCGCCCAAAACACCGGCGGAACCTATGACCAGGCGTTGGGGGAGCTGCAGGTCGGCCGGAAGTCCGGGCACTGGATGTGGTTCATCTTCCCGCAGATTGCCGGGCTGGGGCAGAGCGCCATGTCACGTAAATACGCCATCTCTTCACTGGCTGAAGCCCGGGCCTACCTGGACCACGAAGTCCTGGGCCCGCGGCTTCTCGAGTGTGCCACGGTCCTGGCCAACCATGCCGACCAGCCGGCCGAGGACATCTTCGGTGGCATCGACGCCAGGAAACTCCGATCCTCCATGACACTGTTCCTCCGGGCAGCACCCGGAGAAACAGTGTTCAAGACTGTCCTGGCCCAGTTCTTCAACGGCGAGCCGGACCCTGCCACCGACGAGCTCCTGGCGGCGCAGGACGCAGCCGGCTGACCACACGGACCGGGGCAGCCGGAGCGCGGCTGGCTGCTAGGGCGTGGGGCTGCCGCCGTTGACGTTCAGCGTTTCGCCCACGACGTAGCTGGACTCCGGCGACGCCAGGAAGACGTAGGCGGGGGCCAGTTCGGCGGGCTGGCCGGCACGGCCCAGGGGCGTGGACTGGCCGAACTCCGGCAGCTGCTCCTTGGGCTGGCCGCTGCTGACCTGCAGGGGCGTCCAGATGGGGCCGGGGGCCACAGCGTTCACCCGGATGCCCTTGGGCGCGAGCTGCTGGGCCAGGCCCTTGGTGAAGTTGTTGATGCCCGCCTTGGTGGTGGCATAGTCCACCAGGGTGGGGGACGGGTTGTAGGCCTGGATGGACGTGGTGTTGATGATGGTCGAACCCGCAGGCATATGCGGCACGGCGGCCTTGGTCACCCAGAACATCGCATAGACATTGGTCTTCAGGGTGTGGTCGAACTGCTCGTCGGAAATGTCCTGCAGGTCCTCTTGGGCCACCTGTTTCCCGGCATTGTTGACCAGGATATCCACCCCGCCCAGGACCGCCACCGCCGTTTCCACCAGGTCGCGGCATGCCGCCGAATCCTTGAGGTCAGCGGGCACCTTGACGGCCTTGCGGCCGGCCGCTTCAATGATCCCGGCGATGCGCGAGGCGTCCGCTTCTTCCTGCGGCAGGTAGGACAGCACGACGTCGGCGCCTTCCCTTGCAAAGGCGATCGCCGTCGCGGCCCCGATGCCGGAGTCCGCGCCGGTGACGATGGCCCGGCGGCCTTCCAGCCGGCCGGTGCCGCGGTAGGTCTCCTCGCCCAGGTCGGCCTTGGGTTCGAGTTCTGCATCCAGCCCCGGCTCGGGCTGGTGCTGCCTGGGCGGGGAGATTTTTTCGTAGGCCGTCACGGGATTGCGGAAGGTGTACTGGTCAGTCATGGTGGTCCTCCTGGTCGTGCGGACACGGGCTGGTTCGTCGCCCCGGGTACTGAAGCAGCCCGCGATTTGCGCCCTTACAGGAAAGCAAAAAGCTAAGCATGCTTACGGTTCCTAGCCTAGGCAGAGAGGCGGCCTCATGCCAAGCGGCATGGCGGGTCAGTCACGCTGGACCGTGACCAGCCGGACCTCGGCCAACTGACCGCCGTCGACCGTGGCCTCCATGAACGTGCACGCCGGCTGGCGGCGGCGGTCCGTAGGCGACCCGGGGTTCAGCAGCCGCAGGCCGTTCGGCGACACCGTGTCCCACGGGATGTGGCTGTGGCCGAACACCAGGACATCGGCGTCGGGAAAGAGCGCATCGCACCGCACTTCGCGGCCCTTGGCCGGCCCCGTCTCATGGACCACCGCAAAGCGGACTCCGTCCAGGTTGGCAGTTGCCGTTTCGGGCAGGCGCCGGCGCAATTCGGGCCCATCGTTATTGCCAAAAACACCCAGCAGCCGGTTGCTCCGGCGTTCGAATTCGTCCAGCAGGGCTGCCTCCACCCAGTCGCCCGCGTGGAATACGGCATCGGCATTTTCGACGGCGGACCACACCTGTTCCGGCAGGTCCCTGGCGCGTTTGGGTATGTGGGTATCGGCGAGCAGGATGAGGTTCAACGGCATACCGGAATCCTGCCATGGTGCCCTGTTCCCACGCGGCCACGAGTCGTAATCTGGGGGCTGGGAGGTGATTGCCATGGAGGCAGCCCAAGGCGACCGTATCGTCGTGCACGGCAGGACCGTGGGGTCCTCGGACCGGCATGGGGTGATTCTTGAAGTCCGTGGCGAGGGCGGCAGCCCACCATATGTGGTCCGCTTTGACGACGGGCATGAAACCGTCATGTATCCCGGCGGTGATTTCGCCGTCGACCACGGAAACAAGACCTGACAGGGCCGGCGGGATTCCGCCCGCCCCCTGACCCGCCCCCGCCTGGCCCGCCGGTGCTTCACCTGCGGGTGCTTCACCTGTCAGACTGGAGCGATGGATCTCTTTCCGTCCGCCAGCACGTCCTCCACTCCGCCGCCGCGCACCGGCCCGCGCGACCCGGGCGACGCATGGGTGGAGGGGGAACGCGGCCGGTACTGGGGCAGGTTCGGCGCGGCCGGCGTCCTGGCCTACGACCCCGGCAAAGGTGTGCTGCTGCAGCACCGCGCCGTCTGGAGCCACAACGGTGGAACTTGGGGCCTGCCCGGCGGGGCACTGCACCAGGGCGAGGAACCGGTCGACGGTGCCCTCCGCGAAGCCTACGAGGAAGCTGCCGTCCCGCCGGAGAGCGTGGAAGTGCTGTTCACCTCCGTGCTGGACCACGGCTACTGGTCCTACACCACCGTAGTGGTGCTGGTGCGGGAATCCTTCGAGCCCGTCATCAGCGATCCCGAAAGCATCGCACTGCTCTGGATTCCCACAGCCGAGGTGGACGCACTGGAGCTGCACCCCGGATTCGCGGCGTCGTGGCCGGACCTGCTGGCGCGGCTGGACACCCAGGATCCCTGATAAGCCTTTCCTGGACTGCCCACCCTGGAAGTTGGACTGACGGACCGGGCTGCCCTGCGGGCGGGTGTAGGTATCCCTGGCGCGAAATTAGGTACCCGGTACTGGTGCTGTCCGCATGTGCAGGCCGTTATGCTCCAAGCTACGGCGAAGTCGGGGCTGCTTGATCTCTGGGCAGGTAAACCGGACAACCACCGTATTAGCCCTGACATGTCCCATTTTTGGGGCCATCTCCGGTTGGCTGAATCTACATCCCAGCCACGAAGCAAGGTTGGTGAGCCAGTTGTCCATTCCTCTCCTGTCACCGGGTGCCACGTCACAGCCAGGCTTACTGCCGGGCCGGACTCCTGCGGGTGTCCAGATCCCTGCCACTACACGGCGACATCAATATCCTGCATTCTTCGGCATGGTGGCGCATGCGGCGCGGGAGCGCGTCCTCCCGGTACCCGGGCGGCGTGAGGACCAAGATGCCGCGCTCGGCCGCCGGTAGTGCCTTCGCCCGGCTTCGGGGCAGCCGGGCCCAGGATCCCCGCCATGCCCTGGCGCCCCAGGCAGGAGACACCATGACCGCCGTGCTCGATGCCCCCGGACGCAACGGTGGGCGCCTGCGGCCCCGCGATGTGGTCTTCGCACTGGCAGGTGCCGTATCGCTGGTGCTCGCCGCAGGGGCGGCCTCCACCGTGGACCTGCCCGTCAACAGCGACCTCGGGCTCGTTGCCGTCCTGCCCTATCCGTACTGGATAGGGCTCCTGCTGATCAATCTCACCTTCATCGCGGCGCTGCGGGGGGACGCCCGGGGCCCGGCGGGCCGCGCAGTGATGGTGTGGCTCCTCGCAGTGCTGGTTGTGGAGCTGTTTGGGACCGCAGCGTTTGTGACCGACATACCGCGGGGCGAAGTAGCGTTCAGGCATTTGGGCATTGCCGACGCACTATCAAGCACGCAGGTCATAGATCCTGACATTGACGCGTACTTCAACTGGCCGGGTTTCTTTGCCCTCCTGGCCACGGTCATCAAGGCATCCGGCCTCCAACCGGTGAGCATAGCCCTGTGGGCTCCTGTGTTCGACGTTGGGCTGTGGCTCATGGCCCTGGCAGTGCTTACCCGGACCTTGACCGCTGATCCGCGACGGCGTTGGCTGGTGCTCTGGCTTTTTTGCCTGGGGAACTGGCAGGACCAGGACTATCTGTCCCCGCAGGCCTTCGCTTTCTTCCTGTACCTCATCCTGATCGCACTGCTCGTCGGACCATTGGCCGCGAACCCCGGCACTTTCCGTGGCTTCCGGCCCGCCGACCTGGCGGTTTGGTGGCGGGGCCGGTCCCCCTGGGAGCAAAGGCCGCAGCACCGGGTGAGCGCTTTCGTGGTGGCCCTCCTGCTTGTCGCTGTGATCTGTGCAAGCCACCAGCTGACACCCTTCATGATGCTCATTGCCATGACCGCCCTCAGCCTCAGTGGGCGTCTCTGGTCCAGCCGGCTGCCGCTGATCACTGCTGTGGTGCTTGTACTCTGGTTGGTTTACCCGGCAAGTGCCTATCTCATTGGACACCCGCCCCTTGAGGACGCAGGATTCCAGGGTGCGGTTGCGGCTAATGTCGTTGACCGCGTCACCGGGACCCCGGGCCATTCGCTCGTAGTGAAAGTCCGAATGGTCCTGACCCTCGTGCTGTGGGTCCTCGCGGCGGCAGGGGCGGTACGGGACTGGCGTAGGAAGCGGCTTGACATCCGGGTGGTCCTGCTTGCAGTCACCCCGCTCCTGCTGTTCCCGATGCAGTCATACGGCGGGGAAATGCTCATCCGCGTCTCCCTGTTCGCGCTGCCCTTCGTCGCCCTGCAGGCGTCCTCGGCCCTGCTGCCAAGGGAGGGCGGCACGCGCCTTCCTTTCCTGGCCGTGTTGGCCCTCGTGCCCACCTTCCTGCTGCTGACCTTGTTGATCGAGACCAGCAGGTTCGGGAATACGAAGTTCGACATCTTCACCGACAGTGAGATGGCCGCCGTGGCCGAAGTGGAGCGGATCGCGCCTCACGGGGCGGCCATTATTTCCGCTGCCCACCCAACACCATGGCGCAGCGATGCCTACCTGGAACACCGGTACCGGACCATGGACGAGTTGTGCCGGCGGGACTTGTCAGCAGCGAGCTGCGGCCCAATCTTCTATAACTACGGCCGGCACAACCCTGCCGGCGCCTTCGTGCTGCTCATGCGGTCAACAGAGGCAAGCCTCGAGCTCCAGGGCCAGAGCACCGAACGCAACTCCAAGGAATTGGAAGACTGGCTAAAGGCCCAAGGGGGCGTGGAGCTCATATTCAGTAACGCCGACGCCCGAATCTACCGGTTGCCGTCGCCCTGATCATTTAGTAGCCCTCGCCGTACTCGGCGGTCACCAGGATGGGCAGGTGGTCCGAGTTTCCGCGCGGCAGGGTTTCCACGCTGGTGATGTCCAGGCCCAGGGACGTGGCAAAGTCGAAATGACCCTTGAACACCTTGTACCTGGTGTAGGTCCGCCTGTTGCTCAGCGAGAGGGCGTACCCCGAGTTCTTCATATGCATGTCCAGGTTCTTGGTGAAGAACGGATAGTTGAAGTCGCCCACCATCAGGGTCATCAACCCCTTGCCCATGCTCAGCAGTTCGGCGTGGGCTGCGTGGATCTGCTTCCTGCGCAGCGAGTTCGATGCGGTCAGCGGGGCAGCGTGGAACGAGCCGATCACCAGTTCATGCTGGGTTTCGTTGTCCATCACCCGTGTTCCGATGAGCCGCTCATGGGCCGGGGCCAGCACCCGGTCATGCATGGATTTCTTTAAGGCGAAGGATTGCGTGTCCAATGCCGTGAACCGGGTGGTGCGGTAATAGATGGCCAGCCCCAGCCGGTTGCCCTTGGTGACGTCGGCCAGGTGCAGGGGACCAAGGGTCTCCGGAAGATCGCTGGAATCCACTTCCTGGAGGCACAGCGCATCGATGTCATGGTTCCGTGCCAGGGCAAGAAGCTCGCCGCTGGCCTTGTGCTTGCGGAGGTTATAGCTGATGACGCGCATGGAACCTCTTTTGGGTTGCTGACAGGACCAGTTCCTGAGTCTAGTCCGATTGGCACCCGCACCCTCCAACATTTCGTGGCCTTGCCGCAGCGTGCCTTCCACGGCAGGAGGATAGAGTTAGTGCCAATTCACTGAAATTCCGTAAGGGGCCAGCCTTGACTGCAGACCTGTCCGAACTCGCCGGGGGCAACTTCTACTACCAGGACCTTGGCGGCGGCCTGTTCCGGTCCACCATCCACGCCCAGGGCGCCTGGAACGCCCACGAACAGCACATGGCTCCCGCTTCCGGGTTGATGGCAGATGTCCTGGAACGGCACCAGCCGCGCGGGGACATGCGGATGGCCCGGATCAGCTACGAAATCCTTGGGCTGATTCCCGGCGGCGAGTTCCGCATTGACACCACCACCCTGCGGCCCGGCAGGACCATCGAACTGGTCCAGGCCGAGCTGGTGGCCGGGGGCCGGACCGCGATCCGTGCCACCGGCTGGCGCCTGCAGACCAGTGACACCGCAGGGGTGGCCGCCGTCGAGGACGCGGCGATACCGGGGCCCGATGAATGCAAACCCTATGACGGCTCCGCCGTGTGGCCCGGAGGCTACATCCGGTCCCTCGAAATGCGGGTGGCCGAAGGGCACCGGCCGGGCGCCGGGAAAGTATGGCTCCGCACCGACCATCCGCTGACCGACCGGGCGGACAGCGGTGACTTCCCGCGGCTCATGGGTCTGGTGGATACCGCCAACGGAATTGCCGCCCGGGTACCTCCGGGCAAGGACAGCTACGCGTTCCCCAACCTGGACCTGCAGATCCACATGTACCGCAGGCCCGAGGGGGAGTGGCTGGGGCTGGACAACGCGGTGTCGTTCGGCCGCGACGGGATCGGGCTGACCTCCACCGTGCTGCACGACCGGCAGGGCCCGTTCGGCCGCGCTGAACAAATCCTGACCCTGCGCAAATCCTGACCCTGCGCACGTCCTGACAGTACGCGGGCGGTGGCCGGCTGCTGGGTGTCCGCGGGCAGCATCCTTGCTCCTGGTATGGTGCGCGGCGTATATCGCTGAGTATCGTTGTATATCGTTCGCGATCGGCAAAGGAGTTCATCATGCGTGCTTCACACCCCACAGGGGGATTCGGCGGAAACAATCTGGACGGCATGTGGCAGGCCGTGGAGGAATTGCGCGCCCGTTTCGACAAACGGGTGGGAACCCGCGCCGGGAAGGGAGAGGTGCGGGCAGCGGTGCTGGCACTGCTCGCGGAACGGCCCATGCATGGGTACCAGATCATCCGGGAGATCGAGGAGCGCAGCGGCGGCAGCTGGAAACCGAGCGCGGGTTCTGTCTACCCCACGCTGCAGCTGCTGGCCGATGAAGGGTCCATCAGCGCCGAGGAATCCAACGGGCGGAAGATCTACTCGCTGACCGAAGCCGGCCGTGAGGAGGTGGCGGCCCAGCGGGGATCTGCGCCATGGGATCCGGCGGCCTCCATGGGCGGAGGCGGCATCGCTTCCCTTCCCAAGGCCGGGATTGAACTGGCCCAGGCTGCGGCGCAGGTAGGCCGAACCGGTTCAGCGGAACAGGTGCAGCAGGCAGTGGCGGTGCTGGACGAGGCCCGCCGCCGGCTCTACGCCATCCTCGCCCGGGACTGATCGGGTGTCGTCGATCCTCCATGCCAGGGACGACCCGCAGCGCCCGTTGAGGCAGCACCGCGGGCGCTACCGGCGGATCCTGCGCTTCGCCGCCTGGAACCTTGCAACCACGTGGTGGTTTGAGCTGTTCCTGCCGCGGATAGGGCTTGGTGGCGTCGCCGCCCGGACGCGCTCCCGGAGGATGCGGCAGTTTGCCCGGCGGTTCCATGATCTGGCCGTGGAACTCGGGGGCCTGATGATCAAGGTGGGCCAGTTCCTGTCCTCCCGGCTCGACGTCCTACCTCCGGAGATCACCAAAGAGCTCGAAGGGCTGCAGGACGAGGTGCCGCCGGTGGCCTTCCCGGGAATCGCCGCCCTGGCGGGACATGAACTGGGTGCACCGCCGGACCAGGTTTTCGCCTCCGTGGACGAGTCTCCGATTGCAGCCGCCTCGCTGGGACAGGCCCACCGGGCCCGCCTGAACCCGATGGATGCCGGGGACACTGGACTGGATGCCGTGGTCCTGAAAGTTCAGCGTCCGGGCATCGGCGCCATCGTCGACGTCGACCTTGCCGCGCTGCGGAAAGTGGCCGGCTGGCTCAGCCACGTCCGGCTCGTCTCCCGCCGCGCCGACATGCGGGCCCTGGTAGAGGAATTCGCCATGATCAGCCTGCAGGAGATTGATTACCTGCAGGAGGCAGTCAACGCCGAGCGCTTTGCGGCTGACTTTGCCGGTGATGACCGGGTGGCGGTACCGGAAGTTGTCTGGGAACGGACAACCCGCCGTGTACTCACCCTTGAGGATGTCACGGCCATCAAGATCACCGATGCCCGTGCGCTCCGTGCCGCGGGCATCGATCCCGCCACGGTGGCCCCGGTGTTTGCCGCCATCATGTTCGACCAGCTGTTCACCAACGGCTTCTTCCATGCGGACCCGCACCCTGGGAACATTTTCGTCACTCCCGTCCGTGCAGGCGCAGGCGAACGCCCCTGGAAACTGACGTTCATTGACTTCGGCATGATGGGCGAGGTTACCCCCTCCACGCGCAGCGGCCTGCGGAAGCTCCTGATCGCAGCAGCCGCCCGCGACGGCAAGGGACTCGTGGCGGCGATCAACGACGTCGGCGTCCTGATGCCGTCGGCGGACAGCGTGGGCCTGGAACGCGCCATGACCCAGCTCTTTGCCCGCTTCGGCGGCATGGGCTTTGCCGAGCTCCGCGAAGTCGACCCCCGGGAGTTCCGGGATTTCGCGGTGGAGTTCGGCGACGTGGTCCGCTCGCTGCCGTTCCAGCTGCCGGAGAATTTCCTGCTGATCATTCGAGCCATGTCCCTGACCTCCGGTGTGTGCAGCGCGCTGGATGAACGTTTCAACCTCTGGGACTCGGTGGAACCCTACGCGGCGCAGCTGCTGCGCGACGAGCGCGGCAACGTGGTGCAGGACGTGGCCCGGCAGGCGCTCGATGCCGCCGGTATTGCCTTGCGCCTGCCCGGCAGGCTGGACGCGCTGGCCGGCCGGCTTGAGGAGGGGTCGCTGGAGGTGGCTGTTCCGCGGCTGGAGCGGCAGGCGGCGCGGCTGGAACGGGCGGGACGGCGCGCGGCCTCCGCCGTGGTTTTCGGTGCCCTGCTGGTGTCCGGCGCCATCGTCCGCGCCGACGACCTGGCGGCCGGGAACGCGCTGATGGCTGCGTCGTCCCTTCCGCTGCTGCACGCACTGTGGGCCGGGCGCCGGGTTCGTTAAGGCGGTTGCCGCCGTCGGGCGTAACCTAGGGATGGCCTGCCCGCACCCGACCCAGGAGTTTCGCAACAATGCACCACACCGGTACTGGACTCCGCACGCTTACCGTGGTGCGGCAGGACGTGTCCCTCGGCGCGGGCCGTGACCTTGAATTCGGCCTGGAGCTGCTGGCCAGGGCAAGGAGCGGCGGCATCGGCCCCACCCTGCGGCTGTACCGGCCGGCTCCCACTGTGGCGTTCGGGCAGCGGGACACCCGCCTGCCCGGCTTTGACGCCGCCGCCCGTGCCTGCCGGGACAACGGCTTCGAACCCCTGGTCCGGCGGGCGGGGGGACGCGCGGCCGCCTACCACCGTGGCACCCTTGTGGTGGACCATATCGAACCGGACGCGGACGCCGTCGCCGGTTCCAAAACCAGGTTCGGTTACTTCGGTGAGCTCTTTGCGCAGGCGCTGCGGGGCGTTGGGGTGCAGGCGGCGGTGGGGGAAATCCCAGGCGAGTACTGTCCCGGTGAATTCAGCGTGCATGGAACGGATCCAGCGGACAACTCCCGGCGGGTGAAACTGGTGGGTACCGCGCAGCGTGTGGTCTCGGGTGGCTGGCTCTTCAGCTCCGTCATCGTGGTGGAGGATTCCGCCCCGATCCGCAAGGTCCTCACCGACAGCTATGCCGCGCTCGGCCTGAACTGGGACCCGGCAACCGCCGGTGCCGCCAACGACCTGGTGCCCGGCCTTGACGTGGCAGCCGTTGAGCGGTCCCTGCTGGAAACATATGCGAGCCATGCCACCCTGGAAACTGCTTCCTTCAGCAGCCTGGGGGCATGACCCGCACTAAAGTTGCGGCGATGCCGCGTCTTGGGCCGGTCAGGCAGCCAGCCGGCTCTTGACCTCGGCAGCAGACGGGTTGGTGGCTGCGGAGCCGTCCGGGAAAAGCACTGTGGGAACCGTACGGTTGCCCCCGTTCAGCTGCTCCACGAGTTCGGCAGTGCCGTCCACCTCTTCGATGTTGACTTCCGTGTAGCCGATGCCCTGCGCGTCCAGCTGCTTCTTGAGCCGGTTGCAGTAGCCGCACCAGGTGGTGGAGAACATGGTGATGGTGCCGGATTCGGGAGTGAAGTCCACAGGGATCTCCTATACGTCGCTTGAAAGGTTTCCTTACCGTCAACCGTAGCGTGGCTGCCGGTATTCCCCGGTGCCTGACGCCTGGAACGGCGCCGGATGACAGTTTGTGGCGGCCGGTGGCAAGCTGGTGCCATGTGTGGACGCTACGTAATGGCACGCGCCGTGGGGGACCTGCTGGCTGAGTTCGATGCCGAGCTGGAGAGCGAGGTGAGCATCCCGCCGTCGTGGAACGTGGCACCCACCGATGCCGTCCCCATCGTGCTGGAGCGCCTGGTGGATGACAGTGCCGCGCCCCGGCAGGTGCGCCAGCTGCACGTGGCACGCTGGGGCATGGTCCCGTCCTGGGCCAAGGACCCCGGAATCGGTTCCCGCATGATCAACGCCCGGAGCGAATCGGTGCTGGAGAAGCCGGCGTTCCGGAAGGCAGTCCAGTCCCGCCGCTGCGCGGTCCCGGCCGATGGCTACTACGAATGGAAGCAGGGACCTGGGAAGTCGAAGCAGCCCTACTACGTGCACCCGGGCACGGACCACGGGCTGGTCTTCGCCGGCCTCTACGAGTGGTGGAAGGACCCCTCCGTTCCCGAAGGGGATCCGGGCCGCTGGCTGCTCTCAACGTCCATCCTCACGGCAGACACGCCTCCGCCGGGGTCTGAATCCACCATCTTCGGGAAGCTGACGGAGCTGCACGACCGCGTCCCCCTGCCCATGGACAGGGACACCATGGAGGCATGGCTGGATCCGCAGGCGGATGACGCCGCCGGACTCGTGGACCTGGTGCGGTCCGGCGTCAAGAATGCCGCGGCCGACTGGCGGGTGGAGTCGGTGGGCAAGGAAGTGGGCAATGTCCGCAACAACGGCCCCGAACTGATCCGCCCGGTCGAAGCCCTGTTCTAGCTGCCCTGTTCCAGCGCCCTGTTCTAGCGGCCTGTTTTCCCAGCCCTGTTTTTCAGCCCAGCTCCAGCAGCCGCACCTCATGGTGAGGCCGGGGATCAGACGGTGACCCTGCCGGCGTCGTCCACTGCCCAGGTGGGGTTGTACGCCACTTCCCAGCGGAACCCGTCGGGGTCGGCAAAATAGCCCGTGTAGCCGCCCCACGGCTGGGTGACCGGCTCGGCAATGATGTCAGCGCCGGCCTCCGCGGCCTCTTCCATGACCCTGTCCACGTCCCCGGGACCGGCGACGTTGTGGCTGAGGGTGATGCAGGGGATGCCGGCGGGAGGGCTGGTGCCCGCTTCGGCCTGCATTTGGCGGACGTCCCACAGGGACAGCACCAGGCCGTGGTTCACCTGGATGAACAGCACTTCCCCGGCAACCTCACGGTGGACCGGCCAGCCAAGGCCATCAACGTAGAAGTCGCGGGATGCCTGAACATTGCGGACTCCGAGGGAGATAAAGTCGACTCTTGGCTCCATGCTTCGATACTGTCAGATGATGGCGACAATTCAAGGAAACGATAGGGATGCCCGGGCCGACAAGGAACAGCTCGCTGCCGTTCGGGTTGCCGTTGATGAGGTGGATGAACAGATTGTCACCCTCATTGCCCGCCGCGAACGGCTGATCAGGATCGCCGGGACCCTCAAGGGTGATGACGCAGAGGTGCGTGCCCCGGGCCGGGTGGAGCGGATCATCGAGCACGTCCGGTCCGCCGCAGAGAAAAAGGACATCGATCCGGACATCGTCGAAGCAACCTACCGGGCGATGATCTCCGCGTTTATTGAACTTGAACTGCGGATCCACAAAGAAAACAGCTGACCTGTTCCGGGGGCTGGCGGAGGAGCCCTAAAGGGCTTCCTCCACCGGCACCCCGTGCTGGAACTCCCGGCCGTCCGCCTCACTGAAGGCTGACAGGACATGGCCCTGCCCCAGCCCGGTCAAGGCCGTCGCGGGAAAGCTCCCGGTAATGCTGTTGTCCGAGTGGGACACTCCCGACAGGTCGTAGTCTTCCTCGATTCCCTGGTCCCGGTTGAACGAGTAGCAGGCGATTGCCTCCCCGTTCATGAACTCAATGCACAGCCGTCGTTGCATGGAATAATCCGGCGAGGCTCCCATCAGGCCCACCACATAGGCCCCGGAGTCCGGAATGGTGCCGTCGATGTCGAACCGTGCAACCAGGGTGGAGTCCTGGGTCTTGATGCTTGCCTGCTTCAGGAGTGCGTCATCGGTACTCATGCCATCATCCTGCTCCCTGCCGCACGCTCCGTCCACCCCCGCCTATGTTTTGCTGCCTCCCCGGCGTAGACTGGATTCGTTCGAATACATATTCGAATAAGGGTCAAAATCTGCAGCTGCAGGGAGGCGCACGTGGGCATGTTCAGCGAGTCCGTTGACGTGGTGTGCTCCGCTTCCGGGCAGCCGGAATCCCTGACGTGGGCAGGAACGTCATACATCGTCTGTGCCGAACCTGTCCGCTGGTATGAACGCCGGCAATGGTGGGCAGAGGATACCCGGGCTCCGCTGGGAAGCGGACCGGGCGTGGTGGACCACGAAATCTGGCGGGTCCAGGTACTGCCTGCCAAAGTGGCGTCCCGCCCGATGGGGCCAGGAGAACCTGCCGTTGCCGAACCCCTCACCCTTGACCTGACCCGCCATATCCGCAGTGGCCGTTGGCGGCTGCTGCGGATCCATGACGGCCTTCGCCCCAAAACCGCATGAATCCCCACCTCCCATCACCATGAGCTTTACCCACCTCCACGTTTCCACGGCATTTAGTGCCCACTACGGTGTCTCCTGGCCTGAAGAGCTGGCAATGGCGGCCGCAGCCGACGGCGCAACGGCCCTTGCCTGCACCGACCGGGACGGGCTGTACGGCACCATCAAGCACCTCAAGGCCTGCATGGCGGCGGGCATCGACCCCATAGTGGGGGTGGACCTTGCAGTATTTGACGACGACGGCGATCACCGCACACAGGTATCCGGCAGGGTGGTGGTGCTGGCCCGCGGCCACAACAACGGTGCCGGGTACCGTGCGCTGTGCCGGCTGGTTTCCGATTCCCACGCCAGGACCTCGGGGAAAGCCGGGGGAGCGGTGCCCGCCGCGGTCACCCGTGCCGAACTCGCCTCCCGCACCCTTGACCCCCAGACCCTCAAGCCGGTGCTGACCGTCCTGATTGGACCGGATTCCGACGTCGGACGGGCCATGGGTGGCCGGCGCTACCTGCGTCCACGGACCCTGTTCAAGCAATGGCTGGATGCCATGCCCGCTGGAACGGTCGTGGCGGAAATTGTCTCCCAGCTCAGCGCTCCGGGGACTCCCTTCAGCACCGCACATGCAGTCCGCATGCTCAGGCTCGCAGAGGAACACCACGTACCCGCCATCCTCACCAACGCCGTCAGGTACTGTGCCGCAGACGGCGCACCAACCGCCGACGTCCTGGATTCTGCCCGGACCCTGAAGTCCCTTCCGGAACTTGCAGGTGAACCGCTCCTGCAGCCCACCGGGCAGGGCTGGCTGAAAACCTCCGAACAAATGCTGGGACTGGGAAAGGAAATCATTTCCGCTGCCGGTTACGGTGCAGCAGACCTCAAACAGCTGATGGCGCAAACAGAGGCGCTCGCCGACCTCTGCCGGATCGACCCCAGCACCGATATGGGGTGGAAGCAGCCAGTGGTTCCGGAAGCATCGGTTATTGGGATCAGCCAGGATCCGCACGCCGAACTGATCCAGCGCTGCCATGCGGGAATCGGCAGGCGTTTCCCGGGGATCTCAGGAAAACCCGAACAGGAGATGCTGTCCCGGCTGGAGCATGAGCTTGGCATCATCCGGAACCTGGGTTTCTCCGCCTATTTCCTGACGGTGGCGGAGGTATCCCGCATGATCCAGGACATGGGGGTCCGGGCGGCCGCCAGGGGCTCAGGAGCCTCAAGCCTGGTCAACTACCTGATCGAGGTCAGCCATGTGAATCCCCTCCAGCATGACCTGATCTTTGAACGTTTCCTTTCCAACGACCGGGCCACCCTCCCTGACATTGACATCGATGTGGAAAGCGCGGAACGCCACAACGTGTACCACAGGATTTTTGACCGGTTCGGCCCGGAGCGCGTCACCCTGATGAGCATGCAGAACGGGTACCGGGCCCGGGGGGCGGTTCGCGACGCCGGGCTGGCGCTGGGCATGGACGACGGCGAGGTGGGGGAGATCGCCAAGCAGTTGTGGCGCTTCTCCGCCCGGAAGTTCCGTGAAGCACTGCAGGAAAAGCCCGAACTCCGGGAGTTCGCTGGCCGGGTGGAGCAGCGCGACACGGACGGGAACCAGCAGCTTGACCTCCTGGTGGACCTGACCGAACGCCTGGACCGGCTGCCCCGCCACATCTCCATGCACCCGTGCGGAGTGATCCTGGGCGATGCCACACTCCTGGACCGCACCCCGGTCCAGCCAAGCGGCCTGGGGCTGCCCATGAGCCAGTTCGACAAGCACGACATGGACCCCATGGGCATGCTCAAACTCGATGTCCTGGGGGTGCGCATGCAAAGCGCCATGGCCTTCGCAGTCCGGGAGATCATCCGCATCCACCCCAGCAAGAAGGACGTGGTGGAGGCAGGAAGGCACCCGGCAGGACCTGACGGAACAGGCCCTGACTACATCGCCGGGGACGGCCGGATCGACCTCAACGCCGTTCCCCTCGACGACGAACCGACATACCAGCTGATCAGGAGCACGCACACCCTGGGCTGCTTCCAGATTGAATCCCCGGGGCAGCGGGAGCTGATTGGAAAGATGGCACCCCGGGAGTTCAACGACCTCATCATCGATATTTCACTGTTCCGTCCCGGCCCCATGAAATCCGACATGGTGCGGCCCTTCCTGGAACACCGGCACGGGTTCGCCCCTGAGGTCTACCCCCACCCGGACCTTAAACCGGTGCTGCAGGAAACCCATGGGGTCACGGTGTTCCACGAACAGATCCTGAAAACCCTCGACATCATGACCGGCTGCGGGCTTGCCAAAGCCGACGAGTTCCGCAGGGCGCTGAGCAGCGACGACGGTGAAGCCAGGGTGGAGGAATACTTCCGGCGCAATGCAAAAACCAGGGGATACACCCCCGAAGTAGTGGACAAGGTATGGGGGACATTGAAGTCGTTCGCCAGTTTCGGCTTCTGCAAAGCCCACGGTGCTGCCTTCGCCGTCCCCACCTACCAGTCCGCCTGGCTTAAGACACACCACCCGGAAGCCTTCCTTGCCGGCTTATGGGAGCACGACCCCGGGATGTATCCCAAACGGCTGCTGGTGGCCGAAGCCCGCAGGCTCGGGATACCCATCCTTCCGCTGGACATCAACCGGAGCAAAGCTGAATACCGGGTGGAGCGGATCGAGTCCGGCCAGGACGCCGGCAGGCTGGGGATCCGGCTCAGCCTGAACGGGATCTACGGGCTGTCCGCAGCCGAATTGAAGCGGATAGTGGCAGGCCAGCCATATGACTCACTGGCAGACCTCCGCGCGCGCTCGCGGCTCAGCAAGCCAAGCATCAGGCGGCTCGCCCAGCTGGGAGCCTTTGATGCCCTGCACCGGGAAGCCGGGGGAACAGCCAACCGGGCCGACCTGGTGCAGCACCTGCAGCAGCTCCAGTCGGCCACTGGCGCGCGCAAAGGCGCCGACATCCTGGAGGGACAGCTGTCCCTACCCTTGGGCGATATTGAACTGCGCAACATCAAGCCCGGGCTTCCAGCCCCAACGCTGGTGGAAAACGTCCGGGCGGAACTGGACCTCATGGCCGTCGATGTCAGCACCCATCTGATGGAAAGCCACCGTCCCCTGCTGGAAAAGCTGGGCGTCACCACAGCCGATAAACTCCTCAGCCTGCGCAACGGGACCGAAGTGCTGGTGGCCGGGGTGCGGGTGGCAACCCAGACCCCTCCCATGCGCGGCGGACGGAGGGTGGTGTTCATCAGCATCGACGACGGCACCGGCTGCGTTGATTCGGTCTTCTTCCACGAAGCCCAGGAAAGTGCAGGGCCACTCCTGTTCGGCACCCGCCTGCTGCTGATCCGCGGCACCACCCGAAGGACCGGCCCCCGGGGGATCAGCCTGAGCGCAAGCATGGCCTGGGACCTCAGCCGCACCGAGACGCTGCCCTTCCCCGAGTCCTCGCCGGCGGCTGCCCAGGACGGCCCGCATCCCCTGGACGGCATCAGCAGGACGCTGGCGATTACCGGCTTTAACGGGTGAGCGTGCTGTGCGCCGCGTTGGTGGGCTCAACCGGAACCGATAGCATTGACGGTGGCTGGCTGTGGTCCCCGTATGCCACAAGCTATGAAGCCTCAACTTTGAATAGGAGACACCCGTGTCAGATGCCCAGCAGATCACCCTTCTCGTCGATGGCGAAGAGACCAAGGTGACTACCGGGACAACCGGTGCGGAACTCTTCTTTGAGCGCCGTGATGTTGTTGTGGCCCGCGTCAACGGCGAGCTGAAGGACCTGGACCAGGAACTGCCCGAAGGCGCCGAGGTGGAAGGCGTAACCATTGATTCGCCCGACGGCCTGAACGTCCTGCGCCACTCCACCGCCCACGTGATGGCACAGGCAGTGCAGCAGCTGCGCCCCGACGCCAAACTCGGCATTGGCCCCTACATCACCGACGGTTTCTACTTCGATTTCGACGTCGCCGAGCCTTTCACCCCCGAGGATCTCAAGACCCTCGAAAAGATGATGCTCAAGATCGTCAACCAGAACCAGAAATTCGTCCGCCGCGTGGTCAGCGAGGACGAGGCCCGCGAAGCCATGAAGAACGAGCCCTACAAGATCGAACTGCTCGGCAAGAAGAACGACGCTGCCGAGGCAGGCGAGGGCGTGAACGTCGAGGTCGGCGCCGGTGACATCACCATCTACGACAACGTGGAGCGCAAGGAAGGCACCACCGTCTGGTGTGACCTCTGCCGCGGCCCGCACCTGCCCAACACCAAGATGATCTCCAACGCCTTCGCGCTGACCCGTTCGTCGTCGGCGTACTGGCTGGGCAACCAGAAAAACCAGCAGCTGCAGCGCATCTACGGAACCGCGTGGCCCACCAAGGAAGCGCTGAAGGCATACCAGGAGCGCATTGCCGAGGCCGAACGCCGCGACCACCGCAAGCTCGGCTCGGAACTCGACCTCTTCTCCTTCCCGGACGAACTGGGCTCCGGGCTGCCCGTCTTCCACCCCAAGGGCGGCATCATCCGCAAGGAGATGGAGGACTACTCCCGCCAGCGCCACGTCGAGGCCGGCTACGAGTTCGTCTACACCCCCCACATCACCAAGGGCCACCTCTACGAGGTCTCCGGCCACCTGGACTGGTACAAGGACGGCATGTTCCCCGCCATGCACGTGGACGCCGAACTCAACGAGGACGGCACCGTGCGCAAGCCCGGCCAGGACTACTACCTGAAGCCGATGAACTGCCCCATGCACAACCTCATCTTCCGCTCCCGCGGCCGGTCCTACCGTGAACTGCCCCTCCGGCTGTTTGAATTCGGATCGGTCTACCGCTACGAGAAATCCGGCGTGGTCCACGGCCTCACCCGCGTCCGTGGAATGACACAGGACGACGCCCACATCTACTGCACCCGCGAGCAGATGAAGGACGAACTCACCAAGACCCTGACCTTTGTCCTGGACCTGCTCAAGGACTACGGCCTGAACGACTTCTACCTGGAGCTGTCCACCAAGGACCCGGAGAAATACGTGGGCGACGACGCCACCTGGGAGGAAGCCACCAGGACCCTTGCCGAGGTGGCGCAGGAGTCCGGGCTGGAGCTGGTGCCCGATCCGGGCGGAGCGGCGTTCTACGGCCCCAAGATTTCCGTGCAGGCCAAGGATGCGCTGGGCCGCACCTGGCAGATGTCCACCATCCAGCTGGACTTCAACCTGCCCGAACGGTTCGAGCTGGAATTCCAGGCCGCCGACGGCAGCCGGCAGCGGCCGGTGATGATCCACCGTGCGCTCTTCGGCTCGGTGGAGCGGTTCATGGGCGTCCTCACCGAGCACTACGCCGGCGCGTTCCCCGCGTGGCTGGCTCCGGTCCAGGTGGTGGGCATCCCCGTGGCGGAGGCGTTCAACGAGTACATGTTCGACGTCGTCGACCAGCTTAAGGCCGAGGGCATCCGCGCCGAGGTGGATACGTCCTCGGACCGGTTCCCCAAGAAGATCCGCACCGCCAGCAAGGACAAGATCCCGTTCGTGCTGATCGCCGGCGGCGACGACGCGGAGGCCGGCGCCGTTTCCTTCCGTTTCCGCGACGGCAGCCAGGACAACGGCGTGCCCGTGTCGGAAGCGGTCAAGCGGATCACCGACGCCGTCCGCAACCGGACCAGCTAGCGAACGGAAGCAGCACAGTGCAGGAGAACACAGGCGCAGGATATCCAGGCGATGCCGGCGTTACCGACGACTTCGCCCTCGCCGGTGTCCCCGACGCCTTCCAGCGCCTGTGGACTCCGCACCGGATGGCCTACATCAAGGGCGGGCAGCACCAGTTCAAGAATGAGAACGACTGCCCGTTCTGCGTGGGCCCCGCCCGCACCGACGAAGAGGCGCTCATCGTCTACCGCGGCCGGACCTGCTACGTGGTGCTGAACCTGTTCCCCTACAATCCCGGGCACCTTCTGGTGTGTCCGTACCGGCATATTCCGGACTACACGGACCTCACGGTCGAAGAAACCGCCGAGTTTGCCGACCTAACCCAGACGGCAATGCGGGTCCTGCGCAAGGTGTCCAATCCCGGCGGCTTCAACCTGGGCATGAACCAAGGGGTTGTGGGCGGAGCCGGCATCTCGGCGCACCTGCACCAGCACATCGTTCCGCGGTGGGGCGGGGACGGCAATTTCTTCCCCATCATCGCCCAAACCAAGGCCATCACCCAGACCCTTGACGAGGTCCGGAGACAAGTGGCCGAAGCCTGGCCCGGGGAGTCGGATGCTGAATAGGCATGCCCGCGGTTTTTTCACCGCACTGTTCACCCCGCTGGCCCGCTGGCTCCTGAAGATCGGTGTCTCCCCGGATGCGGTAACCATCCTCGGAACTGCAGGTGTTGCGGCCGGAAGCCTGGGCTTCTACCCGCTGGGGCAGCTCTTCTGGGGCACGCTCTTCATCACTGCCTTCATCTTCTCGGACGTCCTGGACGGCATCATGGCCCGGATGCAGGGCGTTAAGAGCCGCTGGGGGAACTTCCTCGACTCCACCCTGGACCGGGTTGCCGACGGTGCCCTCTTCGCCGGGGTGTCCGTCTGGTTCTTCACCGGCGGCAACAACATGGCCATCGCCGTGGCCGCCCTGCTCTGCCTTGTCCTGGGCATGGTTGTCTCCTACGCCCGGGCGAAGGCGGAGTCGCTGGGCTTCACGGCCAACGTGGGGATCGCCGAGCGGGCGGAACGCCTGGTATCCATCCTGGTGGTGACCGGCCTGACCGGCCTGGGCCTCCCGCCGGTGGTGCTCCTGGTCACACTGGTCCTCCTGGCGGCGGCCAGCCTCATCACCGTCGTTCAGCGCGTCATCTCGGTACGCCGGCAGGCATTGGCAGAGCCCACGCCCGCAGATTAGACATGATTAAGCCTGCCGTGCGGCGGGGGACTAGTATATAAGTGCCCGGTCAAGCGACCCGGCAATCCGTGCGTGCACCTCCGGCAGCTGCCGCCGCATGCCCGGCGAAGATCATCTGTCTACCCATAGGGGTTTTTGTGTCTACACCTGATGTAAGCAACGAGGCCGGTTCGTCCGCGAACAGCGTCACGGGCAGCAGCCGCGTGAAGCGTGGCATGGCCGAGATGCTCAAGGGCGGCGTCATCATGGACGTCGTCAACGTCGAGCAGGCCCGCATCGCCGAAGACGCCGGTGCCGTGGCAGTCATGGCGCTGGAGCGTGTTCCGGCCGATATCCGTGCCCAGGGCGGCGTGTCCCGCATGTCCGATCCCGACATGATCGACCAGATCATTGATGCCGTGTCCATCCCGGTCATGGCCAAGGCCCGCATCGGCCACTTTGTCGAGGCCCAGGTCCTGCAGTCCCTTGGTGTCGACTACATCGACGAGTCCGAGGTCCTGACCCCCGCCGACTACATCAACCACATCGACAAGTGGAACTTCAAGGTTCCCTTCGTCTGTGGCGCCACCAACCTCGGTGAGGCCCTGCGCCGCATCAACGAGGGCGCGGCCATGATCCGCTCCAAGGGCGAAGCCGGCACCGGCGACGTCTCCAACGCCACCGGACACATGCGCAAGATCCGCTCCGAGATCGCCCGGCTGTCCTCCCTGCCCGAGGACGAGCTCTACGTCGCGGCCAAGGAACTGCAGGCCCCATATGAACTGGTCAAGGAAGTTGCCGCCGCCGGCAAGCTGCCCGTCGTCCTGTTCACCGCCGGCGGCATCGCCACCCCCGCTGACGCGGCCATGATGATGCAGCTCGGTGCCGACGGCGTCTTCGTCGGCTCCGGCATCTTCAAGTCCGGCAACCCCGCCCAGCGCGCGGCCGCCGTCGTCAAGGCCACCACCTTCTTCGACGACCCCGACGTCATCGCCAAGGCCTCCCGCGGCCTCGGCGAAGCCATGGTGGGCATCAACGTCGACGAGATCCCCCAGCCGCACCGCCTCGCCGAACGCGGCTGGTAACACCCTCCTCGCGTCCTCTTTGGGCGCCTGGCGGCGCTGATCCTCTGCACGCTATTCCCCGCGCCTCGTTTGGCGGCTTTGTCGCTGGTCGGGGCGCGGGGCCCCTTTTACGCGTGCTGCCGGATCACCCCCGCCTGTCGCTGGTGGTCGCCTCACCTAAGTAATGACGACGCCGGTTCCTCACCTTCTTTCGGTGGGGGACCGGCGTCGTACTTCTTTAAGGTCAGGGGGTTACTCCAGGCCGCGGCGCCTTAGCAGGGGGTCCAGCTGTGCGTCGCGGCCCCTCACGATGCGGAACGATTCCAGCGGGTCGCGGCTGTTGCCCCGGGAGAGCAACTCCTGCCGGAAGCGTTCGCCGTTCGCCCTGGTTAGGCCGCCGTTCTCCTTGAACCAGTCAACGGTCTCTGCGTCCAATACTTCGCTCCAGATATAGGAGTAGTAGCCCGCCGCGTATCCGTCCCCGGCGAAGATGTGCTGGAAGTACCCGGTGCGGTACCGGGGCGGAATCAGGCGATGGGCGATCCCGGCGGAAGCCAGGGCCTTGGCCTCAAACTCCAGCACATCGTCAGGGGCACCGCCCGGTTCCAGCACATGCCACGCCAGGTCAAGAAGGGCAGCTCCCAGGTATTCGGTGGTGGCGAATCCCTCGCCCCAGAGCCGGGATTCCTCCAGCCGGTCCACGATGTCCTGCGGCAGCGGCTCGCCGGTGATGTGGTGGCGTGCGTAGTTGGACACTACATCCGGCCACATGATCCACATTTCGTTCACCTGCGACGGGTACTCCACGAAATCCCGCGGCACCGCGGTGCCTGAAAAGCGCGGATAGGTAACGCTCGACAACAGGCCGTGCAGCGCGTGGCCGAACTCGTGGAAAAGGGTCCGCAGTTCGTCCAGGGTGAGAAGCGTCGGTTCACCCGCGGGCGGCTTGGAAATATTCAGGGTATTGATCACCACGGGCCGGGTGCCCAGCAGCGCCGATTGGTCCACGAGCGAGTTCATCCAGGCCCCGCCGCGCTTCGATTCGCGCGCGTAGTAGTCGCCCAGGAACAGCCCCAGGACGGAGCCGTCCTCGTTGCGGACCTCCCAGATACGCACGTCAGGGTGGTAGCCGTGGAGGTCGGTCCGCTCGTGGAAGGTGATGCCGTACAGGGATGTGGCCGCAAAAAACACGCCGTCGTTAATGGTGCGGTTGAGTTCAAAGTACGGCCGGAGTGCCTGTTCGTCGACGTCGTACTTTTCCCGCCGCACCTTGGCCGAGTAGTAGGCCCAGTCCCACGCTTCCAGCGGCTGGCCGGCAACCCCGGCCAGCGCCGCCGCCTCGGCGTCGGCGTTGCGGATGGCGGCCGGTGCCATCCGGCCCAGCATGGTCCGGACCGCTTCGAAGTCCGGCGCCGTCTGCCGGTCAACCACAAGTTCGGCATAGTTGGCGAACCCCAGCAGACGTGCCTTCTCCGCCCTCAGCCCGGCCATGTCCCGGGCCAGGTCCAGGACATCCAGGCTGCCGCCGTCACTGCCCCTCGCCACGGAGGCTTCGAACAGGCGACGGCGGACGTCACGGTTCTCGAGTGCGGCGAGGGCAGGCTGGTTGCCGGGCTGGATCAGGGTGAGCAGGTATTTGCCGTCGTGTCCGGCGGCGCGGGCTGCAACCGCTGCGCTGGCGACGTCATCGGCCGGCAGCCCCGCCAGGTCGCCCGCGTCATCCAGCAGCAGTGCGGCGGACTTCATTCCTTCCTTGACCCGCTGGCCGAACTCGGTGCCCAGGCGCGCCAGTTCGGCGTTGATGGCGCGCAGCCGCTCCTGGCCCGGCGCATCCAGCTGGATGCCTGACTGGCGGAACTCTTTGAGGTATTCCTCCACCAGGCGGGCCGACTCGGGATCGCAAGTGTCCGTATCGATGGCGGCGAAGCGTTCGAACAAGGCCCTGTTGAGGTACACCTCGTCCTGGTGGGCCTGGAAGCGCGGGGACAGTTCTGTCTCCAGCTCCCGGATTTCCTGCGACGCATCTGCCGACACCAGGGTGAAGAACGCCGCGGCTGACCGGTTCAGCAACTGCCCGGAACGTTCCATGGCCAGGGCCGTGTTCTCGAATGTCGCGGGCTGGGCGTTGCCGGCGATGGCCCCGATCTCGTCCAGGTGCGCGGACAACCCTGCGTTGATGGCTTCACGGTACTGCTCCACGGCGATGGTTTGGAACGGTGGAAGGCCGTAGGGCAGGGGACTGGCGGAAAGGAGCGGGTTCGTCATGGGGTAAACCTTTCACAGCGGGGCACGCTTCTCAATCGGGGGATGGAGGATGCGCTCCCAGCCTGTGTCCCTACAATTGCCGCTATGGGGCCCGGCACGGGCCGCATTCGACGCGACCTGCATGGCACGCGCAAAAGGCAGGGCAATGACGAAGGGACCGTGGCCCATGACCAAGGTTGGCAGCAGGCCCGGGACCGACTTCCTGGGCATTCCGTTCCGATGGCTGGGGCCCGGCGCCATCATGGTGCTGGTGGCGGTGTACGGCGTCTTCTGGTTACTGGCACGCCCTGCCGGCGAACCTGTCCTGGGGCATGTTGGGCAGCTCTTCGGTGGCGAGTCCGTCTTGTTGTATTCGATCGCGCTGGTCCTGGTCAGCACCCTCCCCCACGTCGAGCCGATTTTTGGTGGCATTGACCACGCCGCCATTTGGCACCGCAGGGCGGCGATTACGGCAACCATCCTGTTGCTGCCGCATATTGAACTTGCCGCCAATCCGGGAGCAACCAGCCTGGGCAAGACGTTGGCAGTGGTTGCCATCAGCGGCCTGGCCGCGTTGGTGGTGTGGGCAGTCCTGCCGCGCTGGCGGACGATGCTTCCCGCACCTCTCCGCCGCCTGGTCCTGGCATCTCTTGGAACCCAGCCGGTCCAAATGGCGGCCCGCGTGCTGGGTGGCTACGAGCGGTGGCGGGGCTTCCACCGGCTGACCGGCTTGTTCCTGGCCGCCGGCTTCCTGCACGGCCTGCTCGACGCCAGCGCGTTTGAGGCCGTGCCCGCGCTCCGGTGGAGTTACGTGGTTATCGGCGGGACGGGACTGGGGTTCTACGCCTACCGCGAGCTGCTGTCGCGGCATTTCCTGCCGCACCACGACTACCAGGTTGCGTCCGTCCGGCCCGTTGCGCCGGACCTGGTGGAAGTGGCGCTCCGTCCCCTGGGCCGGCCGCTGGATTTCAGGCCGGGCCAGTTCGCCATGGTCTACCTGGAAACAGCAGAGGGCTGGCAGCGGCACCCATTCTCCATCTCGGGACCGGCAGAGGAAGGTGGAATCAGCATCACGGTCAAGGCGCTGGGCGACCATACAGCCAGGCTTCCGGACGTGGTCCAGCCGGGGATGCCGGCCGTGGTCGGTGGGCCCTACGGACGCTTTGACCGGCACCGCGGCACGTCCCATCAGGCCTGGATCGCCGGCGGTGTGGGAATCACGCCCTTCCTCAGCTGGCTGCGGTCACTGGACGGGGAGCTCCACGAAGACGTCCACTTCTTCGTGACCTCGGCAGGTCCGTCGCCCTTTGCCGACGAGATCACTGCCGCCGCCTGGAATCAGCCACGGCTCACGGTCCATCTGGTGGACACCGAGGCGGATGGCCGGCTCACCCCGGAGGCAGTCCTGGCCGCAGTGGGAACCGAACCACGCCAGCTGTCGGTTTTCATGGGCGGACCGGATCCCATGCTGCGGCAGTTCCGCAAAGCCTTCCGGGCCGCCGGAGTCCGCCGGGCCAACATCCACCGGGAGTACTTCCAGTGGCGTTGACCGGGATGCCGCACCTCTGCCGGTAACCCGGGTCAGTAGTCTTTTTGGTCAGCGCGGCCGGCGGGCAGCGTGCTCCCGGGCCAGGACGGCATAGGTGTCGTCCGGGTTGCCGGGGGAGAAGCTGCCGAACTTGCGCTCCGCTGCGGTGCGGATGAGGAAGTCGGCGATGGCGGGGTTCTTCGGCAGCAGCGAGCCGTGCAGGTAGCTGGCCACGATGTTGCGGTAGCGGGCCCCTTCATGGCCGTCGTTGCTGTTGTTGCCCGTTCCCTTGGCTACGGTACCGAGTGGCCGCACACCGCTGCCCAGCGTGGTTTGGCCGCTGTGGTTTTCGTAGCCGAGGACGTCGCCGAACTCATTGGTTGAGACTTTGACGTTGCCGATCAGGCGCTCATCGGTGCCGTGGGTTTCCACGTCCAGGATGCCGATGCCCGGGATGACAGCGCCGGTGCGGGTTTTGAAGAACCGGCCAAAAAGCTGGTAGAGGCCGCAAATGACCAGCATCGGCGCACCATCCTCGGCCAGCTCCTTGAGCTGGCCGGCCCGGGCCTGCAGGTCGTCCTGGATCACCAGTTGCCCGCTGTCCTGCCCGCCGCCGCCGACAATGATGTCCACGCCCTCGGGAAAAGGATCGCCCACGTTGTATTCGAGCAGTTCAGGGGTGTACCCGTGCCAGGAAATGCGGCGCTGCAGGACCAGGGCATTGCCCCAGTCGCCGTAGATGTTCATGTCGCGCGGGTACAGCTGCACCACCCGGAGGGTGCCCTTGGACTGGCCGCCAGCCGTCGCTGCTTCTGCAGGATTCACGAGACAACCTCCACGGTGGTGATTTTGGACAGCTCGCGGCGGATGGCCAGCATAGCGGTGTAGGTGCAGAAAATCCGTTTGGGCTTGCCCTGGCCTTCCCGGATAAAGGCTGCCAGGGCGGCCGGGATGTCGGTCTGCACCGCTCCGACCTGGACGTCGTCGTACTGGAGCCGCAGCGCCATGTCGTAGGCGCGCGACCCGCTTATCATTTCCACCCCCGCCCCGCGCAGGGAATCAAATTCCACGTCCCACAGCCAGGACATGTCCCGCCCGTCTGCGTAGTTGTCGTTGATGGCGATCATGGTGGCGTACCCGGCGGCGGGGAAGGATTTCAGTCCCAGCCGGAAACCGCTGGGGTTCTTCACCAGTACCAGGTCCAGCGGCTGGCCGTCCACGGTGAGGCTTTCGCCGCGGCCGAAGGCCGGCGCCACCCGGGACAGCGCGTCCAGCAAAGTGGCGTGGTCGGCGGTGGCGGCGCCACCGCCGCAGATGCTGCGGGCCAGCGTCAGCGCAGCAGCCGCGTTAAAGATGTTGTAGACGCCGCGCAGCTTCATCGCCGTGGTGACCGTCCCGCCGTCGTACTCAAACTCGGCGCTGTCCGCGCCCACTTTGCGGAGCACGACGTCGGCTGCCGGCTTTTCCGGCAGGCCCGCCGGCGCTGGGCTCCCCGGAGCGGCACGCATGTCGTCGTCATTGGGAAAGGTGCCCAGCAGGGAGTCGTCAAGGCCGAAGTACTTGACCTCCTGGCCGGTCAGTGTTTCCGCGATCCTGGCAACGCGGGGGTCCTCGCGGTTCAGGACCACGGTTCCTGTGGTCTTGGAAGCGATGTGCTGCAGGAGCTGTGCCGTTTTGTCGATCTCGCCGAAACGGTCCAGTTGGTCACGCAGAACGTTCAGCAGGAGGCAGTAGCGGGGCGGGACGCTGTTCACGAAATGGACCGCATGGGCTTCGTCCAGTTCCAGCACCGCGACGTCCGCATCCAGCCTGCCGCGCCAGTCCACCTCGCCGAGGAGGGCCGCCGCCACGCCCCGGGTGAAGTTGCTGCCGGTCCGGTTCGTGAAGACCTTCAGGCCCTGGCTCTCCAGCAGTTCGACCACCATCTTGGTGGTGGTCGTCTTGCCGTTGGTACCGCTGACCACCGCCACACCATGGGGCAGCGTGGTGAGTGTCCGCCGCATGAAGCCGGGATCGATTTTCTCGACCACCAGTCCTGGAAGTGCGGACCCGCCGCCCCGCAGCCGGGACACCCTGCGGACCAGCTTGCCGAGCGGAACACTGAAGAAGACCATGTTTTGAATATATCCCAGCAGCGGCATGCAACCTTTGCCGGGGCCTCCGAGTGGCAGCAGCCATGGAGGGAGGGCCCGTATGCTGGAGGGATGACGAATCCCCCCTCTGCTGCTCCTGCGCGCGTGGGCTCAGGCCTGCGGATCGGCGTCCTGGCCCTCCAGGGAGACTTCCGCGAACACCTCCGCGCCGCCGAAGCCACCGGCGCGCAGGGCGTGGCTGTCCGCCGCCCGGAGGAGCTGGACGGCCTGGACGGCCTTATCATTCCCGGTGGCGAATCCACCACCATCGACAAGCTGGCGAGGGCCTTCGACCTTGCAGACCCGCTCCGGAAGTACATCGCCGAGGGACTGCCGGTCTATGGCTCCTGCGCAGGGATGATCCTGCTTGCCTCGGACATCGCCGATCCTGCCACCGATCTTTCGGGCGCCCCCCAGCAGACGTTCGGCGGCCTGGACATCACCGTCCGCCGCAACGCCTTTGGCCGGCAGCGCGAGTCCTTCGAAACCGATCTGGAGTTCAAGGGCCTGGAATTCAGCGCCACGGAATCAGGCGTGGCACCCGTGCACGCTGTCTTCATCCGCGGTCCGTGGGTGGAGCGGGTCGGTGCGGACGTGGAGGTCCTGGCGAAGGTGGAACCGGCGGACCCCGGCCAGGCGTCCCACGCCGCAGCGCTGCCCGGGACGGCTAGAATTGTCGCAGTGCGTTCCGGCCAGCTGCTGGCCACCTCCTTCCACCCGGAAGTGACCGGCGAGAAACGCGTACACGAACTTTTTATCCGCATGATCAGAGGAGAAGCGTAAAGCATGTCAGGCCACTCCAAATGGGCAACGACCAAGCACAAAAAGGCGATCATTGACAGCCGCCGCGCAAAGTCGTTTGCCAAACTGATCAAGAACATCGAAGTTGCCGCCCGGATGGGTGGACCGGACCTCGCCGGCAACCCCGGCCTGGAACTGGCCGTTACCAAGGCCAAGAAAACGTCCGTCCCCAACGACAACATTGACCGCGCCATCAAGCGCGGCGCCGGGCTCACCGGTGAAGTGGTGGACTACACCGAAATCATGTACGAGGCCCGCGGGCCCCAGGGCTCAGCCCTGCTGATCGAGTGCCTTACCGACAACAAGAACCGGGCGGCTTCCGAAGTAAGGCTGGCCATCTCCCGCAACGGCGGCACCATCGCGGACCCGGGCTCCGTCAGCTACCTCTTCACCCGCAAGGGTGTTGTGAACCTGCCCAAGAACGGCCTGAGCGAGGACGACGTCCTGATGGCCGTCCTCGACGCAGGCGCGGAGGAAGTCAAGGACAACGGCGAGACCTTCGAGATCCATTCGGAGCCGGGAGATCTTCCCGCCATCCGCGAAGCACTCAAGGAAGCCGGCATCGAGTACGACACCGACGAAGTTGAGTTCGTGCCCTCAATGCAGGTTGAGCTGGATGTGGACGGCGCCCGCAAGTTCCTGAAGCTTGCCGACGCCCTCGAGGACCTCGACGACGTCCAGAACGTGTACAGCAACGCCGACCTCAGCGACGAAGTCCAGGCCGCCCTGGAATCCGAGTGACGTCCCGCCTTGCCGGCTAGTGCGTCCCCGGAGGCTGTGCCGGGCACTTCGATGGGGGCCGGGTGACACTCCGCGTCCTCGGCGTTGATCCCGGCCTCACCCGGTGCGGCATCGGCGTGGTGGATGTTGAGCGGAACCGGCGGGCCAGCATGGTGGCCGTCGGCGTGGTAGGCACGTCCCCCGAGGAGACGCTGGACCGGCGCCTGCTGGTGATCGCCACGGCAATTGACGAATGGCTTGACCGCTACGAGCCGGACGTCCTCGCCGTCGAACGCGTCTTTTCCCAGCTCAACGTCAGCACGGTGATGGGCGTAGCCCAGGCTTCCGGCGTGGTCATCGCTGCGGCGGCCCGCCGGGGAATTCCGGTGGCGCTGCACACGCCATCAGAGGTCAAGGCCGCCGTGACCGGGAGCGGGTCCTCCAACAAGGACGCCGTGACCAAGCTGGTCACCAAGATCCTCCGCCTTGACGCGCCGCCGCGTCCGGCCGACGCCGCCGACGCGCTGGCGCTGGCCATCACGCACGCGTGGCGGGCCGGAAGCGGCGCGGCCGTGGCCACCACGGGTCCCGGCAGTTCATCCCTGACGCCCGCGCAGCGGGCATGGGCGGAGGCGGAGGCGAAGGCGCGCCGTGCACGCTGATTGTCCCTGCTGCTTGCTAGGGTATTCGTAAATATGTTCGGATAGCCGGGCCCTCACTGTGAGGCCGGCGGTACAACGGGAGCCCGGCCTTGATCAGTTTCCTCCGCGGAACCGTAGCGCATGTTGGCCTGTCCACGGCCGTGATAGACCTCAACGGTGCCGGGATGAGCGTCAACGCCACGCCCCAGACGCTCAGCAGGCTGCACGTGGGTGAACAAGGCCAGCTGTTCACCTCCCTGATCGTGCGGGAAGACTCGCTGACGCTCTTTGGCTTCGCCTCCGACGACGAACGCGAGGTCTTCGACATCCTGCTGAGTGTCAGCGGCGTCGGTCCCCGGCTTGCGCTTGCAGTCCTGGCCGTCCACGATCCCGAAGCAATCAGGGTTGCCGCGCACACAGGGGACAGCAAGACCTTCACGAAGGTCCCCGGAATCGGCCCCAAGGTGGCTGGCAGGATAGTGCTGGAGCTGGCTGGAAAGCTCGTCCCGCACGGAACCGCCGCGGCCCCCGGTGCCGCCACGCCCGCAGAAGCTGCCTGGAAGCCCCAGGTGGTGGCCGCCATGACCAGCCTGGGCTGGTCCGAAAAGGACGCCTCCACCAGCATCGACAAAGCCCTTGCGGAGGACCCGGAAGTGTCCTTCCGCGGCAACGTGCCCGAAATCCTGCGCACCACCCTCCGCTGGCTGGGCCAGGACGGCGCCCGGGCAGGCAACCGCGTAGGCACCCGTGGCTGAACCGTCCCTGGTCGCAGCGGGGGAGGAGCCGGAGGAGCGTGCCATTGAGGCGGCGCTCAGGCCCAAGAACCTTGACGACTTCGTTGGCCAGCACCGGGTGCGCAAGCAGCTGTCGCTGGTGCTCCAGGCGTCCCGGATGCGCGGACGGACTGCCGACCACGTGCTGTTCTCCGGGCCGCCCGGCCTGGGCAAGACCACCCTGGCGATGATCGTTGCCGCCGAGATGAACGCGCCGCTGCGCCTCAGCAGCGGACCTGCCATCCAGCACGCCGGCGACCTCGCAGCAATCCTGTCCTCGCTCTCTGAGGGCGAGGTCCTGTTCCTGGACGAGATCCACCGCATGTCCCGGCCTGCAGAGGAAATGCTCTACATGGCAATGGAGGACTTCCGCGTTGACATCGTGGTGGGCAAAGGGGCCGGTGCCACCGCCATCCCGCTCGAGCTGCCGCCGTTCACCCTGGTGGGCGCCACCACCCGCGCGGGACTGCTGCCGGGACCGCTGCGCGACCGGTTCGGCTTCACCGGGCACCTCGAGTTCTACTCGGTTCCGGAGCTGGAACTGGTGCTGCGGCGTTCTGCCGGACTGCTGGACCTGAAGGTCAACTCGGCCGGCTTCGCCGAAATCGCCGGCCGTTCCCGCGGCACTCCCCGTATTGCCAACCGGCTGTTGCGGCGCGTCCGGGACTGGGCGCTGGTGCACGGCGTCGAACAAATCGACGCCAGGACCGCGTCCGCTGCCCTGGACATGTATGAGGTGGACAAAAAGGGTCTGGACCGGCTGGACCGGGCCGTCCTCGACGCACTCATCACCAAGTTCGGCGGCGGTCCGGTCGGACTGTCCACCCTCGCCATCGCCGTCGGTGAAGAAACCGAAACCGTTGAGACAGTCGC
The DNA here is from genome assembly GCF_001428325.1 of Arthrobacter sp. Soil761. NCBI lineage: Bacteria > Bacillati > Actinomycetota > Actinomycetes > Micrococcales > Micrococcaceae > Arthrobacter > Arthrobacter sp. Soil761. The sequence goes on along the minus strand of NZ_LMSF01000012.1, from coordinate 383,746 downwards.
CGAACCGTTCCTGGTCCGGGAGGGCCTGCTGGGCCGTACGCCCCGCGGCAGGATTGCCATGGCACCGGCATGGACGCACCTGGGCTATGCCATCCCGTCCGGCGTCTTCGCGCAGGAGCAACTGGACCTTTTCGAGCCCGCCGGGGGCGATGCCGCGGCGGGGGACTGGGCCCCGGAGAGCCAATAGCAGGCTCCCTTCAGCTTTTCCCTTTAGACTGGTATGACGCCCGGCACGTTCGGGTCTTTGTTTCGCGGGTGGCCCTGACGCCCCCGTCGCTTGGGGAAGGAACATGTCAGGCGTTCTGCCTGCACCGCAAACCCGCCCCGGCCGAAGCGAAGCCAACGTCGCCGGAAAACCCAGCTACACCACGCTAAAGAACGGAATTCCCCTTGGATCCAATGTCAATTCTCCTGTTCGTCATGCTCGGCGTATTCATCTTCATGATGTTCCGCCGCAACAAGAAGACGCAGCAGCAGCAGGCAGAGCTCCAGTCGAAGTTTGCCCCGGGCGTGGAGGTCATGACCAGCTTTGGCCTTTTCGGCCGGATCGTGGACATCGACGAGGCCGAGAACAAGGTCACCCTTGAACTTTCCCCCGGCAACCTGGCCACTGTGCACCGCCAGGCCGTCACCAAGGTCGTTGAGCCGGTGGCAGAACCCGCCGCCCAGCCGGCCGACGCCTCCCCGGTGGTTCCGGATGATGCGTCCTCCCTCACCACCCCGGAGTCCGGAAGCACCGCAACAGGTGCCGAGACTCCCGAGGAAACCCTGAAGCGCCTCAACGACGAGGGCAAAAAGGACAGCTAGGCCCGCTGGCCCCTTCCTCCCTCTACCGCTGCGGACCACCGCCGGCGCAGGCAGCAGCCCGCTCCGGCGGTTTCTCCGCGAACAAGAGAAAGATCGACAATGGCACGAACTGGCCGCAAGAAACCAGGGCTCCGCGTCCTGGTCTGGCTTGGTGTAATCCTGGCAGCGCTGACCGCCGTCCTGGCCGGCGGCACCATTGCCGGACAGGCCAGCTGGGCACCCAAGCTGGCGCTGGACCTCGAGGGCGGCACCCAGATGATCCTGGCCCCGAAGGTGGAGGGCGGTTCGGACATCAACGAACAGCAGCTCAACCAGGCGGTGGCGATCATCCGCCAGCGCGTTGACGGTTCCGGCGTCTCCGAGGCGGAAATCAGCACCCAGTCAGGGCGCAACGTGGTGGTCAGCCTTCCCGGCACACCCTCTGCCGAGACGCGCAACCTGATCCAGGCCTCGGCGGACATGAACTTCCGCCCTGTCCTCCTCAATGGCGACGGCGCAGCAGTTCCTGCCGAGTCGCAGACGCCGGAGGACCAGCTGCCCAAGCCGACCGCCGAGCCTGCCAACAGCAGTGACACCAACTGGATCACGCCCGAGATCTACAAGCAGTTCGAGGCGCTCGACTGCAACAGTGCCGCTGCGGAGAAAGCCCAGCGGTCGGATCCCACCAAGCCGCTGGTGACCTGCGAGCCGGCCACGGACAAGTCGCCGGCCATCAAGTACATCCTGGGTCCCGTGGAGGTGAAGGGCAGCAACATCGTCACCTCGTCCTTCCAGCTGCAGCAGGGCGCACAGGGGGCTGTCACCAATGAATGGGCCGTCAACATCCAGTTCGACGCCGAGGGTACAGCCAAGTTCAAAGAGGTCACCGAACGGCTCAACCAGTTCTACGTGGCAGCCGGCGGCCAGTCGGGCACCGACCCCAAGTCCCAGTTCGCCATTGTGCTGGATGACCAGGTCATCTCCGCCCCGCGTTCCCTGGCTGTCATCACTGACGGCCGTCCGCAGATTACCGGTGGCTTCAATGAGAAGACGGCCAAGGCACTCTCCGACCAGTTGAAGTTCGGCGCCCTTCCCATCAGCTTCGACATCCAGAGCGAGCAGCAGATTTCCGCCACGCTTGGTGGCGAACAGCTGCGCATGGGCCTGCTGGCCGGCCTGATCGGGCTCCTGCTCGTGGTGGTCTACTCGCTGTTCCAGTACCGTGCCCTGGGCTTCGTCACCATCGCATCGCTGGTGGTGGCCGGTGCCCTGACGTACCTGGCCATCGCGATCCTGGGCTGGACGGAGAACTACCGGCTGTCACTGGCCGGCGTGGCCGGCATCATCGTGGCCATCGGCCAGACGGCAGACTCCTTCATCGTCTACTTCGAACGCATCAGGGATGAACTGCGTGAAGGGCGCGGCCTGGTATCCGCCGTCGAAAACGGCTGGAAGCGCGCCAAGCGCACCGTCCTCGCCTCCAAGGCCGTCAACCTCCTGGCCGCACTGGTCCTGTACTTCGTGGCAGTGGGCAACGTCCGCGGCTTCGCCTTCACCCTGGGCCTGACCGCCATCGCCGACCTCATCGTGGTGTTCATGTTCACCCACCCCACGCTGCAGCTCCTGGCCCGTACCCGGTTCTTCGGTGAAGGCCACAAGTTCTCCGGCCTCGACCCCGAACGGCTGGGTGCCGTCCCGCTGTACCGCGGCGCCGGACGCGTCCGCACCCCGGAGGACAAGCCCGTGGTGGTCCGCACCAAGAACACAGGGGCGGCTGCCGAGGCCGAGCGCCGCATGACCATCGCCGAGCGGCGCCTGGCAGAGAAGCAGGAACAGTTGGCTGGTTCGTCCAAGACCTCCGCGAAGGAGAACAAGTAATGTCAGGCTTCGCTACTTTCGGCAACGAGCTCTACACCGGGAAGCGCTCCTACGACTTCGTCGGCGCCAAGAAGATCTGGTTCATCATCGCCGCGGTGGGCGTGGCCCTGTCCATCCTTATCCCGGTGGCCAAGGGCGGCTTCAACCTCGGCATCGAATTCCGCGGCGGCTCCGAATTCACCGTGTCCAACGTCAAGACCACCGATGCCTCCATCGGTGAGAAGGCCGTGACTGATGTGGTGTCAGGCAGTGTTCCGCGGGTAGCCAACGTGGCAGGCAACACCATGCGCATCCAGACCGACAAACTGACGGATGACGAGACCCTCCGGATCAAGGAGGGCCTCACCACCGCCTACGGCGTTACCGACAACGAGGTGACCTCCACGTTCGTCGGGCCCACCTGGGGTGCAGACGTGACCAAGCAGGCACTGATCGGCCTGGGAGTATTCGTGCTGCTCGCGGCCCTGCTGATGGCCCTGTACTTCCGTACCTGGAAGATGTCCCTCTCGGCGCTTGCCGGCATGGCCGTCACCATGTTCATCACGGCCGGGGTCTATGCCCTCAGCGATTTCGAGGTCACGCCCTCGGCCATCATCGGGTTCCTCACCGTCCTCAGCTACTCGCTGTATGACACCGTGGTGGTTTTCGACAAGATCCGCGAAAACACGGCCGGGATCGACGCGTCCACGCGCCGGACCTTCGGCGAGGAAGTCAACCTTGCCGTCAACCAGACGCTGGTGCGCTCCATCAACACCATGATGGTGGCCATCCTTCCCGTGGGCGCCATCCTGTTCATTGGTGCCGGCCTCCTGGGCGCAGGAACCCTGCGTGACCTGTCCCTGGCACTGTTCGTCGGAATCCTCATCGGTACAGCGGCAACCATCTTCGTGGCGGCGCCGATGTACGCCTGGCTCCGCCAGGGCGAACCGGAGCTGGTGAAGCAGGCAAGGCGTGTTGAACAGCGCCGCGCAGGTGCAGCTGAACGGGCAGTTCCGGCATCGCCGGCCAAGGCCTGATCAGCAACCACCGGCAGCTTTAAACCACCCAAAGGCCGGGCGGCGCGTACTTTGCGCCGCCCGGCCTTTGCCTGTGCAGGCCCGGTTATAAAAGTCGCTGCCCGGAGGAATAGACTGGGGTAATTAAGACGGTGGTGAGGGGTGCTTCATTGGAAGAACGTTCGGCGTCAGCGCCAACGGCACAGGAGGAAAAAAATCCTGCCGGCATGCAAGCCGGTGCGGCACCTTCTGCGCGCCCGGGCTCATTGGTACCTGTCGATAACTCAGGATCCCGCCCCACGTTTCCCGGCCGCAGGGAGCGCACACGCTCCCGGCTTGCCCGCCTGACCGGACGGGGAACCGCCACATACTCACCCATCCTTGAGCCGCTGCTGCGGACCGTACGCGCCAACAACCCCAAAGAGGACTTCGACCTCATCCAGCGTGCGTTCGACGTCGCCGAGCGCAGCCACCGCGGGCAAAAGCGCAAGAGTGGGGATCCGTACATCACCCACCCGGTGGCTGTGGCCACCATCCTTGCGGAACTGGGCCTCAGCGGCACCACACTGGCAGCCGCCCTGCTCCACGACACGGTCGAGGACACTCCCTACACCCTGGCGGACCTGAAACGGGACTTCGGGCCGGAAGTGGCCATGCTGGTGGACGGCGTCACCAAGCTCGACAAGGTCAGCTTTGGCGAGGCCGCACAGTCCGAGACGGTCCGCAAAATGGTCGTGGCCATGGCCAAGGACATCCGGGTCCTGATGATCAAGCTGGCGGACCGGCTGCACAATGCCCGCACCTGGCGCTTCGTGTCGGCTGAATCGTCCGCCCGCAAGGCCCGCGAAACCCTGGAGATCTTCGCGCCGCTGGCGCACCGGCTGGGCATGAACACTATTAAGTGGGAACTTGAGGACCTGTCCTTCGCTGCGCTCTACCCCAAGGTGTACGAAGAGATCGTGCGGATGGTGGGGGACAGGACGCCGGAGCGGGAGAAGAGCCTGGGTGTCATCCGTGACCAGATCACTGAGGACCTCCGCGCTGCCCGGATTAAAGCCACCATCACCGGCAGGCCCAAGCACTACTACTCCATCTACCAAAAGATGATTGTCCGCGACAAGGACTTCGACGACATCAACGACCTCATGGGCGTCCGCGTCCTGGTGGACTCGGTCCGGGACTGCTACGCCGCCCTGGGCACCCTGCACTCGCGCTGGAACCCCCTGCCCGGCAGGTTCAAGGACTACATCGCGATGCCCAAGTACAACATGTACCAATCCCTGCACACCACGGTGATTGGCCCCGGCGGCAAGCCGGTGGAAATCCAGATCCGCACGCACGAAATGCACCGCCGGGCGGAGTACGGTGTTGCGGCGCACTGGAAATACAAGGACCAGCCCAACCGCACCGCCGTCGGTCCCGGAAGCCCGCGCGACGGAGACATGGGGTGGCTGCGCTCACTGGTGGACTGGCAGCAGGAAACGTCCGATCCCGGCGAGTTCCTGGACTCACTGCGTTTCGAAATCAATGCGCGCGAAGTGTTCGTGTTTACGCCCAAGGGCGAAGTCATGGCGCTCCCGGCAGGATCGACTCCCGTGGACTTCGCCTATGCCGTGCACACCGAGGTGGGCCACCGCACCATCGGCGCCAGGGTCAATGGAAAGCTGGTTCCGCTCAACAGCGAGCTGAACCACGGCGACTGGGTGGAGATTTTCACCTCCAAGGCCGAGGGGGCAGGTCCCAGCCAGGACTGGCAGCATTTCGTCAAGAGCGCCAGGGCGCGCAACAAGATCCGCCAATGGTTCAGCAAGGAACGCCGCGAAGAGGCAATTGACCGCGGCAAGGAACTGCTGACCCGTGCCATGCGGAAACAGAACCTTCCGCTGCAGCGGCTGATGACGCACGAGGCCCTGGCCGCCGTGGCCGAGGAATTCAAGTACGCGGACATCTCCGGCCTGTACGCCGGTGTGGGCGACGGGCATACCTCCGCCCAGTCGGTCATGGAGAAACTCATTGAAAGCCTGGGCGGCAACGAGAGTGCCGATGATGACGTCGAAGAGGTCAGCATCCCCACCCAGGTCAGCAAGGCCCGCTTCTCCGACTCCGGCGTCGTGGTCCGTGGAGTAGGCGATGTATGGGTGAAGCTGGCGCGCTGCTGCACGCCCGTTCCGCCGGACCCGATCCTTGGCTTCGTGACCCGGGGATCCGGCGTGTCCGTGCACCGCACCGACTGCACCAACATCTCCGACCTGAAGGACCAGCCGGACCGGATCGTGGACGTGGACTGGGCACCCACCCAGTCGAGCGTCTTCCTGGTGGAAATCCAGGTTGAGGCCCTGGACCGGAAATCCCTGCTCTCGGACGTGACGCGGGTCCTGTCCGACAACCATGTCAACATCCTTGCTGCCAGCGTCCACACGTCCACCGACCGCGTGGCCATTTCAAGATTCGCTTTCGAGATGGGCGACCCCAAATACCTCAGCCACGTCCTGAGCGCCGTCCGCAGGATCGACGGAGTTTTCGACGTCTACCGCACCACCGGGAACAAGCGCCGGAGCTAGCAGGGCAAGCTTTTCCAAAGCAGCCCGCTTGTGCGGGACCCTTGGGGTGGCCTCAATGGCGCGCACCAGCAGGCGCAGCCTGACATCCTGCTGCGGCCGGGCCAGCAATCCCGCCAGGGCGGGGACGGCCCGTTCAGCATCCACATGCAGGGCGATATCGAGTGCGGTCCGCAGCGGGCTGGAGACCATCAGTCCGCCGAGGCTGATCACATCGAAGGGCCCGAGCTTCACTTCGTGCAGCGTGCAGCCCCGGGTGTTCCGGAGACTGGATACCCTTCGCTTGGCGTCCACCAGCAGCGCCAGCCTCTCCGGTTCCGCTGCGCAGCCGTAAATCCAGGCCGCCGTCATGCGCCCGGCGACAACACGTTGCCGTACGGCCGCCGGGACGATTCCGGCTGCTGCCCTGGCCCGGAGCTGCGGCGATGCCGGTATTCCGGGGAGGGTGTAGCCATGCTGGTGGAAGCGGGCCAACAGCCCGTCGGCCGCCAGGGACTGCAACTCGGGAGCGGCGAAGGGCACGCCGGGTGCGTACAGGTCGGGAAAACGCGGCGGCGCGGCCGCCTCCCCAACGTTTGCCTGGCAGCCCGGCCGTACGCCGGCAGCGGTGGCTTCCCTGCCGGGACCGGCGGCGGAGGGGATTGGAGATGAGGCCATGCCTTCATCCTGCCCCGACGCCGTTAACAGGCACAGGCCCGGCCCGGAGTATGTGGATAACACCCGGACCGGGCCTGTGCCCGTCAGTTCACGACAGAAAAATCAGGCAAGCTCGCTGGCGGAACGCTGGATCTGGTCGAGCCATGCCTGGCGTGCCTCGAGTGCTTCCTGGGCGGCCTTGATCTTGCGCTGGTCGCCGCTCTTCTCAGCCTTGGCAAGGTCTTCCTGGAGCCCGGCAATTGCGGATTCCAGCTGCGAGAGCGCGCTGTTGGTGCGTGCCTTGCGCTCGGGGTTGGACCGCTGCCACTGCTCTTCCTCAGCGTGCCGCACGGCGTCTTCAACCTTCCGCAGCCCGGCCTCGACCCGGCCCATGTCCGCGCGGGGAACCTTGCCGGCTTCCTCCCAGCGGTCACGAACGGACTGAAGGGCTTTCTTGGCCGCTGCCAGGTCCTTCACCGGCAGGATGGCGTTGGCCTCGGCCAGCAGCGCCTCCTTAACCGTGAGGTTTGCTGCGTACTCCTGGTCGATCTCCTCGTTGGCAGCCTGGCGGGACGTGAAGAAGACGTCCTGGGCGGCGCGGAACCTTGCCCAGAGCGCGTCGTCGTCCTTGCGGCTTGCCCGCGGTGAGGCCTTCCACTGATCCATCAGCCGGCGGTACTCACCGGCAGCGAAGCCCCAGTCGGTTGATGTGGAGAGCGCCTCAGCCTCGGCAATCAACTTCTCCTTGGCGGCCTTCGCGGCAGAGTTGTTGCTGTCCAGCTGGGAGAAATAGGCACGGCGGTGCCGGTCGAAAACGGTGCGGGCGGCACGGAACCGCTTCCACAGGGCATCTTCGTTGCTGCGGCCCAGGCGGACGCCGCTCTTCTGGGCCGTCTTCCAGTTCTCGAAGAGCTCGTTCATCCGGGCGCTGGAGGTCTTCCACTGCGTCTGCGCCGGATCCTGGCCGGAGATTTCCTCTGCTTCAGCGACGATGGCTTCACGTGCTGCCAGCTCGGCGGCACGCACGGCGTCGTGCTCCGCCTTTTCGGCCTTTTCCAGCTCGGTGATCTGGCCTGCCAGCGCGTCCAGGCGCGCCTCCGCTGCACGGAGGTCGCCCACCATGTTGCGCTCGGCGAGCTGTTCCCGCAGGTGCGTCACGGTCTTCTGCATGTCGGTGCTGGGTGCCTTGGAGCTGACCCGCTGCTCCAGCAGGACGATCTGGGCCACGACGTCGTCGTACTTCCGCGCGAAGTAGAGCAGCGCTTCGTCGTCGCTGACACCCGGGTACTGGCCCACGGGGTGTTCGCCACCGTCGATGCTCAGGTAGACGTGTCCGTCCCCCTCCACCCGGCCCCATTTGGAGGCTTCGGCAACGGACGTACCAGGTGCAGCCGGAGCCGTAACCGCGGCCGGAGCGGCAGCGGCAGGCTTGGGACGCGACGCGAACGCTGCCGGTGACGGTGCAGACGGCCGCGGAGCGGGGGCAGGAGCCGGTGCCGCGGCAGGTGCGGAGGTCTCCGCTGCGGCGGTCCCTCCAGCCTGGTCTTCAGCGCCGTGGTCCTCGGTGGCCAGGGCCCCGCTGGCCGGGTCCCCGATGGCCTGGCTTTCGGCGGCCTGGGCTTCGTCAGCCTGCCCGTTGCCCTCATCGGAAGCGGCGGCTTCAGGGGTCACGGGGGACTGCCCGGCATTGGCATCAGTACCGCCAACCTCGGCCGGAGCCGCTGCTTCGGTCATGTCTGTTGCTGTTTCGTCGGATTTCTGACTGTCTGTCACCGCTAAAAGTCTTTCGCTTGGAGGGAAATACTCACGTACTGCACCGCGGCCTGGCCGGCCCGGCTTCCTACTTCAGAGAGAACGAGTCTATCGTGACTGGTTGTTTTGGCGCGCCGTCCGTGTCGCCGGCTCCCGGGGTGATGCCTGCGGCAGCGATGTTGGATACAACATCAAGCCCGGATGTCACCTTCCCCACCACGGTATAGCCGCCGGCAGCATCGGCCGGAATGACCGTGTCCTTGTAGACAATAAAGAACTGTGTCCCGTTGCCGTACGCGTTGTTCCCCGTGCGGGCCACGGCGATGGTGCCGGCAGGGTAGGTGTTGTCTGCGGGCGTGTTTTCCAGCGGACCCCACGTGTAATTAGGGTCGCCCTGTCCGTCCCCGTTGGGGGAGCCGCACTGCAGCACGCCGAACTGGTCCGCAGTGGTGAGCCGGTGGCATGACTTGCCGTTGAAATAGCCTTCGTCGCTGAGGGACTTGAAAACGGCTGCTGCCTGCGGAGCCTTGGTCCCGTCCACTTCCACGCCGAGCGCGCTGCCGTTCAGCAGCAGTTCGCCGGTGAACGTCTTGCCCGCCGCCGTGTCCGCGGACGGGATGTTGGGCCCGTTGGTGGCCGGCGCCGAGGGTGTCGCGGAGGCGCTTGCAGAGGTGGATGGTTCCGTCAGTCCCGCCTGCGCGGCGGCATATTCGTCCTCAGTGGGGTTTCCGGCGAAGGCGGCGAGCTGGAGGACGACGGCGAGCAGCACGGCGGCGGTTCCGGCGCCGGCGGCCACGAGGTTGTCGCGTTTCCGCCGCTTCTCCTGGTCGCGCCGGAGCTCACGCTTGGCTTCCATCTGCTGGATGCGCCGTTTTGCTTCGCGTGCACTGCGTGAACTGGCCGCCAAGGGTCCTCCTCGTCGTCGGGCTGCTGGTGCCCGGCGGTTGGCCGCGGGGCGCAGGTGTTAAGGGCCAGGCCGTGCGGGTCCGCCGCATTAGAGATGCACACGGATGACGCATAAACTGGCTGCCGCACATAGTTTATGCATGGCTGGCTGTGCTGCCGCCGAACGACCGCCGTTGCGGGCGCGGCCGGCAGCTCCGGCGCACCTTCCATTCCTAAGGAGAACCTTCCCCATGGCACGCACCGCCTCCCTGTCCGGATTCCCCGAGTGGCTTCCCGAGGAGCGGCTGGTGGAGCTGCATGTGCTCGATACCCTGCGCCGGGTTTTTGAACTGCATGGTTTCACCTCGATCGAAACCCGCGCCGTGGAGACAGTGGGCCAGCTGCTGCGCAAGGGCGAGATCGACAAGGAAGTGTACGGGCTCAGCCGGCTCCAGGAGGACGAGAGCGAGAACCCCGTTAAAGCCGGCAAGGCCGATCCCCACGCGCTTGCCCTGCATTTCGACCTGACCGTTCCCTTCGCCCGGTACGTGGTGGAAAACGCCGGCTACCTGGCCTTCCCCTTCCGCCGCTACCAGATCCAGAAAGTGTGGCGCGGCGAGCGGCCCCAGGAAGGCCGGGCCCGCGAGTTCACCCAGGCGGACATCGACGTGGTCGGCGACGGCGAGCTTCCGTTCCGCTACGACGTCGAGATCGCCTTGGTCATCGCCGAAGCACTCAGTGCGCTGCCCATCCCCGATTTCCGTCTCCGGATCAACAACCGCAAACTGGCGGAAGGCTTCTACCGGGGCATCGGACTCGATGACACCGCAGGCGTGCTGCGCAGTATCGACAAACTCGAAAAGATCGGTCCGGCAAAGGTGGCCGAACTGCTCAAGACCGAGCTCGGCGCAACCGACGAGCAGGCTGCCAAGGCGCTTCAACTGGCTGCCATCCGAACGGAAGATACGTCCTTTGTGGACCAGGTCCGTGCCCTGGGTGTCAGCAGCGAACTCCTGGACGAGGGCCTGGACGAACTGGAGCAGGTCATCGATGCCGCCGTGCAGCGGGCGCCCGGCAAGGTACTGGCGGACCTCAGCATCGCCCGTGGCCTGGACTACTACACCGGCACGGTGGTGGAAACCGTCCTGGTGGGCCACGAACAGTTGGGGTCCATCTGCTCCGGCGGCCGGTACGACGCCCTGGCGTCGAAGGGCAACCGCAAGTTCCCGGGCGTTGGCCTCTCCATCGGCGTCACCCGCCTGGTGTCCCGGATCCTGAGCCAGGACCTGGCCAAAGCCTCCCGCTCTGTTCCCACTGCAGTGCTGGTGGCCCTGAACCATGACGACAGCTGGGGCACTGCCCAGGATGTCGCCGCCCTGCTGCGCAGCCGGGGAATCCCCACCGAAGTGGCTGCCAAGGCCGAGAAGTTCGGCAAGCAGATCAAGTTCGCGGACCGCCGGGGAATCCCGTTCGTCTGGTTCACGGACGAGGACGGCACCCACCAGGTCAAGGACATCCGCACCGGCGAGCAGGTGCTGGCCGCCCCTGAAACCTGGATGCCGCCGCTGGAGGACCTGGCAGTGCAGGTTGAGACAACCGCGGCCGCCGCGGCGTCGGTCTAGCCGGGCGCTTATGTCCGGTGCCGGTGCTGCCGGAACCGCAGCACCAGCCAGCGCCCCACCACGCCGGCGGCAAGGACTGCGGCCATGGTCAGCACCGACGCAGCCGGCAAAGTGAAGGCCAGTACCACGCAGCCCACGAAACCCAGCGCGTTAAGCCACCGGGGAGCGTAGCCGGGATGGGCGGAAAGGGTGAATGCTGACGCGTTGGCTACCGCGTAGTAGACCAGCACGCCGAAGCTTGAGAAGCCCACGACGGTCATCACGTTGGTGGTCAGGAGCAGCAGGATCACGACGGCGGCCACGGCCAGTTCGGCGACGAACGGAACGGTGTGGGGACCGCCCACCCTGGCCAGAGGCCCCGGAAGATCGCGCTCCCTGGCCATGGCCAACGTTGTCCTTCCCACGCCCGTGATCAGCGCGAGGAGTGCGCCCAGGCACGCGGCCGCTGCTCCTGCCTGCACCAGCGGTGCACCCGCTGCCAGCCGGCTGTCCAGCACTGCGTCCAGCAGGGGAGTGCCCGTGGACCCCAACCGCTCTCCGAGGTGGGCCTGCAGGAGCAGGGCCAGCAGCAGGTAAATGGCGAATGCGCCCGCCAGGGCCGCCAGGATGGCGCGGGGGATGGCACGCGCCGGATTCCTGACCTCCTCGCCCAGCGTGGCGATCCGGGCATAACCGGCAAACGCGAAGAACATCAGCCCGGCGGCAGGCAGGACGCCCTCCACCCCGCCGGAATGCGCGCCTCCCGGCAGTGGCGCGGGGTGCGGACCCAGCACGGCGGCGGTGCCAACGAACACCAGTGTTGCCAGGACCAGGCACAGCAGGATCCTCGTCAGCAGGGCTGTCCTGGTGATGCCCAGCAGGTTGACGGCGGTAAGGGCCACGACGGCGGCCACGGCAACCGGGACGGCGTAGTCCCGCGCCACATAGCTGCCGAACGTCAACGCCATGGCCGCGCAGGAGGCCGTCTTGCCCGTGACGAAACCCCAGCCGGCCAGGAAGCCCGGCCATTCGCCCAGCTGTTTCCGGCCATAGACGTAGGTCCCGCCGCTGGTGGGGTACTTGGCGGCGAGGGCTGCCGATGCCACGGCGTTGCAGTACGCCACCAGCCCGGCAACAGCCACGGACAGGACCAGCAGATTCCCTGCCAGTGCCGCGGCCGGGGAGAACACCACGAACACTCCGGCACCCAGCATGGAGCCCAGTCCGATGGCGGTGGCATCAAAGGTTCCCAGCCTGCGTTGCAGCTGCTGCGGTTCGCTCATGCGGCGGCAGTCCCTTTCCAGCGGGTAAACTCGGACGGGATCGTTCCCGCAACGATCATATTGACTTCCCACTGTTTTCCCGCAGAAAGGCGTGCTGTGCTGCGCACACATGACCTCGGATCCCTTCGCTCCGAGCACATTGGACAAACCGTAACCCTGGCCGGCTGGGTGGGCCGCCGCCGTGATCACGGTGGTGTGGCATTCGTGGATTTGCGCGACGCTTCGGGCGTGGCCCAGGTGGTGGTCCGCGAGGAGGAAGTGTTCCACGGACTGCGCAATGAATACGTCCTGCAGATCAAGGGCACCGTTTCCAGGCGTCCTGAAGGCAACGAGAACCCGGCGCTGGCCACGGGCGAAATCGAGGTCATCGCCGAGGACGTCACCGTCCTCAACACCTCCGACCCGCTGCCGTTCCAGATCGACGAGCACGTGGAAGTCGGCGAGGAAGCGCGCCTCAAGCACCGCTACCTGGACCTGCGCCGTCCCGGCCCCAGCCGCAACCTGCGCCTCCGCTCCGAGGCAAACCGGGTGGCGCGCGAACTGCTCCACCATGAGGGCTTCGTGGAGATCGAGACGCCCACGCTGACACGTTCGACGCCGGAAGGCGCCCGTGACTTCCTGGTTCCGGCACGCCTGGCTCCGGGGTCCTGGTACGCGCTGCCGCAGTCCCCGCAGCTGTTCAAGCAGCTGCTGCAGGTGGGCGGCTTCGAAAAGTACTACCAGATTGCCCGCTGCTACCGGGACGAGGACTTCCGCGCGGACCGCCAGCCGGAATTCACCCAGCTGGACATTGAGGCCAGCTTCGTGGACCAGGACGACGTGATCCGGCTGGGCGAAAACATCGTCAAGGCGGTGTGGCAGCTCATCGGCGTCGACATCCCCACGCCCATCCAGCGGATCACGTACGCCGACGCGATGGCGCGCTACGGCTCGGACAAGCCGGACCTGCGCTTTGGCCAGGAACTGACCGAGCTCACGGATTTCTTCAAGGACACCAACTTCGGCGTCTTCAAGGCACCCTACGTTGGGGCCGTCGTCATGCCCGGCGGCGCGTCGCAGGCACGCCGTGCCCTTGATGCCTGGCAGGAGTGGGCCAAGCAGCGCGGCGCCAAGGGCCTGGCGTATGTCCTCTACAAGGAGGACGGCGAGCTCGCCGGACCGGTCGCCAAGAACCTCACCGAGTTCGAGCGCGCCGGCCTGGCTGACGCCGTGGGCGCCAAGCCCGGGGACTGCATCTTCTTCGCCGCGGGTGAGAAGACGCCGTCGCGGGCCCTGCTGGGTGCTGCACGCGTGGAGATCGGCCACCGCACCGGCCTGATCGATCCCAACGCCTGGGCTTTCTGCTGGGTGGTGGACGCGCCGATGTTCGAGCCCGCAGCAGCCGCTGTTGCCTCCGGTGACGTCGCCGTCGGCGGAGGGCAGTGGACCGCCGTCCACCACGCCTTCACCTCGCCCAAGCCCGAGTTCCTTGACACCTTCGACAAGGATCCGGAATCGGCGCTCTCCTACGCCTACGACATCGTGTGCAACGGCAACGAAATCGGCGGCGGCTCCATCCGTATCCACCAGCGGGACGTGCAGGAGCGCGTCTTCGAGCTGATGGGCCTGGACAAGGAGGACGCCCAGACCAAGTTCGGCTTCCTGCTGGAGGGCTTTAAGTACGGCGCCCCGCCGCACGGCGGAATCGCCTTCGGCTGGGACCGCGTGGTTTCGCTGCTGGCGGGCGTCGAGTCCATCCGCGACGTCATCGCCTTCCCGAAGTCCGGCGGCGGCCACGACCCCCTCACCGATGCCCCGGCCCCCATCACGCCGCAGCAGCGCAAGGAGGCAGGCGTGGACTTCAAGCCGGAGGCCAAAAAGCCGGAAGTGAAGAAGCCCGAAGAGAAGCAGTAGCATCACGCAACGCTGCCGCAAGGCAGCGGCCAAGGGAGGTTCCCCGGATCACCGGGGAACCTCCCGCCTTTAACGAAGGAGCTGTCAGTTGTCCGCCCCGGGCAAAAGTGAACCCGCACCACTGGACCTCGAAGCCGCCATGGATGCCGCCTGGCCGGCCCTGGAACGGTACGACGCCGGGGGCTGGGTCCTGCGCGCAGCAGGCGGAGTGACCCAGCGCGCCAACTCCATCTGGCCGCGTGCCGTCACCGCGGATTTGCAAGGTGACAGCCTCCGGGGCCTGCTCGCCGACGCCAGGTCCTGGTACCGCAGCCGCCGGCTGCCGGTCATCTTCCAGCTGTTCGACACCCCCGCAACAGCCGCGCTGCACGACCTGCTCGACGCTGAAGGCTTCACCCGGCAATCCGAGACCGTAGTCATGACCCGCGGCCCGATGACTGGAGGAACCGCGGACGCTGCCGTTGAAGTTTCCCGGGAACCCTCCGCGGACTGGCTGCGCGTCTGGTGGGAGGTGGACGGGCGCGGCGGGGAGGACGCCCTCGCCACCGCCAGGGAAATCCTGCTGGGCTGTCCTTCGATTTACGCGCTTGTCCGTGACGGAGCCGGGCTGCCCGCCGCCGTCGGGCGCCTCGCCCTTCCCGCCGGAAGCGCCCAGGGCGGGCTGTACTGCATGGCCACCCGGGCTGAAGCGCGCCGCCGCGGCTACGGAACTGCTGTCCTCCAGTCCTTGCTGCAGGCCGGTGCGGAGCAGGGGGCGGGGAAGTACTGGCTCCTTGTCACCGCCGCCAACCATGGGGCGCAGGCGATGTATGCCAACGCCGGGTTCACGGAAGCCGGGCGTTACCTGTACCGGCAGGAACGCCCCCGCCGCGCCCTGACAGGCTGCTGACCAGGCAACAGCCGTGCGCTATCCGGATGCGTCGGTCACCGTGATCCGGACCGAGCAGGCGTCCACCGCGGCCTTCTTCAACACGGCGGCCCGGGGCTCGGCGACGTCGAGCCACGCGAGGCGTGGCAGGCGAGCGTAGTCACGCAGGGCAGGTTCCTGGAGGACAAGGTCGGCCAGGGGCCGGTCGCCGCCGGGCACCAGGTACTCGAAGGCCGCACTACGGAACACGTCCGCCGCCTGGCCGGCCACGGCCGCAACCAAAGCGTCCGCCTGGTTGGAACGGCGGCGGGCAAACCGCTGCTGGGACTGTCCGCCCGCAGCCGTACGGGACTGGACGTACCTGGTGCCTGCCTTGGATGCCAGCAGGATGCCTTCGCTTGCCACCCCTATGCCGTAACCGCCGCGCCGCACCAGCAGCAGGCCCAGCCGTCGCGGTTGGGCCGCAAGGGCGGCCAGCCGCTCCAGCGCTCCGCTGCCGCGTCCCGGGCGTCCGTCGGCCGGCCACGGCGCCTGCAGGAGCGCTTCGGTGCCGTCGGCCGCCACCAGGCGGAGGCCGTCGTCGTCATCCTGCAGCCGGTAACCGCCATGCGAGGCGCCGAACCGGTCGGCCCAGCCCGGCAGCCGGCTGCCGGGCACGAACGCGGTGCGGACGGACGGCGGCCCGCCGTGGGCAACGGTGGCAGGCATGGGAGTTCCTTTGGTGTCAGGGCCGGGCGGAAGACGGAGGCGAAAAGCAGCGGTGGACTGGAAGTAGCCTATCTATGTGGATGATCTCTTCGGGCACGGACCAGAAAACGACGACGACGGTCCCGTCTCCGGGGCAAGCACCGGTTCCGGGGGCCAGGGTTCCAGGGGGCAGGGTTCCCGTAGCCAAGGTTCGCCGCGCAGTCCGCTGGCCGTCCGGATGCGGCCCCGCACCCTGGACGAAGTGGTGGGCCAGCAGCACCTGCTCGGCCAGGGTTCGCCGCTGCGGCAGCTGGCCGCAGGCGCCGGGGCGGACAGTACGGGCCCGGCCGGTCCCACCTCCCTCATCCTCTGGGGGCCGCCCGGTACGGGAAAGACCACGCTGGCGCACGTCATCGCGCGCGGACCGGGACGGAAATTCGTGGAACTGTCCGCCATCACCGCCGGCGTCAAGGACGTCCGCCGCGTCATGGACGACGCCCTGACGGCCAGGGACCTGTACAAGACCACCACGGTGCTGTTCCTTGACGAGATCCACCGCTTCAACAAGGCCCAGCAGGACGCGCTGCTTCCCGGCGTCGAAAACCGTTGGGTGGTCCTGGTGGCTGCCACCACGGAGAATCCTTCCTTTTCGGTGGTCTCACCCCTGCTGTCCCGCTCCCTGCTCCTCACGCTCAGGCCGCTGACGGATGCCGACATCGAGGGCCTCCTGGTGCGGGCCGTCGAGGACCCGCGCGGGCTGGGCGGGAAGGTCCGGCTCAGCGACGAAGCGCTGGAACACCTGGTCCGGCTGTCCGGCGGGGACGCGCGAAGGGCGCTCACTGCATTGGAGGCTGCGGCCGGCGTCGCCTTCGGTGACGCGGACGACGTCGAACGTTCCGTGGGGGAGGAGGGTGCAGCTGCTGAGCCGGTCACTGCTGAGCCGGTCACCGTGGAGTTGCGCCACACCGAGCGTGCGCTGGATGCGGCCGCCGTCCGCTATGACCGTGCCGGTGACCAGCACTACGACGTGGCCAGCGCATTCATCAAGTCCATCAGGGGCTCGGACGTGGATGCTGCCCTGCATTACCTTGCCCGGATGCTTGAAGCCGGGGAGGACCCGCGGTTCGTGGCGCGGCGGATCGTCATCTCGGCGGCAGAGGATGTGGGCATGGCCGACCCCACGGCGCTGCAGACCGCCGTGGCCGCGGCGCAGGCGGTGCAGCTGATCGGGATGCCGGAGGGACGGATCATCCTGGCTGAGGCCGTGGTCCACCTCGCCACCGCGCCAAAATCGAATGCCGCCTACATGGGCATCAACAAAGCCATCGCGGACGTGCGCGCGGGACTCGGCGTCGGCATTCCCGCGCATCTGCGGGATGCGCACTACCCGGGCTCCAAGCAGCTGGGACACGGCGTGGGGTACAAGTACGCCCACGACGCCCCGCACGCGGTGGCAACGCAGCAGTACCCGCCGGACGACCTGGTGGGCCGCGACTACTATCAGCCCACCGGCAACGGAGCGGAACGGGACATCGCCCAGCGGCTGGAGCGGTTGCGGAAGATTGTGCGGGGCAAGTAGCCGCCATGGTAGGCTGGATGTTCGTCTGGCAAGGCACGGACGCACAATCTCCCCAATTCGTTGAGAAGGTTATGCCCTGCGCCCAGTAGCAAAAGGCAGCGGTTGGCCGATGCTCTCCATCGTGGAGGCCAGTAACACTGACACACCGCAGATATTGGAAGGACACTAGTGGCTAACAACACTCGTGCTCGCCGTCAGGCCCGCCTCTCGCGGTCCCTCGGCATCGCTCTGACCCCCAAGGCCGCCAAGTACATGGAGCGCCGCCCGTACGGCCCCGGTGAGCATGGCCGTGCCCGCAAGAAGCAGGACTCCGACTACGCCGTACGTCTGCGCGAAAAGCAGCGCCTGCGCGCCCAGTACGGCATCCGCGAAGCACAGATGACCCGTGCCTTCGAAGAAGCCCGCCGCACTAAGGGCCTGACCGGTGAAAACCTCATCGAGCTGCTCGAAATGCGTCTCGACGCCCTGGTCCTGCGTGCCGGCTTCGCCCGCACCATCGCCCAGGCCCGCCAGCTGGTTGTGCACCGCCACATCATGGTTGACGGCGTCCGCGTTGACCGCCCGTCGTTCCGCGTCGGCGAGGGCCAGCTGGTCCACGTCCACAGCCGCAGCGAGACCATGGTTCCGCTCCAGGTTGCCGCAGCCGGCGCACACCGCGACGTCCTGCCTGCCGTTCCGGCCTACCTGGACGTCAAGCTGGAAGCCCTGCAGGCACGCCTGGTCCGCCGCCCCAAGCGTTCGGAAATCCCGGTGACCTGCGAAGAGCAGCTCGTCGTCGAATTCTACGCACGCTAAATCCCAGCAGCGTATCCAAAGAAGCCCGTGGCACGCGCCGCGGGCTTCTTTGTATGTAAGGTACTTGGGGGACATCTGCGCAACGGGCATTCCGTCACGCCGCGGATGGGGCTCAATCACAGAATTTCGAGGAGATGAACGTCTATGACTGGTGGCGATATTGCCGGCCTGATCGCTGCCGGGGTGTTCGCGCTCCTGGTGCTGCTGCTCGCGGTCCCCATCCTGAAGCTGGGGAAAGTCTTCGACGAAGTGCGGACTGCCATCAGGTCCATCAGCGACGGCGCCACGCCCCTGATGGATGAGGTAACGGCCACCGTTTCCACCACCAACCAGCAGTTGAAGAAGGTGGACGGTATCGCGTCCAACGTCTCCGACGCATCCGCCAACATTTCCGCCCTGTCCTCGCTGGTGGCGGCCACGGTGGGCTCGCCGCTGATCAAGGTTGCGGCGTTCAGCTACGGCGTGCGCAGCGCCGTCGCCAACCGCCGGAAGCCCGCTGCCGGCCGCCGCAGCCGCTAGATTCGAAGAGAACGAATATGAAAAGAATTGTCTGGATGGGAATCGGCGTGGCCATTGGGGTCATTGCCTTCCGCAAAGTGAGCCAGGCCCAGTCCACTCTTGGACCTGAGGGCCTCAACCGTGCGGTAGGGCGTCTTGCCGACGGGGTGTACGACTTCGCGGATGCCGTCCGCGCAGGGATGCGCGAACGGGAAACCGACCTGCGGACCGCCCTTGGCGTCGAGTCCGCGGAACTGGTCCGCCGCTGAGCCCGCGGGGCACAACCGGCACCAGCCAACAACCGGCAGGAACCCGATCCGGGAACCTTGCCACCTGAACGAAATTTCCGTGCCGCCCGGCGGGACGGACCAAGAAGGGTAAGAAAACAGCTCATGAAGTCGCAGGAGATCACAAAGCGCTGGGTGGACTTTTTTGTCAGCAAGGGCCACACGGCGGTTCCCTCCGCATCGCTGGTCTCCAGCGACCCCTCCCTGCTGTTCACGGTGGCCGGCATGGTCCCGTTCATTCCGTACCTCACTGCCCGCGAAGAAGCGCCCTACTCCCGCGCCACCAGCGTGCAGAAGTGCATCCGCACCGGCGACATCGAGGAAGTGGGCAAGACTGCCCGCCACGGCACCTTCTTCCAGATGTGCGGCAACTTCTCGTTCGGCGACTACTTCAAGGAAGACGCCATCAAGTTCGCCTGGGAGCTCCTCACCAAGAGCGTTGACGACGGCGGCTACGGCCTTGCGCCCGAACGTCTGTGGGTGACGGTCTACGAAGAGGACGACGAAGCCGAGGAACTGTGGCTGAAGAACACCGGCGTCCCGGCTGAACGCATCCAGCGGATGGGCAAGTCGGACAACTACTGGCACACCGGCCAGCCCGGACCCGCCGGCCCCTGCTCCGAGATCTACTACGACCGCGGTCCCGCCTACGGCGTTGACGGCGGCCCCATCGCCGACGAGAACCGCTACGTCGAGATCTGGAACCTGGTGTTCATGCAGTACCAGATCGAAAACGTCCGCTCCAAGGTGGACTTCGACGTCGTCGGCGAGCTGCCCAAGAAGAACATCGACACGGGCCTGGGCATGGAACGCCTTGCCATGATCCTGCAGGGCGTCGAGAACATGTACGAGACCGACCAGGTGCGGCCGGTCATCGACAAGGCCGCCGAACTGTCCGGCAGGGAATACACCTCCGCCGAAACCCCGGACGATCCCCACCACACCGACGACGTGCGCATGCGCGTGGTGGCCGACCACATCCGGTCGGCACTGATGCTGATCTCCGACGGCGTGACCCCCTCCAACGAGGGCCGCGGATACGTCCTGCGCCGCCTCATCCGGCGTGCCGTCCGTTCCATGCGCCTCCTGGGTGTGGAACAGGCCTGCCTGCCTGATCTGCTGCCCGTATCGCGCGACGCCATGAAGGGCGTCTACCCGGTGGTGGCGACCGATTTCGACCGGATCAGCCGCATTGCCTACGCCGAAGAGAAGGCGTTCCTGCGCACCATCGCGTCCGGCACCGCCCGGTTGGAAGAGGCCGTGAAGGAATCCAAGGCCGCCAATAAGCCGCTGTCCGGTGCGGACGCCTTCACGCTGCACGACACTTACGGCTTCCCCATCGACCTCACGCTGGAGATGGCGGAGGAAGCGGGACTCAAAGTGGATGAGGCGGCCTTCCGCGGCCTCATGCAGGAACAGCGCCAGCGCGCCCAGGCCGATGCCAAGGGCAAGAAGGGCGGCCACGCCGACCTCACCGTCTTCCAGGACATCCTGGCCCAGGGCGAGACGGTCTTCACCGGGTACACCGAGCTTGAGGGCGAGTCGCGCGTTCGCGGCCTGCTCAGCGCCGGCCGCCAGGTGCAGCAGGCCGCCACCGGCGACGAGATCGAACTCGTCCTGGCCGAAACCCCCTTCTACGCCGAAGCCGGCGGCCAGGCCGCCGACACCGGCCTGATCACCGGTGACGGATTCGTCGTCGAGGTCCTGGACGTCCAGCGGCCCGTGAAGGGTCTAAGTGTCCACAAGGCGATTGTCCGCGAAGGCGAAATCGGCGCTGACTCGCTGGTGCGCGCCGCCGTCGACCGTGAACGCCGCCATGCCGCTGAGCAGGCCCACACGGGCACGCACATCGTGCATGCCGCGCTGCACCAGATCCTTGGTCCGGAGGCCACCCAGCGTGGATCCTTCAACAAGGCGGGGTACCTGCGCTTCGACTTCGCCTGGGGCGAAGGCCTGAGCACCGCCACGCGGTCCGAAATCGAGGAAGTCTCCAACCTGGCCATCCGTAACAACTACGCGGTGGAAACGAAGATCATGGGGCTGGCCGAAGCGAAAGCCATGGGCGCCATGGCCCTTTTCGGGGAGAACTACGGCAGCGAGGTGCGCGTGGTGGAGATCGACGGCGCGTGGTCACGCGAGCTGTGCGGCGGCACCCACGTTGCCAACACCTCGCTGATCGGCAGCCTGTCGCTCCTGGGCGAACAGTCCGTCGGCTCGGGCAACCGCCGCGTGGAGGCCTTCGTTGGCATGGAGGCCTTCCGCCACCTTGCGGCTGAGCGTGCCCTGGTGACCGAACTGACGGACCTGTTGAAGGTCCCGTCCGGCCAGCTCGCCGACAGGATTTCCGCCACCCTGGCCAAGTTGAAGGCCACCGAGAAGGAACTGGACCGGCTCCGCAAGGAACAGCTGGCCGCTTCCGCTGCGCAGCTGGTCAACACCGCCCAGGACGCCGCAGGCGTCAAGGTGCTGGCCCACGACGCCGGCACCGTCAGCGGAGCCGATGACCTTCGCGGCCTGGCCCTTGACCTGCGCAACCGGCTCGGTTCGGCAGCTGCCGCCGTGGCTGTGGCCGGCGTCGCCAACGACCGTCCACTGATCCTGGTAGCCACCAATGAGGCAGCCAGGGAGGCCGGCGTCAAGGCCGGTGCCCTGGTCCGGGTGGCTGCCGGTGTCCTCGGTGGTGGTGGCGGCGGCAAAGACGACGTCGCCCAAGGCGGCGGAACCGACGCCGGAAAGGTCGGCGCTGCCCTGGCAGCCGTCGTCGACGCCATTTCAAGGCGCTAACCACGTTATGACCGATCCTGTTGCTGCCGGCGGCTACCCCCAGGGCGTCAAACTGGGGGTGGACGTCGGCACCGTCCGGGTGGGCGTGGCCGTCTGCGACCGCGACTCCATCCTTGCCACGCCGTACAAGACCCTCGACCGGAATGCCAGGAAAAACTCGGACGTGCGCGTCATCGCCAAACTGGCGGAGGAACTCGGCGCGGTGCAGGTTATCGTCGGGCTGCCCAGGACGATGAAGGGCGAAGAACATGCCTCGGCCAGGATGGCCACGGACTATGCCCTCCTCCTCGCCGCGGAGTTTTCACGGCGCGGTCTTGCCGTTCCGGTGAACCTCGTGGATGAGCGCCTCAGCAGTGTCACGGCCCACCGGAACCTGCACGAAGCTGGCATGAGCAGCAGGGACCACCGTAAAGTAGTGGATCAGGTCGCGGCGGCGGGTATTCTTCAGCACGCCATCGACATGCAGAAAGCCAGGGGAGCGGATGTCGGCTCACGCGTGACAGCGCCACCCCCGTCCGTGGACCTGGGGGCCGGTGGGACGGACGAAACCGTCCGCGCCATCCCCGCAGACACGGCCCAATCTTCAGATAATGGAAGGCAACAGTGAGCCCTGCCAACATTGACGACACCTTCGGCCGGCTGGATACCGGGGCTGGGAGGCCGTTGACCCGCAAGGAACTGCGGGCACGGGAGAAGAGCCTCAATACCGGTGGCCAGGACGCCGTGCCCGAGCAGGCCTATGAAACCGGCGACGTCCCGCCGCCCCCGGCCGCACCGCCTGCGGCGCCGTCGCCAGCAGCGGCGCCCACGTTTGCTCCGCTTCCCGGCGCAGGTGATGTTCCTGCGGCACCGGAGGCACCCCCGTCCATCCAGGACGAAGAGCCCGCAGGTCCTTCCCACGCGGACCCTTTCGACGGCGACGCTGCCGCCCCGGACGCCCCTGCGCCCCTTGGACATCACGACGACGTCCCGCACCATGGCAACGTCGGCGGCCATGACGCCGTCGGACACCAGGACGCTGTCACGCTTCATGACGATGTGCACCATGAAGTCGCCCTGCACCACGACGCCGCCGGGCACCAAGACCACGTGCACCACGCAGCGGACCTGCACCACCCGGACCTGCACGACTACCAGGAAGTGCACGACGACCATGTCCACCACGCCGCCGGATACCACGACGATGCCCACGTGGACGCACCGCACCACGATGTCCACCACCACGACGCGGACCATGGATTGCTGCCCGGCTCATCGGCAGCCCAGGTAGTGCCGCGCCCCTCGAAGAAGGTCCGGCGCCGGCGCAGGCTGCTCGCCCTGTTCCTGACCCTTGCCGTTTTTGTGGCGGCTGTGGCCGTGGGAGCCCAGTTCCTCAAGCCACTCCTGGGCAACGGCAAGCCTTCGGACTTCCCGGGTCCCGGATCGGGTGAGGTCCGGATCACGGTGGCAAGCGGCGAGGGAACCCGATCGGTCGCCACGGAACTGGAGAACCAGCGCGTCGTGGCCAACGCCGACACGTTCATGCAGGCGTTCCATGCCTCCGGCGGCACATTGTCGCCGGGCGACTACACCTTCAAAACCGAGATGAAGAACGCGGACGCGGTCAACATCCTGGCGGGCAAGGACAAGACGAAGGTCATTTACTTCGCCCTTAGCGCGGGCCTCAGGATTGGCGAATCGCTGCAGGCGATCTCGGAGGGCTCGGGGATTTCCGTGCAGCAGCTGCAGGCCCTCAGCAACCAGCCCGCACAGTTTGGCCTGCCCGCCAACGCCAAGAACCTCGAAGGCTACCTGGCACCGGGTGAGTACCGTTTCCCGCTGGGAACCCCGGCCAAGGACATCCTGCAGGCGCTGGTGAAGTCCACCACCGATGAACTCGTGTCGCAGGGCATCACGGACCCCGCCAAGCAGTACCAGGCCGTTATCGTGGCCAGCATTGTCCAGGCCGAGGGCGGACAGGCAGACTACGGTGACGTGGCGGGCGCCATTTACAACCGGCTCAAGCCCAATGACCAGACCGGTGGCTTTCTGCAGGTTGACTCCGCCGTCACGTACGGCCTTGGCACCCGGAGCTTCAACTTCACGGACGAGCAGCGCCAGGACAAATCCAACCCCTACAACACCTACGCCAATCCGGGGCTGCCGCCGGGACCCATCGGTTCTCCCGGCAAGACCGCCATCGATGCGGCCGCCCGGCCCAAAGCCAATGACTACCTGTACTGGGTGACCATCAATTTGGACACCAAGGAAACCAAGTTCGCCAAGACACTGGCTGAACACAACGCGTACGTCGAGCAGTACAACGCGTGGTGCCAGGCCAACGCGGGCCGCTGCACATGACTCTGCGGGCTGCCGTGCTGGGCCACCCGATCAGCCACTCGAAATCCCCGGCGCTGCATCTCTCGGCATACGGGCAGCTGGGCGCGGGCATCAGCTACACGGCCATCGACGTCACAGAGGAGTTGCTGCCGTCCTTCATGCGCCAGATCCGGCACCAGCCGGGCTGGCGCGGGCTCTCCGTCACGATGCCGTTGAAGACGGCGATGCTCCAGGAAGTGGACGAGGTACGGGGAGTCGCGCAGACCCTCGGCGTGGTGAACACCGTTACCTTCGAGGACTCAGCCGGCGGCATCAAGACGGTGGGCTCCAACACGGACGTTGCCGGGATCGTCAACGCCCTGTGCCATGCGGGCACCCCCGCAGCACCAACGGCTGTCATCCTTGGTGGCGGCGGGACCGCTGCATCGGCCATCGCTGCCCTGAAGGAACTGGGCACCGGAACGGTGCAGGTCTTCGTCCGCGATGCCTCACGCACAGCAGATGTCCGTGCAGCCGCGGACAGCCTGGGAGTTGCCCTGGAGGTCCGCCCCCTGGCTGGAGCCGCGCGCCCCACGTCGGAAGCCGACGTCGTGATTTCCACCCTGCCGCCCCGTGCGGCAGACGGACTCGCAGCCGAAGTGGCCGCCTTGAAAGCTCCGACGCCCGGCGTGCTGCTGGATGTTGCCTACGATCCGTGGCCCAGCCTGGTTGCCTCGGTATGGCAGGCCGGCGGTGGCCGCGTGGTGCCGGGGCTGGAGATGTTGCTTTACCAGGCAGTGGAGCAGGTGCGGCTCTTCACCCGTCGCGGGGAAGACGTTAATGCAGCTGTCATAGATGTGATGTGTGACGCAGTCGGCCTTGCCCGGCGGGCGTTCTGACCGCCCTACGTGGCAGGATGGAAATTATGCGTTGGTTGACTGCCGGTGAATCCCATGGTCCGGCTCTGATGGGAATTATTGAGGGCGTCCCCGCCGGTGTGGAAATCACCAGCGGGCACATCGCAGACTCCCTGGCCCGCCGCCGCCTTGGCTACGGCCGCGGTGCGCGGATGAAGTTCGAGCAGGACGTGGTCACCATCCTCGGCGGTGTCCGGCACGGCATCACCCAGGGCGGCCCCGTTGCCATCCAGGTGGGAAACACCGAATGGCCCAAATGGGAGCAGATCATGTCCGCCGACCCGGTGGCCCCCGAACTCCTCGCCGACCAGGCGCGCAACGCGCCCCTGACGCGTCCCCGTCCGGGGCACGCGGACTTCACCGGCATGCAGAAGTACGGCTTCGACGAAGCGCGTCCGGTGCTGGAACGCGCCAGCGCGCGGGAGACCGCCACCCGGGTGGCGCTGGGCACCGTAGCGGCGCAGTTCCTCAAGCACCTCGGCATTGAGCTCGTCAGCCACACCGTGTCCATTGCCAGCGTGACGGTGCCCGAAGGCCGTCCGTTGCCCGTACCGGGCGATGTCATTGCCCTGGATACCGACCCCCTGCGCTGCTTCGACCGTGACACGTCGAACGCCATGGTGGCCGAGGTGGACGCCGCGCACAAGGAAGGCGAAACACTGGGCGGCGTGGTGGAGGTCCTTGCCTACGGCCTCCCGCCGGGACTTGGCAGCTACGTGCACTGGGACCGCCGGCTGGACGCCAGGCTTGCTGCGGCCCTCATGGGGATCCAGGCCATCAAAGGCGTGGAGGTGGGCGACGGCTTCCTCACCGCAGCCCGCCGCGGTTCTGCCGCCCATGACGAGATCGTCCGCGACGGCGGCGGCCGGATTGTGCGCGCCAGCAACCGTGCCGGCGGCATCGAAGGCGGCATGAGCATCGGGGATGTCCTCCGCGTCCGTGCAGCCATGAAGCCCATCGCCACCGTGCCGCGTGCCCTGCGGACCATCGACGTCAGCACCGGTGAACCGGCCAAGGCCCACCACCAGCGCTCGGACGTTTGTGCAGTCCCGGCCGCCGGCGTGGTGGCCGAGGCCATGGTGGCCCTGGTCCTCGCCGAGGCTGTCATCGAAAAGTTCGGCGGTGACTCCGTGGCGGAAACCGCACGCAACATCAAGGGTTACCTGGACAACATCCCGGCATCCCTGGACTCGATCGGCCAGTAGTGCTCCACCGCAGCAGTACCGGATCTGTCGGCGACCGGCCGATTGTGCTCATCGGCCCCATGGCCGTGGGCAAATCGGCCATCGGCCAGCAGCTGGCGCAGCAGTTGGGCGTCCGGTTTGTCGACACGGACGCCGTGATCGTTGCCGGGCACGGATCCATCGCCGAGATCTTCGCGGGCCGCGGTGAACACGCCTTCCGGGAAATTGAGGCGCGGACCGTCGCCCGCGCCGTTGAGGAAGCCGAAGGGACAACCACTGTTATTTCGCTCGGCGGGGGAGCGGTGCTCGACTCGGGGACGCAGCAGCTGATCAGCCACTGCACCGTCGTGTACCTGGAGTGCGACGCCGACACCGTCGCCGACCGGATTGCCCGGAACTCCGGCCGGCCGCTCCTTGCCGGCGACGCCATGGGCCGCTGGACAGCAATGTTCGCCACCCGCAGGCCGGTCTACGAGAAGCTGGCCGACATCACCCTGGACGTCCGCCACGGCTCGATACCCGAGCTCGGCGGCCGGCTGGAAGCAGCACTGCGGAACCACGCAGCTGCCAAACAGGAAGTTGAAAAGTGAACACCCAATCAACAGTCATCAACGTCACCGGCGAGGGTGCCGGCAACAACTACGGCGTCGTCGTCGGGCGCGGCCTGCTTGGTGACCTTCCCGCGCTGCTCGGGGAGCGCGTCCGCCGGGTCCTGGTGATCCACCCCCGCGCCCTGCGCCTCACCGGCGACACCGTCCGCGATGAACTCGCAGCCGCCGGTTTCACCTCCCTCACCGCCGAAATCCCGGACGCCGAAGAAGGCAAGCACATCCAGGTGGCAGCTTTCTGCTGGCAGGTCCTGGGCCAAAACGACTTCACCCGCTCGGACGCCATCGTCGCCGTCGGCGGCGGGGCAGTGACCGACCTGGCAGGCTTCGTCGCCGCCACCTGGCTGCGGGGGGTCAAAGTCATCCACATGCCCACCAGCCTGTTGGGCATGGTGGACGCGTCCGTGGGCGGCAAGACCGGCATCAATACCGCGGAGGGGAAGAACCTCGTCGGCGCCTTCCACCCGCCCGCCGCCGTCCTGGCGGACCTGGACACCCTGGACACGCTGCCGAAGAACGAGATCATTTCCGGACTGGCCGAGGTGATCAAGTGCGGCTTTATTGCCGATCCCGCCATTCTTGACCTGGTGGAAAAGGACCCGGCCACCGTGGTTGACCCGCGCTCCGACGTGCTCCGGGAACTCATCGAGCGGGCTATCGCCGTCAAGGCGAAAGTTGTTTCCGAGGACCTCAAAGAGTCCGGGCTGCGGGAAATCCTGAACTACGGACACACCCTGGGACACGCCATCGAACTGGTGGAACGGTATTCCTGGCGGCACGGCGCCGCCGTGTCCGTGGGCATGATGTTCGCAGCGGAACTTGCCCGCAGCGTGGGCCGGCTCAGCGATACCGACGCCGACCGGCACCGGAGCATCCTGGAAGGCCTTGGGCTCCCGGTCACCTACCGGCGGGACCGTTGGCAGGGCCTGCTGGACGGGATGCGGCGCGATAAGAAATCCCGCGGCGACCTGCTGCGCTTCGTGGTGCTTGACGGCATCGCCAAACCGGGGATCCTCGACGTCCCGGACACCTCGCTGCTGTTTGCGGCCTACCAGGAAATTGCCTCCTGATGCAGGGCAACATGAGCGGAACCTCCGACTGGCCCGAGGCCGGCTTCCCGGGTATCCGGATCAATCCGGACACGCTGCTGCCCCAGGTCGTCAACGAGGACGCGGTGCGGGAGGCGTTGGCCGCCTCCACCGACCCCGCTGACCACATCTTCGTGCTGCTGGTTGAGGGCCACGCGTCCGAAGCTGCCGAACTGCTGGCCGAGGCACGCTTCAAGGACCCGGAATCATTCCTGCTCCGTGTGTTCGAAGCCGAGGTGCTCAGCGTCAGCCACCGCATGGACCGTGCCATTGGGTTGTTCCGGCAGCTCCTGGCTGAGGCGCACGGCACGCCGCGGGAGACCCTGGCCCTGCTGTACCTGGGCCGCACGCAGTACGCAGCCGGCCAAACCTCCGCGGCGGTGGAGTCCTTCTCCAGGGCGCTTGACCTGGGGGTGGCGCAATCGGCGGATGCCGCCCAGATCTATTCCTCCACGGTGGCCCTCCAGCGTGCCAGGGACGTCCTGGACCTGGCCTGCTGAGCCGGCCGGCAGCGCCGGCGGAAAGGCCCGCTCCGATTTACCGGTAGAATGGTTGTGGAATTTTTGCATCCACGCGATTTTTGACAAACACGTGCAGGCGGGCCGTTGTGGCGTGCCCGCCCGGCATACAGCATCTGACCACGCGGCCAGACAAAGAAACCAGAGGAAACCAGTGGCAACCACTAACGACATTAAGAACGGAACGGTCCTGAAGCTTGAGGGCCAGCTCTGGAACGTCATCGAATTCCAGCACGTCAAGCCCGGCAAGGGCGGCGCCTTTGTGCGGACCAAGATGCGCAACGTGATGTCCGGCAAGGTTGTTGACAAGACCTTCAACGCCGGGCTCAAGATCGAGACGGCCACCGTGGACCGCCGCGACTACCAGTACCTGTACCAGGACGGTGCGGACTTCGTCTTCATGGACACCTCCGACTACGACCAGATCACCGTCTCCGGTGCCACGGTGGGCGACGCCACCAACTTCATGCTCGAGAACCAGATGGTCAACATTGCCATCCACGACGGCAACCCCCTCTACATTGAACTGCCGCCGAGCGTCGTCCTCGAAATCACCTACACCGAGCCGGGCCTGCAGGGTGACCGCTCTTCCGCGGGTACCAAGCCCGCCACGCTGGAGACCGGCTACGAGATCCAGGTTCCGCTGTTCATCGAGAACAACACCAAGGTCAAGGTGGACACCCGCGACGGCAGCTACCTGGGCCGGGTCACTGAGTAGTGAGCGCCCGCGGTAAAGCCCGCAACAGGGCACTGGATGTTCTTTTCGAGGCGGAGCAGCGCTCCGTTTCGGCGTTCGACGTGCTTCGTGCGCGCCGGGAAAAGACCGACCAGGTGGTCAACCCCTACACCCTGGAAATCGTCGAAGGCGTGCTTTCCCAGCAGGCAGCCATTGACGAGTTCCTGGAGACGTACTCGCAGGGCTGGAGCCTGGAGCGGATGCCGTCCGTAGACCGCATCATCCTGCGCATCGGCACCTGGGAGCTGCTCTACAACGACGACGTCCCCGACGGCGTGGCGGTCAGTGAGGCCGTCGCGCTGGCCAAGACGTTGTCCACGGACGAGTCGCCGCAGTTCATCAACGGCCTGCTGGGCCGGCTGCAGCAGCTGAAGCCTTCGCTGCTCGCGTAGCCTTTCCACCACGCAACAGGGCCCCGCCATCCGGCGGGGCCCTGTTGCGTGCAAGCGGTTCACATCATCCGGCCACTGCCGCCCTCAGGGACACGATCCGCTGGAGCTGCTGCCTTTCCTCGGCCTGGTGCAGCGGAACATCGCGTCCGCTCAGGATCCGCTGGCGGGTGTTGGCAAGCTGGGTGGCCGCCTTCACGAACTGCTTCATCTGCCGCTTCCTGCCCGAACCCGCAGCCCATGCCAGGACCATGCGCCTGCCGCCGCGGGTGGCCAGCAGTTGGACTTCCGCGGGCGTGAACCATCCCGCAGCGGAATACTCCATCAGCCGCTGCCGGGTGAGGCGGTTTTCGGCCACCCGCAGGAAGATGATGCCGCCCACTGCCAGCACGAAGATCGGTACCTGGACCATGATGTAGTCCAGCAGGAAGCCGCCGCCCATGCTGTTCCACCTGTTGTGCAGGAACATGGCCGGCAGCAGTCCCACGAAGAAGGCGCCGATCGAGGCGCCCGTGTGCCAGCGCCTGGCAGCGAAGCCCATGACCAGGCCTGTGGTGCCGGTGAAAATCGCATGGGCGAAGGGGGACATGACACCGCGGAGGAAGAACACCTGGGCGAAGTCGCTGGCCGGGGATGCCGATTCCGCGATGGCCCTGCCGAAGTAGAGGATGTTTTCGGTGAAGGCGAAGCCGCCGGCGATGGTGAAGGCAAACACCACCCCGTCCACGGGACCGTCGAATTGCCGGCGCGCCGCGAGGAGGAGGATGAGCAGGCCAAGGGACTTAGCGAACTCCTCGACGATGGGGGCCTGGACGGTGGCCATGTAGGTCTGCAGGTCTGGTTCGTCGGTGAACTGGAAGGCGATCACGAAGAACGGCTGGATGAGCAGGGTCACGGCAACGGACACCGCCGCACCCCACGTGAAGGCAAAGAACAACAGCCGCTTGGGTTCCGGTTCCCACCTGTCGATGATGTGGACCGCAGCCAGGACCACCGACAGCGGGACCAGCGATGCCAGGAAACCAATCAGGAAACCGGCGGCGCCGGTGTTGGACAGCAGGAACGGCACCACCAGGAAAAGGCTCAGGAAAGCAAGCACGCCGCCCGCAACCGTCAGGCCCGCCAGCCCGCTGCGGGTCCGCGATGCCCGCAGCGCGGCTTCCTGCGCCTGCGGCGGCACCACTGCAGCCAGCGGGTGGCCCTGGTGTCCGGGGGCGGCGCGGTAGTATTCGGGCTGCACCTGTCCCATCCAGCTGGGATTGGCCTGCCGGGGCAGGGGGCCGGTGGGCCTGCGGTAGGGGTCGTCGGGGAGGCCGGAGGAAGGCTGCTGCGGATACATCGGCATATCCGAAAGCCTAAGCGGGGGCCACCACACCACAAAGGACCGGGCCTCCCGCGCCGTTCGGGTGTGACCAGTACCGCGTCACCCGGGGACCGGCCGGGCAGGGACCGTGTGGTAATTTTGAACAGCAAACATTCCTTTTTTAATTCCGTCCTGTGAGGCGGGGAAAGGGGAGACGAGCGTTGACTTCCGTCACCAGCGCACCGGTTCCAGCCAGGGTTGTCCTCAGCCAGGCGGACATTGACCGGGCACTTACTCGTATCGCCCATGAGATCCTCGAAGCCAACAAGGGATCCCAGGACCTGGTCCTGTTGGGCATTCCCCGCCGCGGCTACCCACTGGCTGTCCGGCTGGCGGAAAAAATCGCCGCCGCGGACGCCACCGTTGACGCCGCCGCCATTGTGGGCCAGCTCGACGTCACCATGTTCCGCGACGACCTCTCCCACCAGGGGACACGGCCGCCGTACCCCACCAGGCTGCCCCGGACAGGCATCGACAACAAAGTAGTGGTGCTCATCGACGACGTCCTGTACTCCGGCCGGACCATCCGCGCCGCCCTGGATGCGCTGGTAGATCTCGGCCGCCCCCGCATCGTCCGGCTTGCGGTCCTGATCGACAGGGGCCACCGCGAACTTCCCATCCGGGCTGACCACGTTGGCAAGAACCTGCCCACGTCCTCCGCCGAGAAGGTCCGGGTCCGGCTCGAAGAAACAGACACGTCCGACGCCGGAACCCCGGTCAACGAAGTCGTGATCGAAGGCGGCGCATGAAACACCTCCTGTCCACCGAGGACCTCAGCCTTTCGAACGCCATCCGCATCCTTGACACCGCGGAGGAAATGTCTGCCGTGGGGGAGCGGGAAGTCAAGAAGCTTCCCGCGCTGCGCGGACGCACCGTGGTCAACCTCTTCTTCGAGGACTCCACGCGGACCCGCATCTCCTTCGAAGCCGCTGCCAAGCGGTTGTCCGCTGACGTCATCAACTTTGCCGCCAAGGGATCATCGGTGTCCAAGGGCGAATCCCTCAAGGACACCGCCCAGACCCTGTCCGCCATGGGCGCCGACGCCGTCGTCATCCGGCACTGGGCCTCCGGCGCGCCGCACCGGCTGGCCGCCACCGACTGGATCGACGCCGCAGTCATCAACGCCGGCGACGGCACCCACGAACACCCCACCCAGGCCCTGCTTGACGCCTTCACCATGCGCCGGCACTGGGCCCGCCTGGCCGGCACGCGTTCCGATGGGACTGACCTGAAGGGCATGCGGGTCGCCATCGCCGGCGACGTCCTGCATTCCCGTGTGGCCCGGTCCAACGTCTGGCTGCTCCGGACACTCGGGGCCGAAGTCACGCTGGTGGCGCCGCCCACCCTCCTGCCGGTCGGCGTCGACAAATGGCCCTGCAGCGTCAGCTACGATCTGGACCAGACCCTGGCCAACGGTGTCGACGCCATGATGATGCTCCGCGTCCAGGGCGAACGCATGAACGCCTCGTTCTTCCCCAGCACCCGCGAATACTCGCGCCGGTGGGGTTTCGACGACAACCGCCTCCGCGCCCTTGACGACCTGGGCATGACGGACACCATCATCATGCACCCGGGGCCAATGAACAGGGGCCTGGAAATCAGCGCCGCCGCAGCGGACTCACCCCGTTCCACCGTCCTGGCTCAGGTCCGCAACGGCGTGTCCGTGCGGATGGCCGCACTGTACCTGCTGCTCTCCGGGGATACCCGGGAACCAGCCGCCCACCGGGCACCGGCCTATGCCGCCGCGGCCCCGTCCCCCAAGGAGAGCAACTGATGGCAGGCAACACCGGAACCTACCTCATCCAAGGCGCCGCCATCCTGGGCGGCGACCCCGCGGACCTGCTGGTCCGTGACGGCATCATCGCCGAGATTGGCACCGGCCTTGACGCTGATGGGGCCACTGTCATCGACGCTGCAGGCCTGGTGGCCCTGCCGGGCATGGTCGATGTGCACACGCACCTCCGCGAACCCGGCCGCGAGGACGCCGAGACCGTGGAGACCGGAACACGGGCTGCGGCCCTGGGCGGCTACACAGCTGTGCACGCCATGGCCAACAGCACCCCCGTCGCGGACACCGCAGGCGTGGTGGAGCAGGTCTACACTCTGGGCCGCGCGGCCGGCTGGGTGGACGTGCGCCCCGTTGGTGCCGTCACCGTTGGACTGGCAGGGGAGCAACTGGCCGAGCTGGGCGCCATGGCCGATTCCCGCGCCCGGGTGCGGATGTTCTCCGATGACGGCATCTGCGTCCACGACCCCGTGCTGATGCGCCGCGCCCTGGAATACGTCAAGGCGTTCGACGGCGTCGTGGCCCAGCACGCACAGGAACCCCGACTTACAGCCGGGGCACAGATGAACGAGGGCGACGTCTCCGCGGTCCTCGGCCTGACCGGTTGGCCCGCGGTCGCCGAGGAAAGCATCATCGCCCGCGACGTCCTGCTGGCCCAGCACGTCGGCTCGCGGCTGCATGTCTGCCACGTATCCACGGCAGGCTCGGTGGAAATCATCCGCTGGGCCAAGGAACGCGGCATCGACGTCACGGCCGAGGTCACCCCGCACCACCTGCTGCTGACCGATGACCTGGTGCGCAGCTACGACCCCGTGTTCAAGGTCAACCCGCCGCTGCGCACCGACGCCGACGTCCAGGCATTGCGCGCCGGGCTGGCAGACGGGACGATCGACGTTGTGGGTACCGACCACGCGCCGCACCCCAGTGAGCACAAGGAATGCGAATGGGCGCAGGCAGCCATGGGCATGACCGGGCTGGAAACCGCCCTGTCCGTGGTCCAGCACGCCATGATTGAAACCGGCCTGATGACCTGGGCGGACTTCGCCCGGGTCACGTCCACGGCGGCCGCGACGATTGGCCGGCTGAGCGACCAGGGCCGGCCCATCGAAGCCGGGGAACCCGCCAACCTCATCCTGGTGGATCCGGCGGCGCGCTGGACGGTGGACCCCTTCCAGATGGCCACCATGGGCCGCAACTCGCCGTTCAAGGGCAGGGAACTCCCCGGCAAGGTGGTGGCCACCTTCTTCAGGGGGCACCCCACCGTCCTTGACGGCAAACTCAACACCCCGCACCCGGACTCCGCCGCAACCCCGGCAGGCGCTGCCTGATGGACAAAATCCTTCCCGGACTTGCCATGCTGGCGGTGGTCGCCGTCGTGTTCGTCCTCCTCGCCGTCGGCTGGCGCAACCGCCTCAAGCGCCAGTCCGACGTCGAACAACTGCCCCAGGTGCCCGCCGTGCCCGGTGAGCCCACCGCAACTGCCGAAGGGCAGTACGTGGCCACCACCACGGCCGGCGACTGGCTGGACCGCATTGCCGTGCATGGGCTGGGGATCCGCACCAATGCCACCCTCGCGGTGTACCCGCACGGCGTGCTCTATGAGCGGTCGGGTGCGCCTGCGCTGTACATCCCCGCAGCCTCCCTCTCCGATGTCCGGCAGGACAGCGGCATGGCGGGGAAGTTCGTGGAGAAGGACGGCCTGCTGGTGCTGGCATGGACGCACGGTGCCCACCAGCTGGACACCGGCTTCCGGACCCGCCGCGCCGCGGACAAGGACGTGCTCTACCAGGCCCTGCAGGATTTGATTTCGTCAGCCCCAGCGGCTGGTGCCACCAGTGGAAAGTAAGACAGTGAAAGCGAATACATTGACAGCAACCACCTCCGCTCCGGCAGCGCCAGCTGCGCTGGTACTCGAAGACGGGCGCATCTTCCGCGGCACCAGCTACGGCGCCACCGGCACCGCCCTGGGCGAAGCCGTCTTCGCCACCGGGATGACCGGATACCAGGAAACCATCACCGATCCCTCCTACGCCCGCCAGCTGGTGGTCCAGACGGCCCCGCACATCGGCAACACCGGCGTGAATGACGACGACGCCGAGTCCCGGCGCATCTGGGTGGCCGGCTACATTGTGCGCGACGCCGCGCGCCGGCCCTCCAACTGGCGCTCCGAACGGTCGCTGGACGAAGAGCTGGTGTCCCAGGGCATCGTGGGCATCCAGGGCGTGGACACCCGCGCCATCACCCGGCACCTGCGTGAGCACAAGACCATGCGCGCCGGCATCTTCTCCGGCGAGGCAGCCCAGGCCACGGACAAGGAACTGCTCGACGCCGTCCTGGCCAGCGCCCCCATGGAGGGCTCGCGCCTGGCCGAGGAAGTCAGCGTGGACGAAGCCTACGTCGTGGAGCCAAAGGACCACGGCTGGGACGGCGAACCCCGCCTCACCATCGCTGCAATCGACCTGGGCATCAAGGCCATGACCCCGGTCCGGTTCGCCGAGCGCGGCGTCCGAGTCCACGTGCTTCCCGCCACCGCCACCCTTGAGGACGTCAAGGCCGTCAACCCGGACGGCTTCTTCATGTCCAACGGCCCCGGCGACCCCGCCACCGCCGACGCCCAGGTCAAGCTGCTCCGCTCGGTCCTGGACGAAAAGCTGCCCTACTTCGGCATCTGCTTCGGCAACCAGATCCTGGGCCGCGCCCTGGGCTTTGGCACCTACAAGCTCCGCTACGGCCACCGCGGCATCAACCAGCCCGTGATGGACCGGCGCACCGGCAAGGTGGAGATCACCTCCCAGAACCACGGCTTTGCCGTGGACGCCCCCCTCGACGGCGCCACGCAGGCCCCGGAGGCACGCTACGGGCGGGTGGAAGTGAGCCACATCAGCCTGAACGACGACGTCGTGGAAGGCCTCGCCTGCCTGGACATCCCGGCGTTCTCCGTGCAGTACCACCCGGAAGCCGCGGCAGGACCGCACGATGCCGCCTACCTGTTCGACCGCTTCATCGAGCTCATGGAAGGCACACGGGACGGCCGGAACGCCAACGCGTCCAAGGACCCCGTGGACGCGGCCCACCCCGCAGGCGCTGACCACAAAAACGACAACAAGACTGAGGACAAGAAGTAATGCCGAAACGTACAGATCTCAAGAGCGTCCTCGTCATTGGTTCCGGCCCGATCGTCATCGGCCAGGCCGCCGAATTCGACTACTCCGGCACGCAGGCACTGCGTGTCCTCAAGGAGGAAGGCCTGCGCGTCATCCTCGTGAACTCCAACCCGGCCACCATCATGACCGACCCCGAGTTCGCCGACGCCACCTACGTTGAGCCCATCACCCCCGAGGTGGTGGAGAAGATCATCGCCAAGGAACGTCCGGACGCCGTCCTGCCCACCCTGGGCGGGCAGACCGCGCTGAACACCGCCATCGCCCTGGACAAGAACGGCGTACTGGAGAAGTACAACGTCGAGCTGATCGGCGCCAACATCGCCGCGATCGAGCTGGGCGAGGACCGTGAAAAGTTCAAGGGCGTGGTGGAGCGCTGTGGCGCGGAATCCGCCCGCAGCCACATCATCCACAGCATGAATGAGGCCCTCACGGCGGCCGAAGATTTGGGCTACCCCATGGTGGTGCGCCCGTCCTTCACCATGGGCGGTCTGGGTTCCGGCCTGGCCTACAACGAACAGGACCTGCGCCGCATCGTCGGACAGGGCCTGCAGTACAGCCCCACCAGCGAGGTGCTGCTCGAAGAGAGCATCCTGGGCTGGAAGGAATACGAGCTCGAAATGATGCGGGACAAGAACGACAACGTGGTTGTCGTCTGCTCCATCGAGAACTTCGACCCCGTAGGCGTGCACACCGGCGACTCCATCACCGTGGCACCGGCGCTGACCCTCACCGACCGCGAATACCAGAAGCTGCGCGACGTCGCCATCGCCGTCATCCGCGAGGTGGGCGTGGACACCGGCGGCTGCAACATCCAGTTCGCCATCGATCCCAAGACCGGCCGCGTGGTGGTCATCGAGATGAACCCCCGCGTTTCCCGCTCCTCGGCACTGGCATCCAAGGCCACCGGCTTCGCCATTGCCAAGATCGCCACCAAGCTCTCGCTCGGCTACACCCTGGACGAGATCCCCAACGACATCACGCAGAAGACCCCCGCGTCCTTCGAACCCACCCTGGACTACGTGGTGGTCAAGGTCCCGCGGTTCGCCTTCGAAAAGTTCCCGGCAGCGGACAACACCCTCACCACCACCATGAAGTCGGTGGGCGAGGCCATGGCCATGGGCCGGAACTTCACCGAAGCCCTGCAGAAGGCCCTGCGCTCCCTGGAACAGAAGGGCTCGCAGCTGGACTTCAGCTCCGTCCCGGAATGGGAAGTGCCGGAGCTCATCGAGAAGGCCAAGCGCCCCACCACCGAGCGCCTGCACCAGGTCCAGCGCGCCCTCCTGGGCGGCGCCACCGTGGAACAGCTCTTCGAAGCCACCAAGATCGACCCGTGGTTCCTTGACCAGCTGGAGCTGCTCAACGAAATCTCCCGCGAAATCCGCCAGGCCGGCGCCCTGACCGCCGACATGCTCAAGCGCGCCAAGCGCCACGGTTTCTCCGACGAACAGATCGGCGCCCTGACGCACAACCCCGAGGCCGTGGTCCGCGGCGTACGCCAGGCGCTGGGCATCCGTCCCGTCTACAAGACCGTGGACACCTGCGCCGCAGAATTCGCCGCCTACACGCCGTACCACTACTCGGCATATGACGAGGAGGACGAGGTTGCGCTGCACTCCAAGCCGTCCATCCTGATCCTCGGCTCAGGGCCCAACCGCATCGGCCAGGGCATCGAGTTCGACTACTCCTGCGTCCACGCCTCCATGGCGCTGCGCAAGGCCGGCTACGAGACCGTCATGGTCAACTGCAACCCGGAAACCGTCTCCACCGACTACGACGTCTCCACCCGCCTGTACTTCGAGCCGCTGACGCTCGAGGACGTGCTGGAGGTCATCGCGGCCGAGGAACGCACCGGCGGCGTCATGGGCGTGTTCGTCCAGCTCGGGGGCCAGACCCCGCTGAAGCTGGCCCAGCAGCTGGCCGACGCAGGTGTCCCCATCCTGGGAACGTCCCCGGAGGCCATCGACCTCGCCGAGCACCGCGGCGCCTTCTCCCGGGTGCTGGACAAGGCCGGCCTGGTATCGCCCAAGAACGGCACCGCCGTCTCCTTCGAGGACGCCAAGAAGATCGCGGACGAGATCGGCTACCCCGTCCTGGTCCGTCCGTCCTACGTGCTGGGCGGCCGCGGCATGGAAATCGTCTATGACGAGCCCAACCTCTCCCGCTACATCGCCAACGCCACCGAAATCACCCCGGACCACCCCGTGCTGATTGACCGGTTCCTTGAGGACGCCGTCGAAATCGACGTCGACGCCCTCTACGACGGCACCGACATGTACCTGGGCGGCATCATGGAACACATCGAGGAAGCCGGCATCCACTCCGGCGACTCCGCCTGCGTCCTGCCGCCGATCACCCTGGGGAGCAACGTCGTCGAACGCGTCCGCACCGCCACCCGCGCCATCGCTGAAGGCGTGGGCGTCCGCGGCCTGATCAACATCCAGTTCGCGCTGGCCTCGGACGTCCTGTACGTCCTGGAAGCCAACCCCCGCGCGTCCCGGACCGTGCCGTTCGTGTCCAAGGCCACCGGCGTCCAGATGGCCAAGGCCGCGGCCCTCATCGGCACCGGCGTGACCATCAACCAGCTCCGCAGCGCCTACAAGATGCTGCCCGAAACCGGTGACGGCTCCACCCTGCCACTGGACGCCCCCGTCGCCGTCAAGGAAGCCGTCCTGCCGTTCAGCCGGTTCCGGACCCTTGAAGGCAAGGTGGTGGACTCCCTGCTCGGTCCCGAGATGCGTTCCACCGGCGAGGTCATGGGAATCGACAAGCATTTCGACACCGCCTTCGCCAAGAGCCAGGCGGCCGCCAACAACGCGCTGCCCACCGAGGGCAAGGTGTTTGTCTCCGTAGCCAACCGGGACAAGCGCTCGGTGATCATGGGCGTCAAGCGGCTCTCGGACCTCGGCTTCGAGATCGTCTCTACCGGCGGCACCGCCGACGTGCTGCGCCGCAACGGCATCCAGGCCACCCCGGTCCGCAAGGTCGCCGAGGGCAGCAGCGCCGAGGGTGAAGGCACCATCGCGGACCTCATTGTGGCCGGCGAGATCGACATGGTCTTCAACACCCCCTCCGGCGGCGAAGCCCGCAGCGACGGCTACGAACTGCGCGCAGCGGCGACGTCCATCGGCATTCCGTGCATCACCACGGTGGCCGAGTTCAACGCCGCGGTCCAGGCCATCGAAGCCCTGCGCACCTACGAGTGGTCCGTCACCAGCCTGCAGGAGCACGCCGCCGCGCTTGCGGAATCACAGAAGGCTGCGCTGCAGCATGCCTGAGCAGGTACCAGGCAGCAGGCCGGTATCCGCCGCCGGCCGGGAGTCCTTCGGCTCCCGGCTCGGCGCGGCCATGGCCGCCCGCGGCCCGCTCTGCGTGGGCATCGACCCGCATCCGGCACTGCTGAAGAGCTGGGGACTGGACGACGACGCCGCCGGGCTGAGGCGTTTTTCCCTCACCGTCCTGGAGGCGGTGGCTTCGCTCGCTGCCGCGGTAAAGCCCCAGGTGGCGCTCTACGAACGGCACGGATCGGCCGGTATGGCGGTCCTGGAGGAAGTCCTGGCCACCGCCCGGGACGAGTCCGTCCTGAGCATCGCCGACGCCAAGCGCGGCGACATCGGGTCCACCATGGCCGCCTATGCCGACGCCTGGCTCCGGGACGGGTCCCCGCTGGCGGCGGACTCCGTCACGCTGAGCCCCTACCTCGGCTTCGAGTCGCTGCGCCCCGCGCTGGACCTCGCGGCCGAAACCGGGCGCGGTGTCTTCGTGCTGGCGCTGACGTCCAACCCTGAAGGCGCTTCCGTCCAGCATGTTGGCGGTAAGGACTCGGTGGCCCGCAGGATCACGGCCGCCGCAGCGGCCGAAAATGCCCGGTACGGGGGCAGCCTGGGTTCCGTGGGCCTGGTGGTTGGCGCCACCGTTGGCAGTGCCCTGAAAGACCTTGAACTCGACCTCGCTGCCGTCCGCGGGCCCATCCTCGCCCCCGGCCTGGGGGCGCAGGGGGCAACGCCGGCCGACCTCCGCTCCACCTTCGGCGACGCCTACCCGCTGGTCCTGGGAACCTCCAGCCGCGACATCCTTTCGGCAGGCCCGCACCTGGGTGGCCTGCGGGAGGCGGCCCTGCGGACGCTGGACGGGCTGCGGGGACAATAGGCTGCAATTGCCCGGATGCATTGATTCGGGCTGCACCAAAGGGTAGTTTCAGGACAGGTCCAAGGGCGGCCGCCCTTGGATGAAATCCGCCGAATCCGGGGGTGTCCGTGATGGTCCTGCGACCTTTATCCGCATCTGAACGGGCCGACGCCCTGGGCAAGGCAGCGGCAGCCAGGGCCACCCGTGCGGCCGCCAAGGAAAGCCTTCGGAACGGCGACAGGTCCGCGGCGGACATTATCAGCTCCGCCCTGGAAGACGACGCACTGGCCAGGATGAAGGTCTCGGAACTGCTTGAGGCCCTTCCCGGCATCGGGAAGGTGCGGGCCGCCGCCATCATGCAGCAGCTGGGCATCGCGGCGTCCCGCAGGGTCCGGGGCCTGGGCGTCCACCAGCGCCGGGCGCTGGTAGATTTTATTGACGAGCATTGAGGCAGGCGGCGCCTGTCTTTCCCCCAACTGCGGCAAAAGGAATACGTGAGCAAGAAACCTGGACTGACAGTCCTCGCAGGTCCGACGGCTGTTGGCAAAGGCACCGTGTCCACCTACATCCGTGACAACTACCCCGAAGTGTGGCTTTCCGTTTCAGCCACCACCCGGGCGCCCCGGCCCGGGGAAGTTGACGGCGTCCACTACTTCTTCAAGACCAAGGATGAGTTCGAGCGGCTCATCGCCGAAGGTGAACTCCTGGAATGGGCCGTCGTCCATGGACAAAACACCTACGGCACCCTGAAGAGCACTGTGAACCAGGCCATCGCGGAGGGCCGCTCCGTGCTGCTGGAGATCGACCTGCAGGGTGCGCGCCAGGTCAAGGCAGCCGTCCCGGACGCCCAGTTCGTCTTCCTGGCCCCGCCCACCTGGGACGAGATGGTCCGCCGGCTGGTGGGCCGGGGCACCGAAACACCGGAAGAACAGCAGCGACGCCTGGAAACCGCTAAACTGGAACTTGCTGCTGAACCGGAGTTCGACCACACCGTCATCAACGACGACGTCCGCCGGGCAGCGGACGAGCTAGTTTCACTCATGGGGCTGACACCGCATCCACACCTGCCGGAACCGTCAGCCCGCTAGGAATTTGGAGAATTCGTGTCCACGAACCTTGAAGGCATCATCAACCCGCCGATCGACTCGCTGCTTGAGGCGGCCGACTCCAAGTACGGCCTGGTGATCTTCGGTGCCAAGCGTGCTCGTCAGATCAACGCCTACTACGCCCAGCTGCACGAGGGCCTCTTCGAGTATGTCGGACCCCTGGTCGACACCAAGCTGAACGAAAAGTCGCTGTCGATCGCACTGCGCGAAATCAACGAAGGCAAGCTGGTTTCCACGCCGATCGAAGCCGCAGAGTAATCCTGCCGCTGAACTGACTTGCTGTTGACGGAGGTCACGTGCGCATAGTCCTCGGAGTCGGGGGAGGGATCGCCGCCTACAAGGTGGTATCGCTCCTCCGGCTTTTTACTGAAGCCGGCCATGACGTCACGGTGATTCCCACGGAGGCGTCCACCCGCTTCATCGGTACCGCCACCTGGGAGGCGCTGTCCGGAAACCCGGTCAGCAACAGTGTCTTTGATGACGTGCACCTGGTGAACCACGTCCGCCTTGGCCATGAGGCGGACCTCGTGGTGGTGGCACCTGCCACAGCGGACCTCCTGGCGAAGGCTGCCACCGGCCAGGCCGGGGACCTGCTCACCAACACCCTGCTGATGGCCCACGGCCCGGTGCTGTTCGCCCCCGCGATGCACACGGAAATGTGGCAGCATCCGGCCACCCGGGCCAACGTTGAGACGCTCCGCGGCCGGGGCGCAGCCGTCCTGGAACCCGCCTCCGGCAGGTTGACCGGGGCAGACTCAGGTCCCGGCAGGCTTCCGGAACCCCAGGTGATCTTCGACGCAGCCATGGCCCTGGTCCAGGGACGCAGTGATTACCAGTTGCCCCTTGCCGGCCGCACCGTCACCATCAGCGCCGGCGGCACCCGCGAACCGCTGGACCCCGTTCGCTTCCTTGGCAACCGGTCATCCGGCAAGCAGGGAGTGGCCCTTGCGGTCGCAGCGCGGAACGCCGGGGCTACCGTGCGCCTGCTGGCAGCCCACATGGACGTTCCGCCGCCCGCCGGCGTGGAGGTGGTCCGCGTGGAGACCGCCCTGCAACTTCGGGAAGCCGCACTGGAAGCCGCCGCCGTGTCCGACGTCGTCATCATGTCCGCGGCCGTGGCCGATTTCCGCCCGGCGGAAGTCTCGGACACCAAGATCAAGAAACGGGACGACACCGCCGATCCCGTCATCACCCTGGTCCGCAACCCGGACATCCTGCAGGAGCTCGTGGAGCAGCGCAACGCGGGTGCCGGCGAGGCCGGGCAGCTCATCGTCGGATTCGCCGCCGAAACCGGGGACAGCCAGGGCGACGTCCTGGCATATGCGGAAGCAAAGCTCCAGCGGAAAGGCTGCGACCTGCTGGTGGTGAACCACGTAGGAGCGGACAAGGTCTTTGGCCACGACTCCAACTCGGTGGTCATCCTGTCGCGCTCCGGCTCCGAACCACAGGAAGCTTCGGGAACCAAGACAGAGGTTTCGGAAGCCATCGTCCGCCGCATCAGCTTTGAACTGAACCGTGTTTCGTCCACTTGAACCTGTTTCGCCCCTCGCCTGAAGTGTTTCCGGCCACCTTTGCTTAGCACGGGGACATCTACCGACTTCTCCCTGACGGGAGTGCCACCACCAACCAGTAAGGTAGTTGAGTGACTTTACCGCTGCACCTTCCCCACACCCATGGGGCCACGCCCTCCGCGCTCCGGCTTTTCACGTCCGAATCGGTCACCGAAGGCCATCCGGACAAGATCTGCGACCAGATCAGTGACGCCATCCTGGACGCGCTGCTGGCCGCGGACCCCGAATCCCGCGTGGCTGTGGAAACGATGGCCACCACGGGCCTGGTGCACGTGGCAGGCGAAGTCACCACCGACGCGTACGTCGAAATCCCGCAGATCGTCCGGGAGACCATCCTGGGCATCGGCTACGACTCCTCAGCCAACGGCTTCGACGGCGCCCGCTGCGGCGTGTCCGTCTCCATCGGCCAGCAGTCCAACGACATCGCCGGCGGCGTGTTCAACTCCCTTGAGGCACGCGAAGGCCGCCAGGAGGACGACTATGACCTCCAGGGTGCCGGCGACCAGGGCCTGATGTTCGGCTACGCCAGCGATGAAACCCCTTCCTACATGCCCACGCCCATCTGGCTGGCCCACCGGCTGTCCGAGCGGCTCACCGAAGTCCGCAAGACCGGCCAGCTGCCGTATCTTCGCCCCGACGGCAAGACCCAGGTGACGGTCGGCTACGACAAAGACGTGCCCGTTTCCGTGGAAACCGTGGTGATTTCGAGCCAGCACGCGGAGGGGGCAAGCCTGGAGCAGTTGCGCGCCGACCTTGCCGCCGTCGTCATTGAACCCGTCCTCGCGGGCGCCAACCTGGACATCTCACGGACGGCAAATATCCTCAATCCTGCCGGCGAGTTCGTCATCGGCGGCCCGGTGGGCGACGCCGGCCTCACCGGCCGCAAGATCATTGTGGACACCTACGGCGGTATGGCCCGCCACGGCGGCGGCGCCTTCTCGGGGAAGGACCCGTCCAAGGTGGACCGCTCCGCCGCGTACGCCATGCGCTGGGTTGCCAAGAACGTGGTGGCCGCTGGACTGGCCAAGCGCGCGGAGATCCAGATCGCGTACGCCATCGGCCAGGCCCGGCCGGTGGGAACCTACGTGGAGACGTTCGGCACCGAGACGGTGGATCCGGCCCGGATCAGCGCAGCAATCGCGGAAATCTTCGACCTCCGTCCGCGCGCCATCATCGATGCCCTGGATCTGAAGCGCCCCATCTACGCCAAGACCGCCGCCCACGGGCACTTCGGCCGGGATGAGCCCGACTTCACCTGGGAGCGCCTGGACCGGGTGGACGACCTGAAGGCATTCTTCAACGCCTAGCCGGCTTCGGCCGGCTGCCGGACGTCCAATGTCAGTGCCCGGTGCTTGGCTGATCCTGTCCAACCCGTCAGCTGAACGGAGGTGACCGCCATGGTTGCTGGCAGTTCCGTCCAGCCGTCCCTGCTCCAGGGCTTCCCTGCACGTCCCGTGCAAGGCGGCGTCACCGTGGCGGAGCAGCTTCCGGTGGCGCGGGTGCTCATTGAGTCCTCGCTGCCTCACCTGGACCGCCCATTCGACTATGCCGTCCCGGCCGCGCTTGACCAGGCAGCCCAGCCTGGGGTCCGGGTCAAGGTCAAGTTCAACGGCCAGGACCTCAGTGGATTCGTCCTGGAACGCGTGGCACAGTCCGACGCCGGACACACCCTTGTACCCCTGGCAAAAGTTGTGTCCCCGGTCCAGGTCCTTACGCCGGCCGTCCGGGACCTCGCCACGGCGGTCGCTGCACGGTATGCGGGGACGGTCAGCGATGTCCTGCGCCTAGCCGTTCCACCCCGGGTTGCCAGGCTGGAAAAGGACTTTCCGGACTCGTTGGACATCCCCGACGCCGAAGCCGTGCAGGA
Source organism: Arthrobacter sp. Soil761 (assembly GCF_001428325.1). Lineage (NCBI taxonomy): Bacteria > Bacillati > Actinomycetota > Actinomycetes > Micrococcales > Micrococcaceae > Arthrobacter > Arthrobacter sp. Soil761. The sequence goes on along the minus strand of NZ_LMSF01000012.1, from coordinate 339,261 downwards.
CGTCCAGGGCAGCCCCGGATCTTCAGCCTGGGGCACACTCCGCACAGGTGCCGCTTTCCTGCGGCACCTGGCCGCCGGTGGATCTCCGCGGGCCGCCGTCAACCCGCTGCAGGGCTACGGGACTGCCGGCTGGCCGGCCATGCTTGCCCAGGCCGCCGCTGCAGCGCATTCCTCCGGAAGGGGCGCCCTGCTGGTGGTGCCTGACTACCGGGACCTGGACCGCCTGGAGCAGGCACTCAAGGACCTGGTGCCGGACGCTGCCGTAGCCAGGCTGACCGCCGACGACGGGCCCACGCCCCGGTACCGGAACTTCCTGCGCCTGCTCGCGGGCAAGGCCACCATCGCCATCGGGACACGCTCGGCCGCCTTCGCCCCGGTGCAGGACCTGGGGCTCGTGGCGTGCTGGGACGACGGCGACGACCTCCATATCGAGCAGCGCGCACCGTACGCCCACGCACGGGAGGTCATGCTCCTTCGCGCCGAGCAGGAGGGCACGGCCTGCCTCCTTGCCGGGCACGCGCGCAGCACCGAGGTCCAGCGTCTGGTGGAAGCCGGCTGGGCCGTCCCGGTTCACACCGAGCGTGCCACCGTCCGCAGGACGGTTCCCCGCGTGGTCAGCACGGCAGACAGCTTCGAGCAGGGGCGGGACCCACTGGCCACCATCGCGCGCCTGCCGCACGCTGCCTGGCAGGCCGCCAAGGAAGGTCTTGAGCGTGGCCCTGTCCTGGTCCAGGTTGCCAGGGCAGGGTACGCGCCGTCACTGGTGTGTGAAACCTGCCGGGAGCCGGCCCGCTGCGGGAACTGCCAGGGGCCCCTTGCGCTGGCCGGCACCTCCGCGCTTCCCCAATGCCGCTGGTGTTCCACGCCGGCGCCGGACTGGAAGTGCTCTCACTGCGGCGCCCGGCGGCTGCGGAAAGGTTCCACCGGAGTCCTCCGTACAGCCGAGGAGCTTGGCCGGGCCTTTCCCGGCACAACGGTCATCACATCGTCCGGCGACCAAGTGAAAGCCACGGTGGGGGCGGGAAAGTCGCTGGTGGTGGCGACCGTGGGGGCCGAACCGGTGGCGGAGGCCGGGTATGCTGCCGCCCTGCTGCTGGACGGCGATTCCCTGCTGCGCCGGGAGACTCTCCGGGCGGGCGAAGACACGGTACGCCGCTGGTTCAACGCCGCTGCCCTCGTCCGTCCCGCCCCGGACGGCGGGCTGGTGGTGGTCACCGCCACGGACACAGCAGCCACCGGCGCGCTGCTGCGCTGGGACCCGGCCGGCTATGCCCAGCGGGAACTGTCCCTGCGCGTGGAACTGCAGCTTCCCCCAGCGGTGCGCATCGCCTCGGTCACCGGGCCGCGCGCCGCCGTCGAACACTACACAGGTGCCGTGGCAGCGGACCTCGCCGGCGCGGGGATAACTATCCGCACCGCCGGTCCGGCGCCGCTGGTGCTCACCGCACCGCCTTCCGGCCGGCGCTCGGCCGAGGACGTCCGGACCCTGCTGTTCTTCCCCTATGGCCAGGCCGCCGCCGTCGTCCGTGTCCTGCGGGTGACCCGCGCAGCCGTGGCCGCCAAACGGGCCACGGACCCTGTGCAGCTGCGCCTGGACGGTGTTGACGTCCTCTAGGCTGGGGACGTTCTGTGACGGCCAGGGCAATGGTGCCTTGGGGACGTCCTCAGCGGCGCCTTTTCGCCACGACCTCGTGTGCCGCTTCCACCAGTTGGCGGGCCGATTCATCCCAGCTGAACTCCCGCGCCCGGGCCAGGGAGCGGCGCGACATGTCCTGCCAGTGCGCGTCGTCCTGCAGCTGCGCAACCGCGTCCGCGAACTGCCCGGGTGACTCCGGGTCCACGTAGGTGGCGGCGTCCGCGCCGACTTCCCGGAAGATGGGAATGTCGCTGGCGATCACCGGGGTACCCACGGCCATGGCCTCGACCAGGGGAAGGCCGTATCCCTCGGCCCGGGACAGGCTCACCAGCGCCGTCGCCCGGCGCAGCAGGCCGTCATACTCTGCGTCCGTCACGCCGTTGTGGAACACCACGGAGGCGCCCGGCGGGATGAGGCTTTCCAGCTCCGCCCGCCGCTCCGGCGTGATCCGGCTCAGCAGGTGCAGCGTGTATTTGGGCAGTCCGGCCATGCCGGCCACCATGGTTTCCACGTTCTTGTAGGGCATGAACGAACCCATGTAAATGATGGTCTTGTCCGCGCCGTCGCCAGGCTGGCGGGGTTCCTGCGCCGGTTGGGGAGCGTTGGCGATGATGCGGACGGGCCGGCGCGTCAGCCGGTACTTGGCCATCAGCGCCTCCGTGGTCCTGCTGATGGTGGCCACGGTGTCGGCCCGGTTGAGGAGCAGCCGCTGCGGCCAGAACGCTTTGTGGTAGAGGCGCCAGAGCAGCCGGACGGGGGCCGGCAGGAAGCCCGGGGGAGCGGGGTGCTCATAGTAGATGAGGTCGTGCAGCGTGAGGATCAGCCCGTACTTCCGGCCCCAGGTACCCATGGTCTGCATGGGGCACACCACCACGTCAGCCCCGGTGGCATTGACCTTCCGGGCAACGAACAGCTCCAGCGGCGACAGCGGACTGCTGATGAGCGTGTACGGCACGTCCGGCAGGAGGGCCAGCTGCCGGACGTCGGAAACCAGCATGGAGACATCCGCGATTTTTGCCGTGGCAGCGATCAGGCTGGCTCCGTAGCGGCTGATGCCGTCGTGATGGTCGGTACGGGTGAAACGTGCATCAATGACGATCTTCACGCGGGGTGGTCCTTCAGGAAGCTGCGGATGTGTCGGGCGGCCGGCTCCGGCGTTTCGTAGTGGATCAGGTGTCCGACGCCGGGAATCACCTTCAGTTCCCCGTCCGGAAGCAGTGACAGGAGGCGGTGCTGGCTGGGAAGGGTGGCGATTTCATCCTTTTCGCCCGCGATGAGCAGCACGGGGAGTTCGAGTTGTCCGGCCACCTCCGCCACGTGGTTGCTGACGGAGGCCGTGAACGACTCCAGCAGGCTGTCCCGGTCCGCGAAGGAACTGAAGTAGGCGTGGTGCTGGCCGTGGATGAAAGCCCTCAGCTCCCGGTCGCGGGTCTTGGCCATGGCCTCGCTCATGACCCGCACAATCAGCCGGTTGCGCAGCAGGGCCAGGCCCGGCCCGCGGGGGAGCCGTGCCGCCAGCCGGTAATACAGGACTGCCAGCCGCGTCATCACGCCCTTGGGTCCTTCCAGCGCCGGAGCAGCGATGGGGTTGATGAGGATCAGGGGACGCACGGCCTCCGGGTTGTTGGCCACGAAGTACGCAGCAAGGATGGAGCCGAATGAATGTCCCAGCAGCACGGTTTCCGGCCCCAGTCCCTGGGACGCCATGAAGTCACTGATGAACTGCCCGTAGCGCTCCACCGAGTGCGGGTCCCGGGCAAAGGCATCGGAGCTGCCGAAGCCGGGCAGGTCCGGCATGATGATGCGCATCTCCGGCAGTTTGTCCGCGACGCGCAGGAGCCCGTGGTGGTCGCCGCGGAACCCATGGACCACCAGGATGGTGCGGGTCTCCGGCGTTTCCTGCAGGGGCGCATAGGTCCAGAAGGCCACCGTGCCGCCGTCGATGGTCACGGTGGAGGCTGAGGTGCGGGCGGAAAGCCCCGCGCTCAGGTACGCAGGCGCAGGGGAGGTCCCCGGATTTACGGTGTCCATGCGCGGGCCTAGTTGACGTTGTCCGGGTGCGAGCCCGTCCGATGCCCGCGGTCCAGCGCGTTGATGGCCGCCAGGTCGCGTTCGGAGAGTTCGAAATTGAAGACGTTAAGGTTCTCCCGGATCCGCGCTTCGGAACTGGCCTTGGGAATGGCGATGTTCCCCAGCTGCATGTGCCAGCGAAGGATCACCTGCGCAGGCGTCCGGCCGTGCTCGGCGGCGCAGGCCTGGATCACCGGATCGGCCAGGACCTGGCCGCGGCCCAGCGGGCTCCACGCTTCTGTCCGGATGCCCAGGCCGGCGTGCTTGCTGCGCAGTTCCTCCTGCTGCAGCCACGGGTGCAGTTCGATCTGGTTGACGGCGGGAACCACCTCGGCACTTTGGAGCAGGCGGTCAAGGTGTGCCGGCTGGAAGTTGCTGACGCCAATGGCACGGACCCTGCCTTCGCGGTACAGCGTTTCCAGGGCCCGGTAGGTTTCCGGGAACAGGCCACGGCGTGGGCAGGGCCAATGGATGAGGTACATGTCCACGTAGTCCAGTCCCAGGTTGACCATGGAGTCGTCGAAAGCCCGCAGCGTGGCGTCGTAGCCGTGGTGGTCGTTCCACACTTTCGTGGTGATGAAGACGTCCTCCCGGCTCAGGGACGGCGACAGTTCCCCGGAGCCGCCGCTGCCTGTCCCGTCGCCCAACTGGGAACTGATGCCGCGGGCCACGCCGGTTTCGTTCCCGTACATGGCGGCGGTATCGAAGTGGCGGTAGCCGGCGGCGAGCGCGGTGGCCACGAGCCCTTCCGCCTCTGCTGGCGGCACCTTGTACAGCCCAAAGCCGAGCTGGTCTATCAGCACGCCGTTGTTCAGGCTGAGCCGGGGTGAGGTTCTCATGGCAACGACTCTACCCACTTCAGCTGGTCAGTCCCTCGTAATCGACTAGGCGGCGTGCGGTGGCTTCGTCCAGGATCAGGTCGGTGGCCAGCCTCGCTGCCAGGGCGCCGCGCAGGCCGTTGATCTTGGAAACCCCCGACACCACGCAGATCCTGCGGCGCACCTGCCGCAGCTGGGCAAGCGCCGGACCGGTGGACCTTTCGTTCAGGACGATCCCGTCGGAGGACCCGTCGGCGCGGAAGAAGACCGTGGCGACGTCACCCACCACGTCCGAGTTGGCAAGGGCGTTCAGGTCGTCCTCATCGAGGTACCCGCCCGCGTAGACGTGGCTGGGATAGTCGGCGTGCACGGAACCCACACCGAAGATGGCGATGCTCATCTTTGCCTGCAGCTCCAGCACGCGCTGCACGCTGCGTTCATTCCACATTGCCGTCTTGGTGGCGGCGTGGTCGAAGAAGGCCGGAACCGGGAACTGCTCCACCCGGGCTCCGTACGCGCTGCCGAACCTGCGCATGATGTCGCTGGCATAGGTAATGCCCGTGGTGTGCATGTTTCCGGCGCCGTTGAGCTGGACTATCACGCTGTCATGCGTGATTTTCCTGGTGAGGTGCCGGCTGACTGCACTGAGCGTTGATCCCCAGGCCACGCCGATAATGGCGTTGGAATCCACCAGGGGCCCGATGGTGCGCGCCGCCTGCATGGCCACGCGGTCGAGGGTTTCGGCTTCGTTGAGCGTGCCAAGGATGGGAACCACGTGGACATCAAGGTTGTACCGGCGGCGGATGATCCCTTCCAGTTCGGGTCCGGTGTCCAAAGGGTTGCGGATTTGGATCTGCACCAGGCCCGAATCCCGTGCGGACGACAAAAGGCGGGAAACCGTGGACCGTGACGTGCGCAGTTCACGCGCAATCGCGTCCATGGTGAGGTCCTGCAAGTAGTACATTTGTGCAGCTCGGAGGGCATCTGCGTCCCGTGAAAGTGCCATCTCACTTCCATTCTGCACGTTCGTGCATAGTCCTTGACTCCATTTTCCATTTCTCCGAACAATAGAGCAGAACGGCGGCGCTATCCAGTGCGTCCGCATCACACAAAGCCCCAAGGGAGTCGTTTTGGGACCCAAGGATTCAACTGTTCAACCCTCCTCTGTTTCAGTGCCCCGGCCGGGGGCCGGGCGCGCGTCCGTCCACAGCCTGCGGCAACGTCCGCACGCGAAGGTGCTGGTTGTTGGCGGTGGCATCAACGGAGTGGGCACCTTCCGTGATCTGGCACTCCAGGGCGTCGATGTCGCGCTCGTGGAACGCGGAGATTACTGCCAGGGCGCCAGCGGTGCGTCCTCGCACATGATCCATGGCGGAATCCGCTACCTCGAGAACGGCGAGTTCCGCCTGGTCCGGGAGTCCGTGGTGGAACGCAACCGCCTGCTCAGGATTGCGCCGCACTATGTCAAGCCGCTGCAGACAACCATCCCCATCTTCAGCACCTTCTCCGGCATCCTCTCGGCACCGCTGCGCTTCCTGACCCACAAGCAGCAGGGAAAGCCCAAGGAGCGTGGAGCGTTCCTCATCAAGGTGGGGCTTAGTCTCTACGATTCGTTCTCCAGGAACGGCGGGACGGTACCGCGGCACCAGTTCAGGACCCACAAGGCAGCCCTCGGGGAACTGCCCGCCCTGCGGCCCGACGTCAAATACACGGCCACCTACTTCGACGCGTCCGTCCACAACCCGGAGCGGCTGACCCTGGACGTCCTGCAGGACGGCGAAAAGGCCGGACGCGCCGGTAACGCGAGGGGCACCAGCGCACAGAGTGATACGGCCCGCGCCAGCAATTACCTGTCACTCCAATCCATGTCTGCAACCCCCAATCCGGGAACCGGCAGGGGAAGCACTGTCCGCCTTCGCGACGAACTGACCGGTGAGGAATTCGACTTCACGGCGGACATCATCGTCAACACCACCGGGGCCTGGGTGGACCACACCAACCAGGCAATGGGTGCGGCATCCTCGTTCATGGGAGGCACCAAGGGGTCCCACATCGTGCTGGACCACCCGGGCCTCCTCGCCGCCTGCCGCGGCCGGGAAATCTTCTTCGAGCACACCGACGGCCGGATCGTCCTCATCTACCCCATGGGCGACCGGGTTCTCGTGGGCACCACGGACGTTGACGCGGACATGTCGGAGGACGCCGTCTGCACCGACGAGGAGATCCAGTACTTCTTTGAACTGATCAACCACGTCTTCCCCTCGGTCGACGTCACACCAGAGGACATCGTGTACACGTTCTCGGGTGTCCGCCCCCTGCCCAGCCATGACGCCACCCAGCCCGGCTTCGTCTCACGTGATTACCGCATCGAACGCCGCGCGTCCGCACCTGAGGGGAGCGGCGCCGTCGTGCTGAGCCTGGTGGGCGGCAAATGGACCACCTTCCGTGCCCTTGCCGAGCACCTGACCAACGAGGTCCTCAGTGAACTCGGCGTGCAGCGCAAGGTGTCCACGGCGCAGCTCCCCATCGGCGGCGGCGCCGGTTTCCCTGCCGACGAAGCTGGCGTGCAGAAATGGATCAAGGCCCACATGGCCGGCGGCCGGGATGCAGACCGCACGGCCGGACTGCTGACCCGCTACGGGACCCGGGCCGAAGAGGTCATCGCCTACCTCGATGCCGAGCCCGACCACGCGCTGCGGTCCACCCGTGAACTGAGCGTCCGTGAACTGGAATTCATGGCGGCCAATGAGCAGGTGGGGCACCTGGTGGACGTCCTCATCCGGCGTACCTCCCTGGCCTTCCGCGGACTGGTTACCGGTGAACTCCTCAACGAAGTGGCGGAAGTCCTGTCCGTCCCGCTCCAGTGGGACGCGGCGGCGCGCGCCGCCGAGATCAAGCACGCACAGGACGTGCTGCAGCGTTTCCACCGCGTGGAAACGCACAGCCTGGTCGCCTAAGGCCAGGTTTCCGGCCGGGGCGTTACAGCGTCCCGGCCACACGGTCCTTCACCAGCGGAGGACCGACAACTAAACAAAGAAATGGAGTCAAAGATGTCTCTAGGAATAGTCTTCCTCTCCGAAGTCTTTGGCACGGGCATGCTGACCCTGTTGGGTTGCGGCGTCGTTGCCAACGTGGCTTTGCGGGGGACAAAAGGCAACAGTGGCGGCTTCCTGATGGTCACTTGGGGATGGGGCATTGCCGTCTTCTGTGGTGTCTTCGTCGCCGCCAAGTCGGGCGCGCACCTGAACCCTGCCGTCACGCTCGGCCTGCTGCTCAATGGCAAGGCTGAATATGCGCCGGGAGTCACCGTAGACTTCGCTTCCACCCTCACCTACTTCGGTGGCGAGATGGTGGGTGCATTCCTTGGTGCCGTGGTCTGCTGGCTGGCCTACAAGCAGCACTTCGACGACGAACCCGAGCCTGCCAGCAAGCTTGGGACCTTTTCCACCGGCCCTGCCATCCGGTCCACCCCATGGAACCTGATCACCGAAATCATCGGCACTTTTGTGCTGGTCTTCGTCATCCTCACCCTCGGCGGTACCCCCTCAGGGCTCGGCCCGCTGGCAGTAGCGCTGCTCGTGGTCGGTATCGGTGTTTCCCTCGGCGGCCCCACCGGCTACGCCATCAACCCTGCCCGTGACCTGGGACCGCGCATCGCCCACGCTGTGCTTCCCATCAAGGGCAAGGGCTCCAGCGACTGGAGCTATTCGTGGATTCCTGTGGTCGGCCCGCTTGTGGGCGGCGCCCTGGGTGGACTCGTCGCCCGGATTGTCCCGATCATCATCACGGCCGCTTCCTGACCCGTACTCATCACAGCCATTAACAAGACAAGGACGTCATCATGAACCAGTACGTAATCGCCATTGACCAGGGCACCACCAGCACCCGCGCCATCATCTTCGACCACAGCGGCGCCATAGTCTCCTCCGGCCAGATGGAACATGAGCAGATCTTCCCGCAGGCAGGATGGGTGGAACACGACGCCGCGGAAATCTGGAACAACACCCGTGAGGTCATCGGCTCGGCCCTCTCCAAGGCGAACCTGACGCGGCACGACATTGCCGCCGTCGGCATCACCAACCAGCGTGAAACAGCCGTCGTGTGGGACAAGACCACAGGCAAGCCGGTGTACAACGCCATCGTGTGGCAGGACACCCGCACCCAGGACATCGTCGACGAACTGGGCAGGGACGGCGGCGCGGACCGTTTCAAACAAAAGGTGGGCCTGCCGCTGGCCACCTACTTCTCCGGCACCAAGATCAAATGGATCCTGGACAACGTTGACGGCGCCCGTGAAAAGGCAGAGGCCGGGGACCTGGTGTTCGGCAACACCGACGCCTGGGTCCTCTGGAACCTCACGGGCGGCGTGGACGGCGGTGTCCACGTCACCGATGTCACCAACGCCTCCCGGACCCTGTTCATGGACCTCGAAACCCTGCAGTGGGACGACGAAATCCTCGGGATCTTTGGCGTGCCGCGAAGCATGATGCCGGAGATCAAGTCCTCCTCAGAGGTTTACGGCACCGTCCACAGCTCGCAGCTGCTGCGGGAAACGCCGGTGGCGGGCATCCTGGGCGACCAGCAGGCCGCCACATTCGGCCAGGCCGCCTTTGAAGCAGGAGAAGCCAAGAACACCTACGGCACCGGCTGCTTCCTGATCTTCAACACGGGCGAGGAAATTGTCCACTCGAAGAACGGGCTGCTGACCACCGTGGGCTACAAGCTGGGCGATGCCAAGCCGCACTACGCCCTGGAAGGTTCAATCGCCGTGACCGGCTCGCTGATCCAGTGGCTGCGCGACAACCTGGGCATGATCAGCAGCGCCCCCGAGGTGGAAACCCTGGCCGCATCCGTCAAGGACAACGGCGGCGTCTACATCGTCCCCGCGTTCTCCGGCCTCTTCGCCCCGTACTGGCGCTCCGACGCGCGGGGGGCCATCGTGGGCCTGACCCGGTTCGTTAACAAGAACCATATCGCCCGGGCAGCCCTGGAGGCCACGGCATTCCAGACCCGCGAGGTGCTTGACGCCGTCAACGCGGACTCCGGCGTTCCGCTGACCGAACTGAAGGTCGACGGCGGCATGGTCGCCAACGACGCATTGATGCAGTTCCAGGCGGACATCCTCGGCGTCCCGGTGATCAGGCCCAAGGTCATCGAGACCACGGCGCTGGGGGCAGCCTACGCGGCTGGCCTGGCTGTTGGCTTCTGGAAGGACCTGGGCGAGTGCTCGGCCAACTGGTCCGAGGACAAGCGCTGGGAACCGCAGATGGACAAGGCCGAACAGGACCGCCAGATGCGGCTCTGGAAGAAGGCTGTCACCAAGTCCATGGACTGGGTCGACGAGGACGTGCGCTAGGCAGCACTCTCTGCGGCCCGGACAGCAGTGGACAATCCGGGCAGCAGTGAACAGTCCGGGCAGCAGTGTACAATCCGGACAGCAGTGAACAATCCGGACAGCAGTGAAAAGGGAGGGCGGCATTGGTGCCGCCCTCCCTGTTCACGGGCTCCGGTCAGGAGATGTCCGGTTCCGAGGCTCAATCGCAGAGTTGGGCCCGCGGTGTCTTCGCGTAAACGCTCCTGCTGACCTCGTAGCCCCTCGCGTCCTGCTCCAGGGCCTCCTCATTGACACGGGCGAAGTGCCGGGCATCCAGCTGCCGCACTTTCACCAGATCCATGAATTCCTGGTCGGAACCGCCCACTGCAGTGACCTTCACCAGCCCGGTTCCGGCTGAATAGAACTTTCGCTGATGCCCGGCGTCAGGTGGTTCCAGAGGGTTGAATTCATCGATCACCAGCACGTCGTTGTAGCAGCCCGTAGGAACACAAACGTGCTGGTCCTGCTTGAAGACTTGCCCGCAGTCAAGGAAATCCACCTTCGGTGCGTACGCCTGCACATACGGAGGAGTATCTGTCCGGGGCGTGGCCTTCATTGCGATACCGGCCTGCGCCTTCGCGATGCCGCTGATGAAGGTGCTTGGTGCGCCGGCCAACTTGCCGTTTTCGTATTCCTCGGGGTATTCGCCGAACAGCCAGACGGCGCCGCTGGTGCTCTGCGCGAAGAACGCCAGCTCGGATTCGACCAGTTCGCCGTTGTCATAATCGCGGTCCCACACCACCTGCGTGGTGATGCCGTCAATCACTTTCGTCAGCCCTGTCACGGTGCTGACCACGCTGTGCGCGTGGACGCCGTCCGAAGAGGACACCTCCCCAGTGGTTGTGAATTGCATGCCCGGCTTGAGCGGGAACCATTTGTTGTCGATATGCGGTTTTGTCTGGAAATCAGAAGGGTCGAAGTTGATCGCAGAGCCGGGACCGCAGAGCTCCGGTGGTTGTTGTGCCGCGGCCGCGGTGGCGGCGGACGTCACGGTGAGCGTCGCCAGGACAAGCATGAGCGTGGAACCGTATGCGGTGAATCGCTTTTGTCGATGGAACATGGCCGGCCTTTCGTTGTGAGTGGGTTTTGTGCACCCTGCCGCTATCCAGCGGGGGCTGGTTCCGGGTTGGGGCGGCGAGTGCCGCGGGCCGGGCGCCGCTTGGCGAAGCGGAGGTACAGCGACGGCACAATGAAGAGGTTCAGCAGGGTGGACGTGACGAGGCCGCCCAGGATGACCACTGCCATGGGGTGTTCGATTTCGTGGCCCGGGACATTCCCCATGACCACCAGGGGCACCAGGGCCAATCCGGTTGCCAGGGTGGTCATGAGGATCGGGGACAGCCGCTCGGCCGCCCCGCGCAGCACCAGGTCACGGCCAAAGGTCTCACCCTCGTCCCTTTCCAGATGCTGGCAGTGGCTGATGAGCAAAATGCCGTTGCGCGCAGCGATACCCATCACCGTCAGGAAGCCCACAACCGAGCCCAGGGAAAGGATCCCGCCGGACATGAAAGCGGCGAAAACCCCGCCCACCAAGGCGATCGGCAGGGTCAGAAGGGACAGTACGGCGAGCCGCCAGCTCCGGAATGATGTTTGGAGGAGCAGGAGGATCAGGACGAGGGCAGCGGCGGCGAAAATCATCAGGCGGTTCGTGGCCGCCTCACGTTCGGTGTATTCGCCTAGCAGCTGCACGCTGTAACCGGCCGGCAGGTCCAGGGTGTCAAGGCGTTGCTGCAGCTCGCGGGCGACGTTGCCGAGGTCTGCGCCCGATGCCAGGAACGATCCAACTTCAACGCGGCGCGATCCGTTGGTACGGTCAATCTGGTTCGGCACCGGCTGAAGGGCCACGGTGGCCAGATCAGCGAGGCGGACCCGCTGGCCGGTGGGCGTGTCGATCGGCAGGTCTTCGATGCTGGTAACGCTGGACCGGGTGGCGGGAGTGCTCCAGACGTGGACGTCGTAGGCACGTCCGTCGCGGAAGACGTCGCCTACCTCCTCGCCAGCCACGAGCGTGGCTGCCGCACGTCTCACATCGCCAGGTTTCAGTCCGTATTTCTGTGCCTGGGCCAGGTTGACCGTGACAGAGATCTGCGGAACCTCAACCTCAAGGGAGACATGGGCGTCCTGGGTGCCGTGGATGCCGTCCAGGATGTCTTTGACCCGTTGGGCCTGTTCACGCAGCACGTTGAGGTCATCCCCGTAAACGCGGACGAGGATCGGCTCACTGGCTCCCGTGAGGACCTCTTCGATCCGTTCCTTCAGGTAGGTCTGGACGTCCCGGTGCAGGCCGGGATACCCGTTGACAACGTCCTGCACGGCGGCGAGCGTCTCGTCGTAGTTGGCGTGACGGTCAATGCTGATCCAGTGCTCGCCCGCGTTGACGCCAACAATCTCGTCGGCGGTGAAGGCCTGACCAATGTGTGTACCGCAATTCAGGACGCCGGGCACTTTGAGGAACTCCTCGCAGCCGCGCTGGGAGATCCGATATTCCTCCGCGGCTGACGTTCCCGGCTGTGAGACCCAGTGCATCAGGAAGTCCCGTTCCTTGAAAGTGGGGAACAGGGATGAGCCCAGGAGGGGTGCTATCGCCAAACCTGCCAGGGCGACGACTCCAAATCCCGCGTAGCCGTAGCGGGGCCGCTTCATCATGCCTGAAAGGACCGCGTGGTAGCCGCGCTTGAGCACGCGGACGAGGGGAGCGTCACGCTTCTCCAGTTTGGCGTTACCGAGGAGGATCAGTGCCAGGGCCGGAGTGACCGTCAGCGCCACCAGCATTGAGGCGAGTACTGCCAGCGTGTAGGTGATTGCCAGCGGCCGGAAGAAGACGCCCGTCAGTCCATCCAGGAAGAAGATGGGTACTGCCGCCACCACAATGATCAGGGTGGCATAGACGATGGGGCTCCGCATTTCGAGCGAGGCTTTCAACACCACCGAGGACGTGGATTCGCCGCTGCCCCGGGCGCGGTGCTGCCGCAGCCGCCGCATGATGTTTTCGACGTCGATGATGGCGTCATCGACCACGACACCGACCGCAATGACCAGCCCCGCAAGGACCATCGTGTTGATCGAACTGGCGGTGAAATACAGGACCAGGGCAGCTGTGAGCAAGGACAGCGGAATCGCGATGAGGCTGATGAGGGCTGTCCGCCATTGGAAGAGGAAAGCGCCCAGGATCAGGACGACGAGCAGGCAGCCGAGCAGCAGGGCCAGGCTGAGGTTGGAGATGGATTCCTCCACAAAGCTTGCCGGGCGGAAGATGGTGGTGTCGAAGCTGATTCCACTCAAGCCGGGCTGCAACTCATGCAGGGCCTCCTCAACGCCCTTGGTCACGTCCAGGGTGTTGCCCCAGGGCAGTTTCTCGACAATGAGCATGAGCCCATGGCCGCTATTGATGACGGCGTCACCGATGAGTGGCTGGTGGTCTTCCACTACTTGGGCTACGTCGCCAAGGTGGAGGGGCACGCCGTCCTTTTCACGGATCGTCACCTGGGCCAGGTCGGCGGGAGTCTTTATCGGCTGGACGTGCCGAACCCCCATTCTCTGGTTGGGGCTGTCAATAAAGCCCCCGGTGCCGATGAACCTTCCGGGCGAGTACCTAAGCAGGCCTGCGTCGAGGGCGCCGGCGGTAACTTCCATGACCTGGTTGAGGGAAACGTCCTGGGCTTTGAGCTTGTCGGGTTCCACCTGCACCTGCAGCATCTGGAGCCGTTCCCCCCAAATTGCCACGTTGGCCACACCGGGAACCCGCAGGAGGCGGGCCCGGATGGTCCAGTAGGACAGCATGGACATCTCAATGAGCGAGTGCTCAGATGACGTCATTCCTATCTTCATCACGCGGCTCGTGGCGGACAGCGGCTGCAGCATGACCGGCGGGGCCGCCCAGGTCGGCAGCGCCGCCGTCACGGACGCCATGCGTTCCGAGACCTGCTGGCGGGCGTTGAGCAGGTCGGTGCCCGGATGGAAGAGCAACACGATCGAAGACAGCTGCGCAACGGATTTGGACCGCAGCTCGTCCAGTCCCGGCATGCCGCCTACCGCTGCCTCGATGGGAACGCTGACCAGCTCTTCGACTTCCTGGGCAGTCAGGCCAAGGCACGCGGTCTGGATTTCGACCCGGGGTGGGGCGAATTCGGGAAAGACGTCCACGGACGCGGCACCCAGCTGCAGGGATCCGAGCAGCATGACCGCACACGCGATGGCGACGACGATCGTCCTAAACCTGAGGCTGACCCCGATTATCCAGCGCATGTCACTGGGCCGTGTCGAATTCCGCGCCAAAAAGCTCCTCAGCGCCCGTGGTCACCACCGTTGTGCCGGGAGGCGGCCCGTCGCCCAACTGCGCAACATCGGCGTTGATGCGTTCGACGGTGATTGGCGCGCGGACGTAAACCAGGGGCTCGGGGTTGGTGTACACCCAGGTCTTGCCGGTGCTGTCATACAGAATGGCCGCATAGGAGACGGTGAGCTTCCCGGTCTGGGGGTCCGTCGCCACCTGGACGGTGGTAAGCCCGAGGCGTTGGACAGCGTGATCGGTGAGCGTGATGCGGTGAAGGTCCGTTCCCGGCACCGTGGCAATAGCCGCCGGGTCGTTGGCTGACGCCGCTTCGGACACTTGTGCGCACCCTGCAACCAGGAGTGACAGGAACGCCGCGATAATGAGGGCTGCGTGCTTCCTGGCAGGCCCTGCTGGAATTGATTTCATCACACAACCTGGTTTTCAGTAGGTTCATAGATGGCGTGGCCGGCGCTGTGTGCTGGTGCCTTCGGCGCGAAGGCGAGCAGTACGGCGGGTACCACAAACAGGGTGGACAGGGTGGAGGTCAGCAGGCCGCCCCAGATGATCACGGCAAGCGGTTGAATGATTTCCGTTCCTGCCACACCGCCGAACAGGACGAGGGGCACAAGTGCAAGTGCCGTCATCCCGGCCGACATCAACGTCGGACCCAGCCTGTCCCTCGCCGCATGGACCACCAGGCCAGGCATCGGCATTTCACCGCCCCGGGCCTGTAGTGTCCGGACGCGTTCCGCCATCAGCAGGGTGCCCCGGGCCGCGATCCCCAGCACGACGGCGAACGCCACCAGTGCGACCAGGGAATTTACCGCCCCGGTAACCAGGGCGGCAAGCACGCCTCCGGAGAGCGAAAGGACCAGGCACAGGGCGAGCGGGACGGCGAGCCGCCAGCTTCCGGCAGCAGTCTGCAGAAGAACCAGGATGCCCGCCGCGGCAATCGCTGCGAGCAACCAGAGCCACTGGATGTTGCTTTGCTGCTGGGCATACTGCGTGAGGATTTCGGCGTGGTACGACATCGGGAACTGCATCTTTTGGAGGCCCGCATTAATGTCGTTTTGGATGTCGCTCAGGGGCCGGCCCTGGATGTCGGCTTTCACGTCAAGGCGGCGATAGGTGTCATCGTGAAGTATGACGGACTCGTTTCCGACCATATTGACCTGGGCGACGTCGCCCAGGCGGGCATGCCCGCCGCTGGGGGTGTCGATGATCAGGTCACGAACGCTGTCCAGGCTGTTCCGCGTGGACGGGACCCCCTTGACGATGACCGAGAAGACCTTCTGCTGTTCGTAGAGGTTGCCCACTTCGATACCTTGCACCAAGGCGGCCGCAGCGCGTCGAACATCCCCGGGGGCGACGCCGGCCTTCTGCGCCTTGGCAAGGTCAACCGTGACCTCGGCAATGGGCTGCTCGGGGGGAACGTCAACATGGGCGTTCGCAATGCCGGCGGTGTGTTCCAGAATCTGCTGCACCTCCGACGCCTTCTGCCGCAGGATCGCGGGGTCCAGGCCGTAGACCCGGACGGCGAATCCGCTGTCCGCAGCGTCCCGGATCGCGTCGAGGCGCTCCTGGGGATAGGTCGATACCTTGCTGGTCAGCCCGGGGTAGCCGGCAATGACCTGCTTGACGGCGGCAGCAGTATCCCTGAAGGACGCATCGTGTGCCACGCTGACCCAAAGTTCACCCGAACTTACGTCACCGACCTGGTCGGAGGTGATGGCCCGGCCAACGTGGCCTCCCACATTGGCCACGCCGGGCACGCCGCGCAGCTCGCCCGCCGCCGCCTCCGTGATCCGGCTCATTTCCTGGTCCGAGGTACCAGCGATCGCGCTCCAGTGCACCACCAGGGTCTTGTCCGCCATTACCGGCACCACGGGGTGGCCGGCTGCCAGCTGGGGCATCAAGGCCAGCCCCGCCAGCGCCACAACGGCGGAAGCAGCGAACATCCATTTAGCCCCTCCCCTCAGGCGGACCAGGAGCCGGCCGTAGCCCACCTCGAGCCGCTTCAGCGACCGGCGTTCCCGCGGCGCGTTCAACGCTCCGGGGAGGACGAACACCAGCGCGGCTGTGACGGCCAGCGCCACGATCATCGAGACTGCCAGGGCAAGCAGGTAGGCCAGGACAAGTGGACCGAAAAGGGCTCCATTCTCACCTGTGAAGAAGAATGCCGGCATCGTGGCCAGCGCCATGATCAACAGCGAGTAGAGAATCGGAGTACGAACCGAGCGAAGGGCCTCCGGAATCAGGCCCGAGCCCCGCTGGGTATCGTGCAGCGCGTCCCCGCGTTTCCTGGCGGAAAGGTTCGCCGCCACCACCCCACTGAGGTCCTCGGCGACGTCGCCCACGATAACCGCGAGGGCGAGCACCATGCCCGCGAACACCATGGAGTTCATCCCGACCCCGCGCCAGTACAGGACAAGGGCCGCCGCGGTGAGTGCCACCGGGATGGTGACCAGGCTGATGACAGCGGCACGCCATGACCGGAAGAACGCCCAGAACATCGCGACGATGACCAGCAATGTGATGAGCAGGCCGACGCCGATTACGCCGACTTCCTCCTCGATGAAGGACGCCTGTCGGTAAACGGTGGTGTCCACCTGTACCCCGGGCAGGCCCGGCTGGAGTGCGCGCAGTGCCTCGTCCACGCCCCGCGTCACGTCCATGGTGTTGGTCTCGGGGAATTTCTCGATCACCAGGAGGAGCTCGGTTTCCTTGCTCAGGAGGGCATCGCCGATCAGTGGCTGGTGGTCCGTTTGAACCGTGGCGACGTCCTTCAGGAGGAGGTTCCCCGCCGGACTGTCCAATGGAACCTGACCCAGGTCCTGGGGAGTGGTGATTGGCAGGACGTGCTGGACGCCGATCCGCTGGTGTCCGGTCTCGAAGAAGCCGCCCGTTCCCGGGGTGGAGGCCTCCAGGTAGCTCAGCGGTGATACCCATACTGAGTTGCCGGTGGTCTTGATGACATCGTCCAGCGTGACGCCTTTGGCTGCAAGCTGACCCGGATCCACCAGGACCTGCAGTTGCTGATCCCGTTGGCCCCAGATGGCCACGTTGGCGACACCAGGCACCGCCAGGAGGCCTGGCTTCATCGTCCAGCGGGCCAGGACAGACATGTCGATGGCCGACATGTCCTTTGACGTGAGCTTGATCATCATCACCCGGCTGGTGGATGAGAGCGGCTGCATGAGGACCGGCGCTGCTGACACGTTCGGCAGTGCGCGGGCCTGGGTAAGGCGCTCAGAGACCAGCTGGCGTGCCCGGAAAAGGTCAGTCCCCGGCTTGAAGACCATCTGGATCGAGGACAGCCCGGGGAGGGACTTGGATCGGATCGCCTCCACCCAGGCAACGCCGTTCAGCAGGTCGGCCTCCATCGGGGAGGTGACGAGCTGTTCCACCTCGGCGGCCGAGAGCCCCAGGGCCTCCGTCTGGATCTCCACCTGCGGCGGGGCGAATTCCGGATAGGCATCAACGGACATGCCCGGCAAACTTGATAACCCAAAAGCGAGAATTCCCGCAGCCAATGCCAGGACCAACAACCGGAACTGGACAGCCCAGCGAATTATGGCGGTCATGACCAGTACCACGGTGATTGCCTGGCCCACAACCCGGGAGCTTCGGTGCGGACCTTTACTTTTGCGGGGGCGAAGCTGCTGTCCGCCAGTTGTCGTGCGGGAAATCTACGCCAAGAACACATTTCGGGCTCCTCGACCTGAGACCGTTCAGTACCCCGCAGACTTGCCATCACTGTGGACCGCAGAGCATAACTTGGCAAGAGTACTTAGCCCCTCAACTTTGCGGCTCCGGCAGTAGGGGGAGCACCCAATTCGGGGGGTGGTGGCTTTAGGGGGATGCGGGCTCCGGCGTGTGCCCTCATCGGCTGGGCGGTAATCCGGCACTTGTTTACACTGGGGGTGCGCTAAAGTAGAGCCATGCGTGCGATCCTTCTGCTTAGTTAGCCGCCGGCTCCGGATATCGGATAGCTGAGCGGCAGCCCCTCCCTTGGCGAGGGGCTTTTGTGTGTCCGGGGTATGGCGCCGGGCCGGCAGCAGGAGGATCAGGCCGTTATGGCAGCACCGATGCCGTAACAGAACAGAAGAGGGCAGCAGTGGGCGTTCAGCCGGAGACAGAGACCGGAACAGCAACAACAGTATCGGCGGAGCCTGAGGAGGGCACCTACAGTTTCACCGCCATGGAGGCCAAATGGCCCCAGGTGTGGGAGGACCTCAAGGTCTTCACCCCGGTGGATGACGGGTCCCGGGAGCGCCGCTACGTGCTTGACATGTTCCCGTACCCGTCCGGTGACCTGCACATGGGCCACGCCGAAGCGTTCGCCATGGGTGACGTCGTGGCCCGCTACCTGCGCCAGAAGGGGTACGACGTCCTGCACCCCATCGGCTGGGACTCCTTCGGCCTGCCCGCGGAGAACGCTGCCATCAAGCGCAACGCCCACCCCAGCGAGTGGACCTACGCCAACATCGACACCCAGGCAGCGTCCTTCAAGCGGTACGCCATCTCCGCCGACTGGTCGCGCCGCCTCCACACCTCCGACCCCGAGTACTACCGCTGGACCCAGTGGCTGTTCAAGCGCTTCTACGAGCGCGGGCTGGCCTACCGGAAGAACTCCCCGGTCAACTGGTGCCCCAAGGACCAGACCGTCCTGGCCAACGAGCAGGTGGTCAACGGCGCCTGCGAGCGCTGCGGCACCACCGTGACCAAGAAGTCGCTCAACCAGTGGTACTTCAAGATCACCGACTACGCGGACCGCCTGCTGGATGACATGGACGAGCTGCGCGGCCACTGGCCCGAGCGCGTCCTGGCCATGCAGAAGAACTGGATCGGCCGGTCCGAGGGTGCCCACGTCAACTTCGTGATCGAGGCCGACGGCGGCAAGCCCGCCAAGGAGGTCACGGTCTTCACCACCCGCCCGGACACCCTGTACGGGGCAACCTTCTTCGTGGTGGCTGCCGACGCGCCGCTCGCCGTCGAACTTGTCACGGACGACCACGCAGCTGCCCTGGACGAATACCGTGAACGGGTCAAGGCGCTCTCCGAGATCGAACGCCAGTCCACCGAGCGCGAAAAGACCGGTGTCTTCACCGGCCGCTACGCCATCAACCCGCTGAACGGCGAAAAACTGCCGGTCTGGGCTGCCGACTACGTCCTGGCCGACTACGGCACGGGCGCCATCATGGCCGTGCCCGCGCATGACCAGCGGGACCTCGACTTCGCCCGCGCGTTCAACCTGCCGGTCCGCGCCGTCCTGGACACCGGCGAAGAGGATCCCGCCGTCTCGGGCACCGCCACCTCGGGGGAGGGCACCCTGATCAACTCCGGCGAGCTCGACGGACTGCCCAAGGCCGAGGCCATCCCGGCGGCCATCACCATCCTGGAGCGGCAGGGCACCGGCGAGAAGTTCGTGAACTTCCGGCTCCGCGACTGGCTCCTGAGCCGGCAGCGGTTCTGGGGCACCCCCATCCCCATCATCCACTGCCCGTCCTGCGGCGAAGTCCCCGTTCCCGATGAGCAGCTGCCCGTGACCCTTCCCTCGGACCTCCGCGGCGAGGACCTGGCCCCGAAGGGCACCTCGCCGCTGGCCGCGGCCGAGTCCTGGGTCAACGTCGAATGCCCCACCTGCCACGGCCCTGCCAAGCGGGACACCGACACCATGGACACGTTCGTCGACTCCTCCTGGTACTTCCTGCGCTTCGTCTCCCCGCACTACACCGGGGGCCCCTTCGATCCGGAGAAGATCAACGACTGGATGCCCGTGGGCCAGTACGTCGGCGGTGTGGAGCACGCCATCCTCCACCTGCTGTACGCCCGCTTCTTCACCAAGGTCATCCACGACCTGGGCATGATCGACGCCGACGAACCCTTCAGCGCCCTGCTGAACCAGGGCCAGGTACTCAACGGCGGCAAAGCCATGAGCAAGTCGCTGGGCAACGGCGTGGACCTCGGCGAGCAGCTCGACAAGTACGGCGTGGACGCGGTCCGGCTGACCATGATCTTCGCCTCCCCGCCGGAGGACGACGTCGACTGGGCCGATGTTTCGCCGTCGGGCTCGGCGAAATTCCTGGCCCGCGCCTGGCGCCTGGCGCAGGACGTGGCCAGCGGGCCCGGCGTGGACGCCACCACCGGCGACCGCGCGCTGCGGTCGGTAACGCACCGCACCATCGCGGACGCCGCTGAACTGCTGGACGCCAACAAGTTCAACGTGGTGGTGGCCAAGCTGATGGAGCTGGTCAACGCCACCCGCAAGGCCATTGACTCCGGCGCAGGGGCGGCGGATCCGGCGGTCCGCGAAGCCGCTGAAGCCGTCGCCGTGATCCTCAGCCTCTTCGCGCCATACACCGCCGAGGACATGTGGAACCTGCTGGGCCACCCGGCGTCGGTGGCCAACGCAGGCTGGCCCGCCCACGATCCCGCGCTCCTGGTCCAGGACACGGTCACCGCCGTTGTCCAGGTGCAGGGCAAGGTCCGTGACCGGCTTGAGGTGTCCCCGGACGTCTCCGAGGATCAGCTCCGCGAGCTGGCCCTGGCGTCCGACAACGTCCAGCGCGCCCTTGACGGCCGCGGCATCAGGACAGTCATCGTCCGTGCGCCTAAGCTGGTCAACATCGTCCCGGCATAAGCGCTGCACCCTGCAGCACGCACCGGCCGCCGGAAGTTTTCCGGCGGCCGGTGCTGACTGATCCGGACACCGTCTCCAGGAGGCCCCTTGCCCGACAGTAATGCCGCTGCCTGGCCATGGGTCCGTGCACGGCTGTCAGGCCTCCGTCCCGGGGCGCGTCCGGGGACGCGGCGGGCGGCCGGGAGCGCTGAGGTGCGCACAGCCGTCGTCACTGATTCCGCTGCCGCCCTGCCTGCGGACTATGCAGGCAGGCTGCCGCGGGACGGCATCCTGACCGTGACACCCATGCCCGTCATGGTGGGCCGGGAAATCTACGGCGAGGGTGAAGACGACATCCTCGAGACCATCGCCGTGGCGCTGGCCTCCGGAACGCAGGTCAAAACATCCAGGCCGTCACCGGGCCAATTTGAGCAGGCGTACCGCGCGGCCGAACTCCGGGGATTCCAGGCGGTCGTTTCCGTCCATATCTCCGGGGAACTTTCCGGCACTGCCGACGCGGCCCGGCTTGCTGCGGCAAAGGTGGGGATCCCCGTGGAGGTGGTGGATACCCGAACCGTGGGCATGGCACAGGGGATGGCCGTGCAGGCTGCCGTGGAGGCAGCCGCCGCCGGCGCCGACCATGCCGGGGTTGCTGCCGCGGCAGCGGCCCAGGCAGCCCGCACCAAGGTCTTCTTCTACGTCCCCAGCCTGGAACAACTGCGGCGGGGCGGACGGATCGGCGCCGCGGCCTCGCTGCTGGGCACCATGTTTGCCATCAAACCTATCCTTGCGGTCGACGGCGGCAGGATCGTCCCGCTGGAGAAGGTGCGGTCAGGTGCCAGGGCCGTGGCGCGCCTTGAGGAAATCGTGGTGGCCGAAGCGGCGGCGCGTCCGGGAGAGGCCGTGCGCCTGGCCGTCCATCATTTCGGGAACTCCGAAGAGGCGGAGAGCCTGGCCGCGCGGCTGGAAGCGGCACTTCCCGAATGCCCGCCCGCCCAGATCAGTTCCCTCCCGGCAGTCCTCGCTGCCCATGCGGGCCTCGGCGTCCTTGCGGTCATCGTGGGCAGGACGGCCGCCGATGGGGGGACGGACGGCGGACCGGGCGCCGAAGCGCACCTTTCCACATAGCCTCTTTGCCGGCTGCCGGTCGGCGGACCGTGTTCCT
This sequence comes from Arthrobacter sp. Soil761, assembly GCF_001428325.1. Classification (NCBI taxonomy): domain Bacteria; kingdom Bacillati; phylum Actinomycetota; class Actinomycetes; order Micrococcales; family Micrococcaceae; genus Arthrobacter; species Arthrobacter sp. Soil761. The sequence goes on along the minus strand of NZ_LMSF01000012.1, from coordinate 317,303 downwards.
AGGGTGGAGCTATGTCACGCCGGGATGCTGGAGCAGCAGGTCAGCAGGCGCGCCATGTGAGGGCGAGGCTCCATGCCACCCTGGGGGAGGGACCTTCCGGGCTCCTGCAGGACGGGGCCGGCCCCGACGGTTTTGAGTACCGGGGTTCCGGTGACGCGGGCGGAGACAAACCCGGCAGTGGCTCCGGAGCTGGTTCCGGTGTGGCGCCTTCGCTCCGGTGGCGGGTGGGGCTGCGCGTCGCCGTGCTGCTGGCTGTTCTGGCCGTGGCCGCGGGAGCCTGGTTTTGGTGGCAGGCCGGGGCGGCCGCGCCCCAGGTCCTGCCGTTGGGCGGCACCGGTTCCGGCGGCGCATCAGCAGCGGCCGGTGACAGTGGTTCCGTCCAGGGCGGGGCCCCAGCCCCACCGGATTCCGGCAGCGGGCAGGGCGGCTCCGCGTCAGCGGGGACGGTGGTGGTGCACGTTGTTGGCGCCGTGGCCAGACCCGGTGTTATCCGGCTGCCGCACAGCAGCCGCGTTGACGACGCCATCGCTGCGGCGGGCGGTGCGACTCCGGACGCCGACGTCAACCGGCTCAACCTTGCCCTCGTGGTGGAGGACGGCCAGAAAATCCACGTTCCGCGGCAAGGGGAACCCCAGGCCTCCGCGGCCGGTGCCGCAGGTCCGGACGGCACTGGGTCAATGGGTGCTGGTTCAGGCACTGCGCAGCAGGGGACGGTACCCGGCCAGACCGGCGGAAAGGTCAACCTCAACACCGCGGACGCTGCCACGCTGGACACGCTGCCAAAAGTCGGGCCGGTCCTGGCCCAGCGGATCGTGGACTGGCGGAAGGAACACGGCCCCTTCAAGAGCGCGGAAGAACTGGACGCCGTCGACGGCGTGGGACCAAAGATGCTTGAGGCCTTGCTCCCGCTGGTGACGGTCTAGGGACGGCCGTGGGAGCGAATTCAGGAAGGGGAGGCCGGGACAAGGGTCAGGGATGGAATGCGCCCGATCCCGGCGGCGGAAAGCAACGGCGCAGTCCCTGGCACCGCTTCATCGAATCCGCGGTGAATGGCCCCGGCCTGGAACCACAGGCTCCGACGCCTCCAGGCGCAACGGAAGCCTCCGGGACCCCTTCTCCGCCTTCGACACCGGCCCACCCACGGACCCCCTGCTTGCCGGCCACCGGGCACCGGCCGCTGCAGGGGCACTGGACGCGCGCCGTGCACCACGTGCGCCAGCGGGTGGCCGATGGCGGCAAGGCCCAGGAAAACGCTGATACCAGTCCCGCGGAACCACGACGCCGCACGGACCTCCGCCTTGCCCTTCCGGCATTATTGGTATGGACCGCCTCAGTGGCCGGGCTCTGGCTGCCGCCTGCGGAGCTTGCAGCACTGTGCTCCGCACTGGCGGCACTTGGCGGCCTCCTCCTGGCCCGCGCGGCCAGGCATCGCACGGCACGAACTGCGCGTCCCGCCGTCGGCCACCAGGAACGGGCCGGGCCGCCCCGCGCCACCGGACGCAGCTTTCCCGCCGCCCTGGGCGTCTCCCTGATGCTGGCCGCTGCCGCCGCAGCCCACGCTGCAACGTCGTCAAGCCAACGGTTCGAGGGTCCCCTCGCCGACGCGGTCACTGCCGGCAAGTCCGTCGTCGCCATTGTGGAGGTGGCCGGAAACCCAAGGGCCATGGCAGGACCGGGCGGGTCGGCGGGACGCTGGGCAGTTCCGGTGTGGACGCAGGAAGTGACCACCGGCGGCATGCTGGTGCGGACACGGGCGCGGCTCACCATCATGGGCGGGCAAGGCTGGGGCGGGGTGGTTCCGGGGCAGACCCTGCGCGCAGCAGGAAAGCTGCGGCCGGCGGAGCCGGGGGACCAGGACGCGGGAACCCTGGCCGCCTCCACCGCCCCCGGCAAGGCCATGGGAGGCTCGCTGCTGGAGGGGGCAGCGAAGGAGCTTCGGGCGCGCTTCGTTTCCGCCGCGGTTTTCCTGTCACCCGATGCCCGCGGACTCCTTCCGGGAATGGTCACCGGAGACACCAGCGCACTGGACGAGGGACTGGACAACGCCATGAAGGCTGTGGGCATGACCCACCTAACGGCGGTCAGCGGGGCAAACTGCAGCCTGGTGCTGGGGGCCTTGCTGCTCCTGTGCCGCCGGTGCCGGCTGCCGCGTGCTCCCGCTGCGGCTGGAGCACTTTGCGGCCTGGCCCTCTTCATAGTCCTGGTGGGACCGGACGCCAGCGTCCTGCGGGCCGCTCTCATGGGTGCCATCGGGGTGGCCGCCCTCGCGGGCGGACGCCCAGGGCGCGGACTGAGCTTCCTGTGCCTCGCCGTCATCGGCCTTCTACTGGCCGAGCCTGCCCTTGGCACCAGTTTCGGATTCCTGCTGTCCGTCCTTGCCACGCTGGGGATCATTCTCCTGGGGCGGCGGATCGTCGCCTGGATTCCCGCAGCGGTGCCCCGGTGGATCGCCGCCGCCGTTGCGGTTCCGCTGTCCGCACAGCTGTTGTGCGGGCCCGTCATCGTCCTCCTGCAGCCCCGGTTCGCCACCTATTCGCTGCTGGCCAATGTCGTGGTGTCACCCCTGGTGGCGCCGGTGACCCTGCTGGGAACGGCAGCGGTGCCGCTGGTGGTCCTGCTTCCGTGGGCCGCCACGTTTCTGATCGCTGTGGCTGGAACGTTCAGCGCCGGCGTCGCCGCCACCGCCAGGTTCACGGCGCAGCTGCCCGGCTCCGCCCTGCCCTGGCCTGAGGGAGTGCCCGGGCTGCTGTCTATGGTGCTGTTGTCCACCGTTACCCTGGCGGCCGTGTGGGCAGTGGTCCGGCCCCTGCGGTTCGCCTGCCAGGTCCGGAAAGCGCACGCCGTCACGGTGGCACTGATCGGGCTGATGGAGCTGCGGCTGCAGCACATCCGCCGCAAGGGCAGCTTGGACCGCGGGCGCAGACGTGGCAGGCTGGGATACTGCAATAAAACCTCCGGAAGGGACCTTGGATGGCCGTCGCGCAAAAGCGGGCAACACGCTCCCCGGCGTCGAACACAGCCTCCTGGCGGGACGTAGCCCCGGCCTCGATCGTGCTGGTAAGCGGCCCGGAAGAGTACCTGGGCATCAGGGCCATGGACAGGATCCGCTCACAGGTCAGGGCGGCCGCGCCGGACGTCGAATTGAGCCGCATCAACGCCGCCGGCTATGACGCCGGCACCCTGACCATGCAGGTGAGCCCTTCACTGTTCGGTGAGAGCAAGCTCATTGAAGTGGAGGCCGTGGAAGGGATGAACGACGCCTTCCTGGCGGATGCCCTTGCCTACCTGCAGCACCCGGAACAGGACGCCGTCGTCGTGCTCCGGCACGCCGGGGGAGCACGCGGCAAAAAGCTCCTCGACGCCGTTAAGAAGGGTGGCTGGCCGGTCGTTGACTGCCAGCCACTGAAGAAGGATGCGGACAAGGTCTCGTTCGTCATGGCGGAGTTCAAGGCGGCCGGGCGGCGGATCAACCAGGACGCCGTCCAGGCGCTGGTGAATGCCGTGGGGGCCGACCTTTCGGAACTCGCCGCGGCGTGCTCGCAACTGATTGCCGACGCAGGGAGCACCGTCACTACTGAGACCGTGGACAAGTACTACGGCGGACGGATCGAGGCCACCGCGTTCAAGGTCGCCGACGCCGCAATGGCAGGAAACGCCCCCGTGGCGCTGTCGACGCTGCGCCACGCCCTTGCCACCGGTGCTGACCCGGTTCCGCTGGTGGCAGCCCTCGCCTCGAAGCTAAGAACTGTCGCACGGGTGGCCGGCGCCTCCGGATCGCCCGCGCAGATCGCGGCGGAACTCGGGATGCAGCCCTGGCTCGTGGAGCAGGCACAGCGGGACGTCCGGCGCTGGACCCCGGAAGGCCTGGTCCGGTCCATCCAGGCCACGGCGGAGGCTGATGCGCAGGTCAAGGGCTTGTCCCGGGACCCCGTCTACGCCGTCGAACACGCTGTGACGGTGATTGCCATGTCCGTCCAGGGCAGGTTAGGCCGCAACGATTAAAAGCGTGTGGCCGGTACCTTGCGGTACCGGCCACACCATCAGTTCGTGGGAACTGGAAACCTTAGAGTGCGTTGACCTTCTTGGAGATCGCCGACTTGCGGTTCGCTGCGTTGTTCTTGTGCAGAACACCCTTGCTGACAGCCTTGTCCAGCTTACGGCTGGCAGTAACGAGCGCAGTAGTAGCAGCTTCCTTGTCAGAGGACTCAACGGCGGTGTTGACGGCGCGGATGGCCGTCTTCAGCTCAGACTTGACTGCGTTGTTGCGCAGGCGTGCCTTCTCGTTGGTCAGGATGCGCTTCTTCTGGGACTTGATATTCGCCACGTGTGAACTCTCTTTGTAATGCGGAAATGGTCTAGAGGGCTTTCAGGCTGGCCTTGACTGAGCGGCGTGGGGATACCTATGGCGGCCAGCCATCAGTGACCGTCGACCTGCACGGACACACAGCAATAAAGAATAGCAGGTCAGCGGCGGCACTGGCCATTTGGGTTGGTCAGGTCCAGCCGTGTCGCCGGCGCAGCCCGGCCGCAACTTTCTCAAACCGCGCCGCGTCCAGCACGGCGCCCTCCCGCCGGATGCTGTCAGGGCGGATCTGCAGGATACGGTCCAGGCGCACTTCACTGGGCCTGCCCTGCTTGTCCCAGTCCCCGGAACCGAGGTCCACGTAGTCGCCGGACGTTGAACCGGCAGGCACCCTGTCCCTGCTGGTCAGCATCAGTCCCAGGAGGAACGGGCCGTTATGCCCCACCAGCAGCACCGGCCGGTCCTTCCCCTTGCCGTGGTCCTCCTCGTAAGGGACCCAGGCCCACACCACCTCGCCCGGATCCGGGTCGCCGTCCGGCTGCGGTGCATACCGGACGGCGGACCGCCCGCGGTAATCACCGGGATACCCGGACCCGGCAGGACCTCCGCCGGGAGCCTGAGGCATGGCCCCCGCCCGGCGGTCCCGGCCGGGGCCCGGGGCCGGCGGGGCGGGCCGCCGTTTCTGCAGCATGCGCAGGCCGCGGCGGACGGCGTTTCCCAGGGAGCGGAGATCAATGACCATGCGAAAAGCCTATCGGCGGTGGTTCGGCATGGAACTGCCGGGCGGCGCCCTGCCCGGATGCGGTCCGTGCGTCCCGGACGTGGGACACTGGATGTTCAAGACGTGCAGCTGTTCCGCAGGCGCCTATGGCGTTGCCCGGCGGGTGGCTGCTGAAAAGCCAACAGTAAGGACCCTGCGTGTCTCCCATGGCCCGCACCGCACCGGTGCCCGCCGCGACAGATCCGGCAATCATTCGGAACTTTTGCATCATCGCGCATATCGACCACGGCAAGTCCACGCTGGCTGACCGCATGCTGCAGTCCACCGGTGTGGTCCAGGCGCGTGACATGAAGGCCCAGTACCTGGACCGGATGGACATCGAGCGGGAACGTGGCATCACCATCAAGTCCCAGGCCGTCCGCATGCCCTGGGAGGTGGACGGCGTCAGCTACGCGCTGAACATGATCGACACGCCCGGCCACGTGGACTTCACCTACGAGGTATCCCGGTCACTCGCGGCCTGCGAAGGCGCCATCCTGCTGGTGGACGCGGCGCAGGGCATTGAGGCCCAGACGCTGGCCAACCTGTACCTGGCCATGGAGAACAACCTCACCATCATCCCGGTGCTGAACAAGATCGACCTTCCGGCGGCGCAGCCTGAAAAGTACGCCGCCGAGCTGGCCAGCCTCATCGGCGGCGATCCCGAGGACGTCCTGCGCGTATCCGGCAAGACCGGCGTCGGCGTCGAGGCCCTCCTGGACAAGATCGTCCGCGACCTGCCGGCGCCGAAGGGCAACCCCGATGCCCCGGCCCGTGCCATGATCTTCGACTCGGTCTACGACACCTACCGCGGCGTGGTCACCTACGTGCGTGTGATGGATGGCATGCTCCATCCGCGTGAGCGCATCCAGATGATGTCCACCAGGGCCTCGCACGAGCTTCTGGAAATCGGTGTCAGCTCCCCGGAACCCACACCGTCCAAGGGGCTCGGCGTCGGTGAAGTGGGCTACCTGATCACAGGCGTGAAGGACGTCCGGCAGTCGAAGGTGGGCGATACCGTCACCAACCTGGCCAAGCCGGCGGCGGAGTCCCTCCCCGGCTACGCCGATGCCAAGCCCATGGTGTTCTCCGGCCTGTATCCGCTGGACGGCGCCGACTATCCGGTACTCCGCGACGCCCTCGAAAAGCTCATGCTCAACGACGCCGCGCTGGTTTACGAACCGGAAACCTCGGCTGCCCTCGGCTTCGGGTTCCGCGTGGGCTTCCTGGGTCTCCTGCACCTCGAGATCACCCGCGAACGCCTGGAGCGCGAATACAACCTCGACCTCATCTCCACCGCACCGAACGTGGAATACGAGGTGACCCTGGAGGACAAGAAGGTGGTCCGGGTGACTAACCCCAGCGAGTACCCCACCGGGAAGATCGCCGAGGTACGCGAGCCCATGGTCTCCGCCACCATCCTGGCCCCCAACGAATTTGTCGGCGCCATCATGGAACTGTGCCAGTCCCGCCGCGGCGTCATGGGCGGCATGGACTACCTTTCCGAGGACCGGGTGGAAATCCGCTACCGCCTGCCGTTGGCGGAAATCGTCTTCGACTTCTTCGACATCCTGAAATCCAAGACCCGGGGCTACGGCTCGCTGGACTGGAAGGCCGACGGCGAGCAGGCCGCCGACCTGGTGAAGGTGGACATCATGCTCCAGGGCGAACAGGTGGACGCGTTCAGCGCCATCACGCACCGGGACAAGGCGTACGCCTACGGCGTGATGATGACCGGCAAGCTGCGCGAACTGATTCCCCGCCAGCAGTTCGAAGTGCCCATCCAGGCCGCGATCGGTTCCAGGATCATCGCCCGCGAAAGCATCCGCGCCATCCGCAAGGACGTGCTGGCCAAGTGCTACGGCGGTGACATCTCGCGGAAGCGCAAGCTGCTGGAGAAGCAAAAAGAAGGCAAGAAGCGCATGAAGATGGTGGGCACAGTGGAGGTGCCGCAGGAAGCGTTCATCGCCGCCCTGACCACCGACGAATCGAAGGACAAGGCCAAGAAGAAGTGACCACCGCACAGCGGGGGACCCGCTGATGCCCAGCGTTCTTCCCCTCGGCGACCCGGCGCCGTCGGACGGTCTGCTGCCTGCCCAGGCAGCGGACGGTGCGGCGGCCCGGGCTTTCGGGTTGTACGTCCACATCCCGTTCTGCGCTGTGCGCTGCGGCTACTGCGACTTCAACACCTACACCGCCACGGAACTTGGCGGCGGAGCGTCCCAGGACGCATACGCCCAGACCGCCGTGTCCGAGGTGTCGCTGGCGGCTGCTGTGCTGTCACGTTCAGGGCTGCCGGACCGGAAGCTCAGCACCGTCTTCTTTGGCGGCGGCACGCCCACGCTGCTGCCGGCCGATGACCTCGCCCTGATCCTCCGGGCCGCCATCGACCAATGGGGCATTGACGACGGCGCCGAGGTCACCACCGAAGCCAACCCCGATTCCGTCACGCCGGAGTCCCTTGCCGTCCTCAAGGACGCCGGGTTCACCAGGGTGTCCTTTGGGATGCAGTCCGCGGTTCCGCACGTGCTCAAGGTGCTGGACCGGACCCATACGCCCAGCCGGGTGCCGCAGGTGGTGCAGTGGGCGCGCGAGGCAGGACTGGCTGTCAGCCTGGACCTGATTTACGGGACGCCGGGGGAGTCGCTGGCCGACTGGCGGCACTCCCTCGAAACGGCGCTTTCCTACGGGCCGGACCACATCAGCGCCTACGCGCTGATCGTTGAGGAGGGCACCAAGCTGGCCGCGCAGATGCGCCGCGGCGAAGTCCCGGGAATCGACGACGACGACCACGCCGACAAGTACGAGCTCGCCGACCAGCTGATCACCGAAGCCGGACTTGGCTGGTACGAGGTCAGCAACTGGGCGCGGACTCCGGAGCAGGCCTGCCGCCACAACCTCGCATACTGGCGGGGTGACGACTGGTGGGGCATCGGCCCGGGCGCGCACTCACACATGGGCGGGGTCCGCTGGTGGAACGTCAAGCACCCGTCCGCTTACGCGAACCGGCTGTCGCAGGGGCTTTCGCCCGCCGCCGGCAGGGAAACCCTGGACGCGGAAACAAGGAACCTGGAGCGGGTCATGCTGGAGGCCCGCCTCCAGTCGGGACTGGATGTCTCAACGCTGAGTGCCGGGGGACGCCACGAGGTGGCCGGACTGATCGCAGCCGGCCTGGTTGATCCTGCTGCCGCATTCCGCGGACGCCTGGTCCTGACCCTCAAGGGCAGGCTCTTGGCAGACGCAGTAGTCCGCCGCATCCTGCCGGACTAGAGCCGACCCGCGGGCAGTTGCCCTTACTTGATCCAGCGCAGGTTGTACTGGTAGCGGTGCGGCTGGCCCCGGTTGACGTGGATCCCTGCCGCGACGGAGAAGCACGTGAGCGCCACCCAGATCAGCGTGGCAATGACCGCGAAGATGTTCCCGACGTAGGGGACGAACACCAGGATGTTGGCCAGCACCGCGGCGATGGTGGGCGGCAGGCTGAAGTTCAGCGCTTCCTTGGATTCCTGGGCGGTAAATGGCCCGCGGTCACGGAAGATCAAGTAGATCAGCAGCGAGGGGACGCACCCCAGGATCCCGCCGAAGTGCGCCAGCGTCGCCCACTGGCGGTCTTCGCTGGCCGTAAGCGGCAGGGCGTTGGCGGGGACGCCATGGTACTCGGAACGGCCCTGGCCGTCCCTGTGATCACGTGCGTTTTCTGCCACAGTCTGTTCCTTCGAAGGTGCAAGTGGTGCTGACTACAATTCCGGCGCGGTGCGCAGTGCCTCAGGAAACAAGGAACCGCACTACCAAGAATACTGGTTCCCGGGACGCCGTCCGCCCTTCACGGCACGGTCAGGAAATCGATGACTTCCTCGACCCTGCCCAGCAGCGACGCTTCGAGGTCCGCGTACGTGCGCACGGCGCCCAGCAGCTTCTGCCATCCCAGGCCGACATCTTCCTTGGTGGCGTGGGGCCAGCCGAAGGCTTTCAGGATCCCCGTCTTCCAGTCCTGCCCGCGGGGCACGGCCGGCCATTTGTCGATGCCAAGGACAGCGGGCCGGATCGCCTGCCAGACGTCCACGTAGGGGTGACCGACGATCAGGACGTTGCCTGCGGCGCCCGGGGAGGCCATGACGGCATCCGCGATGCGGGACTCCTTGGAGTCAGGAACCAGGTGGTCCACCAGGACGCCAAGACGGCGGCCAGGCCCCGGCCTGAAGTCCGCGACGGCTGCGGCAAGGTCGTCAATGCCGTGCAGGGGCTCGACGACGATGCCCTCCACCCGGAGGTCGTCTCCCCAGACCTTTTCCACCAGTTCGGCGTCGTGCTTGCCTTCCACCCAGATCCGGCTGGCCTTGGCCACCTGGGCGCGTTGTCCGGCGACCCGAACGGACCCCGAGGCCGTCCTGCCCGCCGCGGGACCGGCAGCGGCCGGCCGGGGGGCGGGTGGCATCAGCCGGATCGGCCGGCCCTCCAGGAGGAAGCCGAACCCAAGGCGGAAGGAACGCGATTTTCCCCTGCGGTCCTCCAGCGCCACCACATGCATGCCGCCGGATTTCTCCACCCGGGTCACGGCACCCACCCAGCCCGACTGCACTTCCTCGAGCACCATGCCGCGCTCCACGGGGACCTCAGGCAGTTCCGTCCGTGCGGGAGCGGATATGCCGCGTGGGCCCCAGTTCCGGTAATCCATGGATTTGATCCGCCTAGCGCTAGTGTTCAACTCCGCAATTTCGCCCGGAGCGGTACCAATGCTAACAACGGGCCGAGGCATAATAGACTGTTAGCACTTAGGCATGTCGAGTGCTAACCCTGGGTTGCATCGGGAGGGGCATGCGCCCCGAACCATGGATGGAGGTGGAGAGTGAGCGAGCCACGCAAGCTGGAAGTACTGCGGGCCATCGTGGAGGACTACGTCCACTCCCGCGAGCCGGTTGGGTCCAAGGCCCTGGTGGAGCGGCATCATCTTGGTGTTTCCAGCGCCACCATCCGCAATGACATGGCCGCACTGGAGGACGAGGGGCTGATCACCGCCCCGCACACCAGTGCCGGCCGGATTCCCACGGACAAGGGCTACCGGCTCTTTGTGGACCAAATCTCGGCTGTCAAGCCGCTCTCGGCCGCCGAACGCCGCGCCATCCAGTCCCTGCTCGAAGGCGCGGACGACCTCGACGACGTGCTGGAGAGGACCGTCCGGCTGCTGTCGCAGCTGACCAACCAGGTTGCCGTGGTGCAGTATCCGCACCTGAGCAGGGCACTGGTCCGGCACATCGAATTCGTCCTGCTCGCCCCGCGCAAGGTCCTCGTCGTCCTGATCGCCAACAGCGGCAAGGTGGAGCAGCGGGTGATCGACGTCGGGCAGGACCTTGGCGACGACGCACTGGCTGAACTGCGCACCCGGTTCCTCGGTGCACTGGGCGGAACACCGCTGCGCCAACTGGCCCAGGCGCTGCCCGCCGTCGTCGCCGCCACCCCGCACCCGCAGCGGCAGGCGGCACACGCATTGGCGCTCGGGCTGGAGGGCCTGGCGCAAAACAGCCGGGAGGACCGGATGGTCATGGCCGGCACCGCCAACCTGGCCAGGTCCAACGTCGACTTCCCCCTCAGCATCGGCCCGGTGCTCGAGGCGCTGGAGGAACAGGTGGTGATGCTGCGGCTGTTGAGCGAAATGGCCCAGGACCACCGCGGCGTCGCTGTCAGCATCGGACGGGAGAACCCGTACGACGGCCTTGCCGAGGCCTCCGTGGTGGCCACTGCCTACCGTCCGGACAGCTCGGCGAAAGTAGGCATCCTCGGGCCCACCCGGATGGATTACCCCACCACCATGGCCGCCGTCAGGGCAGTGGCGCGCTACCTTTCCAGGATTTTGGGGCCCTGACTCTTGGCCGCCGGAGCGCGCTTCGGCCGGAAAGCAAGAGCTGGGCCGCCCAACTGAACGCAGTACAACAAGGAAGAGATACGAACTTTGAGCAGCCACTATGACGTCCTTGGAGTCTCACCCGAAGCGACGGGTGAAGAAATCAAAAAGGCCTACCGCAAGCTGGCCCGCACCCTACACCCGGACGTAAACCCCGGTGCGGACGCATCGGAACGGTTCAAGGCAGTAACTCACGCCTACGAGGTGCTTTCGGACCCCCAGAAGCGCCGGATCTACGACACCACCGGCAATGAGAACGGCACCGACAACGGTTTCGGCGGCGCAGGCTACGCGGGCCAGGGCTTCGCGTTCCAGGACATTTTCGACACCTTCTTCGGCGCCGGCGGCACGTCCGGTCCCGCTTCCCGTGTCCGCCGCGGCCAGGATGCCCTGATCAGCGTACGGATCGACCTCCGCGACGCCGTATTCGGCGTGAACAAGAAACTCGAAGTGGACACCGCCGTGGTCTGCCCCACCTGTGACGGATCCTGTTGCCGCCCCGGCACCCATCCGGAACGCTGCGACATCTGCGGCGGCAGCGGACAGGTCCAGCGGGCCGTCCGCTCCATCCTCGGCCAGGTCATGACGGCCGCCCCCTGCGGCACCTGCGAAGGTTTCGGCACCGTCATCAAGGATCCCTGCAACGAGTGCAGCGGCCAGGGCCGTATCCGCAGCCGCCGGTCGCTGACCATCAAGGTCCCTGCCGGTGTGGCCACCGGAACCCGGATCCAGCTCTCCGGCCAGGGCGAGGCCGGCCCCGCGGGCGGTCCGGCCGGCGACCTGTACGTGGAGATCCGCGTCAACAATGACGCCACCTACGTGCGGGAGGGCGACGACCTGCACGCCACCCTGCACATCCCCATGACGGCAGCCGCCCTGGGCACGGATGTCAGCCTGGAAACCTTCGACGGCACGCAGGAGATCGACGTCAAGCCCGGTACCCAGTCGGGGGAGATCATCACCCTGCGCGGCCTCGGCGTCACCCACCTGAGGGGCTACGGCCGCGGCGACCTGAAGGTCCACCTCCAGGTGGACACCCCGGCCAAGCTCGACCCCGCGCAGGAGGACCTCCTGCGCCAACTGGCCAAGCTCCGTGGTGAACAGATCACCGAGGGCAAGCTCGCTGCCAGCGGCGGCATGTTCGCCAAGCTCCGGGACCGGCTCGGTAACCTGTAGCGGTGAGCAACCCCGTCTTCTTCACGCCCCCCGGTTCGCTGGCCGGGATGGCGGCCGGCAAACTCTTTGTCCTCGACGGGGCGGAGGCGCGGCATGCCGTCACCGTCAAACGGCTGTCTCCCGGCGAAGCGGTGGACATCGTCGACGGCGCCGGCACCCGGATGACCGGGAAGGTGGTGTCCGCCGCTCCCTCCGCACTCGAGGTGGAATGCGGGACGCTGACCGTCGAAGACAGGCCGGACGTCCGGCTGGTGCTGGTCCAGGCCCTCGCCAAGGGGGACCGCGACGAGCTGGCCATCGAGACGGCCACGGAACTGGGCATCGACGCCGTCATACCCTGGCAGTCCGAACGGTCAATCGTCCGCTGGAAGGGCGACCGCGCAGCCCGGGCCCATGCCAAATGGGAATCCTCCGTGGCCGCGGCCGCCAAGCAGGCACGGCGCGCCTGGATCCCCGAAGTGCGGTCCGCCGTCGACACTGCCGGGCTTTCCGCTGCCGTGGAAGCTGCCGACCTCGCTGTCATCCTGCATGAGGACGCCGTTCGGCCGCTGCGCACCGTCCTTGAAACATGGCAAGGGAAAGCAGGCTCCGGACCCCGGGAAATCCTGCTCATCGTCGGTCCGGAGGGCGGCATCAGCCAGCGGGAGGTAACGAAACTCTGCGATAAGGGCGCCGTGACCGCCCTCCTGGGGCACCATGTCCTGCGGTCCTCCACGGCCGGCCCGGCCGCCGTCGTGCTTGCCAGCGACGTCCTTGGCCGGTGGACGGCTACCGGACCTTAAAGGACCTCGTGTCCTCGTTCCGGTCCGGTTCCCCGCCGGAGCCGGCCTGGGCCACCCGCAGCATGTAATCGCCCGGCGGAAGGTTCAGGGCCAGGGTGAAGACGCCGGCCTGCCCCTGTTCGGACGCAGCCGTGGTTTCACCCGCCAGGAACGGTGCTTTGCTGCCGCCGTCCGTAGACTGCAGGATCTGCCAGCGGAGCTTCGCCCCGGGCGATGTGCTGCGGCCGGTGATCTTCACGCTCCCGCCGGGCACTTCGGCGTTCTCCTGGGGATCAATGATCCAGACGGGCGCCACCAGGCCCGCGGCGCGGGTCATCAGGGCCCCGAGCTGCACTTTGCCGAAGGCCACGTAGTCCGTGTGGCCGTCCACGAGGATCCGGACCCGGATCTGCTGGCCGGTGTCGATCAGGCCCGAACTGGCGGCGGCAGCGGTTGCCGTGTAGATCAGCTGCTGGATGGCCCGGGCAGCCATGTCGGCATCGAGGTTGCTGTTGAAAGCGTCCGAGGAGACGTCGACGGTGATGACGTCCTTGCCGGAGATTGAGGTGGCAAGTTTGTCCGGGTTCTGCCAGGGCGTGAAGAAGTCAGGGTCCAGCGGCTTTTCCGACATCATGGCCCGCAGGGCGCGGGTGACCGGGTTCTCCTGTTCAGGGACGTCGCGGAATTCCCGGTAAAGAAAGATGTTCCCGCCGCTGCGGCCGATCCAGTAGACCGGCGCCTTGTTGGAGGACTGTGCGGTTTCCAGCGGGGCGCTGGTGGACAGCGTGTCCGGCATGGTGCCGCCCGTTGCCGGCACCGAGGCGATGGTGCCGGTGGGTGAGGGGCCGCCCTCGGCCGTGCAGCCCGCAAGGACCGGAACCAGGACCAGGATTCCTGCAAGGACGGCGGGGCGCAGACGGCCCATCGGTCGTCCTGCCCTTTCGGGCGCAGAGGTTTCCGGCACTGTCCTGCCCTTGTCCTTTCCTGGCGTGGCGGGCCGATCCCCCTGGCGGCCTGGTGTTCCAGCAGATGCTGGATTTCCAGCATTGCACAGCGGCGCGGCCGCCCAGCCGCTCTTTGCCTCCGCGGGCACAACTGCAACGGGAACGATATGAGGCCGATATGAAGTTGATACCTAAGGACGTCCCGGCACCCTCCGGACGGGTTGCAGCCGCTGCTCCATGGCGGCCTGGTATCCGGCCCGGCCCCGCGCTGGCGTAAGATAAAGGGATCGCTGGGGCCAGGAGCACCGTCCAACGGGCGCCGGCATCAGCAAACGCAAACATTGATGTCGATCTTCGAGGGGACCACGGGCCTGCGGGCCAGCACCATGACTGAATCAGCAAATGGTAAGCGCCGGCTCAATACGGGCGAAGGCAGTCCGGGTGAATTCCCGCACTCCCTGCCCGGCACCCGGACTGAAGTAGTCCTCTTTGAGAACTCCGACCAGATGGTTCAATCACTCGGCAGCCATGACGAGGCGTTGCGGTTCATCGAAGAGCAGTTCCCCGCCGTCAACTTCCATGCCCGGGGTAATGAACTGTCCATCAACGGACCCGCCGGTGATGTTCCCCGGATCATGCGGCTCCTGCAGGAAGTCCGTGGCCTGGTGGCCCGCGGCACGGTCATCACTCCTGCTGTGCTGCAGCAACTGGTGTCCCTCCTGCGCACGCAGTCACTGCAGAATCCCGTGGATGTGCTCACCCACGACATCCTCTCCAGCCGCGGCAGGACCATCCGGCCCAAGACGCTGAACCAGAAGAACTATGTTGACGCCATCGACGCCAACACCGTGATCTTCGGCATTGGTCCGGCCGGCACCGGCAAGACGTACCTGGCCATGGCAAAAGCCGTCCAGGCGCTGCAGCAAAAAGAGGTCAGCCGGATCATCCTGACCCGCCCCGCGGTGGAAGCGGGGGAGCGGCTTGGTTTCCTCCCCGGCACGCTCAGCGACAAGATCGACCCCTACCTCCGGCCGCTCTACGACGCCCTGCACGACATGATGGACCCCGAATCCATTCCGCGCCTGATGGCGGCCGGCACCATTGAAGTGGCACCCCTGGCCTACATGCGCGGCCGGACGCTTAACGACGCCTTCATCATCCTTGACGAGGCGCAGAACACCACGCCGGAACAGATGAAGATGTTCCTCACCCGGCTCGGTTTCGGATCCAAGATGGTGGTCACCGGAGACGTCACCCAGGTGGACCTGCCGTTTGGGACGCGTTCCGGGCTGCGGATCGTTGAGGAAATCCTGCAGGGAATCGACGGCGTGAGCTTCTCGGTCCTGGATGCCGCCGACGTGGTGCGGCACCGGCTGGTCGGGGACATCGTCAACGCGTACAGCATCTGGGATGAAACCCAGCGGAGCCGGCTCAAGCATTCAGCCGGCCGGGAAAAACGGGGGGAACACGCGTGAGCATCGAGGTGAACAACGAGTCCGGCGTCCAGGTGGAGGAGTCGGAGCTCGTGGCACTGTCGCGGTACATTTTTGAGCAGCTCTACATTCATCCGCAGGCCGAACTGTCCATCCTCCTCGTGGATGAGCCGGCCATGGAGAAGCTGCACATTGAACTGATGGACGAACCGGGTGCCACCGACGTGCTCTCGGTTCCCATGGACGAATTGACCCCGGGGACGCCCGACCGGCCCACCCCGCAGGGCATGCTGGGTGACATTGCCATCTGCCCGCAGGTTGCAAAGGTGCAGGCCCGGAACGCCGGCCACTCGCTGCAGGACGAGATGCTGCTGCTGGCCACACACGGCATCCTTCACCTGCTGGGCTATGACCATGCCGAACCGGAGGAGAAGGCAGAGATGTTCGGGCTCCAGCGGGAACTCCTGTCCGGCTTCACGGGCAAAGAAGCACCTGCAGAGACGACCCAGTGACGCAACTGCTCCTGGTCGCGGTGGCATTGGTTTTCCTTGCCGTCGCGGCCCTGCTGACAGCGGCCGAGGCCGCCTTCAGTTTCCTTCCCCGGCACGACGCCGAAGATGCTCTGCACAGGAGCCGCGGCACCGCCATGCGGCGCATCCTTGCCGAGCCCGTGGCCCACACCCGGGCGCTGCGCTTCTGGCGGGTGTGGTTCGAGATGGCCTCCGCGGTGGCCGTCGCCGTCCTGATCTCCAGCCTGTTGGACAACGTGTGGCTTGCCGGCCTGGTGGCCACCGGCATCATGGCCCTTCTTGGGTTCGTGATCGTGGGCGTTTCGCCCCGCCAGCTGGGCAGGCTGCACTCCACTGCCGTTGTCCGCTTCACTGCCCCGATGGTCCGGTTCCTCACCAGCGTGCTGGGACCGATTCCCGGCTGGTTGGTGGCGTTGGGAAGTTCGGCGGCCCCCGGGGCGCCGGGCGGCGACGATGCGTTCTTCAGCGAACAGGAGTTCCGGGAACTGGTGGACCGTGCCAGCGAGTCCGACATGATCGAGGACACCGAAGCGGAGATGATCCAGTCGGTCTTCGACTTCGGCGACACCCTGGTGCGCGCCGTCATGGTTCCCAGGACGGACATCGTCAGCATTGACGCCGGGTCCAGCCTGCACCAGGCGATGTCCCTGTTCCTGCGGTCCGGATACTCGCGGATCCCGGTCATCAACGAGAACACTGACCACATCCTTGGCATCGTGTACCTCAAGGACGTTGCTGCAGTGATCCACCAGCTCCGTGCGGACCAGGAGCCGCCGCTGGTCGAGTCGCTGGCCCGCGAGGTGCGCTACGTGCCGGAGTCCAAGCCTGTGAGCGACCTCCTGCGTGAACTGCAGAAGGAGTCCACGCACGTTGCGATCGTGATCGACGAATACGGCGGCACCGCCGGACTGGTAACCCTCGAGGACCTGATCGAGGAGATCGTCGGCGAGATCGTCGACGAATATGACACCGAGAGCGCGGAAGCCGTCGCGCTGGGGGACGGTTCCTACCGGGTCAGTGCCCGGATGGGCATCGACGATCTCGGCGAGCTCTTCGACCTGGAAATCGACGACGACGAGGTGGACACCGTGGGCGGCCTCCTCGCCAAGGCACTTGGCCGCGTCCCGATCGTGGGCAGCAGCGTGGAAGTGCAGGGCGTATCGCTGCGTGCGGACCGGCTTGAAGGCCGGCGGAACCGGGTCAGCCACATCATTGCGGCGCCGGTACCAAGAGTAGAGACTGACCTTGAAGGCCTCCTGGAAGAGGCCGAAGCAACCCAGCAGGGAGTTCCACGTGAGCAAGAAAAATAAGGCTGCGGCCACGGACGACTTCGGCGGATTCCGCGCCGGATTTTCGGTGCTCGTCGGCAGGCCCAATGCGGGCAAGTCCACCCTGACCAACGCGCTGGTGGGCAAGAAGGTGGCCATCACGTCCGCCAAACCGCAGACCACGCGGCACACCATCCGGGGCATCGTGCACCGCGAGGACGCCCAGCTGATCCTGGTGGATACTCCGGGCCTGCACCGTCCCCGCACCCTGCTCGGCAAGCGCCTGAACGACCTCGTCGCGGATACACTCGCCGAGGTGGACGCCATCGGATTCTGTCTGCCGGCCAACGAGAAAATCGGCCCCGGCGACAGGTTCATCGCCGCCCAGCTTGCCGCCGTCGGCCGCAAACCGGTGATCGCCATCGTCACCAAAACTGACCTCGTGGACAAGCAGGCGCTCACCGAACAGCTCCTTGCGGTGGCGGCCCTGGGCCGCGAAGTAATGGGGGAGGACGGCTGGAAGGACATCGTTCCGGTATCCGCCACTGACGGCTTCCAGGTGGAAACAGTCGCCGACGTGCTGATCAGCCACATGCCGCCGTCGCCCCCGTTGTACCCGGACGGCGAACTGACGGATGAGCCCGAGGCAGTCATGGTGGCGGAACTGATCCGCGAAGCTGCCCTTGAGGGTGTCCGGGACGAGCTTCCCCATTCCCTGGCCGTGGTGGTGGAGGAAATCGTTCCCCGGGAGGACCGGCCTGACGACAGCCCCCTGCTTGATGTGCGCGTCAACCTCTATGTCGAGCGGCCGTCCCAGAAGGCCATCATCATCGGCAAGGGCGGCAGCCGGTTGCGTGAAGTCGGGACCAACGCCCGCAAAGGCATCGAAGCCCTCCTGGGCACGCGCATCTACCTGGACCTCCACGTCAAGGTGGCCAAGGACTGGCAGCGCGACCCGAAACAGCTGGTCAAGCTGGGTTTCTGATCCACGAAAAGAACGTTCGCAGGAGTGCGGCAGGCAAGTTTTCCAGGCTGGACCACTAAAATGGACCGGATTCTGTATTTAGAGGAAGGTTCACGACGTGGGTCGAGGCCGCGACAAACGCGACAACGGGGCTGACCTGTCAGCCGGACCGGGACCGGTATCCCGCCACGCGAACGGCGGCGCCGTAGGTGCCGCCCGGCACCTCGGTACGCTGCGCGGGATGCCCATCTGGCTCAAAGCCGTCACGGGTGTCATGGCGCTGGTCCTCGTGGCCGGGATCGCCTTTGCCGGTTTTTGGTTCCTCCGGCTGCAGAACAACATCTCCAAGGCGCCGCTGAATGCCGGCGGCGAAAGCACCGAATCCCCCGGGAACGATGCCACGGGCCGGCTGCAGATCCTGATCCTCGGCTCGGACACCCGCGACGGAAAAAACTCGCAATATGGCACAGCCGACGATTCCACGGGCTATGGCAAGTCGGACGTGATGATGCTGATGGACATCTCCGAGGACAACAAGCGCGTCAACGTCATCAGCTTTCCGCGCGACCTGCTGGTGGACATTCCTGACTGCAAGGACAAGAAGACCGGCAAGGACTATCCTGCCCGCACCGGCGTCATGATCAATGAGGCCATGAGCGAGGCCGGCATCGGCTGCGCCGTGGATACCGTCAACAAGCTCACCGGCATGCAGGTGGACCACTTCATGATGGCCGACTTCAACGCCGTGAAGGAACTTTCCAACGCCGTGGGTGGTGTGGAAGTCTGCATCAGCGACGCCGTCTACGATCCTGATTCCCGGCTGCGGCTGCCGGCCGGAACCTCGACCGTGCAGGGCGAGATGGCGCTTGCCTTCCTCCGCACCCGCCACGCCTTTGCCGACGGCGGCGACCTTGGCCGCATCAAGGCGCAACAGGGCTTCCTCTCGGCGCTGACCCGCAAGATCAAGGACGATGGAACCCTGTCCGATCCCGCGAAGATGCTGAAGATCGCGGACGTCGTAACCCAGAACCTGACAGTGGATGACGGCCTTGCCTCTGTCCCCACCCTGCTGACGATCGGCAACCGGCTCAAGAACATCGACATCGGCAAGGTCGCGTTTGTCGCGGTGCCCACCACGCCGGCACCCATCGATCCCAACCGGCTGGTCATCGCCGAACCAGCGGGCGCACAGCTCTTCTCGGCAATGCGGAAGAACGTGGACCTCACCGACCCCACCGCGCCCACCACGCCGTCACCCACTGAATCGGCAACCCCGTCCGCGGCCCCTACTGAGACAGCCCCGCCGGTGCCGCCCTACAACAAGGCCATCCAGCCCGTAACCGTCGCCAACGGAAGCGGCGTCGCAGGCCGCGCCCAGGAAATCGTCCAGGCATTGGTGTCGGGCGGCTTCGCCCAGACGGGCCAGTTCCTGGCCCAGCCCGTGGCCAAGACGGCAGTGTATTACGGCAACGGCTTCGATGACGTGGCAGCAGATGTCGCTGCCATGCTGGGGATTCCTGCCACCCTGATGATTCCGGCTCCCGGCGTGACCGGCGTACAGGTTTACCTCGGCAGCGACTTCACCACCGGCACCGCCTATGAGGCCGGCAGTCCTGCCGCAGCATTGCCCCAGGACATCGTCAACCAGACCGCCGGGGACAAGGTCTGCCAGCAGGCGAATCCCGAACTGATCGTGCGCCGGTAGCGACGTTCCATGCCTTGGTACAGCTGCAGGCAGCAGTACCTCCGGCAGGCAACAAAATGGGCCCCGCCGGCAACGGCGGGGCCCATTTCTGTTATGCGGCTACCAGATGCTGACCCGCTCGGCGGGCGGCATCCACATGCCGTCCTCCTCGGTGACGTCGAACGCTTCGTGGAACGGGTCCAGGTTCCTGGCGATCGCGTTGGTCCGGAACTCGTTGGGGGAGTGGGGATCGGTGGCAAGGCGCCGGATGGCCTCCTCCTGCCGGATGACCTGGCGCCAGCCTGCTGCCCAGGAAGCGAAGAAGCGCTGTTCACCGGTCAGCCCGTCCAGGACCTCCGGTTCCTTCCCGTCCAGGCTGATCTGGTAGGCCTTGTAGGCGATGGTCAGGCCTGCCAGGTCACCAATATTTTCGCCCAATGTCAGGCGTCCGTTGACGTGGTGTCCGGGCGCTGCAGCGGGGGAGAGCGCATCGAACTGGGCCACAAGCCGCGCCGTCAGCGCCTCGAAAGCCTGGCGGTCCTGGTCCGTCCACCAGTTGCGGAGCGCTCCGCCGCCGTCGAACTGTGAGCCCTGGTCATCAAAGCCATGCCCGATCTCGTGGCCGATGACGGCGCCAATGCCGCCGTAGTTCACGGCGTCGTCCGCGTCGGCGGTGAAGAAGGGCGGCTGCAGGATCGCTGCCGGGAACACGATTTCGTTCATCATCGGGTGGTAGTAGGCGTTAACCGTCTGCGGCGTCATCAGCCACTTGTTCCGGTCCACCGGCTTGCCCACCTCATCCAGGTGCCTGTCGACGTCGGCATTGTGGGCGCGTTCGACGTTCCCCAGGAGGTCCGCGGGGTCGATCTCCACGGCTGAGTAGTCAATCCACTCGTCCGGGTAGCCGATCTTGGCCCGGAAGGCCTCCAGCTTCCGGAGGGCCTCGGCCTTGGTGTCCCCGCCCATCCATGCAACGTCATTAATGCTGCGGCGGTAGGCCTCGATAAGGTTGGCCACCAGGGTCTGCATCCGTGCCTTGTGCGATTCGGGGAAATGGCGGGCCACGTAGATCTGGCCCACAGCTTCACCAAGGGCGGCTTCGACGACGCCAACGCCGCGCTTCCACCGGTCCTTGTTGCGGGGCGTGCCGCTGATCGTGGTGCCGTAAAACGCGAAATTGGCGTCCACAAAGGCTGCCGACAGATAAGGTGCAGCGGCGCCGACGACGCGCATGGCCAGCCACTCCTGCCACGTTGCCACCGGAACTTCGTCCAGGAGGCCGGCGGCACCGGTGAAGAAGTCAGGGGTGCTCACCACGATTTCCGTACGCTTGTCTGCGTCGATTCCCGCGGCGTCGAACCACGTGGCCAGGAGGGGGAACAGCGCATTGGCTTCCTCCGCCGTCTTCAGGTTGTAGGTCTTTTGCGGATCCCGGAGGGTGACATTGTCCCAGTGGTGGGACGCGAGCTTCGTCTCCAGTTCGACAACCCGCCCGGCCGCACCATGGGGATCGGCCACCCCGGCCAGTTCAAACATTTTCTGCACGTGCGCGGTGTAGGCCGCCACGATGGGTGCGAACTTCTCTTCCCGGTAGTACGACTCGTCGGGAAGGCCCAGGCCACCCTGCCCGGTGTACAACAGGACCCGGTCAGGGTTCCCCGCATCGGGGGCCGGGTAGATGTAGAAAAGCCCGCCCACGTCCGCACGGAACAACCGGCCCGCCAGTGCGATGAGGTCAGCTACCGAGCCCGTGGCGAACACGTCGCCGAGCCGCCCGCGGATCGGCTCCATGCCCTTGCCTTCCACTGTCGCTTCGTCCATGAAGCTGTTGTAGAGGCCGCCGATCTTCCGTTCGATCCCGCTGGCGTCCGCGCCCTTGGCCGCCGCCTCCTCGATGATGTCCCGGACAGCGATTTCGGACCCGTCGCGAAGAGCGGTGAAGGTTCCCTCCAGGGGCCGGTCGTCCGGAATTTCGGTGGCTTTCAACCAGGCGCCGTTGACATGTTGGTAAAGGTCGTCCTGAGGCCGGACTGTGTGATCAATGGTGGACAGATCGATCCCCGAAATGGGCACTGCAACTCCTTTGCTCGAACGCCTGCGTCCGGCTGACCACCGGAGGCGTCTGCATGCTGGACTTTACGGACGGTAGTGCCCTTTCATCTTACGCACCCGTGTTACGCTCAAAGAGTGCGTGCAGAGTTCCTTCTCCTTAGCTGCCGCGGCGAGGCCACAGACGCTATCTAGCGCACGGCCCACCCTCGCTGCGGAGTTTGTGTTGCCCGGCCACCCTTTCACTGAAGATCGATAGAAAAGGCCACGAACATCATGCGTAACGCACAAAAGCCCTCCGGAATGCCCGCCCACCGGTACACGCCCTTCCAGGACCTGATCAAGGTTGAACTGCCGGACCGCACCTGGCCGGACAAGATCATCACCAAGGCCCCGCGGTGGTGCGCGGTGGACCTGCGCGACGGAAACCAGGCCCTGATCGATCCCATGAGCCCGGCGCGCAAGATGAAGATGTTCGACCTGCTGGTCCGCATGGGCTACAAGGAAATCGAGGTCGGTTTCCCGTCCGCTTCCCAGACGGACTTCGACTTTGTCCGCCAGCTCATCGAGGGCAACCACATCCCGGACGACGTCACCATCCAGGTCCTGACGCAGGCGCGGGAACACCTCATCGAACGGACCTACGAGTCCCTGGTGGGTGCCAAGCAGGCCATCGTCCACCTCTACAACTCCACGTCCGTGCTGCAGCGGCGCGTGGTCTTCAACCAGGACGAGGACGGCATCCTGGACATCGCACTGCAGGGTGCCCGCCTGTGCAAGAAGTACGAGGAAACACTCGTGGACACGCACGTGACCTACGAGTACTCCCCGGAGTCCTTCACGGGTACGGAGCTCGAGTACGCCGTCCGGGTGTGCAACGCCGTCGCGGATGTCTTTGAAGCGTCCGCCGACCGGCAGGTGATCATCAACCTGCCCGCCACGGTGGAAATGGCCACGCCCAACGTCTACGCCGATTCCATCGAGTGGATGAGCCGGCACCTGCACCCTCGGGACGGCATCATCCTGTCCCTGCACCCGCACAACGACCGCGGAACCGGCGTCGCCGCCGCCGAGCTGGGCTACATGGCAGGCGCCGACCGCATCGAGGGCTGCCTCTTCGGGAACGGCGAACGCACAGGAAACGTGGACCTGGTGACGCTGGGCCTGAACCTGTTCGTCCAGGGCATCGACCCCATGATCGACTTCTCCAACATCGACGACGTCCGGCGCACCGTGGAGTACTGCAACCAGCTGCCCGTCCCGGAACGTTCGCCGTACGGCGGCGACCTGGTGTTCACCGCCTTCTCCGGCTCCCACCAGGACGCCATCAAGAAGGGCTTCGAAGCGCTGGAGCGCGATGCTGCAGCAGCCGGCAAGCCCGTGGACGACTTCACCTGGCAGGTTCCGTACCTCCCTGTGGATCCCAAGGACCTGGGCCGCAGCTACGAGGCCGTCATCCGGGTGAACTCCCAGTCCGGCAAGGGCGGCGTGGCCTACCTGCTGAAGAACGAGCACAGCCTGGACCTGCCGCGCCGCGCGCAGATCGAATTCTCCGGCGTCATCCAGCGCCGCACCGACACCGTGGGCGGGGAAGTCAGCGGCGCGCAGCTGTGGCAGATTTTCCAGGACGAATACCTGCCGTCCGGCCGGGCCGACGGGCAGTGGGGCCGTTACTCGCTGGGGGCCGTCAAGACGGAAACAGACGCCGACGGCGGCATGACGCTGCACGCGTCGCTCACCATCGATGGTGCCCAGGTCAGCCGCACCGGCACCGGCAACGGCCCCATTGCGGCCCTGCTGAACATCCTGCATGAGGACGGCGTGGATGTCCGCGTGCTGGACTACAGCGAACACGCGTTGTCCGAAGGCGGCAACGCCATGGCCGCGGCCTACGTCGAATGCGCGGTGGGGGAGCGGGTGCTGTGGGGTGTAGGCATCGATGCCAACACCAGCATGTCCTCCCTCAAGGCCGTGATCTCCGCGGTCAACCGCGCCATCCGGGACGCCCAGGCCTGATACCCACCGGTGGTGCCGCCGGTTTCCTCCGGAGGCACCACCGTGGCCTGGCAGCGAGCTGCCGGGCAGGATGGGAAGATAGAGCGTGGTCCAACACTCTTTTGCCTCCCGGGCGTACCGGGACGACGCCGTGGTGCTCCGTACCCACAAGCTGGGCGAGGCGGACCGGATCATCACGCTCCTGACGAAGCACCACGGGCAGGTCCGTGCCGTCGCCAAGGGAGTGCGCCGCACCAGCAGCCGTTTCGGTGCCCGGCTTGAGCCCTTCATGGTGGCCGATCTCCAGTTGGTGTCAGGGCGGACGCTGGACATCGTCACGCAGGCCGTGGCAAAGGGTGCATACGGCGGAAGCATCGCCGCGGACTACGGCAGGTATACGGTGGCCGCCGCCATGACGGAGACGGCTGAGAAACTGACGGACGTCGACGGCGAGGCCGGTACCGCACAATACAACCTGCTGGTGGGCGCCCTCGCTGCGCTGAGCCGCAACGAACATGCGGCTGGCCTCATCCTGGACTCCTACCTTCTGCGCGCCCTTGCCACCGGCGGGTGGGCGCCCAGTTTCACGGACTGCTCCCGCTGCGGCATGCCGGGCCCGCACACGGCCTTCTCCGCGCCCCTTGGCGGCATGGTTTGTGCACAGTGCCGGCCGCCCGGTTCCCCCGCACCCGCTGCAGAGACCGTGACGCTGCTGGCAGCGCTGCTGACCGGGGACTGGACGACGGCGGATGCTTCCCTGCCGCAGCATCGCAAGGAAGCAGCGGGCCTGGTGGCCGCGTACCTGCAGTGGCATCTGGAACGAGTACTGAAATCCCTCAAACATGTGGAGCGTAGCTGACAGTGGCCCTGGGAAAAAAGAACAACGCACCGCGCCGGCGCACGCATCCCGTGGTGGCGCCGTACCCGCACCCGTCCGGCGCGGTGGCACCCACTATTCCGGCTGAATTCATTCCCCGGCACGTGGCCATCGTCATGGACGGCAACGGCCGCTGGGCCAACCAGCGGGGATTGCCGCGGATCGAGGGGCACAAGGCAGGGGAGCCGGCGCTGCTCGATGTCATGGCAGGGGCCATCGAACTGGGCATCGAGTACGTCAGCGTGTACGCGTTCTCCACGGAAAACTGGCGCAGGTCGCCTGAGGAAGTCCGCTTCCTGATGGGATTTAACAAGGATGTGCTGCGAAGGCAGCGGAACCAGTTGGACGACTGGGGCGTGCGGGTCCGCTGGGCGGGGCGCCGGCCGCGGCTGTGGGGTTCGGTCATCCGTGAGTTGGAGGAAGCCGAAGAGTTCACGGCGGCCAACACCACCTGTAACTTGACCATGTGTGTTAATTACGGCGGCAGGGCAGAGATCACTGACGCGGTCTCAGCGATTGCCGCCGATGTGGCGGCAGGCAAGTTGAAGCCTGGCGCCATTACCGAGCGGACCATCCAGAAGTACCTGGACGAGCCCGACCTGCCTGACGTGGACCTGTTTCTGCGCAGCTCGGGGGAGCAGCGGCTGTCCAACTTTATGCTCTGGCAGTCGGCCTACGCGGAGTTCGTGTTCATGGACACGCTGTGGCCGGATGTGGACAGGCGCACGCTCTGGGCTGCCGTCGAGGAGTATGCCAGGCGGGACCGCCGGTACGGTGGCGCCGTGGACGCCGCCGCTGCTCCCTCGGCGCCCGCTGCCCCGGCGGAATAGCTTCATCCATACGCCCGCAACCAGCGGGCCAGCCGCCTGTAGGCATCGGCCCGGACCGGTTCGGGTGACAGGAAGACGTCGTGCAGCGCACCGTCGATCCGCTCCACGGTTACGGTGCGGCCCAGGGTGAGGGCCCTGGCGCTGATGGTGTTGACGTCCAGGACCGCGTCGGTGCGGCGCATTTCCTCGGACCAGAGGAGCCCGTTCGCGCTGCCCTTGGAAAGCAGTACCAGGATCGGCGCCTGGATCCCCAGGCCGCGGGCCACCTTCGCCTGCCCGGCGAGCACCGCCCTAAGCCAGCCGGCGCGCACCGGAAAGGCCATGCGGGGGCGGTACCGCTCGTCAAGCGGCCACTCGCCGTCGGCAGAGCTGCTGATGGTCCGCCAGTAGTGGCCGCGTTCCGGCAGCCGGAGGACCAACTCAGGGCGGAAGCGGGCCAAGGGGCGCACCATGCTGGATGCAGCGCGCCGCACCAGCGGACTGCCGTGCATTTCCAGCCATGGACTGTTGAGGATCAGCAGCGAAACAGCTTCCGGATGGCGGGTGGTCCACAGGGCTGCCACCAGGCCGCCCGTGGAGTGGCCCATCAGGGCCAGGGGACCCGGTGCGCCTGCATCCCGGATGATGCGGATTGCCTCTTCGATTTCAGCGTCGTAGGCGGCGAGGTCGGCCACGTACCCGCCCGGTGCTTCCGGACGAAGGCTTCGTCCGTGGTTGTGCATGTCCAGGGCATAGAAGTCGTAGCCGGCCGCAGCCCAGAACCGTGCCAGGTCCACGTTGAAGAAATAATCGCTCCAACCGTGCAGGAAGAGCACGGCCCGGCGGCTGCCGCCGGCAGGGTCCCTGTCGGGAGATGGCCGGACGCGCACCAGCGTTGCCCTCCGTTCAACCCCGTCACGTCCGGTGGCCGCGAAGGAGTGTGACTCGAAGTCACCGCCCAGGATGTCCTGCTGCCACTGCATGCCCTCATGCTAAACCGGCACACCGGACCGCGCTGTCCGAACTGCGCTTTCCGAACTGTGCTGTCCGAACTGTGCTGTCCGAACTGTGCTGTTCGAACTTCGGCGTCTCCGTTTTGGTGCGGCGCCCCCGGAGACGGGAAACTGGAGGCATGCGCGTTTATCCCACTTTCTTCAGGCTGGCCTTTTCATGGATGGACGCCGAGCGCGCCCACAAGATCGGATTCAAGGGGATACGGCTCGCACATTCTTCCGGTGCGGGGAGAGTCCTGCGGAAACTGACTGCTCCGGCGCCGTCGCTCCAGACCACAGCCTTTGGCGTCACCTTTCCGTCACCGTTCGGGCTGGCTGCCGGCTTCGACAAGGAAGGGCACGGCATCGAGGCCCTCACGGAGCTTGGATTCGGACACATTGAAGTGGGCACCATCACCGGCCAGGCGCAGCCCGGCAACGAAAAGCCGCGCTTGTTCCGCCTGGTCCAGGACCGGGCCGTCATCAACCGGATGGGATTCAACAACGACGGCGCCTCCGCCGTTGCACCCCGGCTCAGGGCAGCACGCGCCGCGCTCCAGCGGCGGTACCCGGAGGTTCGTCCGGTCATCGGCGTCAATATCGGCAAAACCAAGGTGGTGGAACTGGCCGATGCCGTGGACGACTACCTGGTGAGCGCCCGCAGCCTGGCGCCTGCCGCCGACTATTTGGTGGTAAACGTCAGTTCCCCCAACACCCCGGGCCTGCGGTTGCTCCAGGACGTGGAGACGCTCCGGCCGCTCCTGACAGCCGTGGGGCAGGAAGCGGACCGGGCCGCGGGCCGGCATGTGCCCCTGCTGGTCAAGATTGCCCCGGACCTCAGCGATGAGGACATCGACGACGTCGCGCGCCTTGCCCTCGACCTGAAGCTGGACGGCATCATCGCCACCAACACCACCATTGGCCGTTCAGGACTGTCCTCGCCGGCAGAAGAGGTGGCGAAGTGCGGAGCCGGCGGCCTCTCCGGTGCACCATTGAAGCAGCGTTCGCTGGAGGTGCTGAAGCGGCTCAGGAACGCTACGGGCGACGCCCTGACCTTGGTGTCCGTTGGCGGCGTGGAGTCGGCCCGGGACGTCCAGGAAAGGCTGGACGCCGGTGCAACCCTGGTGCAGGGCTACACCGCGTTCCTTTACGAAGGACCGTTCTGGGCGGCACGGATCAACAAGCAGTTGGCAAAGAACCGCCGCTCCTAGGCGCTGCAGGCAGGTTGCTGCGGGAAAGCGGATCCCGATAAGAACGAAAAGCCCGGCGGAACACCGCCGGGCTTTTCGTTCTTAAGTGGATGCAGGGTCAGGCAGGGTACTGTCCGCGCTGGACCTGGGGCTTGGGCAGCCGCAGTTTCCGGAACTGCAGGGACCGCATGGAGCCGTACCAGACAGTACCGCGCTCCACCTCGCCGAACTTTTCCGCCAGCCGCTTGCGGAGCTTGCGCGACAGAATGAAGACGTCCACGAAGACTGCCAGGAACATGACCCAGAAAGCGCCCAGGACGTAAATCATCATGTCGCTGGAGGCCGGGACCACCAGGGAAACCAGCACGAAGACCAGGGCGCCGAACATCAGGTATTCGCCAAGGTTGAACCGCGCATCCACAAAGTCGCGGGCAAACCGTTTCTGCGGACCCTTGTCGCGCAGCGGCAGGAACTTCTCGTCGCCGGTGTCCATGGCCCGCCGCATCTTGAGGCGCTGGTCCTGGATGGCCTGGCGTTCGGCAGCCTTGGACGCCTTGCGGTCCTCAGGCACGAGCGGGCGCTTGCGGGCAGCTTCCTGGGCCTTCCGGGTGGGGGTAGGGGCACCCTTGCCCGCGGCACTGTTCTGCCGCGCCGCCGTCTCCGCTGCCTGCTGGTCTATGGTTTCCTGCGCCGAGGGCGCTTCTTTTCTACGTCCGAACACCAGAACAGAATACCTTGCAGCAGCCCGCCCGCTGCCTGCCCCCGCGTCTGCGGCGGCAGGCCGCGGAATGTGACGGGGGTAATGTTTTGGCCATGACTTCATCACCCGCGGCCACCCCGCACAGCACCACCGGAACATCAGGACCAGGCCCTGAGGCCATCGGCAGGACGGAAGATCTCCG
The DNA here is from genome assembly GCF_001428325.1 of Arthrobacter sp. Soil761. Taxonomy (NCBI): domain Bacteria; kingdom Bacillati; phylum Actinomycetota; class Actinomycetes; order Micrococcales; family Micrococcaceae; genus Arthrobacter; species Arthrobacter sp. Soil761. The sequence continues at coordinate 288,767 of NZ_LMSF01000012.1, read as the reverse complement.
TGCTGCGGTGGACCGTTCCTTCGATCAAACTTTGGCACGTCTCAAGGACCTCGTGGCCATCCCGGGCATCGCCTGGCCAAGCTTCGACCGCATGCCACTGGAGCGCAGCGCGGAGGCCGTCGCCGAACTCCTCCGGGGTGTGGGGATCGGCGGGGTCCAGGTCCTGTCCGTCAACAAGGCCGACGGCACGCCAGGCGGGCCGGCCGTCGTCGCCCGCCGGCCTGCCGCAAAAGGAAAACCGACCATCCTGCTTTACGCCCACCATGACGTCCAGCCGGTGGGGGACGAGTCCCTGTGGGAAACAACGCCGTTTACCGCCGTCGAGAAGGACGGCCGCCTCTACGGCCGCGGCGCCGCTGACGACAAAGCCGGCATCATGGCACACATTGCTGCTTACGCAGCCGTTTCGGAAGTCCTCGCCGATTCCCTGGGGCTGGGCGTCACCTTCTTCATCGAGGGGGAGGAGGAAGCAGGATCGCCCACGTTCCGGACATTCCTGGAGGCGAACCGCGAGCTGCTCCGCGCAGACGTCATTGTGGTGGCCGACTCCAGCAACTGGAAGGTCGGCGTACCTGCCCTGACCACCAGCCTGCGTGGGCTCGTGGATGGCACGATTGAGGTGCAGGTCCTTGACCATGCGGTGCATTCCGGCATGTACGGCGGCCCGGTGCTGGATGCCCCCACCCTGCTGTCCCGCCTGATCGCCACCCTTCACGACACGGATGGGAACGTGGCCATTGAGGGCCTGGTGTCCAGCGACACGGCCGGGGTCGACATGCCGGAGGCGGTTTACCGCGCCGATGCCTCCGTGCTCGACGGCGTCCGGCTGGCTGGAACGGGAAGCATCGCCTCGCGGCTGTGGTCCAAGCCGGCATTGTCAATCATCGGCTTCGACGCACCCGCCGTGGACGTTGCCTCCAACACCCTCCTTCCGCGCGCACGGGCAAAGTTCAGCCTGCGGCTGGCGCCGGGCCAGGTTCCCGCGGAGGCCATGGAGGCGGTCCGCCGCCACGTGGAGGCCAACGCCCCATTTGGTGCGAGGGTCGTCTTCACTCCGGGGGAGGCAGGCAATCCGTTTCGGACGGACACTTCCTCTGCTGCGGCAACGGTTGCGATGTGGGCCCTGGGCGAGGCCTGGGGAGTTCCCGCCGTCGAAACCGGAATCGGCGGTTCCATCCCGTTCATTGCCGACCTGACGGACCTGTACCCCGAAGCGCAAATCCTGGTGACGGGCGTGGAAGACCCGGATTCACGGGCACACAGTGCCAACGAGTCCCTGCACATCGGTGACTTCCGCAACGCCATACTGGCCGAGGCCCTCATGCTCGCGCGGCTGAACAGTGAAGGCCTTTCAACCGGCAAGTAATGGGCCTTCCGTCGTGAACGCCGGGCAGGCGGCTGTCAGGGAACAACCGGCGTGCTTTGACGGTTACGCCAGGAGTTAGAGCTACAGGACTGCCGCGCGTAGCATGTAGCTATAGCCCATACCGTATTTGTAGGGGCAGGCGCCGTTACGGCGACGCCGCCAGACCGTCCTAAGAAGGTAGGCCAATGAGCACCGCAACCAACGAAAACAGCACCGCCGCCACCAGCGTGGCCAGCGACGAACTGCCCGTTCACGAGGTCAACCTGACCGATGTCGCTGCAGGCAAGGTCCGCAGCCTCCTGGAACAGGAAGGCCGCACCGACCTGCGCCTGCGCGTGGCCGTGCAGCCTGGCGGATGCTCGGGGCTGATCTACCAGCTCTACTTCGACGAACGGCTCCTTGATGGTGATGCCGTGCGCGACTTCGACGGCGTCGAAGTCGTCGTGGACAAGATGAGCGTGCCGTACCTGAGCGGCGCCAGCATCGACTTCGAAGACACCATCTCCAAGCAGGGCTTCACCATCGACAATCCGAACGCCGGCGGCTCCTGCGCCTGCGGCGATTCATTCCACTAAGCCGGTTATTTCGCCTGATGTCCGCGCCGGGTTTCCTGCCGTCCAAAACGGCATGGGGGCTCGGCGCCGACATGTGGGCGAAACGCCCGGCGGAGCGGTAAGCTCTACACCGAGTAGTAAAACTTTTTTGTGCCCGGAGCGCCGATGGCTGCCCGGACAACAGCAACAAGTAGGAAGGGCCGTCTGTGAGTTCGCAGAACCGAACCGGCAGCCGACGCAAAACGATCACCACGATCTCAAGCTTGGCAATTGCCGGCGCGTTGGTTTTGACCGGATGTTCGCCAGAGGTAGAGAAAGGGTGGATGCCCACTGAACGTGGCACCACCAGCAACACTGACCGCATCATGGACCTCTGGGTCAACTCATGGATTGCTGCGCTCGTGGTGGGCACCATTACGTGGGGCCTGATCATCTGGTGCCTGGTCGCTTACCGCCGCCGCAAGGGAACCGTTGGCTTCCCGCGGCAGACCAGCTTCAACCTTCCGCTGGAAGTTTTCTACCTGACCATCCCCATCTTCATGGTCCTGGTGTTCTTCTACTTCACGGACCGCGACCAGCAGGCGATCGATGACCGTTCACAGCCGGCCGACGTCGTTGTGGACGTCCGCGGCAAGCAGTGGGCCTGGGACTTCAACTACAAGTCCGGCGACGTCATCCAGGAAGACCTGCACGAAGCCGGTGTCCAGGCCCACCTCACCGGCAACACCATCGACAAGGAACAGCTCCCCACCCTGTACCTGCCGGTGAACAAGTCTGTTGACCTCGAACTCAACGCCCGCGATGTCATCCACTCCTTCTGGGTTCCCGCCTTCCTGCAGAAGCGCGACATGATCCCCGGCAAGCCCAACTACATCCGGTTCACCCCCACTAAAGAGGGCACTTACGACGGCAAATGTGCCGAACTCTGCGGCGAGTACCACTCCGAAATGCTGTTCCGCGTCAAGGTGGTGTCGGAATCCGAATTCCAGGCTCACATGGACCAGCTCAAGGCCGAAGGCAACACCGGCCTGCTCGGTGCCGAGTACGACCGCAACCCGAACCTGAACGAAACCAAGTAAGGGGAGCGACGTGGCTACGTACACCCAATCCGCACCTGCGGGAGTCCTGTCGGCTCCCGTGGTACCTAAATCCAAGGGGCGCATCGTCGTCAACTGGATCACCTCCACCGACCACAAGACCATCGGGTACATGTACCTGATTGCGTCCTTCGTGTTCTTCTGCCTGGGCGGTGTCATGGCGCTGCTCATCCGCGCCGAGCTGTTCGAGCCCGGCATGCAGATCCTGCAGACCAAGGAGCAGTACAACCAGCTGTTCACCATGCACGGCACGGTGATGCTGCTGATGTTCGCCACCCCGCTGTTTGCCGGGTTCGCCAACGTGATCATGCCGCTGCAGATCGGCGCTCCTGACGTGGCGTTCCCGCGCCTGAATGCGTTGGCCTTCTGGTTCTTCCTGTTCGGTTCCACCATCGCGGTGTCCGGCTTCATCACCCCGCAGGGCGCAGCGTCCTTTGGCTGGTTCGCCTATGCGCCGCTGTCGAACACGACGTTCACCCCGGGCATCGGCGGTGACCTGTGGGTCTTCGGCCTGGCGCTGTCCGGCTTCGGCACCATCCTGNTTCGCCTATGCGCCGCTGTCGAACACGACGTTCACCCCGGGCATCGGCGGTGACCTGTGGGTCTTCGGCCTGGCGCTGTCCGGCTTCGGCACCATCCTTGGTGCGGTCAACTTCATCACCACCATCATCTGCATGCGCGCCCCGGGCATGACCATGTGGCGGATGCCCATCTTCACCTGGAACACCCTGATCACCGCCATCCTGGTGCTCATGGCATTCCCGCCGCTGGCCGCCGCCCTGTTCGCGCTCGGCGCGGACCGCAAGTTCGGCGCCCACATCTTCGATCCCGAGAACGGCGGCGCTGTTCTTTGGCAGCACCTGTTCTGGTTCTTCGGCCACCCGGAGGTGTACATCATTGCGCTGCCGTTCTTCGGCATCGTGTCGGAGATCTTCCCGGTCTTCAGCCGNCCAACGGCGGCGCCATCCTCTGGCAGCACCTGTTCTGGTTCTTCGGCCACCCGGAGGTGTACATCATTGCGCTGCCGTTCTTCGGCATCGTGTCGGAGATCTTCCCGGTCTTCAGCCGCAAGCCGATCTTTGGCTACAAGGGCCTGGTCTACGCCACTATCGCCATTGCAGCCCTGTCCGTGACGGTGTGGGCCCACCACATGTACGTCACCGGCGCCGTCCTGCTGCCGTTCTTCTCCTTCATGACCATGCTCATCGCGGTGCCCACCGGCGTAAAGTTCTTCAACTGGATCGGCACCATGTGGCGCGGCTCGTTGACCTTCGAAACGCCGATGCTCTGGAGCATCGGCTTCATGATCACCTTCCTCTTCGGCGGCCTCACCGGCATCATCCTGGCCTCCCCGCCGCTGGACTTCCACGTTTCGGACTCCTACTTCGTGGTGGCGCACTTCCACTACGTGGTGTTCGGCACCGTGGTGTTCGCCATGTTCGCCGGGTTCTATTTCTGGTGGCCCAAGTGGACCGGCAAGATGCTCAACGAGCGCCTGGGCAAGATCCACTTCTGGCTGCTGTTCCTGGGCTTCCACGGCACCTTCCTGATCCAGCACTGGCTCGGCGTCGAGGGCATGCCCCGCCGCTACGCCGACTACCTCGTGGAGGACAACTTCACCTGGATGAACCAGTTCTCCACCGTGGCATCGTTCGTGCTGGGTGCGTCACTGATCCCGTTCTTCTGGAACGTCTACATCACCTGGCGCAGCGCCGAAAAGGTCCAGGTTGATGATCCGTGGGGCTTCGGTGCTTCGCTGGAGTGGGCCACGTCCTGCCCGCCGCCGCGCCACAACTTCACGTCCCTGCCCCGGATCCGTTCGGAGCGTCCCGCCCTGGACCTGCACCACCCGGAACTTCGCCAGGTCCACACCGTTGAGTCGCCGGCACCCGCAGCAGCGGTCCTCGGCAACGCCGACCAGAAGGACACCGCACAGTGAAAATCGAATCCTGGATCTTTGGTTCTGGAGTCTTCTTCTTCGTTCCCGTCGCTCTGGTCTACGGATTCCTGACCAGCTGGGGTGAGTGGGTCGGCATCCTGGGCATCCTGCTTGTGGGTGGCCTCGCCGGCATGATCGGGGCCTACCTCGGCTTCACCGGAAGGCGCGTCGGTCTTCGTCCCGAGGACCGCAGCGACGCTGAAATCCACGAAGGCGCCGGCGAGCAGGGGCACTTCAGCCCCTGGAGCTGGTGGCCCCTGGTGCTGGGCATCGCCTGCGCCACCGGCTTCCTGGGCCTGGCCGTAGGCGCCTGGGTCATCTTCATCGCAGGTGGCCTCGCCATCGTGGCCCTCGTGGGCTGGGTGTACGAGTACAGCCGCGGTGACCACGCGCACTAAGCAAGCAAACGAATAACGACGTCGGGCCCCACCTTCCGGTGGGGCCCGACGTCGTTATTACGCTTTTGGAAGCCCCTAGATGGCTCCCTGCGACTCTAAAAGTCCTCGAAGCTCCCGCAGCGCGTTCTCGGCCTGCTCGCGCCCCAGGCCGCCTTCCAGCGCACTGTCGCTAATGGACAGCTCCACCTCACAGCCTTGTGGGAAGTCAGCCGTCATCACCTGAAGCAGGGAACGGGCATCGGCCTTGTCTGCGCCTGCCTTGCTGATGGTCACCGGCAGGCCCGTGTCGGTGACGGCTCGGACAAACACCGCGGCGGAACGTGCATGCAGGCCCGCGGGCGCTGCCACCACGGCCTTTTCTGTTGGCAAAGGGACTCCTTCTGTGAAAGACGGCCCCCTCCGTCTCGTGGCAAAATTTCCAGACCAAATATAGCTGCCTGCACGGATGCGGCGCGAAAGATTGCCGCGGTCCGTGGCTGGTCTAGACCGTTCTAAAATTGAGGGGACACCCAACGGCAGGAGAACGATCATGGCAGCTGGCGCCGCCGCAATCACGGGGGAAATAGACCGCAGCAGCGGAACGGCCATCTACGTCCAACTCCGGGAAATCCTTCGCGCGTACATCGCGGAGTCATGCCCGCCGGGTTCAGCCCTGCCCTCGGAACGGGACCTCGCCGAACGGTTTGGGCTTGCAAGGATGACGGTGCGGCAAGCCATCGATGCACTGGTGGGGGAGGAGGTCATCGAGCGGGTGGTGGGCCTGGGAACCTTCGTCCGGCGGCCGAAAGTCGACCTGCAGGTGAAGCTCACGTCCTACAGCGAAGAAATGCAGCGGCGCGGCATGGTGCCTGCCGCCAAAGTGCTCAGCTTCGAACAGATCGGTGCCAGTGCGTTCCTGGCCCGTGAATTGCAGCTGGACGAGGGCACCCCGCTGGTCCGCTTCCGCCGGCTGCTTCTTGCGGACGGGGAGCCCATGAGCGTGGACGAAAACTTCATACCGGCTCATCGGGTCCCGGGACTGCTGGACGGCGAGCCGCCCACGTCGCTCTACAACGTCCTCAGCGAGCAGTACGGGCTTGTTATGGAATGGGGGGAGGACATGATCGAGGCGACGGCGGCGTCACCGTCCACGGCGCGCCTCCTCAACGTCGAAGTGGGGGCACCATTGCTGAAGATCCAGCGGCATGCCTTTGTGGCCCGGGCAATGGTTGACTACTCGGTCTCCTACTACCGTGCGGACCGGTACAAGCTGTGGGTGCCCCTGCAGCGGCCCGGAGCCAGGAGGGCCCGCAACCACTAGCCGCCCCAACCATCCGTTCCCCTGCGGGGGGCGTGGGCAGCACAGCCCAGGAAAACAGGAAAGGCCCGATCCGGATGGATCGGGCCTTTCCTGTTGGAACAGAAGCCTAGTGGGTCAGGCTCTTGCTTCCTTCTGCCGCTTCAACAGCCTCGTGTCCGTGGCCGTGTGTGGCCTCCAGCTCAGCGGGCGTGGCCGGGGCTACGCGGTCCTCGAAGAACCAGCGGGAGAGGAATGCGCGGCGCTTTTCCTTGCGGGTGACCACGCCATGCTCGTTGGGGACCGCAGGAAGGACCTGAGGTGACTCAAAGCCCACCAGCTTGTACCGCTTGTACTCATCCAGGGGCGCGTGCACCTCGATGAACTCACCGTGGGGAAGACGGACGATGCGTCCGGTTTCACGGCCGTGGAGGGCGATCTCCCGGTCCTTGCGCTGAAGCGCCAGGGCAACGCGCTTGGTAACCACGAATGCGATCACCGGACCGATGAAGAACAGGGCCCGCAGCCAGTACGTGACGTCGTTCAGGGAAACGTGGAAGTGCGTGGCGATGAGGTCCGAACCAGCAGCGGCCCACATGACGCAGTACCAGACGAAACCTGCCATGCCGATGGCGGTACGGGTGGGCGCGTTCCTGGGGCGGTCCAGGACGTGGTGTTCACGGTCGTCCTTGGTCACCCAGCGCTCGATCCACGGGTACGTGAACATCACGGTGAACAGGATCCCGGCCGGCACGAGGGCCGGCAGCAGGACGTTGAATGTGAAGACGTGTCCGAAGAAGATCTGCTCCACGTGCCAGTTGCCGAAGGTGCCCGGCATCAACCGGAGTGCGCCGTCGACGAAACCGATGTACCAGTCAGGCTGCGTACCGGCCGACACAGGGGAGGGGTCGTACGGGCCGTAGTTCCAGATCGGGTTGATGGTGAAGAACGCGGCCATCAGGGCAATGACGCCGAAGACGATGAAGAAGAATCCGCCGGCCTTCGCTGCGTACACCGGACCGAGGGGGTAGCCGACGACGTTGTTGTCGTTGCGTCCCGGACCCGGGTACTGCGTGTGCTTGTGCACCACCACCATGAACAGGTGGGCCACGATCATCAGCAGGATCAGGGCCGGTACCAGCAGGATGTGCAGCATGTACAGGCGGCTGATGATGGCCGTTCCCGGGAATTCCCCGCCAAACAGGAAGAACGAGATGTACGTTCCGATGACCGGAATGGACTTGATGACACCGTCGATAATGCGCAGGCCGTTGCCGGACAGCAGGTCATCGGGGAGCGAGTAGCCGGTAAAGCCTGCAGCCATCGCCAGGATGAGCAGGACACAGCCCACAACCCAGTTCATTTCACGCGGCCGGCGGAACGCACCGGTGAAGAAGACCCTCAGCATGTGTACTGCCACCGACGCAACGAACAGCAGTGCTGCCCAGTGGTGCACCTGGCGCATGAACAGGCCGCCACGGACATCGAAGGAGATGTTCAGCGATGAGCTGTACGCCACCGACATCTCCACGCCCTTCAGCGGAACGTAGCCGCCGTCGTAGTGCGTCTCCGCCATTGACGGGTCGAAGAAGAACGTCAGGAAGGTACCCGACAGCAGCAGGATGACGAATGAGTACAGCGCCACTTCACCAAACATGAACGACCAGTGGTCCGGGAAGACTTTGCGGCCGAACTCGCGGAGGATCCCCGAACCGCCGACTCGTGAGTCGACGAAGTCGGTGATCCGACCTGTCTTGGTTTTGGCGACGAAAGCCGGCTCAGCTGTTGATGCTGCGCTCATGCGAATCACGCTCCCAGTAACTTGGTCCTACGGGTTCATGGAAGTCGCTGGTAGCGACCAGGTAGCCCTCGTCATCAACTGCGATGGGCAGCTGGGGGAGAGGACGGCTGGCGGGGCCGAAGATCACCTTGCACTCCTGCGTGAGGTCAAAGGTGGACTGGTGGCACGGGCACAGCAGGTGGTGCGTCTGCTGCTCGTACAGAGCAACGGGGCAGCCAACGTGGGTGCAGATCTTCGAGTAGGCAACGATGCCGTTGTAGCCCCACTCTTCGCGGCCCTTGGACGGGTTGAGCGATGCGGGATCAAGGCGCATGAGCAGCACAACGGACTTTGCCTTCTCGTTAAGCTTGCCTTCCTCGAGTTCGTTCAGGCCTTCCGGGATGACGTGGAAGGCCGAGCCGATGGTGACGTCCGAAGCCTTGATGGGAGTTCCGTCAGGGTCACGGGTCAGGCGCTTGCGCTTTCCGTCCTGGGGGGCCCACATGGTGTGTGCGAGCTTGTCGTCCGGACGGGGTCCGAGGTCACCGAAGATGGCGACGGCGGGAAGCGGGGCGAGCGCCACAGCACCGAGCAGGGTGTTGCGGATCAGCGGACGGCGCTTGATGCCGGTCTCTTCCACGATGTCGTCGACGATGCGGACAGCCGCCTGGCGGTCCTCCTCGTAGCGGATGGCGTGGCGTTCTTCGGAGACTTCGTGGTCGGGCATCAGGGCCTTGGCCCAGTGCACGATGCCGGTACCGATACCCAGCATGGCAAAGGCAGTACCTACACCGAGCAGGGCGTTCTGGAGCCGGATGGTGGCGATGCTGGAGTCATCACCCAAATCAATGGCGAAGTACGCCACCAGGAAGATCAGGGTTCCAACAACAGAGATGCCAAATAGTAAGGCGACCTGCCGTTCTGCCCGCTTTGCGGCCTTCGGGTCCGTGTCAGCCAGGCGCAAACGATGCGGGGGAATTCCAGGATCCTGGAACTTCTCCACCTCATTCTGACCAGCCGTAGCTACGGTGCCCGAGTGGTTCGGACTGCCGTCACTATGGTTGCCCATAATTCGCCTCATCCTTCTCTCGTCCCGGCGGTTGTGCCGGGTTAGTTTCTAATTTCAAGCTGCTGACTGGGCAGCAGAAGTTGTGTGCTTCCCGCGGAAAGTCAGGACGTCCTGGAAGTCAGCCAGATGGTGAAGGCGATAATGACGCCCAAACCGGCAACCCATACGAACAGGCCTTCAGCGACGGGGCCAAGCGAACCCAGGTCGGCACCGCCCGGCGAACCGGTGGTCTCGATCTGCTTCAGGAAGGTGATGATGTCCTTCTTGCCTTCGGGGGTGATGTTGGCATCGTTGAAGACGGGCATGTTCTGCGGGCCCGTGGCCATGGCCTCGTAAATGTGCTTGCCGCTGACGTCGGCCAGGGCGGGCGCGAACTTGCCCTGGGTCAGCGCGCCGCCGGCTGCGGCGGCGTTGTGGCACATGGCGCAGTTGGTGCGGAAGAGCTCCCCGCCGGCTGCGGCGTCGCCGCCGCCGTTTGTCAGGTCTTCTGCAGGAATTGCCGGGCCGGCTCCCAGCGAAGCGACGTAGGCTGCAAGCTGTGAGGTCTGCTGTTCGTTGAACTGGACCGGCTTCTTCATTGCCTGGGGACCGTTCATCTGCATCGGCATGCGGCCGGTGCCCACCTGGAAGTCAACAGCGGCAGCGCCGACGCCAACCAGGGAGGGGCCATCCTTGGAACCACTGGCGCCCATGCCGTGGCAGGTGGCGCAGTTGGCGGCAAACAGCTTGCCGCCCTCTTCGACGTCGCTTGCGCTTGCGGTGGTGGTGCTCGCCTTGGCCTCATTCATGGAGGTTGCCACGGCGTACAGCCCACCCGTGATGAGGAGCCCCATCAGAAGCAGCGCTATTGCTGCCAGTGGGTGACGCCGCTTTTGTGAGAGTGCCTTCACGTGGTGGTTCCTTTATTCGATCCTGCGCCGGCTCCGGGAGCCGCTACCTGAAATTCTGCCTCTTGTAGAAAAAGAATCAAAGCTGGCTACTTGAGTACGTAGATGACCAGGAAGAGGCCGATCCACACGACGTCAACGAAGTGCCAGTAGTACGAGGTGACGATCGCGGACGTAGCTTCAAAGTGTCCGAACTTCTTCGCGGCAAAGGACCGGCCCATGATGAGCAGGAAGGCGATAAGCCCGCCGATGACGTGCAGGCCGTGGAAGCCGGTGGTCATGTAGAAGGCAGAGCCGTAGGCGTTGGAGGAAAGCGAGACGTGCTCGGAAACCAGCATCGCGTATTCGGTGGTCTGGCCGGCAACGAAGAACGCACCCATGAGGAACGTCAGGGTGAACCATTCGTTCATTCCCCAACGGGCGAACTGAAGGGCACCTCCGGTACGCCGGGGCTGCAGCCGCTCTGCGGCGAAGACGCCCATCTGGCAAGTAAAGGAACTGGCCACAAGGACAATCGTGTTGACGAGCGCAAAGGGGAAGTTGAGCTTGGCTGTCTCTTCAGCCCACATTTCACCGCTCGTAGAGCGGAGCGTGAAGTACATGGCGAAAAGACCGGCGAAGAACATCAACTCGCTGGACAGCCACACAACGGTTCCGACAGAAACCATGTTGGGGCGGTTCAGCGTTGGGTGCGCCGGGGTACTGGGGGCATGGGTCGCAGATGTCACATAGACATTATGTCTGTAAAAGTCCGTGCTGCCCAACGCAAACCGCCTTTTGGGAGGACTTTTTCTACAAAGACGCGAAATTGCCCGGAAAAGTTCCCGGCACCGTTCACATTGGTCAGTGCCTGCCATCGCTCGATAGCATCAGCAGGTGACTTCACAGGCATCTGCAGCGTCCGGCAACACCTGGCCCCGGCTGATCTCGGCACTGATCAAGGGCAATGACCTTACGGCGGAGAACACGTCCTGGGCCATGGACACCATCATGTCCGGCGAAGCCACGCCGGCCCAGATCGCCGGATTCCTGGTGGCCCTCAGCGCCAAGGGCGAAACCGTGGATGAGCTTTCCGGCCTGGTTGAGGCGATGCTGGCGCATGCCAACCCGGTGGAAATTTCCGGCGAGAAGCTGGATATCGTCGGCACCGGTGGTGACCAACTTAACACCGTCAACATCTCCACCATGGCCGCGCTTGTGGCCGCCGGGGCCGGCGCAAAGGTGGTGAAGCACGGCAACCGGGCCGCGTCGTCGTCGTCGGGATCCGCTGACGTGCTCGAAGCGCTCGGCGTCCGGCTCGACCTGTCCATTGCGCAGGTGGCCCGGAACGCCGAAGAGGCGGGTATCACATTCTGTTTCGCGCAGGTGTTCCACCCGTCATTCCGCCATACCGCGGTACCCCGGCGCGAATTGGCAATACCTACCGCATTCAACTTCCTGGGACCGCTGACCAACCCTGCCAAGGTGCAGGCGTCGGCCGTCGGCGTGGCCAATGCGCGGATGGCGCCGCTCGTTGCAGGCGTCCTGGCCCGGCGGGGGAGCAGGGGGCTGGTGTTCCGGGGCAACGACGGCCTGGACGAACTCACCACCACCGGCCCGTCCACCGTGTGGGAGATCCGCGGCGGGGGCGTCACTGAACTGTTCTTCTCCCCGGAGGACCTTGGCATCAGCCTGGCCACCGTTGAGCAGCTTCGCGGCGGTGATGCAGTGGCAAACGCAGGAGTTGTCCGTGACGTGCTTGCCGGCAAGGAGGGTCCTGCCCGGGACGCGGTCCTGGTGAATGCGGCGGCAGGCCTGGTTGCCTTCGACCGTGAAGCGGAAGGCCCGTTCCTGGCGAGGATGCAGAAGGCCTACGCGCGGGCTGCGCAATCGATAGATTCCGGCGCCGCTGCAGCCGTCCTGGACCGTTGGGTGTCCCTGTCCCGCGCCTGAGGACGGCTTGGCGGGTTACTGCTCGAAGCCCAGGGAAAAGGCAGCGTCGAGATCGTGCTGTGAGTACGCCCGGAATGCGATGTGCGTGGTGGTGTGGACCACTGCAGGAACCTTGGAGAGCCGGTCGGCGATAACATCAGCCAGGTCCTCGTGCCGGTGGACGCGCGCCACCGCAATCAGATCCCATTCTCCAGTGACGGAGTACACCTCACTGATGCCTTCGATGGCTGAGATTTCCTCCGCAGTCTCGGGAATGCGGGCGGCGTCAGTCTTGATCAGAACAAATGCGGTGACCACGTTTGTACCCCTTCGATCAGTTCCGCCGCAGCAAGTCACGGCAGGTTTCTCTCTACTGCCAGCCTATTACACGGGCGTCCTTTTCCCGGCAGCCCGCCCTTCGGGCGGAGAGCCCCTATCGGCGGCGGAGACGCGCGGCACCGGCAGCCAGGAGCCGGTAGCCCACGAGGAACGTTGCGAGGGCCAGCGTGGCAACGATGACGAAGGGGAGGACAACCGTCTGTGCGGTCAGCGCGCGCAAAAGCATGCCGCCGATGAGGCTGCCGAGCCAGACCGGAACACCCGCCCGGAGGGCAGACAAAGGGCTGCGCCAGGCGCGGGAAACGACCCATCCCGCTGCCGCGCCGGCAAGGAAGGGCCATGCAGTCAGCAGCACACCCAGGATGGGCTCCTCGCGGTGGTGCGCGTCGCGGCCGATGGCGGCGAACGCAAGGATCAGCACGACATCGGCAGCCGCCGCTGCCAGCACCGTTTTTCCGGACGTTGTGGCTGCCGCCTTCGTTTTCAAGGAACTCATGGTTTCGAGCTTAGCCGTCACGCCTCCTCGAGCTTGACCCAGGACCTCACATGAAGCGGGGGAGCGGAGGCGGAATCGGCATGCAGTATGGTCTCAGCAGGAGCAGAGGTCAGTCCCGCTGTACTATAGACATGTGTGAATAAAGCTTTGTGGATTTGCAGCCTGGTTGGTGCCGCCGTCGGGATCAGTGTGGGTTTGGCGGTGTTCCATACTCCTTTTTGGGGCTGTGCGCTTGGGTTGGGAATCGGCGCGGTCGTTGGGGCCTCAATGCAGCGCCGCCGTTAGCATGCCGGCAAGGCAGGACCTTGCGGTTGCCTTGACCCCGTCCGGATCACCGGCAGCTGTCCCGGCGTCAGCAGCCCACCGGTCAGCCTCCCCTGGGGCTGGATGATGGTGGGGTCCCTGAGTTCACCAAGCCTTAGTAAGCTCACCGTGGAACCGTAGGCCAAGGGGAGTGAATCTGAGCATGAAGACTGGTGTGACGAAGGGATACACGTACTTACGGACTATGGGGGTGGTGTTGGTAGCCACGATCGCCGGCGTAGCCACCGCACCAGCCGCAAACGCCGCAGACAAACCCGTCTTGCCCGGGCCTTCAGCCGCAGAGAAATTGCCCGATGCCCCAGCTCCCACCGACCAGTTCATCGTAAAGTTCAAACCCTCAGCGGCCGGCAGCGCCGCGGAGCGGGACGAGACCTATTCCAGGGCTGCCGGGCATGCCTCCATCGGCGTGCGGGAGATCAAGACCACGGCCAGCGACGCCAAGGTGGTCAAGACAAGCCACAGGCTCAATGCCGGGGAGTCCAGGCGCGTGCTGGAGAGCATCGCTGCGGACGACAAAGTCGAATCCGTGGAGCCTGACATTCTCATGCATCCGTCGTACACCCCGAACGACACCTACTACTCCTTGCAGTGGGCTCTGTCTGACCCTGGCGTCGGCATCAGGGTTCCGTCTGTCTGGGACAAAACCACGGGCACGGGCCAGATCGTCGCGGTGATCGACACCGGCATAACCGCCCACAGCGATCTCAACGCGAACGTCATGGCAGGCTACGACATGATCGCCGACCCAACCGTTTCAAGTGACGGCGACGGCAGGGATCCGGACGCCTCCGACCCGGGGGACTACCGGACCTCCGGAACTTGCGGTTCCACCTCATCCGCCCATTCTTCCTGGCACGGAACCCATGTCGCCGGGATTATCGCCGCTGTCGCCAATAACAGTGAAGGAGTCAGCGGCGCCGCTCCGGGCGTGAAGATCGAGCCGGTCCGCGCGCTTGGTGACTGCGGCAGCGGCTACCTCTCGGACGTGTCGGACAGCATTACGTGGGCTTCCGGAGGAGCAGTCTCCGGCGTGCCCGCCAATGCTAACCCGGCGAAAACCATCAATCTGAGCGTCGGGGGAGCGGCTGCCTGCCCTCCCACCCTGCAGGCCGCCATTGACGGGGCGGTCAGCCGCGGCTCATCCGTATTCGTGGCTGCCGGCAACGAAAGCCAGCTCGCCGAAAACAATGCGCCGGCAAACTGCAACAACGTCATTACGGTCGGTGCCACCAACCAGTCCGGATCCAAAGCCTCGTACTCGAACTTCGGTGCCGCCGTCGACGTCATGGCCCCGGGAGGCGACACAGGTGCCGGCATCCTGTCCACCTTCAACGCCGGATCAACCACTCCAGGCGCAGAAGCGTACGGCTACCTGATGGGAACGTCGATGGCGACGCCGATGGCGGCCTCCGTCGGCGCACTGATGAAAGCCGCTGATCCCTCCCTGACGCCAGCCCGGATCGAGGCGAAGCTGAAGGCAACGGCCAGGCCCCTTCCGGGAACCTGCCCAGGAGGCTGCGGCGCCGGCTTGATCGATGCCTTGGCCGCCGTCGCGTTTCCGGCCCCGCAGACTCCGATTGCCGTAAAGGCAGCGTCCCTGAACGGGGCCTTCGGAGCTGCCACTACGGGAGAGATCTATGGGCTCAGGGATAACGGCGGGTACCAGTGTTTCCAGCACGGTTGCATCCTTTATTCGCCGGCGTCCGGGGCTCACGTCTCCACCGGCGCGATTCGAGGCCTGTGGGCGGAGACAGGATTTGAGGCTGGTGGCCTCGGCTACCCGGTGACCGATGAAGTTGGCGGGCTCCGGGATGGAGGTGCCTATCAGAACTACCAGGGCGGCGCCATCGTCTGGTCACCGGCGACGGGGGCCCACATTTCCGTGGGGGCGATCCGCGGCCTGTGGGCGGAGACAGGATTTGAGAATGGTGGCCTCGGCTACCCGGTGACCGATGAAGTTGGCGGGCTGCGCGACGGGGGTGCCTACCAGAACTACCAGGGCGGTGCCATCGTCTGGTCCCCAGCCACCGGAGCGCATATCTCTGTTGGCGCCATCCGTGGCGAATGGGCGGTGTCGGGATTTGAGGGCGGCAAGCTCGGCTACCCGGTATCAAACGAAGTGGGCGGGCTGCGCGACGGGGGTGTCTACCAGAACTACCAGGGCGGTGCCATCGTCTGGTCCCCAGCCACCGGAGCGCATATGTCCGTAGGCGGCATTCGCTCCATCTGGGCCTCAACAGGGTACGAATCAGGGCGCCTCGGCTACCCGACAAGTGACGAGTACTCCACGGGCAACGACGGTGGCGTCGCGCAAAACTACCAGGGCGGCGTCATCCATTGGAGCCCAGGCGGTTCCTACATCTCCTGACCCAGCCGGCCGCATGCTGTACTTTCCCGGCGAAGGCGGCCTTTGTCCGTTGCGAAGGCATCGGCGAGCAGGGCAGCGCTCCCAAAGAGCTAGTTGACATAATGTAGATTATCGGCGCTTTGGGACTGCTCCGGAGCGGGGCGCACCAAGCCAACACGAACACCTGCGTAAAAGCGCTGGTCAAACCGGCGGTCCCATTGTCTTTATTCCGGCGCCCGTCAAGAATGAACCAATGACGGTCTACGTACGTTCACTTGAAACTGCAGTTCCGGAGACAAAGCTCATCCAGTCCGAGGCCCGTGACGTATTTGCCGCGCAGCCTGGCTTGTCGCGCTTAGGCTCGCGACTGGTGAACACCTGTTTTGACGGTGCTGCCATCGAGACGAGGTTTACCGCCGTCCAGGAACTCACCAACACGTCCCGCGCCGAAGATCCGCAGTTCTACGACCAGGAAACCGGGCTCCTGCTGAACCCCAGCACCAAAGTCCGCAACGATATCTTCGCCCGCGAGGCCACCAAGCTGTTTGTGGCGGCCTCGCGGGCTGCCCTGCAGGCCGCCCCGGAAGTCGATTTACTTGACATAACTCATCTCGTGACGGTCTCCTGCACCGGCTTCTTCAATCCGGGCCCCGACTACAAGGTGGTCCGTGAACTCGGCCTTAATCCCGCAGTCCAGCGTTACCACCTCGGCTTCATGGGCTGCTACGCCGCCTTTCCTGCCCTGCGTGCCGCGAAACTGTTTTGCGAGGCGGACCCGAATGCGGTGGTCCTGGTCGTTTGCGCTGAACTGTGCTCGCTCCACGTACGCACCTCCAACGACCCGGACACCATCATGGGCTCGGCCCTGTTCGCCGATGGTGCCGCCGCCGCCGTCGTGGCCGCGCGCCCAGGCATGGCGGACACCGCACTGATGAAGCTGGACCACTTCGAGACGGTCCTGACACCGGTGGGTGAGGATTCCATGGCCTGGAACATCGGTGACAACGGCTTTGAAATGGTCCTGGGCAACTACGTGCCCCACATCATCGATGACCACATAGTCGGCGCGCTGCAGCCCCTTCTGGCCAGGGAGCCGGAACTGGTGCCACTCCCCTACACGGCAATCCCCCACTGGGCCATCCACCCCGGCGGCCGGAGCATCCTGGACAAGGTGCAGTCCAGGCTCGGCCTCAGCGACACCCAGCTGATCCCCGCACGGGAAACCTTGCGCAACTACGGCAACATGAGCAGCGCCACGGTGCTCTTCGTCCTCAAGCACATCCTTGAACAACCACTCCGGGAAGGGCCGGCCGCGGAAGAGCGGATCTGTTCCATGGCGTTTGGCCCGGGTCTGACCGTGGAAACCGGCCTGTTCACCAAGATTCGGCAGCCAACAGGCGGCGCTCCGGGGTGGGAGGGCAGCGCGGCAGAGGATGCCCTGGGCCAGCTCCAAAGCCGGACGCCGGCCGAAGCGCCCGTGGCCTGAGAGCGGTCCGCGGAATGGGGATCCTCCTGCGCCGACGAGCCACCACGGACGTGGAGCAGATGGACAGGCCGGACTGCGATGCCCGTCTCCTGGACAACACGTACCGGCAGTTCGCCGTCATCAACCGGGTGCTGTCCGGCTGGCGGAAACTGTATGCCAGGGAACTCAGGACCATGGCCCCTCCCGACCAGCGCCCGCTGACGGTGCTGGACATCGGCTCCGGCGGCGGCGACCTGGCCGTGATGCTGGCCCGCTGGGCGGCCAAAGACGGCAAAGCGGTGCATATCACGGGCATCGATCCTGATCCCCGTGCGGCCCGGTTCGCCCAGCAACGCCCGTCCATGGCCGGTGTGGAATTCCGCAAGGCGCACAGCGGCGAGCTGGTCCGCGAGGGTGCCCGGTTCGACGTCGTCATCTCCAACCACGTCCTGCACCATCTTGGCCCGGAGGAACTCCGGAAACTGCTGGCGGATTCGGAGATCCTGACCGCGGTAAAGGCGTTGCACAACGACCTGATACGCAGTCCCGCCGCCTTCGCCCTTTTCAGCGTTGCCGCCCTGCCGTTCCGGCAGTCCTTCATCCGGGAAGACGGCCTCACCTCCATCCGCCGGAGCTACAGGCCGGTCGAGTTGGCGGCCTCCGCTCCCCCGGGCTGGTCCGTGGAGCGCTCATCAGCCTTTCACCAGCTCCTCGCCTACCGGCGGGGCTGACAATGGACGCCGATGTCCTGATCGCCGGCGGCGGTCCTGTTGGCCTGTACCTGGCTGCCGCGTTGCTGCAGGAAGGCGTATCGGTAAGGGTTTTTGAGCAGCGGCAGTCCCGCAACCGGCATACCCGCGCCATCGGTATCCACCCTCCGGCCCTGGAGGCACTCGCCGGGATCCACGTTGCGTCCAGCATGGTCCAGGACGGCATCCGGATCAGGGCCGGCATGGCGGTCAGCGGCGGGAAGACAGTGGGAACCATGGCGTTCGGCGCCGTCTCGGAAAACTACCCCTTCGTCCTGGCACTGCCACAGTTCAGGACAGAGGAACTCCTGGAGGACCGCGTACGCACCCTGGACCCCGCGGCGCTGGTCCGGGGTGCCAACGTCACCGAAGCCAGGAACGACGGCGGCAAGGTCACCATCGCGGTCCAGTCCAGCCCGGATGCCGCGAACCGGCGCGGCAACCACAACGGCAGCGCCACGGCCGCCTTGCTGGTCGCGGCAGACGGGGCCCGGTCCCGGATCAGGGGCGCGCTGGGCGTCCCTGTGGACCGGAAGTCCTATCCCGACCACTACCTCATGGGGGATTTCGACGACGGCAGCAGGTACGGGGAGAAAGCCGTCCTGTTCCTCGAGCCGGAAGGAATCGTCGAGTCCTTTCCGCTGCCCGGCCGGGTGCGCCGCTGGGTGGTGCGGCTTGGACGACCCGCCGAACCGGGCACGGGACCGGATGAGCTGGCGGAACTTGTGCAACGCCGGACCGGGTTCCGTCCTGAGCCGGACACCAACTCCATGCTGAGCGCGTTCAGCGTCCAATCCACGATTGCCCGGCGCATGGTGGCCGGCCGCTCCGTCCTGGTGGGGGATGCCGCCCACCAGATCAGCCCCATCGGCGGGCAGGGCATGAACCTGGGCTGGCTGGATGCCAGGGCGCTGGTGCCCGTGATCTGCGCCGCACTGGGTGGCGAACCAACGGGAAGGCGGCTTCGCGAATTTGAGGCAAGCCGGCGCCGGGCTGCGGCCGTGGCCCGGCGGCAAGCCGAAATCAACATGATGCTTGGAAGGCCGCTGCCCGGGCCGCTCCTTCGTGTCCGTACGGCCGCCATTGGCGCGGCCGCCGCCGTGCCTGCCGTGAACCAGTGGGCCGCCCGGCGCTTCACCATGCAGTAACCAGGTGAACCGGCAGGAACCAGCGGCTGCAGGGCTACCGGAAATAGCAGTCGTAACTGTCCTGGCTGACGATGACGCCGTTGCGCACCTCAAACACCGACGATGTCCTGGCCCGGATCGTCTCGCCACGGTCCCAGTAGGGCAGATCCATCAGCACGGTGGCCGACCAGTCGGCTTCCACCACCACCCGGCTTCCCTCACAGGTGGTCCGCCGGACCGTGAACTGCTGGTCCTTCACCACATCGCGGCTTTGGTCCGCACCGGCAAGCACTCCCGCCAGCGGGCGGGTGGACCCTTCCGGGGCCAAAAGGTGCGGAGCCTCCGTCAACAGGAATGATTCCGACAGGAACGGCCGGATATCCTCCGCACCGCCGCCGGCTTCAAGGACCCGGATGAATTCCAGGACGTGCTCCAGCGGGGATGCCTGCGGGAAAGAATCATCAGCCATGCAGTAGACCCTAGTCCAAGGGTCCTGCGCCGCTCCGCCAGTAGGCTGTCCCCATGACCCAGACTGTTCCCCCAACAACCGCCGGCGCCGACGACATCCGTGAGATTGTTGAGCGGATCCTGTCCGCCGGGTCCCTCCCGCCCATCGTCCAGGCCGGCCACCCCGCCCTGCGCCAGCGTGCCGCCGCCTTCGACGGCCAGCTGTCCGCCGGCCAGTTGGCCCGCCTTATCGGGGTCATGCGCGAGGTCATGCACGAGGCCCCGGGGGTGGGCCTCGCTGCCCCTCAGCTGGGCATCCCCCTGCAGCTCGCCGTCCTGGAGGACCAGTTCGACGTCGATCCCGACGCCGCGGCACTGCGGAACCGGAGCCCGCTGGAGTTCCTGGCCATCCTCAACCCCCGGTACACGGCGGCGGGGACGGGACTGGCGTCGTTCTATGAGGGGTGCCTTTCCCTCAACGGGCTCCAGGCGGTGGTGGCGCGGCCCGACACCGTGGTCCTGGAGTACCAGACGCCCGACGGCGCGGCGGAGCGGCGGACATTTTCCGGCTGGCAGGCGCGCATCGTCCAGCATGAGACGGACCACCTCAACGGCATCCTGTACATAGACCGTGCCCAACTCCGGTCCCTGAGCAGCAACGCCGAGTATGCGGCGCACTGGACTGAACCCGGCATCAGCAAGGCGCGGGAAGGGCTGGGTTTCGACGACGGGCCGGCAGGCATATCGCTCGGCTGACCTTCGCCGTCACCCGGGGCAGTGACGAACGGCAGGGGCGCAGGGCGGCCCGTCCTAAGATGGTTCCCATGCCTGCCGCGGATCTCCACCTCCTGTGCCCCGTCTGCTCACATCCGCTGGAACACCTGGAGGCAACGGCCGCGCGCCAGCCCCGCCTGGTGTGCCCGAACGGCCACAGCTTCGACGCCGCCCGGCAGGGCTACTTCAACCTCCTGGTGGGCAAGGGCACGCCCTTCGAACCGGACAGTGCCGCCATGGTGGCGTCGCGCTTCAACTTCCTGGGGAACGGCCACTACCTGCCGCTGGCGCGGGCGGTGGCCTCCGCCGTCGTGCCCAACCTGCCGCAGGAAGGTGCCGTGGTTCTGGACTCGGGGACAGGGACCGGGCACTATCTGCGGGAGATCCTCGACACGGCGGCGGCCAGCGGGCGGCACGCGTCCGCCGTCGGCCTGGACATTTCCAAATTTGCCCTTCGCCGCGCTGCCCGGCTCAATCCCGAGGCCGTGAACCTGGTCTGGGACATCTGGCAGCCGCTGCCGGTAGCAGCAAACTCGGTGGATGCGGTCACCGTGGTCTTCGCTCCGCGGAACCCGGCTGAGTTTGCCCGGGTCCTTCGTCCCACCGGCGTGCTGGTGGTGGTGACGCCACGGAGCGGGCACCTTGGGGACATCGCCGCCCTCACCGGGATGCTTGGCATTGAGGAGGGCAAGGATGAGCGCCTGGCCGGGGCGATGGCGGGGCATTTCGAGCCGGCCAGCAGCGTCGACGTCGACATCCCGCTGGCGCTGGGCCGGGCCGCCGCCGCGGACCTGGCGTTCATGGGCCCGGCCGGCCACCACCTGGACCTGGGGCAGATCGCTGTGCGGCTTGAACACTCCCCGGAGCCGGTGACAGCCGACGCAAAGTTCAGGCTCCTGGTGTTCAGGCCCAGGACCCACGGCGCCCCGTAACGACTTGGCCACTATCCCCCTGCGGCCGGTATGAACCGGCCCACACGGTAAGTCCGCGGACTACGATGAAAAGACAGTTACTGGCGGGTCCGCGCGTGCGGCTCCCCCGTGGCGAAGGGGGAAACAGGGATGTTCGAGTGGCTTGGCGAAAACTGGTGGGCATTGTGGCTCACGGCTTTCCTGGCGTTTGCGGTGATCGAGATGATCACCCTTGACCTGTTTTTCATCATGCTCGGCGGCGGATCCCTTGCCGCACTGGTTGCCGATTTCGCCGGTGCAGAGCCCTGGCTCCAGGTGGTGGTCTTCTGCGTGGTGTCCCTGCTCATGGTCGCCTTCGTCCGGCCGGTAGCCCTTTCGCATCTCAAGAAGGGGCCGGCCGAACAGCGGACCAACGTGGACCGGCTGATCGGTGAACCGGCCGTCGTGATGGAGGCCGTGACCGCCGACGGCGGACTGGTGAAAATCGGCGGCGATATTTGGAGTGCGCGCTCCGCGGCGGGAATCCTTCCCGCTGGCCAGAAAGTGGTGGTGGCGGCCATCGACGGCGCCACAGCAGTAGTTTCGGTACCGCCGCCGGCGGCTGCCGGTCCGGATACAGCCTGACAATTGGGGAACAAGGAGTTGTATGGAAAACGCAGGCGGAACCGCACTGGCCATTGTGCTGGTCGTTCTGATCGTCTTTGTCATCATAGTTTTGGTCCGGTCCGTCCGGATTATTCCGCAGGCCCGTGCCGGCGTCGTGGAACGGCTCGGGAAGTACCAGCGCACGCTTAACCCCGGGCTGACGATCCTCATCCCGTTCGTGGACCGGCTGCTGCCGCTGCTGGACCTGCGGGAACAGGTGGTGTCCTTTCCGCCGCAGCCGGTCATCACCGAAGACAACCTGGTGGTCTCCATCGATACGGTGGTCTACTTCCAGGTCACCGATCCCCGCGCAGCCACGTATGAAATCGCCAACTACATCCAGGCCGTGGAGCAGCTCACCACCACCACCCTCCGCAATGTGGTGGGTGGACTGAACCTGGAGGAGGCCCTGACCTCCCGCGACCAGATCAACGGACAGCTTCGGGGAGTCCTCGATGAGGCCACGGGCCGCTGGGGAATCCGCGTCTCGCGGGTGGAACTGAAGGCCATCGATCCGCCCCACTCCATCCAGGACTCCATGGAGAAGCAGATGCGGGCCGAACGCGACCGGCGCGCTGCCATCCTCACCGCGGAGGGGACCAAGCAGTCAGCCATCCTCACCGCGGAGGGCCAGCGGCAGGCGTCCATCCTCGCCGCGGAAGGCGAAGCCAAGGCCGCCATCCTCCGTGCGGACGGGGAGGCGCAGGCCATCCAGAAGGTCTTCGACGCCATCCACAAGGGAAACCCGGACCAGAAACTGCTGGCCTACCAGTACCTCCAGACGCTGCCCAAGTTGGCTGAGGGCTCGGCCAACAAGCTCTGGATCATCCCGAGTGAAGTTGGGGAAGCCCTGAAGGGAATCGGCAACGCCCTTGGCGGCACCAGCGCGGAGCCTGCCGGCGGACTTTTCGACGAGGCGCCCATCGAGCGCACGCAGCCCTAGGCTCTTGACCAAGACAGGGAGGGTTCGGTGGCTAGCCGCCGAACCCTCCCTGTTTTGGTGCAGACGTGTTAAAGCCCGTATAATTGGGTATTTGTCCGGCAGGAGAAGACCAGCTGGAACAACCAAGCTTCGCAATGCGTTGAATCTTATGATGCAGCACAGTGCACACACTAGTCCGGCGGCGCAACGTCGCCACCGGCTAACGCGGAGATTTCATCCGCGAACCGACCAGAGGGAGAAATCATGAGCGATCGCAGCCTGCGGGGCATGCGCCTTGGTGCGCAGAGCATGGAGACCGAGTCCGGAGTTGAGCCGGCTCCGCGCCAGCGGGTCGAATACCGTTGCGCAGATGGCGAGCAGGTTTTCGTCACGTTCTCCTCCGAGGCGGAAATTCCTCCGGTGTGGGTCTCCAAGACCGGCAAGGAAGCGCTCCTGGTTGACGGCGAAAAGCCGGACACCAGCAATGACAAGGCAGTCCGCACGCACTGGGACATGCTGCTGGAACGCCGCTCGCTTCCTGAACTTGAACAGATCCTCGAGGACCGCCTGACCATCCTGCGGGAGCGCCGCGGAGAGCGCCGCTCGGCATAAGGCCAGCCGCAAAAGAAGGGGGCGGCCCCGCACTTTGGTGCGGGGCCGCCCCCTTTTTCCTGTGTCCTCAGAAGGCCGCGGAGGGCGGCCCAGGGAAAAGCTAAGGCTGCTTGTTCTTCAGCCTGCCGGTCAAGGTGTTCCAGCGGGCGGCCAGTCCCCACCGGGTGACGTTGACCATCGCTTCGATGACGATGTTGCCGCTCATCTTGGAGGCGCCCAGTTCGCGCTCAACGAAGGTGATGGGGCGCTCCTCGATGCGCAGGCCCAGTTTGGCCACGCGCCACGCCAGGTCCACCTGGAAGCCGTAGCCCACGGAATCCACCTGGTCCAGGTTGAGCTTTTCCAGGGTGGTCCTGCGGAAGGCGCGGTAGCCGCCGGTGACGTCCTTGATCCGCAGCCCCAGCATCAGCCGGGCGTAGGTGCTGCCCACCCGGGAGATCGCCTGGCGGTACAGCGGCCAGTTGACCACGCTGCCGCCGGGAACCCAGCGCGAGCCCATGGCCAGGTCCGCGCCCTTGTCCACGGCTTCCAACAGCTGGGGAAGCTGTTCGGGCTGGTGTGAGCCGTCGGCGTCCATTTCCACCAGGACGTCGTATCCGGCGTCCAGGCCCCACCGAAAACCGGCGATGTAGGCGGCGCCCAGGCCTTCCTTGCCCTTGCGGTGCAGGACGTGGACCTGGGAGTCCTCGGCGGCGAAGCCGTCGGCAAGCTGGCCGGTGCCGTCAGGGCTGTTGTCATCAACCACCAGCACGTCCGACGCCGGAACGGCCGTCCGAAGGCGCTGGAGCGTCTTGGGCAGCGATTCCAGTTCGTTGTAGGTGGGAATGATCGTAAGGACGCGCACGAAGGGCCTTTCCTGGTGGAAGTGGTCGGAGCACCTGATGCCGGGCTGGCCGGCGGCGGGCGCAACTCCCCATTATAGGGCGGAGGATTATGGGTCAGGAACGCAGGGCCGGGCTGGCGTAGAGTTCGGCACCGTCTTTCACGGTCTGCAGGCATACCGGGTCGGAGCCTGTGTCCAGTGCGGGCAGCAGTGGGGTCCTGGCCCGCGGATCGGTGCTCCATGACTGCACCCTGCCGTCAGCCACCTGGACCATCAGCTCCTCCACCTCCCAGACGGCGAAACTGGCCGGTGCGCCGGGAACCAGTTGCCCGGCCATGGGGTTGGCGTGCCGTGCGGCCCTCCAGCCCGCACGGGTGTGCCCCAGGAACGCTGCGCGCGCGGAAATGCGCTGGTCCACGTTGTGGTGTTCCACACAGGCACGCACGCTGGACCAGGGCCGGAGGGGCGTGACCGGGCTGTCGCTGCCGAAACAGACAGGAACCCCGGCTGAATAGAAGGCAGCGAAAGGGTTCATCGACCGGCTCCGCTCCCCCAGCCTCTGCTCATAGAGGCCCCCGGCTCCGCCCCACGCTGCGTCGAAGGACGGTTGGGCGCTGACGGTCACCGAGTAGTGCGCCAGCCTTGCCACGGCCGCGGCATCAGCCATCTCCACGTGCTCGAAGCGGTGGCCCGCCGCCCGCACCCGCTGCTCCCCGACTTCCTTGGCCGCCACGTCCAGCGCCGCCAGCGCGGCGTCCAGCCCGGCGTCGCCAATCACATGGAAACCGCCCTGGATCCCGGCAAGGGAGCAGGCGGCGAGGTGGGCAGCCGCCTGGTCGACGCTGAGGTACAGGCTGCCGCGTTCCTGCGCGGCATCGCTGTAGCCGGCGCGCAGGGCGGCGGTCCTGGAACCCAGCGACCCGTCGATGTTCAAATCCCCCGCCAGTCCGCGGACGCCGCAACCAAGCTGCTCCACAAGGGTCCGGGCCTGCGCCTCGGACGAAACCAGCTCCCCCCAGTACGGCAGCACCTCAGGAAAGCGCGCCGCGTCCTTGGCGGCGTCGTTCCATCCTGCGGCCAGCCTCAGGTCCTCAGCCCCGCCGATGTGCGGTGCGCCCATTTCGGCCAGCGCAACGTACCCGTTCGCCGCAGCCTCCGCCAGGGCACGGGCCTGGTGCCGCTTCAGCACGTCCTGGGGCAGCTGCCGGGTTGCCAGCCGCGCTGCGTCGTGGGCTGCCCGCGTGACCCGGGCGCCGCCGTCGTACCCGTCCTTGCCGCGAAGGTCCGCGGAGTGTACAAGGGACGTCGAAACCAGGGCCGAGTGCACATCAACCCGGGAAAGGTAGACCGGGCGGCCCCCTGACGCCCGCTCCAGTTCCTCGGCACTGGGCAGGGCGGAGTCCGCCCACCTGGTTTCGTCCCAGCCGTGGCCGAGCACCGGCCCTTCCCCTCCAGCCGCGGCGACGGCGTCCAGCAGCGCGCGTGCCGACGTGGCCGTGCCCAGTTGCAGCGATTCCAGGGCGATCCCGGTTTCCGTCAGATGGATGTGCGAATCGACGAAGCCGGGTGCAACCAGGGCGCCACGGAGGTCGATGATCTCCATGGAACTGTCTGCGATGGAGGATGCGGCCTGCTCAGATCCAACCCAGGCGACGGTGCCGCCGTCCACCAGCATGGCCGTTGCGAATGGATCCGCCGCGGTGTAAACGGACCCATTGCGGTACAGGACCGGGGCGGGCCGGGAGGCGGCATCAGAGTGGGAAGTGGCATCGGGGCGGGGCATGGGGGCAGACTCCTGGGGTGTGGGGGTGCCGGCGTGGGCCGGCCGGGTGTCATCGGGGCTAAAGGACGGAAGAATATGCCACGACGCCGCGGCGGATGAGGTTGATCGCTTCGGCGCAGAGCCGTGCCAGCCGCGGGTCCAGTCCGGGGATCTTGGCAAGCTGGTCCAGAAGGTCCACCACCTGCTTCACCCAGCGGACAAAGTCGCCCGCGGCAAGATCGGTGCCGCTGAGGACATCCTGCAGATGGCGGCCACGGGCCCACTTATACAGCGGCCAGACAAGTCCCAGTTCAGGCTCACCGGTCAGGGGGAGCTTGTGTTCCTCTTCCACATCCTCAAGGACGGACCATTCCTTCACCACTGTGTCGACGGCGGTCTCCAAGGAGACGCTGGGCATGCGCGGCCTCAGGCCCCGGTCCTCGCGTTTGGCCTGGTAGACCAGTACGCTGGCCAGCGCGGCAACTTCGGCGGCGTCGAGGTCATTGAATGCGCCCAGCCGCAGGGACTGCGAGATCAACAGGTC
The DNA here is from genome assembly GCF_001428325.1 of Arthrobacter sp. Soil761. NCBI lineage: Bacteria > Bacillati > Actinomycetota > Actinomycetes > Micrococcales > Micrococcaceae > Arthrobacter > Arthrobacter sp. Soil761. The sequence goes on along the minus strand of NZ_LMSF01000012.1, from coordinate 262,203 downwards.
CTTCTCGCCGTATATCCTGCGCAGCCGCTGGCCGTCCGCGCTGATATTCAGCCGGCCGTCTCCCGCGTCTTCCAGGTAACCGTAGACGGACAGGACGTCGCAGACCCGGTCGAAGGTCTTGGCAATGGTGTTGGTGCGGCCCTGGATCTGGTGGACCAGGCCGTCCGTTTCGCGCCTTAGCTTCCACCAGCGCTCCGACCACCGGGCATGGTCTTCGCGTTCGCTGCACCCATGGCACGGGTGTGCCTTCAGGGCCCGGCGAAGATCCGCAATGCGCCTTTCCTGGTTGGGCAAGGCAGCGGCCCGGCCGAAGTCATGGTTGCGGTTCTGGCCCGGGGCGGGCGGACGGTTCTCTCGAAGCGCGTTCCGGACAGAGGACGCCAGGTCCCTGCGGGACTTGGGCACCTTCGCGTTGAAGGACTTGGGGATGCGGACCCGGGTAACCGGCGCGATGGGACCCTCGAGGTCGTCAGCGCCGATCCTGCGCAGTTGGTTGTCCAGCGTCAGCACGGCCGGCCGCGGCTCGCGGCTGGCGTGGTCCGAACTAAGGACGACGGCGGGCCCGGGGGCACGGCCACCGGGAACGTTTACCACGTCCCCAGGCAGGAGCCGCGCCAGTGAATCGTCGCAAAGGGACTTCCGGACGCGTGACTTGGTCCGGGACGTGGCGTTCTCGGCGTCGGAAAGTTCCCTGCGCAGCCGCGCATACTCGGTGAAGTCACCCAGGTGGCAGGTCATGGATTTTGCGTAGCCGGCCAGGGATTCCTCGCGGCTGCGCACCTGGCGGGCCAGGCCCACCACGGAGCGGTCCGCCTGGAACTGGGCGAAGGAGGACTCGAGGATCTCGCGGGCCCTGGCCCGGCCAAACTGCGCCAGCAGGTTGATGCTCATGTTGTAGGTGGGCCGGAAACTGGAATTCAGCGGGTAGGTGCGCCGCGATGCCAGTCCCGCGACCGCCGTCGGGTCTGTACCGGGCTGCCACAGCACCACGGCGTGGCCCTCAACATCGATGCCTCGCCGGCCCGCACGGCCGGTGAGCTGGGTGTACTCCCCTGCGGTGATGTCCACATGCGCTTCGCCGTTGAACTTGTCCAGCTTTTCCAGCACCACGGACCGGGCAGGCATGTTGACGCCCAGCGCAAGGGTTTCCGTGGCGAAGACAGCTTTGACCAGGCCATCGGCAAAGAGTTTCTCGACCACCTCCTTGAAGGTCGGCAGCATTCCGGCATGGTGGGCCGCGAACCCCCGGAGCAATCCGTCGCGCCAGGTCCAAAAGCCCAGGACGTCAAGGTCGTCGGCCGGGATGTCCTGCCCCGCCTCGTCAACACGCTGGGCGATGATCCGCTGCTCTGTTTCGGTGGTGAGCCAGAGGCCGGACGAGACACACTGGGCCACGGCAGCCTCACAGCCTGCGCGGGAAAAGATGAAGGTGATGGCAGGCAGCAGGTCCATCCGGTCCAGGCTGGCGATGACCTGGGGGCGGCTGGCGGGGCGCACTCCCGTGTTCTCGCCGCCACGGGCGGGGCGGTCGTTTCCGCGCCGGCCGCGCTGGCCCCTTCCGCCGGGGCCGGGCCTGCTGCGGAAGCTCTGCCGCATCTCGCTCTGGGCCACTGCCAGCAGGTCCGGGTTGACGTCGAAACCACGTCCCTTGCCGGCATCGTGGGACGTGCCGGACAAGGCCGGCCGCAGGTCGTCTTCCTCCACGGGCGGAGCGATCTCGTCGAAGGTGGTTTCTCCGGCAAACAGGTCCATGATCCGGCGGCCCACCATGACGTGCTGCCACAGCGGCACCGGGCGGTGCTCGGAGACGATGATGTCTGTGTCGCCGCGGACGGTGTCCAGCCAGGCCCCGAATTCCTCGGCATTTGAAACCGTTGCACTCAGTGAGGCGACCTGGACCTCGCTGGGCAGGTGGATGATGACTTCCTCCCAGACAGCCCCGCGGAACCGGTCGGCGAGGTAGTGCACCTCATCCATGACCACGTAGCCGAGGTCGCCCAGAGTGGCCGAATCAGCGTAGAGCATGTTCCGCAGGACCTCGGTGGTCATGACCACCACCTGGGCATCCCCGTTGATGCTGGTGTCGCCGGTCAGGAGGCCCACATTGTCCGCACCATATTTAGCGGTGAGTTCACTGAACTTCTGGTTGCTGAGCGCCTTGATGGGTGTGGTGTAAAAGGCTTTCAGTCCCCGCTGCAGCGCGAGGTAGATGGCGAACTCCCCCACGATGGTCTTCCCGGCACCGGTAGGGGCAGCCACCAGGACTCCCTTGCCTTGCTGCAGGGAAAGACAGGCCTGCCGTTGAAAGTCGTCAAGCTCGAAGTCCAGGGTCCGGATAAACGCCCCGAGGTAGGTGGCGGCCTCGGCCCGGCGTTCGGCGCTGGCACGGTACCTCTCGGCCGGCGACATTTCTTCAGGATCGATGGGCCCGGCGGAGAAGGGTCCGGTGGTGGAGGACATACCCCAAGCCTAACGGCAGGCTAGAGCTTCTTCAGTTCACTGCTGGGGGTTGCGACGTCCGCTGTGGCCTCGGTTTCCTCGACCTGCCGGGCCTGGCGGCGGTCGCGGCGCTTGTCGTTCATGATGCAGATGCCGATTGCCGCGAAGAACAGCGCCAGCAGCGGTCCGGCAAGCATGAACATCGAAATCGCATCCGCGCCCGGCGCGGCAATGGCGGCCAGGACGAAGACCAGGAAGACTGTAATGCGCCAGGCCTTGAGGATGGTGTGGCCGGATACGAGCCCGGCCATGTTGACGCCCACCAGCACTACGGGCACCAGGAAGGCCAGGCCCAGCATGAGCACCATCCGGGTGACGAACTCGATGTAGGTCCGGGCATCGATGACGCTGGAGGAGCCTGCCGGGGTGAACTGGGTCAGCGCGTGGACCACCTGCGGCACCACGAGCCACCCCACCCAGATTCCGGCCAGGAAGAGCGGGATGGCAGCAGCCATGTAGCCCAGGGTGTAGCGCCGTTCCTTCGACGTCAGCCCCGGGGTGATGAAGGCCCAGAGCTGGTAGATCCAGATGGGGCTGGAGATGACGGCGCCAATGAGGAGCGACATCTGGAGCTTGAAGTCGAACGGTGATGCGATGGTCCCGAAGTTGATGGCGGCAAGGCCGCCGGTCTCATCGGAAATGCGGTTAACCGGTTCGGCCAAGGCCTTCAGCAGCGGATCGTAAAGTATCCAGCCCCCAATGCCGCCAATGACGACGCCGATGGCCGACTTGATCAGCCGGTTCTTCAGCTCCTTGAGGTGCTCCCAAAGTGACATCCGCCCCTCGGGATTGGCTTTACGGGCCCGCGACAGTGCCACGGGAGGTCAGGCGCGGGTCGACGGCGGAACGTCAGTGCCGTCTGTCGGCTCACCGGGCTTCGCCTTGGGGTGGTTCACGATGGTGCCTTCCACCGGACCGTTTGCGTCGGTGGTGTCGGCCTTGCCGTCGTTCTTCATTTCCTTCACCTCGGACTTGATGATCCGCATGGACTGTCCCAGGCTGCGGGCCATGGCCGGAAGCTTGGGTGCGGCGAAGAGAAGCAAAGCTACAACGATGATGATTACGATCGGCCAGGGGCCGTCAAAGAGTCTTCCCACGGGAAATCCTTTCCTCTAAGTACATCCTACTTCTATGTGAAGTCGAGATCTCCGAGCGCCTGCGGCTGGCCCCGGTCCTTTTTACGCTGCACTCGCCGACGGCGGCGTTCCTCGCGCCGGGCCCATTTGGATGCCTCGTAATCATGTCGCATGACGGCGGGCGAGGCAAAAACGGCAGAACCCGGCAGGGGCCCGGACGGATCCGCGGGTTCACCCGCCACCTCGACCGGGCTCAGGTGTCCCAGCTTTTCGCCCGCTGCAGCGAGGTCCTTCACCGTGGCCATGAACTGTCGGAAGAGACGGATGCCCAGCAGAACATAGAACAGCAGGGCAACGGCGACAAGCGCCACCCATATGAGAATCCAGGACCACCAAGGCATGGTGAGAAGTCTATCGGTCGTATCCGGCCAGCGAGGCCGCAAGCCAGTCCCGCGCGGCGGAAGCCAGCTCCGCAGGGGCCAGAATCCGGGCTGAACCGCCATGCTGGGCCACGAACATCGGCAGCCACGCCGTGTTGCCGAACCGGATCTCTGCCACCAGGCCGCCGTCGGGCAACTCCGCGGTACGCTCCGCGTAGTAGTCCTCCGCCAGCCCCCTCCCCTGCCGGGTGAGCTGGACGGTGACGGTGGTGTCGTCGTCGTTCGCGGTGAAAAGCTTGGCCGGGACCCCGCCCTCCGGTATCCCGTGCGGGGCGGCAGGCGCTCCGTTGGGGTGAACGTCCTGTACACGGTCCAGGCGGAAGTTCCGCAGCCCGTCCACCAGGTGGCACCAGGCTTCGAAGTACCAGGTGTTGTCCAGGGAATACAGCCGCAGCGGGTCAACGTCGCGCTCGGTGACGGCGTCACGCTGGGGTGAAAGGTAGGTCAGGTGGAGCTGGGAGCGGGTCTCGATGGCCTGGCGGACCGTGGCATGGGTTGCGGCGTCGGCAGGTGCAACCTCCGGCCCGGCAATGGAGGCAGCTTGCAGCCCTTCCTCGCCTGCGGCCGCCAGGAGCTTCAAGGTAACCGACTCCAGCGCGCCGCCGCCGGGAAGGTCCGGCAGGCCGTTGAGCGTTTCAAGACCTGTCAGCAAAGCGCATGCCTCCGCCACGGTAAACCGGACAGGTTTCTTCAGGTCAAGGTCCTGGGTAATGAAGACGTGGTCGTCTTCCCATTGGATATCGAGCAGGTCGTCCGGATAACCCTCCGGCAGCCCGGAGCAGATGAGGATCCGGAGGTCTGCCTCGAGCTCTTCACGGGTGACGCCGAAGTGCTTTGCGACGTCCTGGATGTGCAGCCCCTGGTTGTGGACCAGGAAGGGGACCAACTGCAGCATGCGCTTGAGCTGGTCCTCAGACGTTCCCTTCCGGGCGGTCCGGGCACGGGCATCGGCGAACGTGTAGTCGGGGACAGGTGCGTCGCTGAACGCGGCCGCTGCCTGGAGCCTGCGCCTCACGGCGGCAGCAAGTTCAGCCGGTTCCACTGCCAGGGCATCGGGTCCGTAGGAGGCCAGCTCTTCGGCAAGCACCTCCGGGTCCCGGTACTCGATGAAGAGCCTGTCGCAGCCCGCACCTGGCCGGCCTGTGGCCTGGTCCTGGGTGGCTTGAACAGCACGACGGCGGAGGGCCAGCAGGTGCCCCTCCTTGACGTCCACGACGGCGGTGCGCAGCGGCAGTTCCGGCAACAGGTCCAGCTCTGCGCGGATACTGAAGTCCACCGGCGGCGTGTACTGCTCCTTCGCCAATGTGGTCACGGCACTGGTGAAGCGCGACAGGCGGAAATGCCGGGGCGCCTCGCGTGTCCGGTCGTAGCCCATGAGGTACCACTGGCCGAAGCGGCTGCCCAGGCCCCAGGGCTCGACGGTGCGTTCCTCCTCTTTGCCGGTGGTGCCGGCGAGATACGTGAAAGTGACCGGATGCCGGGCGTGCATGGCGGCCACGATGTCATCAAAGGCCTGGCCGGCGGGTTTGATCCGGGGCTGGACCCCGGCCGGCAGTTCCACGTCCGCCATCCTGCCGGCGGCCTGGAGTTTGCGGAGCGCGCTTTGGGCGGCGGTGCCCAGTGCCGCGCGCTCCCATAATTGGGAGGCCAGCAGCAGGACGGTCCACTCGTCGGGCCCCAGCTGGACGTCCGGGAGCCGGTTGGACTCCTTGCCGATCCGGTACCTGGTGGTGGCGGGGTCGTCCTCGCTCCAGCCCATGTCCGTCAGTGTCTCCACGTCGAAGCCCATTGCCCGCAGGTCATTCTTGTCCCGCTCGAACATCCGTCCGAACGCAACGTCATTGCCGGAGGTGTCGTGGTAGACCTTTTCGCGCAGTTCGCTGCGGTGCAGCCCGTAGCGGGTGTTGAGCAGCGCAATCAGCAGGTTGAGGAGTCGTTCGGTGCGGGATAGGGACACGCTCGTTACGTTACTAAACTCCCCCGATGAAAGCAGAAAGCGCGGCAGTACCGGAGGAACTTCCTCCAGTACTGCCGCGCTCCCGGCTGTGTTGGCGCCTGGGTCAGCGCACGGCCACGAGGTCCACGACGAAGATCAGTGCCTCGTTGGGAGCAATCGCGCCACCGGCACCGCGCGAGCCATAGGCCAGCTCGGAGGGGATCTCCAGGCGGCGGCGGCCACCGACCTTCATGCCCAGCAGGCCCTGGTCCCAGCCCTGGATGACCTGGCCGACGCCGACGCGGAAGTCCAGGGGTGCACCGCGGCCCCAGGAGGCGTCGAATTCCTCGCCTGTGGACCAGGCAACGCCGACGTAGTGGGTGGAGACGGTGTCCCCTGCCTTGGCTTCCCGGCCGTCACCCTCGATCAGGTCTGTGATGACGAGTTCCGTGGGGACGTCGCCCTCCGGAAAATCGATTTCGGGCTTCTGGCGGTCAAATTCCCGCTGTCCAAAAGACATGCTTGCTCCTATGCGTAAATGCTGATGGGGTGCCGCGAGGGACGCGGCGTCCATGTAAGTCTTGCTACTTGACCCCGAGGATGTCCACTACGAAGACCAGGTCGCCCTTTGCCTGCCCCTGGCCGGCGTCGCCGTAGGCCAGGTCCTTGGGGATGACCAGCAGGACGCGGGACCCAACGGTCTTGCCGGCGAGGCCCTGGGTCCAGCCCTTGATGACCCCGGTCAGCGGGAAGGTGGCCGGCTGGCCGCGGTCGAAGCTGGAATCGAACTTGGTGCCGTCTGCCAGGTTGACGCCGACGTAATTCACGGTCAGCGTGTCGGACTCCTTGACGGTGGCGCCGGAGCCCTTGATCAGGTCCTGGGACACGAGGGATGTGGGGGCAGCCGCACCGGCAACGTTGATTTCGGGGACGCCGTCTTTTTCAGTAACGGTAGGCAGCCCGGCCGGCGGCGTCACGGTTTCGCCCTGGGGCTTGTCCAGGACCGGGGTGGGATCGGATGCGGAGAGCACCTTGATGATCAGCAGCTGGGTGGGCCCGGCTTCCGGACTCGGGCTGGGGCTGGCGCCGTCGGAAGGGCTGGGGCTGGCCGATGCCGCGCTCTGCTGGCCGGGAACGGCCAGTGCAAGGCTGGATCCAACCTTGGCGCCCACGAAAGCGTTGTAGATGACTGCGCTGCTGGTCTTGAGCTCGTCATTCAGCTCCAGGCTTTCCGGCTCGTTGGGGAACGTATCCTCGAGCTGGGAGCCGTCCGTGCCGTTCAGGGCGAGGATGGAAATCTTGGCAACCTGGTTGGCCTTTACGGCGTCGCCCTTGCCCTCGGAAACCACTTTGATGGTTGGCTGGGTCACGGCCAGTGGCTTGTCAAAGTCCACGCCAGGGGCCTTCTTGTCCCCGTTGTCGGTCAGCTTGAGGGAGTCGAACTTTGCAGTCTCCCCGGCGGACTGGCTGCTGGGCTCTGGCTGGGAGGCGGTGCCTCCGCAGGCGGTCAGGAGCAGCAGGCCGGGAAGGAGGATTGCTAGTAGTCGGCGCACGTAGGAAAACTTTCGTCGGGGCAGGGTGGATACGACACTCCGCATGGCGGCGGAGCATGCCGTGAAGAGGTCCCGTTAAAAGGACCTTATCCAGAATAGACCCTGAAGCTGGACGTCAGCCCATAGAGTCCAGAAGCGCATCGACGCGCTCATCGACGCTGCGGAACGGATCCTTGCACAAGATCGTCTGGTGGGCGCGGTCGTTCAGTTTCAGGTGCACCCAGTCCACCGTGTAGTCGCGTCCCAACTCCTGCGCGCGGCGGACAAAGTCGCCGCGCAGCTTGGCCCTGGTGGTTTGCGGCGGCGCGTCCACCGCCCCCTTGATGACAGTGTCGTCCACGATGCGGCGGACCGCTCCACGGGATTGCAGCAGGTAGTAAAGTCCCCGGCTGCGGGAAATGTCGTGGTACGTCAGATCAAGCTGGGCAATGCGGGGCGCGTCCAGGCCAAGGCCGTGGCGTTCGCGGTAGTTATCCATCAGCTTCTTCTTGATGGCCCAGTCGATTTCGGTGTCAATGCCCTTGGTGTCACCGGATTCAATGGCATGCAGCGTCCGCTCCCACAGATCCAGGATCAGCGGTACATGCGGGTTGTGGGCGCCGTGTTCATTGACGAAGGCCGTCACCTTGGTGAGGTATTCCTGCTGGATTTCAAGGGCGGTGAGCTGGCGTCCATTGGCCAGGCGGACCAATGCCCGGCCACTGAGGTCGTGGGAGATCTCGCGGATGCTGCGGATGGGGTTTTCCATCCGCATGTCGCGCATGATCACGCCCGCTTCGATCATCCGAAGGACCAGGTCAACGGTTCCGACTTTCATCAGGGCGGTCGCCTCTGACATGTTCGAGTCGCCCACAATGACGTGCAGCCGCCGATAAAACTCCGCGTCCGCGTGCGGCTCGTCACGGGTGTTGATGATGGGCCGCGACCGTGTGGTGGCTGAGGACACTCCCTCCCAGATGTGGTCGGCCCGCTGGGAGAACGCATAGGTGGCGCCATGCGGCGTCTTCAGGATCTTTCCGGCGCCGGCGATGAGCTGGCGGGTGACCAGGAACGGGATCAGGATTTCGGCCAGGCGGGAGAATTCCCCACGGCGGGGAATGAGGTAGTTCTCGTGGCTGCCGTACGAGTTGCCCGCGGAGTCGGTGTTGTTCTTGAAAAGGTATACGGTGCCGTTGAAGCCCTCGGCCGCCAGCCGGGCCTGGGCCTCATCAACCAGGTCATCCAGGATGAGCTCACCCGCACGGTCATGGGCGATCAGCTGGGCGAGGTCGTCGCATTCGGCGGTGGCGTATTCCGGGTGGGATCCTACGTCGAGGTACAGCCGCGAACCGTTGGTGAGGAACACGTTGGACGAGCGCCCCCAGCTGACCACCTTTCGGAAGAGGTACCGGGCCACCTCTTCCGGGGCCAGCGGCCTCGAGTCGGGGCTCGAGTAAGAGATCCCGAACTCGGTTTCGATGCCGAAGATTCTCTTGTCCATGTCGTCCTCCTAGGCCAGCAGTGCTGTGATGTCCGCGTCGTTCAGCCTGCGGAAAGCACGCCGGGAGCCGCGGGAGCTTTCGGAAAGCCTGTCCAGAACTGCCACCTCGAGGGCGCCGGGCGGCAGAGGTGCTGCCGGCTGGTCACCCTCCTGGGCAGGCGTGAGACCCTTCAAAGCCAGCCGGACAGCGTCGGCGAAGCCCAGGGACGCCTGCCATCCTGCCTCGATGGTTGACGACACCTTGTCTGCCTGGCCGCCCATGACCACAAAGCTGTGCTCATCGGCGATGGAACCGTCGAAGGTCAGCCGGTACAGGTGGTCTTCGGCCTGCGTGGAGCCCACTTCGGCTACTGCCAGTTCCACTTCAAACGGCTTTTGCTCTGCGGTGAAGACGGCACCCAGGCTTTGGGCGTATACGCTCGCCAGGCCGCGGGCGGTGACGTCCTCGCGGTCATACGAGTACCCGCGGACGTCGGCATAGCGGACGCCGGCCTGGCGCAGGCTTTCGAATTCGTTGTACTTGCCCACGGCGGCGAACGCGATCTTGTCGTAGATTTCGCCGATCTTGTGCAGGGACGGCGATGGGTTCTCGGCGACGAGTGCGATGCCGTCGGCGCAGCTGATGACAACCACCGACCGGCCGCGGGCGATGCCCTTCCGCGCGAAATCCGCGCGGTCCTTCATCAGCTGTTCGGGCGAGACATAAAACTGCTGGGTCATCTCAGGCCTCCCGTCCGGCGATGGTGCGCGCTTCGATCACGCTGCGCGAAGCAGCCGCGAGTTCGGCCTCGGGCACCCGGCGGGCTCCCGTCCTGTCCACTGTATAAACCACGGGCCACAACTGCCGGACGGTATCCGGGCCGCCCGTGGCGGAATCGTCGTCGGCGGCGTCGTACAGGGACTCCACGGCGACGGACAGCGCCTCAGCCGGGGTGAGGTTGGGCCGCCAGAGTTTCTTCAGGGCTCCGCGGGCGAAGACGGAACCGGAACCCACGGTATGGTGTTCGTGTTCCTCGTACCTGCCCCCGGTGACGTCATAGGAAAACAGCCGTCCGACACCGGCGCTGGTGTCGAACCCTGCAAACAGGGGCACCACGGCAAGGCCCTGCAGGGCCATGGGAAGGTTGCCCCGGATCATGGCCCCCAACCGGTTCGCCTTGCCTTCGAGGCTGAGCTGGGTTCCTTCAATCTTTTCGTAGTGCTCAAGTTCAACCTGGAAGAGCCGCGTCAGGTCGATCGCTATTCCGGCTGTGCCGGCTATGCCAAGGACAGAGAAGTGGTCTGCCGGGAAGACCTTCTCGATGTGCCTGCTGGCAATGATGTTTCCCATGGTGGCGCGCCGGTCGCCCGCCATCAGGACACCGCCGCCGTAACTCATGGCCACGATCGTGGTGGCGTGCGGAACCTGCAACGGCGCAGCCCCGGACACGCCGCCCTGGAGGGACCGGCTAAAGGGCAGTAGCTCGGGCCGGTCCCGTTGCAGGTGCTCCGTAAAGGACGAGGTGGCGTTGGCGGCTACCTGGTTGGCGGTTGATTCCTGCACTCATCACTCCTTGAACGTGGTACTTCAACGTCGGTACAGATTCCGGCCGTCCGCGGCTTCCGCCACCTTCCGGGTCCGGGTTACTGGCCGCCCTTTTGCACGAATGCCCGGACGAACTCTTCGGCGTTGGATTCCAGGACGCCGTCGATTTCGTCGAGCAGGTCGTCCACGCCTTCGGTCGACGCCGAAGCCTGCGCCTCGGGCGGTGCCGGGGGTGCCTCGGGGATGTCGTCTTCGACCTGGCTGTCGCGTGACTGCGGCTGCTGCTGCTCCTGGCCTGCCATTGGATTCCCTCCTTTTTCCTCCGGTGGATCCGGCGGATCCTCCGATATGCCCATCCTGCCACGGGACGGGCGTTCCGGCGCGGTTTACGCCGCAGGCGGAGTACTGTTGTGTCCCAGCAGTTCGCCGAGGAACGGTCCCGCTTCCCGGTAGCGCTCAAACAACGCTCCGGTCAGGGCTTTGGTTCCCCTCAGTGGTTCCCTGGTAGGCACCCGCTGAAGCCGTCCGTAACCGGGCACGTCGAAGATGACCGAGTCCCAGCTTGCCCCCACCACATCCTTGCCGAAGCTGCTGATGCACTTTCCGCGGAAGAAGGCCCGGGTGTCGGCGGGGGGCTCGGCCACGGCAGCGGAGATGGCAGCATCGTCCACCACGCGCTGCATCCGGTTCCTGGACAACAGGCGGTAGTAGAGGCCTTTCTCCGGCCTGATATCGGACCACTGGAGATCCACCAGGCCAAGCCGGGCATCGCTCCACTCCAGTCCATCACGCTGGCGATACCCATCAAGCAGGGTAAGTTTCGCCAGCCACTCCACGGAACTGGCAGCCGCGGCCCTGTCACTGTCCAGTTGGGTGAGAACGGCAGCCCACCGTTCCAGGACCTCGTGTGTGTGCCCGTCACCGTCCACGGCGTCACCGACGCCGGTGTCCTGGGCGAGTTTGGCTGCGGCTTCGTGGTACATCCACTGAAGGTCCAGCGCCGTGACCCGCCGTCCGTCCAACAGGCGCAGCTTTGCTGTCAGCGAGGTATCGTGACTCACCGTTTTGAGCGCTGCCACCGGCTCGTAGACTTCGATTTTGGGGGCGAGCCCTGCCTCAATGAGGCTCAGGACCATGGCCGTGGTGCCGAACTTCAGGTAGTTGGACACCTGGCTGAGATTGGCGTCACCGATGATGACGTGCAGGCGCCGGTACTTGTCGGCGGTGGAATGGGGCTCGTCGCGGGTGTTGATGATGGGCCGGCGGATGGTGGTTTCCAGGCCGACCTCGGCTTCGAAGAAGTCGGCCCGCTGGCTGACCTGGAAGCCCGGGGTTGAACTGTCCTGTCCTATCCCGAGCCGCCCGGCCCCGCAGACCACCTGCCGGCTGATGAAGAATGGCGTGAGCCCGCGGACAATGTCGCCAAAAGGGACCGAACGGGGCATGAGGTAGTTCTCGTGCGAACCGTAGGACACGGACTTGTTGTCCGTGTTGTTCTTGTAAAGGTTGACCGGCGGGAGCGCCGGGTCCGCCGCCAGCCGGCGCACGGCCGCCAGCCCCACAAGGTCGCCGGCAGCGTCCCAGGCCACAGCGTCCCGTGGGTTGGTGACCTCGGGGCTTGAATACTCCGGATGGGCGTGGTCAACGTACAGCCGGGCCCCATTGCCCAGGACCATGTTCATGAGCAGCGTCCCCGACTCGTCCTGGCCGTCCAGTTCGAGTTCCTCGCGCCCGTAGGCCAGGGCCACCGCCTCCGCGTCAAGCACTGGTGGCTGGTCGGTCAGCTGGGTGGGGTGTGCAGCTCCCCGGTCCACGGTCCAACCCCGGGCATCGTGCAGCGGCTCTTCGTCGGTATAGTCCCAGCGGGTCTCGGCCCCGCCGGCCGCCCGCTGCCTGGTGACCTGGGCATAGGCCTGCACCACCCGCGCGCTCATCATGGTGGCGTTGGCCGAGGGTGCGGAGGGGGCGTGGATGCCGTATTCGGTTTCCGCCCCCATGACCCGCATGGCCCCGCCGACGGGGAGCGCTTCCCCGGCAGCGGGTCCCTTTGCACCCGTCATAGATACTGTCCCGTGGTCGGCATCGTCTCGATGGACTTGCCCGGTTCCTGGCCGGCCTTGCCCTGGACGATGGTGCGGATGTAGGTGATCCGTTCGCCCTTTTTGCCGGAGATGCGTGCCCAGTCGTCGGGGTTGGTGGTGTTGGGCATGTCCTCGTGTTCGCGGAACTCGTCCACCACAGCGCGCAGCAGGTGCTCGATCCGGAGGCCCTTCTGGTGCGTGGTCAGCAGGTCCTTGATGGCGTACTTCTTGGCCCGGTCCACCACGTTCTGCACCACGGCGCCCGAGTTGAAATCCTTGAAGTAGAGCATCTCGGTGTCACCGTTGGCATAGGTGACCTCCAGGAACTCGTTGGACTTATCGGTGGAGTACATGGCTTCGACCGTGCGCTGGACCATGGCGTCAACCGTGGCCTGGACGTCGCCGTTGTGCTCTGCGAGGTCCGATTCGTGGAACGGCAGGTCCGGCGTGATGTATTTGTTGAAGATGTCCGCGGCGGCTTCGGCATCGGGACGCTGGATCTTGACTTTGACGTCCAGCCGGCCGGGCCGGAGGATGGCGGGGTCGATCATGTCCTCACGGTTGGATGCGCCGATGACGATGACGTTGTCGAGGCGTTCCACGCCGTCGATCTCACTGAGGAGCTGGGGCACGATGGTGGTTTCGACGTCGGACGAGATTCCGGTGCCGCGGGTGCGGAACAAGGAATCCATTTCGTCGAAGAAGACCACTACGGGGCTGCCGTCCGATGCCTTTTCCCGGGCGCGGGAGAAGATCAGCCGGATGTGCCGCTCCGTTTCGCCCACGTACTTGTCGAGGAGTTCAGGGCCCTTGATGTTCAGGAAGTAGCTCTTCAGGTCCACGTTCCCGGACCGCTCGGCGGCGCGGGCAGCGAGGGAGTTGGCGACAGCCTTGGCGATGAGGGTCTTGCCGCAGCCCGGAGGCCCGTACAGCAGGATGCCCTTGGGCGCCTTCAGGCCGTGCTCCCGGTAGAGGTCGGGGTGCAGGAACGGCAGTTCCACCGCGTCCCTGATCTGCTCGATCTGGGGGCCAAGGCCGCCGATGTCCTCGTAGGTGATGTCCGGAACTTCTTCCAGGACCAGGTTCTCCACCTCGGAGCGCGGCACCTTCTCGAGTGCGTAGCCGGTCCGCGAATCCACGGAGAGGGCGTCGCCCACCCTGAGCTTCTCGGCCTGCAGCGCGCCGGAGAGCCGGACCACGCGTTCTTCATCGGCCCGGCCCACCACCAGGGCCCGGTCCCGTCCCAGCATCTCCTTCAGGGTGGCCAGCTCGCCGGCGCGCTCATAGCCGAGCCCTGCAACGATCAGGAGGGCTTCGTTGAGCAGCACCTCCTGGCCTACCGCCAGCTGGTTGATGTTTACCAGGGGGCTGATGCCCACCCGCATCTTCCGGCCGGCGTTGAAGATGTCCACCGATTCCTCCGTGGCAGCCTGTCCGCTGTTGCCGGGGGAAGGCTGCCGCTTTGGGTTGATCTGGAGGATGGTGCCGAAGCTGTACGGCGGCTGTCCTTCCTGGTCAAGGGCGTTTTTCAGCCGGAGAATCTCCGCCTTGGCCGTCTCAAGCATGCTGACCAGCTTGGTGTTGTTCTGCGTTGCCGCTGCCAACTGGCGGTCGATGTGCCTGAGCTTGTCCCGAAGTATGTTGACCTGGCGGTCAGCAACCGAGAGGTCGTTGGCGGCAGACTGCTCTGCCGGTGTACGTCCGGAGTCCTGGTTTGGTGTCTCCATGATGTATCAGCCCCTTCCTGCGCTTCTCTTAAGACATTAGTCCCAAGATGCCGGGTAGGGATGGAGACTCCCGAAATGTGGACTAGTTCGTAACCTCGGGCGTGTCCACCACATTCGTTCCGGCGATGGCGTCCCGGGCTGCCCGCCGCAGCTTCTTGTCTGACACCGCCCGCTCCCCTACAGCACCGGGAGTCCAGGCATTGACATCCTCTTCGTTGAATTCGGTCTTGGACGGCCGCCGCTTGACCGAGATGCCCGTCACACCGTCGGCGAGCCGGCGGGTGACCAGCAGGAACCCGGTGTGGGCCACCATCCGGTGGTCCGGCCGGACCGCGAGACCCTCAAGGTGCCAGCCGCGGACCAGCGATTCCCAGGCGTCAGGTTCAGTGAAGCGGCCGTCGGCGCGGATCGCCTCGGCCGTACGGGAGAGCTGGGTGACCGTGGCTACGTAGTTGATCCAGACGCCGCCGGGCGCAAGCACGGTGGCGACGGCGTCGAGGCATTCCCAGGGCGCCAGCATGTCCAGGACCACGCGGTCCACGGAGCCGGGCTCTTCAGCCTTGACCACTTCCTCCTGGAAGTCGCCGAGCGAGATCTGCCATGCAGGATGCGGGCCGCCGAAGATGGTCTCCACGTTTCCCCGGGCGATGTCCGCAAACTCTTCACGCCGCTCGAAGGAGTGCAGGTAGCCGTTGTCCCCCACGGCGCGGAGCAGGGAGATGGACAAGGCACCGGAGCCGACGCCGGCCTCCACCACGCGGGCCCCGGGGAAGATATCCGCCATGGTCACGATCTGGCCGGCGTCCTTGGGATAGACCACGGCGGCGCCGCGCGGCATGGACAGCACGAAGTCGGACAGCAGCGGGCGCAGGGTCTGGTACTGCTGGCCGACGTTGTTCACCACAACGGAGCCGTCCACCTTGCCGATGATCTCATCGTGGTTCAGGAAGCCCCGGTGCGTATGGAAGGCGCCACCGCGTTCAAGCGTGATGGTATTCATGCGGCCACGTTCGTCGGTGAGCTGGACACGCTCGCCTTCCCTGAAGGGGCCGCGGCGACGGGCGGCTCCCACCGGCTGCGAGCCGCTGGCGGCAGCACCGGCTTGCGCTGCTCCGGTGGCGTCGTTGACGGCAGTTTCGCTGCTCATGATGTTCCTCGCTCCTGTAAACCTTTTGTGCCGCGGCCAAAGTGCCCACGGATATTGTGGCCCCTGGCGGCGGCAATGCACGACCGGCAGGTAACTCTACCGGTTCTGGCCCTGCGGGTGCCTATCGGTGCGCTGGCGCCTCCCTGTGATGGCCGCGAGGACAACGTCCTGGGTGAGCAGCCCGGTGACTTTGCCATTGTGGTCCACCACTGCGTAGTGCCGTCCCTCAACCTGCGAAAGAAACTGGATCAGCTCCTGCCCCTTGGACCACTCGGGAACATAGGCTCCCGCAGCCAAGGGAAACGAAATGGCGGTGACTGGCGTCGAATCGGCTGCGGCGTCGGGCACCGAGGCCAATGCGCCGGGGTCCACCACACCCTGCGGCCGGCCGTCCGGTCCGCACACCACCACGGACTTCGTTCCTTCTGCCGCCAGGCGGAGGGCGTCACGGACAGTGCCCGAGGCAGGCACCCCAACGGCCGGCGTCGACAATCCCGCTGCGCTGACCAGCGGCAGCCGTGCCCGCAGCGTGCCCTGCTGGATGGAAGCCGAGGCACCCATCCACAGGAAGCCGCCCACCAGGATGGTGATCATCAGGAGGCTGAAGTCCGGCTGGTCGCCGGCGAGGTAGGGGCGAAGGAGGAACCAGTAAGCGATCGCCAGGACGATGATGCGCCCACCCCAGCCGGCTGCCACGGTTCCTTTCGCCTGGCTCCCGGTGGCCTTCCACACGATGGATTCGACAATGCGCCCACCGTCCAGCGGCAAGCCCGGCAGGACATTGAAGACGGCGATGAGGAAGTTGGCCCACATGAAGATGTTCGTCAGGATCTCGGCGACACTTCCCAGGCTGTTGGTGCCCAGGACCAGCCAGGCTCCGCCGGCGAGGACAAAATTGGCCGCCGGTCCGGCCAACGCCACCAGGACGGACCGGCCGGGGGAAGACGTGAAGCTCTCGAACTGGGTGTGCCCGCCCCAGAGGTTGAGGACGATCTTCTGGGTGGGCCATCCGTAGATTTTCGCCGTGAGGGCGTGCGCGAGTTCATGGACCAGCACCGAGAGCAGGAGCAGGACGGCGTAGGCGAAGGCCACGAGATAGGCGCTCATGCCCAGCATGGGGTTGTTCCGCGCCAACACGGGCCCGTACGCGATGACGGTGAAGGCCGCGATCACAAACCAGGAGTAAGCAAGCACGACAGGAACGCCGGCAATGCGTCCCAGCGGGATGCCGTCACGGCGTCGTCCCGTGGTGCCCGGCGGGGTGCCCGGTTCGGTGTCCCGCTGAGTGCCTGGATCAGCCACGGGAGTCACCAGCGGCGGTGGTGGCCGGCACCGTTGCCTGCGCCCCGGGGAGCAGGGCTTCAAGCTCCACCAGGCCGCGGCCGGCCAGGGAGTCCCAGAGTGCGTAGCTGCCGTCGTCGGGCAGTGGAACGATGTGCGGGACAGCCACCGTGGCGACGCCGGAGGCTACGGCCGCGGCCACGCCCGGTACGGAATCCTCGAGGGCAACGCAGTGGTGGATTCCGAGATCAGGATCGCTTTCCTGGAGCAGTTCGACGGCGGTCAGGTAGGCCTCGGGGTGCGGTTTGCCCTGGGTCACGGTGTCACCCGTGACCAGGACTTCAAAGTAGGGGCGGGGAAGGCTGGCCACCACTTGGCGGGCCAGCGGCCCCTCGGACATGGTGACCAGGGCGCAGCGCACGCCTGCCAGGTGCAGTTCTTCGAGGAGTTCCCGGGCGCCTGGGCGCCATGGCACCTGCTGCTGGACGCTGCTGATGACCTGGGCGGTCAGGGCGTCGATGATCTCGCGGATTTCCAGCTCGACGCCTGCCTGCTGGAGCAGGCCGGCGGAGAACGTCAGTGACTGGCCCACCAGTTGCATGGCCTGGTCGTGGCTCCAGGTGCCGCCATGGGCCTCCACCAGGGCACGCTCCGCGGCAATCCAGTATGGCTCGGTGTCCACGATGGTTCCGTCCATGTCCCATAGGACAGCTTTGAGCGGGGAACCGGTGGCAGGAAATCGCATGACGCCAGTCTACGGGGCGTGGCTGGGCGGAGGCTGTGGGCTACGCCCTTGGCGAATATGACGCAGGCGGGGTGCCCTTTGCGCCGGTTAGCGGCGATTTGCGGCGCTTCATTCCATGCACGAGTGCGCACCTTGGACGTAGGGTGAAGAAATGAATAGCTTCGAGGGAGACACCGCCGAACAAGGTGCCGGACCCGAGCGGGAACGGTTCCTGCAGCCGGTGGCTGACGGACAGCGCGTAACCGTAATGCTTGCCGCCTTTGAAGGGTGGAACGACGCCGGAGAGGCGGCCAGCGATTCGCTGCGGTACCTGAACAAGTTGTGGGGTGGCAAGAAAGTCGCATCCATTGATGCGGACGAGTACTACGACTTCCAGTTCACGCGCCCCACGGTCCGCAGGAACTCTGCCGGTGAACGCAAGATCAAATGGCCTTCCACCAGGATCTACAAAGCCTCGGCGCCCAACTCCAACGTGGACGTCATCTTTGTGCAGGGAACCGAGCCGTCCTATAAATGGCGCGCTTACACCGCGGAGTTGCTGGTCCATGCAGAGGCTTTGAAAGTGGACTACGTGGTGCTGGTGGGTGCACTGCTGGCGGATGTTCCGCACAGCCGCCCCATTCCGGTCAGCACGTCGTCCGATGACGCCCAGCTCCGGGAACGCATGAACCTGGAAGCCTCGCAGTACGAAGGCCCGGTGGGGATCGTGGGGGTCCTGTCCGAGGTGGCACTGCTGGCCGGGCTCCCCACCGTATCGTTGTGGGCCGCGGTGCCGCACTACGTGGCACAGGCCCCCTCCCCCAAAGCCCAGCTTGCCCTGCTGCACCGCATCGAGGAACTGCTGCAGGTGCCGCTGGACACCCACGAGCTGGCGGAGGAGGCGGACGCATGGGAGCGCGGCGTCGACGAGCTGGCCACCGAGGACCCGGAAATTGCTGCCTACGTCCGGCAGCTGGAGGAAGCCAAGGACACCGCCGACCTTCCTGAGGCCAGCGGCGAGTCCATTGCCCGCGAATTTGAGCGGTACCTGAAGCGGCGGGGCCAGGACCGGCCCTGACATTAAAAGGGACAGGGGCCGGGCCGGGAGGAATCCCGGCCCGGCCCCTGTCTGTTTGCTGACGTGGAGCCGAAGCCTAGAGCCGGATGCCAAGAAGGGCGTCCACCGCGTCCCTGACCAGGCTGCTGTCGGCGGGGCTGGCGGCAGCACCGCCGTCGTTCGCTGAACGTGCCCAGCGCGAGACTGCGGCGACTGCGGCGGGCGCGTTGAGGTCCGCTGCCAGCGCCGCCCGCATGTCGGCCAGCAGTTCGCGGCCCGAACCTTCCGGGGCGTGGTCGAGGGCCTTCCGCCACGCTGCAAGGTCTGCCTTGGCAGCGGTGAAGCCTTCATTCGTCCAGGACCAGTCGGAACGGTAGTGGTGGGCCAGGATGGCAAGGCGGATTGCTGCCGGGTCTTCACCGGCGGCGCGAAGCCTGGAGACCAGCACCAGGTTGCCCTTGGACTTGCTCATCTTCTCCCCGTCGAGCCCCACCATGCCGGCGTGTGCGTAGTGCCGGGCAAGCGGTACCCCGGCCAACGAGTATGCATGGCCGGCACCCATCTCATGGTGCGGGAAGATGAGGTCCGAACCGCCTCCCTGCACCGTGAAGGGCGAGGGCAGGTATTTTTGGGCGATCACTGTACATTCGATGTGCCAGCCGGGCCTGCCCGCGCCCAGGCTTCCACCGGGCCAGCTTGGCTCGCCGGGCCGTTCCACCCGCCACAGCAGCGGATCAAGGGCCTGCCGCTTCCCGGCGCGGCCCGGGTCTCCGCCGCGTTCGGCAAAAAGCTCCAGCATGGTGCTTTCGCCAAGGTGGGAGATGCATCCCAGGGACCAGGCATCAGGTGCCGTTGACTGCTTGCCGGCCGCTTCGACGTCGTAATAGACATCCCCGTCGGGTTCCCCGTTGCTGCCGGGAACCTGGTAGGCCAGCCCCAGGCTGACCAGCCGCTCCACCTCGGGGACGATGAGGCCAATCGACTCCACGGCGCCAACGTAATGGTCCGGCGCCAGGACATTCAGCG
The DNA here is from genome assembly GCF_001428325.1 of Arthrobacter sp. Soil761. NCBI lineage: Bacteria > Bacillati > Actinomycetota > Actinomycetes > Micrococcales > Micrococcaceae > Arthrobacter > Arthrobacter sp. Soil761. Next base: position 242,651 of record NZ_LMSF01000012.1, on the reverse strand, counting down.
CCTCCATGTCCGTCTGGAAAAGTTCAACCTGCTCCGCCGCGAGGTCCTGCCAGTCGACTCCGGTGGCAGTGGCGCGTTCCAGCAGGGGATCATCCACGTCCGTGACGTTCTGCACATAGGAGACCTCGCTGCCGGCGTCCCGCCACGCGCGGTTCAGCAGGTCAAAGGCCACATAACTGGCGGCGTGGCCCATGTGGGTTGCGTCGTAGGGAGTGATGCCGCAGACGTACATGGACGGCCGTGCTTCCGGTTCCAGCGCCACTTCGCGGCCTGCCGCGGTATCGAACAGCCGGATGACGGGCATGTTTCCGGGCAGGGCAGGAACGGGGCGGGAAGTCCAGGATTTCACAAGCCAAGCCTAGTCCTAGGCGCTGATGACGCCGAAACCGAGCAGGAGGTACAGGGCCAGCCCCAGGAAGATCCGGTACCAGACAAAGAGCCGGTAGCTGCGCGTGGATACGAACTTCAGGAACCAGCCGATGATGACATAGCCCACCACCAGGGCGATCACGGTGGCAAGGGCAGTTTCCGGCAGGCCGAACGGGCCGGAGATGCCTTCCTTGGTCACCACCTTGTAGAGCTGGTACAACCCGCTGCCGAAGACCGCGGGGATGGCGAGCAGGAAGGAGTACCGTGCGGCGGCTTCGCGCGTGTAGCCCATCAGCAGGCCCGCGGTAATGGTGCCTCCGGAGCGGGAGACGCCGGGAATCAGTGCCAGGGCCTGGGCCAGCCCATAGAGGATGCCGTGCTTGTAGGTCAGGTGCGCCAGGTCCCGTTTCTGGGCCCCCACGGCGTCGGCCACGGCGAGGAAGAGCCCGAAGACGATCAGCATGGTGGCCACGATCCACATGCTGCGCAGTACCGATTCGATCTGGTCCTGGAAGAGCAGGCCCAGCACGATGATGGGCAGGCTGCCCAGGATCACCAGCCAGCCCATGCGGACGTCGGGATCCTGCCGCGGCACCTTGCCGGTGAGGGAGCCGGCCCAGGCTTTGACGATCCGGACGATGTCGCGCCAGAAGAAGATCAGCACGGCGGTCTCCGTGCCGAGCTGGGTGATGGCCGTAAAGGCCGCCCCCGGGTCCTCCGCGTTGGGAAGGAACTCCCCCACGATCCGCAGGTGTGCGCTCGATGAAATAGGTAGAAATTCGGTCAGTCCCTGCACAAGGCCCAGCAGGGCCGCTTCAAACCAGTTCACGCTAAGACCCTACGGCATGGCGGTGGTGCATCTGCCCGTAAGCTTGCTGCTATGCAGCAGCGTTACGTCGGCAACAGTGGATTGCGAGTTTCCGCCCTCTCCCTGGGCACCCGGTCCTGGGGTGGGGAAACTGACGAACAGGACGCGTCCGAGTTGCTGCGTACCTTCCTTGATGCGGGCGGCCGGCACGTGGACACATCGGCGTCGTATGCGGGCGGGGGCTCGGAGGCCATCCTTGGCTCACTCCTGGGTGATGTGGTGTCCCGCACCGAAATTTCCATCTCCACCAAGGCAGGGATGACGACGCCGGACGGGCGGCGCGCGGTGGACACGTCACGCAATGCGATGCTCACCGGACTTGATGCGAGCCTGGCCAGGTTGGGCACGGAATATGTGGACCTCTGGTTTGCTGAGGCCTGGGACGGCAACGTTCCCCTCGATGAAACGCTGGCTGCGCTGGAATTTGCGGTACGCACCGGCCGGGCGCGGTACGCCGGAATTTCGAACTTCAGGGGCTGGCAGGCTGCGAAGGCCGCAGCCACCAGCAGTGTGCCCCTGGTTGCCGTCCAGGCGGAATATTCATTCCTTCAGCGGACGGCGGAGGCGGAACTGATCCCTGCCGCGGAGGATGCCGGGCTTGGGCTGATGGCGTGGGCTCCGCTGGGCCGCGGCGTCCTCACCGGGAAGTATCGCGGCGGCATCCCCGCCGGGTCACGCGGGGCGTCGGCCAGCGAATCGGCCTACGTGGAGCCTTACCTGGAGGAGAAGCCGTCGCGCATCGTGGATGCGGTATGCATGGCGGCCAACGGCCTGGGCCGGACTCCCCAGGACGTCTCACTGTCATGGCTGCTGTCACAGCAGGGAGTTGCCACCGCCATTGTCGGCGCCCGCACGCCGGTGCAGTTGAAGGAACTCCTGGACGTCCAGCCCGCACCGCTGCCACCGCAGATTGCGCGGGCTTTGGAGGATGTCTCCGCCGCCTTCTGAGTTCCTGCCCCGGCGCGGCTATTCCTCGACGATTTCCAGGTCCTCGTCCTCGTCCACGTCGGCTTCCTCGTCCTCTTCGTCCTCGTCGTCAAAGACCTGCAACGGGGTGACCTCGTTGTAGGCCTCGTACAGCGCGTCCTCGTAAACTTCGAAGGCATCGGCCACTGCGAAAAAAGCTGCCTCAACGGAGGGGTCACCGTCCCCGCGGCGGTTCGATGCTGCTATAAGGTGTTCTTCCAAAGCGGTGGTCAGGGACGAAAGCGCGACACGCGGATCGATGCTCATGACTTCACGTTAGCCGGAAAAGGACGAAAATGGAGAGCAAATGAAGGAACAATTTCTCACCAGCTCGGTCCAGCGGGAACGGGATTATTTGCGGCAGTACGAGTACCTCGTGCTAACCGTCAGCCCTGATGATTCCCTGCCGGAGGCACGCCGCCGCCTGGTGGAACACTCCGAATACGGCAAGTGGGAACTGGAACGCAGCAAGCTGTACGTGGGCGGCGGCAGGCGCTTTTGGCTGCGGCGCCGGGTGATGCAGGTCCAGCGGACCGTTTAGGAGTCGTGTGATCCAGCGGACCGTTTAGTCCTCCAGCGGGCCCAGCCAGGCGTTGGCCACCGTGTTGTGGGCAGACTCGTCGTCGGAGGGGTGGAACATGCCGGCAAGCACGTCGCGGTAGAGCCGTTCCAGTTCCGAACCCCTGAAGTAGCTCGATCCCCCGCTGACGCGGATGGCCAGGTCCACAACGCGCCGCGCCGTTTCGGTGGCATTCACTTTCAGACCCACCAGTTTGGGGAACCACTGGTTCCCGTGGTCGGCCAGGGCATCGACGTCGGCGGTGACAGCCCTGAGCTGTGGGTAGAGGTTGTCCATGGCCATGGCTGCCTCAGCAACTTTCCAGCGGATGTCAGGGTCCTGCGCGTAGCTGCGTCCGCCGTTCTTGAAAGACGTGCGGCGCTTTACAGTTTCTACACCCACGTGCAGCGCCCGTTCGCCCAATCCGGTGTAGACGGCGGCCAGGAGGCTTTCGAAGCACGCGAAAATCGCGAACACCAGCGGGTCGGCGTTGGGACCCACGGGCAGCTTGCGGAAGATCCGGTCCGGCGGAACGGTCGCACCATCAAGGACAGTGGTGGCGGACTGGCTTGCGCGCATGCCCAGGGTGTCCCAGTCGTCCATGATCCGGTAGCCGGCCGCTTCACGGTTGATGAACCCGTGGACGAGTTCCCCGGAACCGTCCCGGGCTGCGGCGTCCTTTCCGAAAATCCCCAGCCGGGTCCACGCCGGCGAGAGGCTGGTGAAGATCTTGGTCCCGGTGAACGAGTAGCTTCCGTCCGGATAAGGTGTGGCCGCGGTCCGTGAGTCGAAGAGGACTGAGTCGTTGCCGGCCTCCGAATTGCCGAACGCGAAGACCTCGCCCTGCGCCGCCTCCTCGAGCACGAAGGCCAGGGAGTGGTCGCCGCGGGCTGCGAGGACGTGCGCGACGCCGGTCCACACCAGGTGCATATTGACGGCAAGCGCGGTGGCAGGGGCCGCCGTTGCCAGCCTGCGCTGGCACTGCGCTGCCGCCTCGAGCCCAAGCCCCGCGCCGCCGTCGGGCACTGGAATGAAAAGCTTCAGGTACCCTGCAGCCGCAAGCTCCTGCAGGTCCTCGTGGAAGAAGGCGTTGTCCCGGTCGTATCCTGCGGCGCGGCCGCGGATGCGTTCCAGGAGCCCGTCCGGCAGCAGGTCCTCTGGAGTCACGGCAGGTCCCCTCAGTAGTTGGTGAGCAGGGTGTTCAGCACCCGGGCACCGAACTTGAGGGAGTCCGCCGGCACACGTTCGTCCACGCCATGGAACATGCCGGTGAAGTCCAGCTCCTCGGGGAGCATCAGGGGCGCGAAGCCGTAGCCGGTGATGCCCAGGCGGCTGAGCGACTTGTTGTCCGTGCCGCCGGACAGTGTGTAGGGCAGCACTTTTGCACCGGGGTCCTCCTTGTGGAGGGCATCAATCATCGAGTCCACCAGGTTGCCGGCGAACGGGACCTCCAGCGAGACGTCGTTGTGGACGTAGCTGACGTCCACTCCACTGCCGGCAAGCTCGCGCACGATCTCAAGGACCTGCTGCTCCTGGCCCGGCAGCGTACGGCAGTCAACCAGGGCCTCGGCAGACTCGGGGATGACGTTGTGCTTGTAACCACCCTTGAGGAGCGTGGGGTTGGTGGTGTTCTGCAAGGTGGCGCCGACGAACCGGGCCACGGTGCCAAGCTGGTTGAGCAAGAGCTCCGGGTTGTCGGCGTCGAACTCCACGCCGGTGAGTTCGGTCACTCCATCAAGGAACTGGCGGGTGGTGGGCGTGAGTTCAATGGGCCACTTGTATTCGCCGATGCGGGTTACGGCGGCGGCGAGGCGCGTGACAGCGTTGTCCGTGTTGATCTGCGAGCCGTGGCCGGCCCGGCCGTGGGCCACCAGCCGCAGCCACGAGATGCCCTTCTCCGCCGTCTGCAGCAAGTAGGTCCGCTGGCCGCCGATTGTTGCCGAGAAGCCACCCACCTCCGAAATGGCCTCCGTGGCGCCCTCGAAAAGTTCCGGGCGGTTGTCCACGGCATAACGTGCGCCATAGACGCCGCCGGCTTCCTCGTCAGCGAAGAACGCGAAGATGATGTCCCGTTTGGGTTTCCTGCCCTCCCGGGCAAAACCCCGCAGCACAGAAAGAATCATGGCGTCCATGTCCTTCATGTCGACGGCGCCGCGGCCCCAGATCAGGCCATCCTTCAGTTCCGCGCCGAACGGGTCCACAGACCACTGGTCACGCAGGGCGGGGACCACGTCCAGGTGGCCGTGGACCACCAGGGCGCTGGCGGAAGGGTCCTCCCCTGCCATCCTGGTCACGACGTTGGCGCGGCCAGGGGCGGATTCGAAGATCTCCGCCTCCTGGCCCACTTCCTCGATAAGGCCTGCCGCATACTCTGCTGCCGCCCGCTCCCCAAGTCCTGACCCGTCGCCGTAGTTGGAGGTGTCGATCCGGATGAGTTCCTGGCAGATCCGGACAACTTCATCCTCGGGCAGGACGTCAGGCATTGGTGGCTCCTTGGTAGGGAATGACTGGTTGGCACGAGCTGAATCGCTGCCCTCAGCCTACCTACTTGGCTCGATTCGTTGTTCCCGGAAAGTCATGTTAGAGTTTTTCTCGCTGCTTCGGAGAGGCGCGAAACGCTGAAAAGCGCACACGCTTCCCGGAATACCACCTGCGCGGGTGGCGGAATGGCAGACGCGCTAGCTTGAGGTGCTAGTCCTCGAAAGGGGGTGGGGGTTCAAGTCCCCCTCCGCGCACAAGAGTGGTGAGTAGAGTCACCACCGTAAACACCCTGGTCTTCGGACCGGGGTGTTTTTCTTTGTGCTGATTCCGGGCCGGAGCTTCGGGCCGAAGGCGTTTGCCGCACTGAGCGCGCAGGGGCGTTCCGGAAGTTATAACCGCGGCGGCTACTGCGTGCCAGTCTTGAGCGAAACTTGCGGCCAACGTGGGCTGTCATTTAGGAACGGGTTTTACCGTTAAGGACAAGATCCTGCCGCTGGGGCAGGGTCTTATACATGGGGACAGGGCCGGCGGCCATGGCATCTCTGAGACCGGATGCCGCCCCCCAACCGCCGCCAGCCCATACCCCCTGCAGGACGTCAGGCGCGCGCTGTAACCCAACGCGGCGCCCGATGACTTTCCAGGGACGGCAGGCCGTTCGGGGAAACGCCCAGGGGAATGCCATCACGCCAAACGGGCCTTCACGATCTCGCTGATGGCCTTGCCGTCGAAGCGGCCGCCGATTTTGGGGGTTACTGATTTCATCACTGTGCCCATGGAACGCATCGTCAGTTCGGTTCCGTCCGCCTTCAGGCCGGCGATAACCTCGTCCACTATGGCTTCGGCTTCCTGGCGGGTCAGCGCTTTGGGCAGGTAGGCCTCAATGACCTCAGCCTCGGCGATCTCTGCCTGCGCCCGGTCATCGTGACCGGCCGCCGAATACGTGGCGGCGGTGTCCCGGCGCTTGGCCGCTTCCTTTTGCAGCAGCGCCGTGACCTGCAGGTCGTCGAGCTCGACCGGCGTCTTGCCGGACTTCTCCCGCGTTTCGATTTCGCCCAGGACGTTGCGCACAGTGGTCAGGCCCAGCTTGTTGCCGGCCTTCATGTGGACGATGACATCGCCCTTCAGTTTTTCCTTCAGTGACATGGACCTGACTCATTCCTTCGTTGGTTATGGAGCTGGTTGGTGATTGAGCTGTAGGTACGGCGTGGCTCTTGGAGCGGCCTTATCCCGCCCTGCGCATCGCGCCGGTGCTTGCCGCCGCCGAGTGGACTGCAGCAGGGAGGATCTTGCCCAAGCCTATTCCCGACGTGGCAGTGGAGCGTTGCTGGTTTCAATCTGTCTGGAGCCGTCTGCACGGGGCGGAGGTAAACGCACGGGCGTAGGTTAGTTTGGAAACGCAGTGGCCTGCCCCCGGGCCCCGGAAGGAGCGCCACGTGGACAGCATGGTTGGCAAGTGGTTTCTGAATCAGGCTGAGCGGGGAAACCCTGCCTCCGACGTCCAAGGGGCTGGTACGGAATCCGGCCCCTGGTCTGAAGGAAACCTGGTACGTCCCCTGATTCACGGAGCAACATACTTCTCCAGGCTGCATGAGGAGCTGTCTGCGCTGCAGGCGGGAGACCAGGTATGGTTCACCGACTGGCGTGGCGATGCCGATGAGCAGTTGGAGGCGAACGGTACGACCATTGGCGCGAAGCTCGCCGGGCTGGCCCGGTCCGGCGTGGAGGTACGGGGCCTCGTCTGGAGATCCCATGGTGAGCGCGTGTCGGCCCCTATCAGTGGCCGCTCCAACGAACTTCTCAGCCGGAAGATCAACGACTCCGGCGGGGAGGCACTGTTGGATCAGCGCGTCCGCCTCTTCGGCTCGCACCATCAAAAACTGGTGGTCATCCGCCGGCGTACCGATCCTTCCCTCGATGTGGCGTTCGTGGGGGGACTGGACCTCTCACACAGCCGCCGTGATGACGCCGGCCATGCGGGAGACCCCCAGGCAGTGGAGATGGATTCCCGTTACGGGCAGAGGCCCCCATGGCACGACGCCGCCCTTGAGCTGCGCGGCCCGGTCGTTGCAGATGTGCTGGCCGTATTCGCTGAACGGTGGAACGATCCCCACCCGCTGGACCGGCGGACCCCGTACCGGATGCTGTTGCAGCGCCTGGCCCGGATGCCCAGGCACCCCAAGCCGCTCCCCGAGTCCGCTCCTCCCCCACCTCCGGCAGGCCCGCACGCCGTGCAGCTGCTGCGCACTTACGGCCTGAAGCATCCGCCATTCCCCTTCGCCCCACACGGAGAACGGACCATAGCGAAGGCTTATGCAAAGGCGTTCGCCCAGGCCCGTTCGCTCATCTACATCGAGGACCAGTATCTGTGGTCAACAGAGGTGGCAGCGGGGATCGCAGCCGCCCTGCAACACAACCCCGGGCTGAACGTGATCATCGTGGTTCCCAGGTACCCCGACACTGATGGCTTTCTCAGTGGACCGCCCAAGCGCTTGGGGCAACTGCGCGCCATCGGCATGCTCCGCCGGGCCGCGCCGGACAGGGTGGGCATATTCGACCTGGAAAACAGCCAGGGAACCCCGATTTACGTCCACGCCAAGATCTGCATCATCGACGACACCTGGTTCACCTGCGGATCAGACAACTTCAACCGGCGCTCCTGGACCACTGACAGTGAGCTCACCTGCGCCGTGATGGACGCATCCGCCGACGGCATGCTGCCTGCAGGCTCCGGCACCCTGCCCACCCGGCCACTCGCCACGGAGCTGAGGCTCCAGCTCTGGGCCGAACACCTGGGCCTGGAGCTGGACGACCCACAGCTCCAGGCCACCACCGCAGGACTGGAGCTGTGGAACAGCACCGCCGATGCCCTGGACCAGTGGCACCGGGCCGGCCGCAGTACGCCCCGACCGCCAGGGCAGGTGCGCCACCATGCCACGCAACCCGTCCGGCCACTCCATCGCCTCTGGGCGGATCCGGTCTACCGCTTCATCGTCGATCCGGACGGCCGCCCCCGGGGTCTCCGCGGCACGGACCGCTTCTAGCGGTTAGGTTGGAGCGGTAAGGGATGAGCATCCGGACATGGGAGAAGACGTGAAGGCAATCGTGTACCAGGCAACGGGTCCCTCCTCGGTGCTGCAGCTCCAGGACAGGCCATTGACGGAGCCAGGTCCCGGTGAGGTCCGGGTCCGGCTGGTGGTGTCCGGCGTGAACCCCACGGACTGGAAGTCTCGTACCGGAACGGGTGGCAGGAAACTGGACGTCACCAAGGTTCCCAACCAGGACGGAGCCGGCGTTATCGACCAAGTGGGCGCAGAGGTGGCGGGTTTCAGCCACGGCGACCGTGTCTGGCTCTGGGACGTGGCGTGGGGCAGCAACGAAGGTACGGCGCAGGAGTACGTCGTGGTGCCGGCCCACAAAGTTGTGGCACTTCCCGACGCCGAATCCTTTGACACCGGCGCCTCGCTCGGGATTCCGGCCCTCACGGCCCACCGTGCCCTGACATCGAATGAGGACGGTCCGGCCAGGCTCTCGCCCGGCGCCCTGGCGGGTCGAACCGTGCTGGTCACCGGCGGTGCAGGCGCCGTGGGCCATGCTGCCATCCAGCTGGCGCGGTGGGCCGGTGCTACCGTCATCACAACCGTCAGCGGAGAACGGAAAGCCGAACTCGCCCGCCGCGCAGGCGCCGGGACGGTCATCAACTATCGGAAGGACGACGTCGTCCGCGCCGTTCAGGAGGCAGCGCCCGGTGGGGTGGACATCATCGTGGACGTCAACGCGCCGGCGAACATCGATGCCGACCTGCACGTTCTCAAGACTGGCGGGACCATCTCGATTTACGCGGCCAACCCCGGAGAATCGCTCACGGTTCCGATCCGCGAAAGCATGACCAAGAACGTCCGCTACCAATTCATCCTCACCTACACGGTCACGGACGGGCAGAAAGAGAACGCGGTAGCCGGCGTTGCCGCGGCACTCGCGGCAGGTGCCCTTCGGGTGGGCGAGGAACATGGCCTGCCTCTTACCCGGTTCACCCTTGAGGACACTGCGGCGGCCCACGATGCCGTGGAACAGGGAACCATCGGAAAAGTGCTTATCGACGTCACGCCGGCACCCTGAAAAGCCCCTGGGCCTCACCTGGCCAGGCGGTCCCTGGCAGCATGTTCAACCAGGACCGGTACGAACGCGCGGACCCTGCCTGCATCCAGCAGGCTGTGCTCCTGCTGCACCACATCCTCGATGCGTTCGCGGGGCAGTGCGGGAAACCTTGCCGCAAGCCGGTCCACCACGTCAGTCAGTGCCCGCAACTCTTCGCTTACTCCCATCGGGAAAGTGTCAGGGTTCCGAAGAAGCCCGTCAAGACTTGACTGGCAGGCAGCAGCGCAACACCGTCAACGGACGACGGCGGGCGCCAGGCCGGGTGCGGTATGCCGGCCGGGTGCTCCACGCCGATGCACCCGGGCACGTCCCGCCGTCGTCAATGCGGGTGCAGCCTACGCGAGTGCCGGTCCCGTCCTTGGGGATGGGAACCCGCTGCGACGGGGCGATACTCGATCCGCCGCTTCTCCGTCCGGAGGTCGCGCCGTTCCTGCCGGCGCGCCTTCCTTTCGGGCCGGTCAATGGCAGACAGGATGGTCAGCGCCACGATGACCCACAACAACGCCGTCCCCAACACCAAGGCAATTTCCAGCTCAGTGCTCATGCACACAATTTTAGGCCCCCGGGACCCAAGCCGACCCCTGCAGACCCACACTATGGGGCGCAAATCCGCAGCGCTTACAGCAGGCCCAGCCCCCTGACCGCAGCCATGACGTCGGGCACCTGGATTGCCAGCAGCGCGGGGTCCGGCTGCGCCGCGAACGTGTCCCCGCGCCGCAGCTCCGTGCGGGTCAGGACCACATGGGGCCCAGGGGGCGGACCCCAGATTTCGGGTGGGGCCGGACCAAAAAGCACCACGGAAGGAGTGCCGTAAGCGGATGCCAGGTGGGCGGCGCCCGTGTCGGCGGAAACCACCAGGCGTGCGGCGGCGATGGTGGCCGCGAACTCTCCGAGGCCCAGGACGCCGGCCAAGACGGTGGTCCCCGGGAGCCCCGCAAGGCGGCACACTTCGTCAGCGCGTTCCCTCTCCCCTGCGCCGCCGGTGAAAACCACCTGGTGGCCGGCTTCCGCGAGGGCCGCTGCCACCGCCGCGAAGCGGTCCGCCGGCCACAGCCTGCTGCCATAGGCGGCCCCGACATGCAGGACTGTCGCACCGGGGACGGGGCTGGGGACATGCGGCGTATTCAGCTTTACGTCCAGTGGATCCGCCTCGATGCCATGCCACTCCAGGAGCTTTACCCAGCGTTCGCGTTCGTGCAGTTCCGGCCGCCACGGCGGGCCGTCCCGGTGGGCGCTTCGGTGGCCAACCGTATGCCTGGCTTTCAGCGCCTCAATCCTTCCCTGGCTCTCCGGGCCGCTGCCGTGCAGGTTGACGGCAACGTCCACTACGCCGGGTTCCATCGCCAGCGGCTCGTCCAGCCCATGCGTAAGGAACAGCTCATAACCGCCCACCAGCCCCAAAGCTTCTGCCAGCCATCCCTGCGCCGCATAGCGCAGCCGGTGTTCGGGAAACGCCCGCCGGATACCCTTCAGGGCAGGTACGGCCACCAGCAGGTCGCCAAGCTTCAGGGCGCGCAGGACCAGTAATTCCGGTTTGCCGTCAGCGGGAAGCGGATCGGTGGCAACGCCCGCCGTCCCGGTGCCGCTCATGCGTCCTGCTTTGCGTAGGCCGTGGCGGTGAGGCTGCGGACATCCTCGTACACCTCCGGCACCCCGATGCCCGCTACCGCAGAATCGTCATGGGCGCAGCGGGGTGCCGTCCAGCCAACCTGGGTCACGTCTATCCCGCACGTGGGGCATGCCGTCACCCAGGAGGCATGCACGCGGTGCAGGCTCCTGCCCAGCGCTCCGGCGTTGATCGCGTTCCCGGCCCAAAAGATGCCGACCGTGGGAACGCCCAGGGCCTGGGCAAGGTGCCGTGGACCGCTGTCGTTTGCCACCACAACGCCGGCTTCCGCCAGCAGGGCCACAAGCCCTGCCATGTCCAGTGCGCCGGCTGCGGAATCGACGGCCGCCGATCCGGCCCGGGCCGCGATCGCCTCCGCGAGGTCCTGCTCGCTGCTGTCACCGATAATGACCACCCGCGAGCCGTCCGCTGCGCAGGCAGCGGCAAGTTCGGCGAACTTGTCAGCAGGCCAACGACGGCGGGGGTCGGTGGCGCCGGGATGGATCACCACCAGCGGCTGGCCGGCGGCGCCGTCTAGGGCTTCGTGTGCGGCTCCCCCGCCGGCGGGCGCCAGCCGGGCTTCGAGATCGACCGGGAAGGCACCAGCGAACCCGGCCACTTCCAAAGCCCTGAGTGGTTCGTGCTGGTAGTAAAGGTAGGGGACGGTGCGCTCGAGGCTGGCTGCATCGGCAGTCCGGGTCCCGACGGTATGACGGGCGCCGAGCCTTAGCAGGAAGGGGTTTGAATAGCGGCCGCCGCCATGAAGCTGGACAGCCAGGTCGAAGGTGCGGCCCCGCATGTCGGCAAAGAAACGGTCCAGTTCAGCTGCCTCTTCCTGCCCAGGCCTGACTCCTTCGGCGAAAGGCAGGACCACCACCTCATCCACGGGGCTTTTCACCGCCTCCAGCAGCGCCTTGTGGATTGGTGTTCCCAGCAGCGTGATGGTTGATCCCGGATAAGCCACCTTCAGTGCCGCCATGGCCGGGATGGCGAAAATCAGGTCGCCCAATCCTCCGCCGCGCAGGATGACAATCCTGGACACGTCGGTGAACTTCTCCAGCACAGGACCGACGCCCACGCCGATTTGTCCTGCACCGCCGAACTCTGCGGTGAGTTGTTCCACACACTGCCCCTTCCGTCATGCAGGGGGACCAGTACCCAGTCCCCCCACTGCCCACGCGGCCGCAATGCGCTCCTGGAACGTGCGGCTGCTCCTTAGGACCTTTACCCAATAGGCGGCGGATTCACGCTCACTGTTGGGGAATACCCTCCCGATGCTGTACGTTTCATACCCGACAGCCAATCAAAGAAAAGAGAAGCACCTAAAGTGGCAACCGATTACGATGAACTGCGTTCCGACGTCAAGGAATCGCAGGACAACTCACTCGAGCAGCTCCAGTCAGCAAATGCTCCCGACGCCCGCAGTGTTGTGCAGGAGTTGGACGAGGCTGACGGACTGGACGGCGCCGGCGTCCCTGGCGGCGAATTCGTCGCTGAGGAGCTCGTAGTCCAGGTCATCCCGCAGGCTGAGGATGAGTTCACCTGCTATTCCTGCTTCCTGGTCCGCCACCGGTCCCAGATCGCCCGTCAAAAAGACGGCCACAGCTACTGCACTGAGTGCGAAGGCTAGTCGGGAACCTTTCGGGCAGCGATTCGCACGTCCCACCAACGCCGAAGGCACGCCGCAACGGGCGTGCCTTTCGACTTTAAGCCTTCGCCCAGCTGGGGTGCGTAGCGTTGGAGTAGGACATTTACGACGCCAACCGGCAGCCAGGAGGCAATGTTGGACAGCTCCGCGAGCTTGTGGAACACCTTCAGTGCGGCGTTCGCGCAGGCAAACGTACCCAACGTCACCTGGATCGAGATGCTGTTGTCCGTGGCGGCAGCCATCGGTCTGTCCATACCCCGCCGCAGCTGGCGCTACTTCGGGCTCCTCGCTACCACCACCCATGAGCTGGGTCACGCGTTCGCGGCCTTGACGTCCGGTCAGCGGCTGTCGGGAATCCGCCTCAGGCTTGACCATTCCGGAACCACCACCACTTACAGCAGGAGCCGGCTTGCAGCAGCATGGTCCTGCTTCTGGGGATATCCGGTACCGGCTATGGTCGGTGCCGCTTTCGTCTGCTGCGGCCTTGGCGGGTGGGGCCCGGCTGCCATGGCCGTGAGCCTGTTGGTCCTGGCCGCGTCGCTGATCTTCCTCCGCAACCTTGCCGGTTTCATCATCACTGCCGCCGCCATCGCCGGCGCGGCTGCCCTTACCTTCCTTGCACCGGCGCCAGTCGTGGGGCATGTGGCCGTCATCTTCGGTCTTGCACTCCTGGTGGCTGCTGTCCGTGACCTGCTCAAACTCACGAACGTCCACATCCGGCGTCGCGGAAGCCTTGGCAGCTCCGACGCCTACCTTCTGTACCGCGCCACCTCCGTCCCCTCCGGAGTCTGGATTGCTTTGTTCACCCTCCTGGTTGCCGGAGCGTGGCTGGTTGCCTGGCAGCCCGTCTCGGCGATCCTGGCGGAAGGTGCCTGGATCGGTTAGCCGGCACATAGGCTTGTGGCATGAGCCAGGAAACGCACAGCACCCGTGGAGCCTATGTGACCGGCGGCACGGAGTTCACCCGGGACACCAATTACATCGAGGACCGGATCACCAGGGATGCCTCCCCCGGCAGCAAGGGCGAACCGGGGTGGCCGGTGGAAGCCGGGCGCTACCGCCTCATCGCCGCCCGTGCCTGCCCGTGGGCAAACCGCACCGTCATTGTCCGCAGGCTGCTGGGCCTGGAAGAAGCGATTTCCCTGGGCCAGCCCGGCCCTACCCACGACGCTCGCTCCTGGACGTTCGACCTGGATCCCGGCGGAGTGGACCCCGTCCTCGGCATAGAGCGCCTCCAGGAGGCCTACTTCAAACGGTTCCCCGGCTATCCGCGGGGAATTACCGTACCTGCCATCGTGGATGTACGCAGCGGTGAAGTCGTGACCAACAACTTCCCCCAGATCACCCTCGACTTCTCGACCGAGTGGACGGAGTTCCACCGGGCAGGTGCGCCGCTGCTCTACCCTGGACACCTCCGCGACGAAATCGACCAGGTAAACAAGCGCGTCTTCACGGAAGTCAACAACGGCGTCTACCGCTGCGGTTTCGCCGGTTCCCAGGAAGCCTATGACTCGGCATACGACCGGCTGTGGACTGCGCTGGACTGGCTTGAAGACCGCCTGTCCCGGCAGCGCTATCTGGTGGGCGACACCATCACCGAGGCGGATGTGCGCCTGTTCACCACGCTTGCCAGGTTCGACCCCGTGTACCACGGCCACTTCAAGTGCAACCGGCAGAAACTCAGTGAGATGCCGCATCTGTGGGGCTATGCACGGGACCTGTTCCAGACGCCGGGTTTCGGGGACACTATCGACTTTGTGCAGATCAAGCAGCACTACTACATCGTGCACGAGGACATTAATCCCACGGGCATTGTTCCGGCCGGTCCGGACCTGGGCGGTTGGCTGCAGGACCACGGCAGGGAATCGCTGGGGGGCCGGCCGTTTGGAGACGGCACGCCGCCCGGGCCGGTCCGGCCAGGCGAAGAGGTTGCGCCGGGACACGGCGCGTTGCGCTAAACAAACCTCGGGCAGGAAATCGCTTTCCTGCCTACACTGAGGGCATGCAGACATCTCTTGGTTCCGTGGCGCCAGGGTACGAAAACGTCCTGGCCCTGTTTGAGTCGTTCCTCGCTGAGGACTCGCGGTACAGCGCACAACTCGCCTGCTACCACAACGGGATGCCAGTGGTGCGCCTGACGGGCGGCCCCGACCTGGCTTCGGAAACCGTGACCGGGGCCTATTCCTGCTCCAAGGGCGTTGCCGCCATGGTCATCGCCCTGATGGTCCAGGATGGCGTCCTTGACCTGGATAAGGCAATGGTCCATTACTGGCCGGAATTCGGTGGCCACGGAAAGGACAGGCTGCTGGTCCGGGAAGCGCTGTCGCATCAGGCAGGACTGATGGGCGTTGAGGGCGGATTCCGCCTGGATGAATTCACCACGTCCGCGGCCGCGGCGCGCCTTGCCGCTGCCGCTCCCGCCTGGGAGCCCGGGCGGCAGTTCGGCTACCACGCCCTGACCATCGGAATCCTTATGGAGGAGTTGTGCCGCCGCGTCGCGGGCGAGTCGCTGCAGGCCATGTACGACCGCAGGATCCGGCAGCCGCAGGACGTGGATTTCTTCCTGGGGCTCCCGGAGGAGCTGGAGCCACGGTACAGGGACGTCCTCTATGAAGAAGATCCCGGCCAGGGCTGGGTTGATCCACTCAGCCTCGAAGGCATGAACAGCAATGAGCCGGTCAGCACCGTCATGGAACTGCCGAACATCCGCGCCGTCCGGGCGGCCGGAATGTCCGCCGCCGGCGGTGTGGGCTCCGCTGAGGGCCTGGCGCGGTTGTACGCCGCTGCGACCACAGGCGTCGACGGGGACAAACCGTTCCTGGCGGCTCGGACGGTGGAGGCCATGACCCGGGAACAGGTGTGGGGCCTGGACCGCTCTTCAGGCCTGGACAACGCGTTTGCGGTCGTCTTCATGAAGCCCCACCCTTCCCGGAACTTTGGCAGCCACCGGGCCTTTGGACACGAGGGTGCCAACGCGGCGCTCGGTTTTGCGGATCCGGCCTACGGGCTTGGCTTTGGCTACATTCCACGCCGCCAGGAGGAGGGCCGGACGCCGGGAAGGGCGCATCGCCTGGCCGCCGAAGTGCGGCGTTCCGCAGCGGGCTTGTCCTGACAGGCGCCCGGCCCTACTGTGGTCCGGATGGGCAACACTCAAGCACGACCGGATGCACGGTGGGCTCGGGGGACCCAACTTCTCAAACAATCGGTGGCGGGGCTCTCCGCTGCCTTTGCGGCGCAGCGCCTGCAGTTGGCTGCCAAAGCCGCGCTTGCCGCGGGCCTGGCGTTCGCCATCGCTCCGCTAATGCCGGGCGCGGCCTCGCACTATGCGTACTATGCGCCGCTGGGGGCCCTGGTGGCCATGTACCACAACGTCGCGGGCTCAGTGAAGCAGGGGGCGCAGGCCCTCGCGGGGCTGGCAATGGGAATCGGCCTTGCTTTCATTCTGGTCAGCCTTGCCCAACCCTCCCCGTTGACGGTGGCCCTGTTCATGGGAGTCGGCGTGCTCCTGGGCGGCTTGCCGGGTATCGGTTCGGGCCGTGACTGGATTCCGACGGCGGCCCTGCTGGTCCTGCTGGTGGGCGGAAGCAACGCGGACGATTTCTCCTTTGGCTACCTGGTCCAGATGGGTGCGGGCGTGGGCGTGGGGATCGCAGTCAATTTTCTGATCTTCCCGCCGCTGCACTTTGATGCAGCGGCTTCAAGCCTCGATGATCTCCGCCTCGCCCTTGGGCGGCAGCTTACGGACATGGGGGCGGCGATTACCGAAAAGTGGCCTCCGGAGCACGAGGACTGGGCGCGCCGGTCGGACGAACTGGCCGAAGCAGCTCGATCGGTGCGGCATCTGGTCAAGGAAGCCGATGCCAGCCGCCGCGCCAATCCCAGGCGGAAGCTGCACCCCAGGGACGTGGACAGGGACTACCGCGACCTGCGGGAACTGGAGCGGGTCACTTTCCATATCCAGGACATGACGGACGTGCTCTCGGACGTCATCTGGGAAAGCGACGCTCCCTACGATATCCCCCTGCAGGACAGTGAACCGCTTGCTGCCGCCATCACGGCCACCGGAGAGCTGCTGGCGTCCTACAGCGGAGCTGACGAACAGACCCAGAAACACCGCTTCGCCGCCGCGAAAGAGGCGGTGGACGCCTGCATGGCGGCCGCTGCAGGCAGGGAGGCAACCCAAGGCACCGTCCCTGCCTCCGAATCGGTCCTCCTCAGCCTCCACCGGATCCTGCGGGCAGTCCGCCCGCAGGACTAGTCCTGGCGCCGGGAACCGGGCTGGCTAGAGCGCGGCAACCGTCCCGCTGAAATGGCGGCGCCCGGAGCGGGGACTCCAGGCGACAAAGCGCGAGTGTTTCCATGCCCCTGATCCGCTTTGTTCGGTGGCGATTTCCAGGGCAACCCGGGAGGGTAGGAACACCGGAGCCTCGAACTCCACGTCCCACGTGAAGGAGTCACCGCGGGCAGGGCCGACATCTGCGAGCGCACGCGAGGCCAAGTACATCCCGTGTGCTATCGAACGCCGCATGCCCAGCGCTTTTGCCGACAGCACGCTCAGGTGGATCGGGTTGAAATCCCCGGATACCGCGGCGTAGGCCCGCCCCGTGTCAACGCCCAGGTGCCACAGGGCCGTCGGGTCCGGCGGCGTGAAATCGGCCTTCGGTGGCAGCGCAGTAGGTTTGTCGATTCCGGGCAGGAACACTCCCTTGGCCAGGTAAGTGGAGACGCCCCGCCAATGCACATCCGGCGAGCCGGCAGGGCGCACTTCCGCTACCACGTCCACCTGCGTGCCGGAACGGTGCCCACGGAGGTTTTGCACCCAAGCGGTCATGTCCAGAACGTCCGTGAAGACCAATGGGGACCTTTGTTCGACGCTGTTGTGCAGGTGGATCATGCCCAGCAGGGGCAGCGGGAAGTCGTCGCGGTTAAGGACGCTCATGGCCAGCGGGAATGCGATCGCGTGGATGAAACCGGCAGGCAGGACATCGCTTGCCGTCTCACCGATCAGGTGCTGGTAGGCCGTGAGGTTTTCCACCCCCACCACCACTCCCCTGACTTCATGGCTCTCGGCCGGGAGGACGGCGGAGTCATGTGTGCCCAGGAGCCTGCGCCGTGCCGCCTGGGCGGCGGCGTTGACGTAGAGCTTGGACAAGGACGGCATCTCGGCCAGGATCACCGGCTGTGCGAGCGTCATGCCCCCACCAGGTTTTGCCCGCACACCCGCAGCACCTCCCCGTTGATTCCGCCTGCGGCGTCGCTGGCGAGGAACGCTATGGTCTCGGCGACGTCGGAGGGCAGGCCGCCCTGCTGGAGTGAGTTCAACCGTCGTGCCACTTCACGGACGGCGAAGGGGATGCGCGCGGTCATGTCGGTTTCGATGAATCCGGGTGCCACCGCATTGATGGTGCCGCCCCGGGACGCGAGCAGCGGGGCGCTGGCACGGACCATTCCCATAACTCCCCCCTTGGATGCGGCGTAGTTGGTTTGTCCCCGGTTCCCGGCGATGCCGCTGGTGGAGGCAACAGAAACGATACGCGGCGAAGACCGGAAGTGTTCTGAGGCCAGCAGGGCCTCGTTGATCCGGAGTTGGGCGGCGATATTGATGTTGATGACCTGGTTCCACCGCGCCTGGTCCATGTTGGCCAGCAGCTTGTCCCGCGTAACCCCGGCATTGTGCACCACGATGTCCAGACGTCCGTACCGCTGTATGGCGTGGTCGATGATCCGCCGGCCCGCGTCCGCTGCGGTGATGTCGAGCTGCAATGCCGTCGCGCGTACCTCATTGGCTACGGCCGCCAGCTGGTCTCCCGCTGCCGGAATGTCCACCAGGACCAGCGTGGCACCATCGCGGTGCAGCGTCCGGGCAATCTGCGCGCCGATGCCGCGGGCTGCGCCGGTAACTACTGCCACTTTTCCTGCAAGTGGCTTTTCCGGGTCGGCGGGCAGTGCGCCGTCCTCCGTTGAAACCGTGAGGAACTGTCCGTCCACGAACGCTGAACGGCCGGAGAGGAAGAACGTGATGGCACCGAGCGTGCTGGGGCTGGTGGAAGTGGTGCCATCAGCGAGGAGCACACCATTTCCGGTTGCTCCGGCACGCAGTTCCTTGGCAAGGGATCGCAGGAAGCCATCCACCCCCTGGCGTGCTGCTGCAGCGTCGGGAGTGGCAGCTTCCGCCGCCGGGCGGGACAAGGTGATGATCCGGCCCCCGGCCCGCAGGTCGCGGAGGGAACCCGCGGCATCCAACACAGGCTTTTCCAGGTCCGCCGGGTGCCCGAGCTCATCGAGGACCAGAATGATGGCACCCAGTTTTTCGGCCGGAACGGCGTGCCGCCTGACATCGAGGTCCCAGGACAGCAGCTCGGCGGCAAGTTTGTCCGCGCCGGGGGTGTCGCCCAGGACAACGACAGGCCCGGTCACCAGGGGCTGCCCCGGCTCGTAGCGGCGCAGGACAGCGGGCTGCGGAAGGCCGAGTTTCTTTGCGAGGTTGCGGCCTACGCCGCTGTTGACCAGTTGTGCGTATGTGTCAGCCATGCCGTCCCCTACAGAGATTCCAGGATCGCGACGACGCCCTGGCCGCCGGCTGCGCAGACGGACACCAGGCCGCGCGAAGGACGACCTGTGGACGCCGACTTGGCGTGGAGCATCTTGGCAAGCGTGCCGACAATGCGGCCGCCGGTCGCCGCAAACGGGTGGCCCGCTGCCAGCGAGGACCCGTTGACGTTCAGGCGCGAGCGGTCGATGCTGCCAAGAGCACCGTCCAGGCCGAGGCGGGTACGCCCGAATTCCTCGTCCTCCCACGCGGCCAGGGTGCTGAGGACAGTGGCGGCGAATGCTTCGTGGATTTCGAAGTAGTCGAAGTCCGCCAGCGTAAGGCCTTGGCGGGCAAGGAGCCTGGGCACAGCGAACACGGGGGCCATCAGCAGCCCGTCCTTGCCGTGGACAAAGTCCACGGCCGCAGCTTCAGCGTCCACCACTGCTGCCAGCTTCGGCAGGTCGCGGGCATCTGCCCACTCGTCGGACGCCAGCAGCACTGTGGAGGCACCATCGGTCAGTGGGGTCGAGTTTCCTGCCGTCATGGTTGCATCTGCCCCGAGGTTCCGGCCAAACACCGGCTTCAGGGACGCAAGCTTTTCCAGCGATGTATCGGCCCGCAGGTTGGCGTCCCGCGTCAGTCCGCGGTAGGGGGTCATGAGGTCATCGAAGAAGCCGGACTCGTAGGCGGCAGCCAGATTGTGGTGGCTGTTCAGCGCCAGTTCGTCCTGGGCTTCGCGGGAGATCTTCCATTGTGCCGTTGTGAGGGCCTGGTGTTCACCCATGCTCAGGCCGGTGCGGGGTTCTGCCGTGCCCGGGGCCAGCGGTGCCAGGTCCTTGGGCCGGAGGCGGCTCAGGATCTGCAGGCGCTGGGGAAGTGTCTTGGCGCGGTGAAGGTCCAGGATGACCTCGCGCAGCCCTTCGCTGACTACCACCGGCGCGTCGGAGGCTGAGTCCACGCCACCGGCAATGGCCGAGTCGATCTGCCCGAGCTTGATCTTGTTCGCCAGGCCCACCACCGTTTCAAGTCCCGTGGCGCAGGCCTGCTGGAGATCGTAGACCGGGGTCTCGGCGGAAAGTGCCGAGCCCAGCACGGCCTCCCGGGTGAGGTTGAAATCCCTGGAGTGCTTGAGCACGGCGCCGGCGGCCACCTGGCCCATCCGTTCGTCCTGGAGCCCAAAGCGTGCGATCAGTCCGTCCAGGGCAGCTGTAAGCATGTCCTGGTTGGAGGATTTTGCATAAGCGCCGCCGGCACGGGCGAACGGGATCCGGTTGGCCCCTACGATCACTGCCCTCCTGGTTGCCGGGACCCCGGCCGCGATTGATACGTCGGGTGTGGGGGTGGACTGTCCGTCTGTGGACATGGATGGCTCCTCTGGTCACATGTGGTTACCGATACCCAGCGTACCTGATACGCTGGGTATCGTGAACTTTCAGGACACGCGCTTTCCAGCGACGGTTGAGCTGTCGTCTTCCGCCAGCTCTGACGGCCGTTCGGCGCGCTGGCAGAGCCACCGGGAGGAACGGCGCCGCGAACTCATCAAGCAGGCCCGCCGCGCTGTGCACGCACTGGGCAGCGACGCCTCCATGGAGGACATTGCAACGGCGGCAGGAACCTCGAAGTCGGTCTTTTACCGGTATTTCGGGGACAAGGCCGGACTGCAGCAGGCCGTGGGCGAAGTGGTCCTCAGCCAGATGCAGCACCGCATCCAGGAAGCAGCGCAAAGCGCTGTGACCCCCCGGGAAGGTTTACTGGCCATGGTCTCGGCATACCTGCAAATGGCGGACACCAGTCCCAACGTGTACACGTTCGTCACGAGCTATGCCCCCGGCGACCCCGCCAACCCGCCGCACCCGTCGGCGGCAGGCGGCCCGCTGGGCCACTTCTTTGACGCAATTGCGGACATGATCGCCACCCCCATGCGGTCGCACCTGGGCGACGACAGCGAAACCGTCATCGGCTACTGGCCCAAGGCGGCAATCGGCCTGGTGCGGAACGCCGGCGAACAATGGCTCAGCACTCCGGACTCCCCCTCCAAACCAAGCCAGGAGACCATGGCGCGCCAGATAACCGCCTGGCTGTGCGTGGGCATAGCCCCCGAACTCACTCCCGCCCCACCGACCACCAAGTTATCCGCCAAAGAAGGACTGTGACATGACTGACGTAGTGGACCGCCCCGCCCGCATGGGGCTTCGCCCCGCGGCGACCCCTGCAGCCAAACCCGCAGGCAGCAGCCCTGCCCCCGCCGTCGACGTCGAGGCACTGGGCCGGCAGCTCCTGGGCAAGTGGGCCGACGTGCGGCTCCAGGCAAGGGACCTGGCCGCCAGGCCGGAACTGCACAAGACCGAGGGCCTGACGCACACCGAACACCGCGCCCGCGTGTTCGACCAGCTCAAATACCTTGTGGACAATGAAGCCGTGCACCGCGCCTTCCCGGCGGCACTGGGCGGTTCCGACGACCACGGCGGAAACATCGCAGGGTTCGAGGAGCTGGTGGTGGCTGACCCGTCACTGCAGATCAAAGCCGGCGTCCAGTGGGGACTCTTTGGATCCGCGGTGATGCACCTGGGCACCGCAGACCACCACGCCAAATGGCTGCCGGGAATCATGAACCTCGAAATCCCCGGCTGCTTCGCCATGACAGAGACGGGCCATGGTTCGGACGTGGCCAGCATTGCCACCACCGCAACCTATGACCCCGCCGCCGGGGAATTCATCATCCACACCCCCTTCCGCGCCGCCTGGAAGGACTACATCGGCAACGCCGCCATCGATGGCCTGGGCGCCGTGGTGTTCGCCCAGCTGGTTACCCGCGGGGTTAACCACGGGGTGCATGCCTTCTACGTTGACCTGAGGGACCCCGCCACCAGGGAATTCCTGCCCGGGATCGGCGGGGAGGACGACGGCATCAAGGGCGGCCTGAACGGAATCGACAACGGCCGGCTGCACTTCACCAACGTCCGCATCCCGCGGACGAACCTCCTGAACCGGTACGGCAACGTCGATGCCGACGGGACCTACACGTCGCCCATCGCCAGCCCCGGCCGGCGCTTCTTCACCATGCTGGGAACGCTGGTGCAGGGCCGGGTGTCACTGGACGGTGCCGCCGTCGCAGCTTCCAAAGTGGCCCTGAAAGCAGCCATCCAGTACGCCACCGAACGCCGCCAGTTCAACGCCTCGTCGCACACGGAGGAAGAGGTGCTGCTCGACTACCAGCGGCACCAGCGGCGCCTCTTCACCCGGCTTGCCACCACTTACGCGGCCGGCTTTGCCCACGAGCAGCTCCTGCAGAAGTTCGACGATGTCTTCTCCGGTGCCCACGATACCGACGCGGACCGACAGGACCTGGAAACCCTGGCCGCAGCGCTGAAGCCGCTGAGCACCTGGCACGCCCTGGACACCTTGCAGGAATGCCGGGAAGCCTGCGGCGGCGCCGGCTTCCTGATTGAGAACCGGTTCGCATCACTGCGGGCCGACCTGGACGTGTATGCCACCTTCGAGGGCGACAACACGGTGTTGCTCCAACTGGTGGCCAAGCGTCTGCTGGCCGACTACGCCAAGGAATTCCGCAGCGTGGACTTCGGCGTGCTGGCCCGGTACGTGGTGAACCAGGCTGCCGGCGCAGCTGTCCACCGCACCGGACTGCGCCAGGTGGCCCAGTTCGTGGCCGACACCGGTTCGGTCCAAAAGGCTGCCATCGCGCTGCGGGACGAGGAAGGCCAGCGCGCCCTCCTTACCGACAGGGTGCAGACCATGGTGGCCGAGGCCGCGGCTGCTTTGAAGGGCAGCAAACGGCTGCCGCAGGACCAGGGCGCCGCCTTGTTCAACCGGCACCAGAACGAACTTATTGATGCCGCCCAGGCGCACGCCGAACTGCTGCAGTGGGAGGCGTTCACGGACGCCCTGCAGCAGGTGGACGACCCCGGAACCAGGAAGGTGCTGACCTGGCTGCGGGACCTATTCGGCCTGTCCCTGATCGAGAAGAACCTGGCCTGGTACCTCATGAACGGCCGGCTCTCCATGCAGCGGGCACGCACCGTGGGCGGGTACATCAACCGGCTGCTGGAGAGGATCCGGCCCCATGCCCTGGACCTGGTGGACGCCTTCGGGTACGGCGGGGATCATGTGCGGGCGGCCATCGCAACGGGCGCCGAGAAAACCCGGCAGGACGAGGCCCGGGCCTACTTCCGGAATGAAAGGGCAAGCGGGCAGTCGCCCGTGGACGAGAAAGTCCTGATTGCCAGGACGGCAGCGGCCCGGAAGGCCTGATCAGCCGCCGGCGCGCAGGCCCGGAAAGCACGACGGCGCCGCTCCCCCTGGCTGGGGAGCGGCGCCGTCGTTGTTGCCGTCCTTAGGCGTCCGTGGCGGTACGCTCAGCGGGCCGCAGGCAGCACCGAGCGGTAGACCTCAAGGGTGGTCTCCGTGATGGACTCCCAGGAGAAGTGCTTTTCGGCGCGCTCCCGGCCTGCCTCTCCCATTGCGCGGGCCCGTGCGGGATCGGATACCACCTCGGTGAGGGCCTCAGCGAACTCCTTGACGAACTTTTCAGGGTCCAGGGGCGTGCCGGTGCCGTCGGTCACCTGCTCCAGGTCCACCAGGAGTCCGGTCCGGCCGTGCTCAACCACCTCGGGGATACCGCCCGTGGCGCTGGCCACCACGGCTGCCCCGCAGGCCATGGCTTCGAGGTTGACGATGCCCAGCGGTTCATAGATGGACGGGCACGCGAAGGCGGTGGCATGGCTGAGCACCTGGATCAGCTCATGGCGCGGCAGCATCCGTTCGATCAGGACAACGCCTGTGCGCTGCTTCTGCAGCTCTTCGATGAGCGCTGCGGTTTCGGCTGCCAGTTCGGGGGTGTCGGCGGCGCCGAGGCACAGGACCAACTGGACATCGGCGGGAAGCTTCGCTGCCGCCCGCAGGAGGTAGGGGACGCCCTTCTGCCGTGTGTTTCTTCCCACAAAGACGACGCTTGGCTTGGCGGGGTCGATGCCCAGGGCGCGGACGGCGTCGTCGTTTTCATCACGCTGCCAAAGCTCCACGTCGATGCCGTTGTGGACCACGCGGACCTTTGTGGGATCCACGTTGGGGTAGCTGCGCAGGATGTCCTGGCGCATGCCCTCGGAGACGGCGATGATCGCCGCAGCCGCTTCATAGGCCGTCTTTTCCACCCAGGAGGACAGGGCGTATCCGCCGCCGAGCTGCTCAGCCTTCCAGGGCCGCAGCGGCTCAAGGCTGTGCGCGCTGAGAACGTGCGGGATACCGTGCAGCAGGGAGGCCAGGTGCCCGGCCATGTTGGCGTACCAGGTGTGCGAATGGACCAGGTCCGCGCCTTGGACGTCGGGCACGATTCGCAGGTCCACGCCCAGGGTCTGCACCGCTGCGTTCGCCCCGCCCAGGTCCTCCGGGACCTGGTAGGACGTCACGGTCGCGCCATGGTAGTCGGCGTCGCGGGGAGCCCCAAAAGCACGAACCTGCAGGTCAACGTGCTTGCTAAGCACCCTGCTCAATTCGGCTACATGCACCCCGGCGCCACCGTAGATCTCCGGCGGGAACTCTTTAGTCACAATGTCTATTCGCACAAGACCCAAGGTAGTCCTTCACGCATAACTGTTCTAGTGTGAAGGAGTCCGGGCCTACCGGACTGTCTTGGGGAGTTACGAAGGCGTACAGGAGCGACCATCATGCCGTTAACGAAAAAAGTCCTGGCCATTGTCCTCGCAGGTGGCGAGGGAAACAGGCTGATGCCACTGACGGCAGACCGGGCAAAGCCCGCCGTGCCCTTCGCCGGCAGCTACCGCCTCATCGACTTCGCGCTGTCCAACCTGGTCAATTCCCGCTACCTCCAGATCGTGGTGCTGACGCAGTACAAGTCGCACAGCCTCGACCGGCACATCTCCGAGACGTGGCGGATGTCCACCCAGCTGGGCAACTACATCGCTTCGGTTCCCGCCCAGCAGCGCGTAGGCAAGAGCTGGTTCCTGGGCAGCGCCAACGCCATCTACCAGTCCCTGAACCTCATCCACGACGCCAACCCGGACATTGTTGTGGTGGTGGGCGCCGACCACGTGTACCGCATGGACTTCGCCCAGATGGTGGCACAGCACGTGAACAGCGGTGCCAAGGCAACGGTGGCGGCAGTGCGGCAGCCGCTGCACATGGCCGACCAGTTCGGCGTCATCGAAGTGGACCAGAACGATCCCCAGAAGATCGCCGCCTTCGTTGAGAAGCCGTCCTCCACGCCCGGCCTGGCTGCCGATCCTTCACAGTTCCTGGCCTCCATGGGCAACTACGTGTTCGACGCCGATGCCCTGGTGGCTGCGCTGCACGTGGACGCTGAGCGCCTGGACACCAAGCACGACATGGGCGGGGACATCATTCCCTACTTCGTCAACCGCGGCGAGGCCGGCGTTTACGACTTCACGCTCAACGACATCCCCGGCTCCACCGAACGCGACCGCACCTACTGGCGCGACGTTGGCACCATCGACTCCTTCTACGACGCCCACATGGACCTCATCTCCCCGCTGCCGGTGTTCAATCTCTACAACTCCGAATGGCCCATCTATACGCGGCAAAGCATTTCCCCGCCGGCCAAGTTCGTCCGCGGCAAGAACAACACCGTGGGCACGGCGCTGGACTCGATCGTCTCCAGCGGCGTGGTGATCTCCGGCGGCGTGGTGGAAGGCTCCGTGCTGTCCAACGACGTATACGTGGCCACCAGCGGCAGGGTCATCGACTCGGTACTGATGGACAAGGTCCAGGTGGGCGAAGGGGCAGTGATCAACCGGGCCATCCTGGACAAGAACGTCAAGGTGCCAGCTGGTGCCGCCATCGGACTGGATCCGGACCTTGACCGCGCCCGCGGCTTCAAAGTCACCGATTCCGGCATCACTGTCCTTGCCAAGGGCCAGGAAGTCCCTGAGCCGGGCGAAGAGGAACGCCGGCTCGCTGCACGGCACCTCAGCCAGCTGCCCAACGCCGTGAAGGCCGCCACGGACCAGTACCCGAACATGCGCGAGGCCGCGGACAAGGTGGCTGACACGCACGCCGCCGCGGCCGCGGAAGCCGCGCCCGGCGCCAGGGTTTCCTGACCCCGGCCCTCCCCAAAGGCATCCTGCAGGCCGGGACACCGCTGATGGTGTCCCGGCCTGCGGCGTACGCTGTAAAATTTTCCCAATGAGCTCCCCCGATCTGACCCCTGAGGACATCCAGGCCTGCCTCAAGGTCCTGAACACCATCCACGCCTATGACGAGGAGCACCCGGACTACATCTCGGTACGCCGCGCCACCGGAAAAATGTTCAAGGCCGTCAAGCGCCACCGCAGGGTCACCAAGCGCGACTCGATCGCCGACGCCGACCGGGCCGTCATTGCCCAGACGGCCACCGCCGCACCGGACCGGATCGATGACGAGACCCGCGGCAACAAGCTGGCGCCCTCAGCCACCGGCAAGATTGCGGGCCACCTCATCCGGTCCCGCCCCTGCTACATCTGCAAGCAGCACTACACGCAGGTGGACGCCTTCTACCACCAGCTCTGCCCCGAATGCGCTGCCTTCAGCCACAGCAAGCGCGACGCCCGGACCGACCTGACCGGCCGCCGCGCCCTGCTGACCGGGGGCCGCGCCAAGATCGGGATGTACATCGCCCTCCGGCTGCTGCGCGACGGGGCGCACACCACCATCACCACCCGCTTCCCCAAGGATGCGGCCCGGCGCTTCGCCGCCATGGAAGACAGCGGCGAGTGGCTGCACCGGCTCCGGATCGTGGGCATCGACCTGCGCGATCCTGCCCAGGTCATGGCACTGACCGACTCCCTCAACGAGGCCGGTCCACTGGACATCATCATCAACAACGCCGCCCAGACCGTGCGCCGCTCCGGCAACGCCTACAAGCCGCTGGTGGACGCCGAGGACGAGCCGCTGCCCGCGGCGCTTGAAGCGGCCAACGGCGGCCCCGAACTGCTGACCTTCGGCCATGCCCATGACAAGCACCCGCTTGCGCTTGCAGGCAGCGTCACCGAACATCCGGTTCTGGCCGGCGACGCCATCACATCACTGGCATTGTCCACCGGATCCGCGTCGCTGGAGCGGATCGCTTCGGGGACCGCCATCGACGCCGGCGGCCTGGTCCCGGACCTTGCCACCATCAACAGCTGGACCCAGGTGGTGGACGAAGTGGATCCCCTCGAGATGCTCGAGGTGCAGCTCTGCAACGTCACCGCGCCGTTCCTGTTGGTCAGCCGCCTGCGCGGGGCCATGAAGCGCTCCTCCGCACGGCGGAAGTACATCGTGAACGTCTCAGCCATGGAGGGCCAGTTCTCCCGCGCCTACAAGGGCCCGGGACATCCGCACACCAACATGGCCAAAGCCGCGCTGAACATGATGACCCGCACCAGCGCCCAGGAGATGCTGGACACCGACGGCATCCTGATGACCGCGGTGGACACCGGCTGGATCACGGACGAACGTCCCCACTTCACCAAGGTCCGGCTCATGGAGGAAGGCTTCCACGCACCCCTGGACCTGGTAGACGGCGCGGCCCGCGTTTACGATCCAATCGTCATGGGCGAAAAGGGCGAGGACCAGTACGGTGTCTTCCTGAAGGATTACAAGCCCAGCCCTTGGTGAAGGGCGTATGCTCACCGCATGAGCAACGAGTCATCTACCCAAGTGCAGAACCTCGAACACCATGAATGCTGGGCCCTGTTGCGTACCGTGTCCGTGGGCAGGCTGGCAGTACTGGTTGAGGGACGCCCGGACATCTTCCCGGTGAACTACACGGTGGACGGCGGCACGCTGGTCTTCCGGACCGGCCAGGGAACCAAACTCTCGGCGGCGACCGGCGACGATGCCGCAGTAGCCGTGGAGGCGGACGGTGTGGACGCCGACACGGGCCTGGCATGGAGCGTGGTGATCAAGGGCACCGCCGCCCTGGTCAAGAGCACCGAGGAGGTGCTGGAGACCTCCCGCCTGTACCTCTTCCCGTGGCAGTCGGGGCGGAAGGACGCATTCGTGCGCATCACCCCGGACTCAGTCACGGGCCGCCGCTTCAAGGTCACTGATCCGATGACATGGTGGACCCAGATCAGCAGCACCGCCAGGACGGCGCCGGAATAGAGCCGGCGGCCCCGGGTTCCCCGGCGATGGAAGCCGGGGAACCTGACGTGGCTCAGGCGAGCTGCGTGATCTCCACGCTGACTTTCAAGGCGGACCCGCCGCCTCCGGACAGGATGCCCTTGAGCGGTGGCACGTCACGGTAATCCCGTCCGCGGGCCACCGTGACGTGGAAGTCGCCGGCGGGTTTGTGGTTGGTGGGATCCCAGCTGCGCCAGACACCGTCCCACCATTCCAGCCACGCGTGCGACTGCCCGGCCACGGTCTCGCCGATGCCGGCGCTGGACCGCGGGTGCAGGTAGCCGGACACATAGCGGGCCGGAATGCCGCAGCTTCGCAGGGCACCGATGGCCAGGTGCGCCAGGTCCTGGCACACGCCCTGGCGCTGGCCCCAGGCTTCCTCCGCATTGGTGGTGACGGCGGTGGAGCCGGACATGTACGTCATCTCCCCCCGCATCCAGGCAAAGACGGCCATGGCGGCCTCGTGCGGGTTTTTCCCGGCCACGACGTCCGGGATGATGCCCAGCACTTCGTCGCCCGGCCCGCTCAGCCGGGACTGCGGCAGCCAGTCGCTGAACGCATCCAGCGTCTCCGGGGAGGCAAGGACGTCCCAGCCCACGATGTCCGCTTCAGCCGGGATCTTCTCGGCACGGTGGACTTCCACCGTGATGTTGGAGACCACCTCGAGGTTCTCGTGCGGCATCTGCATGTCGAACGCGGTCACCCTGGTCCCCCAGTAGTCGCGGTACGTGCTCACCGCCGCCTGGGACGGGGACACCTTCACCACGGACTCCAGGACCACCTGCTGCGAATCCGTCAGCGGCGTCATCCGGGCCTCGTTGTAGGACAGGGTCACCCGTTTGTTGTACTTGTAGGCCGTCCTGTGGACGATGCTCAACCGGGTCATGACACTTCTCCCACCCAGGCAAGTTCGTCCGCCTGATTGAAGTACTTACGGGAAATGGCATCCGAGGCCTGGGACACTGCCTTCTGTACACGCTCCATGTGCTCGGGCAGTTCGGACATGAGGTCATCCGTCCGGTGGAACTCAAGGAAGGTCCGGGCCTGCCCCACGATGCGGCGGGCGTCGTTGATGAAGCCCACCCGCTGCGCGGACGGGTCCAGCTTGGCCAGGCACTCGTCGGCGTCCCGCAGCGCGTAGACGATGGAGCGGGGGAACAGCCGGTCCAGCAGCAGGAATTCCGCGGCGTGCTGGTCTCCGAATGCCGCCCGGCGGGTGCGCAGGAAGGATTCATAGGCACCGGCGCAGCGCAGCATGTTGACCCAGGACATGCCGGCGGAGAGCACGTCGCGGGTGGACAGCATCCTGGCCGTCATGTCCGCGCGTTCCAGCGAACGGCCCAGGACCAGGAAGAGCCAGCTTTCGTCATGGCTCACTGTGGTGTCGGCAAGGCCGCTGACCATGGCGGTGCGCTCCAGGGTCCAGTTGCAGAAGCGGTAGGTGCCCACCACGTCCTTGCGGTGCTGGCTCAAGCCGTAATAGGTGGTGTTCAGGCTCTCCCAGAGGCCCGAGGACACGGTTTCGCGGGCACGGCGGGCATTCTCACGGGCAGCACCCAGGGAGCCGGCGATGGACGTGGCGCTGGTCTTGTCGTAGGCCAGGGCATGGAGCAGTTCCGGCAGGCCGAAGTCCTCGCTCTGCGGCCGGGCACCCATGACCGCCAGCAGTTCCTGGGCCACGCTCTTGCGCTCCTCCATGGGGAGGTGGTTCAGGCGTTCCAGGTGAACGTCAAGGATGCGGGCGGTTCCGTCCGCCCGTTCGACATAGCGGCCGATCCAAAACAGGGACTCGGCAATACGGCTAAGCATTCGCGGCTACCTCCAGCGTGCCCGGAACAGTGAAAGGGAAATGCCCGACGGCGGCGCGGCTCACTGCTGCTGCTCCGACTGGCGGTCGCGCCAGTTGCTTTCCACCGGCCACACGGAGACCCGTTCACGGACCGTGACGGACTGCCGGGGCACGGTTTCCACCGGCATCTGGGGTGAATCGGCCAGGACCCAGGTGTCCTTGGATCCGCCGCCCTGGCTGGAGTTGACGATCAGGGACCCTTCCTTCAGTGCCACGCGGGTCAGGCCGCCCGGGAGCACCCAGACGTTGTCGCCGTCGTTCACGGCAAAGGGCCGCAGGTCCACGTGCCTCGGGCCGAATTTGTCCCCGCCCAGGGTGGGAACGGTGGAGAGCTGCAGTACCGGCTGGGCAATCCAGCCGCGGGGGTCCGCGATGATCCGCTGCCGGAGGGCGTCCAGTTCGTCCTTGGAGGCATCCGGACCGATGACCAGGCCCTTGCCGCCGGAACCGTCAACGGGCTTGACCACCAGCTCCGCGAGGTTGTCCAGGGTGTACTCCCTGGCCTCCTTTTCCTCCAGGCGGAAGGTGTCCACGTTGGCGATGATGGGTTCCTCGCTGAGGTAGTAGCGGATCAGGTCAGGCACGTAACTGTAAACCAGTTTGTCGTCGGCCACGCCATTGCCCACCGCGTTGGCGATGGTGACGCCGCCGGCGCGGGCGGCATTCACCAGTCCGGGGCAGCCGAGCATGGAATCGGAGCGGAACTGGAGCGGGTCAAGGAAGTCGTCGTCGATCCGCTTGTAGATGACATCCACGCGCTGTTCACCGGCCGTGGTGCGCATGTAGACGCGGTTTCCGCGGCAGATCAGGTCGCGGCCCTCCACCAGCTCAACGCCCATCAGGCCGGCCAGGAGGGTGTGTTCGAAGTAGGCGCTGTTGAACACCCCGGGCGTCAGGACGACGACGGTGGGATCGTCCACGCCCGCGGGTGCGGTCTTGCGCAGGGCGGAGAGCAGGCGGCGCGGGTATTCCTCGACGGGCCGGATGAGCTGCTGGCCGAAGGCCTCGGGCAGGCCCTTGGCCATGGCACGCCGGTTCTCCAGCACGTAGCTGACGCCGGAAGGGACGCGGACATTGTCCTCCAGGACCCGGAAAGTGCCCGCGGCATCGCGGACCACGTCGATGCCGGAGATGTGGACCCGGACCCCGCCTGCCGGCTCGAAGCCGTGGACCTGCCGGTGGAAGTGGGCGCTGGTGGTCACCAGCTGGCGCGGGATCACGCCATCGGACACCACGGTCATCTTGTCGTAGACGTCGTTCAGGAAAGCTTCCAGGGCGCGGACGCGCTGGGCAACGCCCTTTTCCAGCACGTCCCATTCGGCCGCCGGGATGACCCGGGGAACGATGTCCAGCGGAAAGGGCCGCTCCTCGCCCGCGTAGTCGAACGTCACCCCGCGGTCCAGGAAGGTGCGGGCCATGGAGTCGGCGCGTGCGCTGACGTCCGCCAGGGAGAGCTTCCGGAGCGCGTCCGCCACCTGCCCGTACGAGTCCCTGGCCTGCTGCCCCGGGGCGAACATCTCGTCGTAGGCTCCGGTGCGGCCTGCGGCCTCGGAGTAATCCTGGAATAGGTCTGACATGTCCAATAGCCAACCATCTTTTTGTTTCGAATTCATTACTGCCATCCATTCTGGCGTGTTGGCGCCAATGGCCCGGTTCGTACTTTACGGGCACTGTCGGGCACAGTAGGTGAGTGCCAGTCAGCAGAAGCCTTCCAGCGCCGGGCCACGGCGGTTCCGGCCCCGGGATTGCCCGGCTGGTTCCGGGTCTGCTGACCGCCGCTGCCGCCGTCGCGGCGGCGTTCCTGGTGCATGGGCTGCTGCCGGCCCTTCCTGCCATGACCCTGGCCGTGGTCCTCGGCGTGCTCGCCGCCAACCTGCCCGGTGCCGGCGGCTGGACGGCGGGCCGGGCCCGCCCGGGACTGGACTTCGCCGGCAAGCACCTGATGCGCGGTGGAATCGTACTCCTTGGCCTGAAGGTCAGTGTCATGGACGTCCTGGGCCTGGGGTGGCTGGCACTGGTCCTGATCGTGGGCGTCGTGGCCGCCAGTTTCGGCGGGACGTACGCGATCTCGCGCCTGTTCCGCCTCCCGCCCGTGACGTCACTGCTGGTGGCCACCGGATTCTCCATCTGCGGTGCCTCCGCCATTGGCGCCATAGCCGCGGTCCGGCGCATCCGGCATGTGGAAACCGTCCTGCCCGTGGCCCTGGTCACCCTTTGCGGGACGCTGGCCATCGGCGTCCTGCCCCTCCTCGCCCAGCCCCTGGGACTCACGGCCACAGTCTTCGGGGCGTGGACCGGCGCGTCGGTCCACGACGTGGGCCAGGTGGTGGCCACGGCGCAAACCGCAGGTACCGCTGCCCTGGCGGTCGCCGTCGTCGTTAAGCTCACCCGCGTGCTGCTGCTGGCGCCCGTCGCCGCCCTGGCGGGTGCGCATCACCGCAACGGCGTGCGGGCCTTGGGCGCCGAGGGCGTGACAGCGGAAATGCCTCCGCTGGTGCCGCTGTTCGTGGTGGGCTTTGTTGCCATGGTGGGCCTGCGCTCCACGGGCTGGCTGTCCGGCGGCTGGCTGGACCTCGGGGCCACGCTGCAGGACATCCTGTTGGGTGCGGCCCTGTTTGGCCTTGGCTCTGCGCTGCGGATCCGCACCCTGCTCCACACCGGCGGGCAGGCACTCCTGGCGGCCCTCGCGTCCTGGCTCCTGATCGCCGTGTTGGGCCTGGGTGCCGCCTTCCTGATCGCCGGCTGAGCCAATGAATCAGCACCGTGATTAGATAGCCGGGTGTCACATGAGAATCTGCAGCGCCGTGAAGCCGCTGAACGTTCAGCACTTGTCCGCACCACCAGTTACGACATCTCCCTGGATGTGCGGCAGGCAGCGGATCCGGCGGTCCCCGGGTACACCAGCCGCAGCGTCATCACCTTCACCGCAAACCCCGGTGCCACCACGTTCCTGGATTTCATCGGCAGCGACGTGCACAGCGTGTTCCTCAACGGCAAGGGGTTGCGGGTGGACGACGTGGTGGACGGCGCACGGATCCGGCTGGACAACCTGCGGGCCGAAAACCAGGTCACGGTCACCGGAACAGCGCTGTACAGCCGCTCCGGCGAAGGCATGCACCGGTTCGTGGACCCCGCGGACGGCCAGTGCTACCTGTACACGCAGTACGAGCCCGCCGATGCCCGCCGGGTCTTCGCGAACTTCGAACAGCCCGACCTGAAGGCAACCTTCACCTTCCATGTGATGGCCCCTGCCGGGTGGCACGTTGCCTCCAACGGCGCCGAGGCCAACCGCACCCTGCTGACCAGCGATCCGGCCAGCGCGTGCTGGGACTTCGCCACCACCCTGCCCATGTCCACGTACATCACCACGGTCCTGGCCGGTCCGTATTTCAAGGCCGAGGACCGCTGGCAGGCCACGCTCGACGACGGCACCAGCCTGGACGTCCCGCTCGCCCTCTACTGCCGCGCGTCCATGGCGGACTCCTTCGACACCGCGCAGCTCTTCAGCCTGACCAAGAAGGGCCTCGACTTCTTCAACCGACTCTTCGACTTTCCCTACCCCTGGGGCAAGTACGACCAGGCGTTCGTCCCCGAATACAACCTCGGCGCCATGGAGAACCCGGGGCTCGTCACCTTCACGGAGAGCTACGTGTTCACGTCGCGGGCCACGGACGCCCAGTACCAGGCGCGGGCTAACACGCTCATGCACGAGATGGCGCACATGTGGTTCGGCGACCTGGTGACCATGCAGTGGTGGGATGACCTGTGGCTGAAGGAATCCTTTGCCGACTACATGGGAACGCTCGGTGTTGACCGGGCCACGGACTGGGACACGGCCTGGGTCAACTTCGCCAACAAACGCAAGGCATGGGCCTACGTGCAGGACCAGCTCCCCACCACCCATCCCATCGTGGCGGACATCCCGGACCTTGAGGCTGCCAAACAGAACTTCGACGGGATCACCTACGCCAAGGGCGCCTCGGTCCTCAAGCAGCTGGTGGCCTACGTCGGCTTCGACGCCTTCATCGCCGGGTCGCGGGAGTACTTCCGGAAGCACGCCTACGGCAACACATCCCTGGCCGACCTCCTCGCGGCCCTGGCTGCCGCCTCGGGGCGGGACCTGTCCGAATGGGCCCGGCAGTGGCTGCAGACCTCCGGAATTTCCCGCTTGTCCCTGGACCTCGGATCCGCCGGCGGGAAGGACGACGACGGCGTGCCGGGCCGGGTGGCCATCGTCCAGGAAGCAGTGGACCCGGTGACGGGACGTGAGGAGCTGCGCCCCCACCGCCTCCGGGTGGGCTCCTACGATTTTGACCCCGACGGCGCACTGGTGCGGACCGGAAGCATCGAAACGGACGTGGCCGGCGCGCGGACCGTGCTCCCCCAGCTCGCCGGGCAGCCGCGGCCGGCACTCCTGCTGGTCAATGACGAGGACCTGACGTACGCCAAGGTGCGGCTTGATCCGGTGTCGGAAGCCACGGTCCGTGCATCCCTGGACCGGATCAAGGACCCCATGACCCGCGCCCTCTGCTGGACTGCACTGTGGAATTCCGCCCGCGACGGCGAAAGCCCGGCGAGCCAATATGTTGACGCCGTGGCCGCCTTCGGTCCGGCTGAGACGGGCATCGGGGTGCTGCTGAACATCCTGGACAATGCAACTACCGCCGTCGAACGCTACACCCCGGCGGACACCCGTGACAGTGTTCGTGCTTCCTTCCTGGCGGCAGCCATAGCGGAGCTGGACCGGGCGGTCCCGGGCTCCGACGCGCAGCTTGCCTGGGCGCGCACCCTTGCTACCCTCAGCCGGCACGATGCAGCAGCGCTCCCCCGGCTCCGCGGCCTGCTGGACGGCACGTTCCCCGTGGAGGGCCTGGCGGTGGACGCCGAGCTGCGCTGGCAGCTCTGGCATGCGCTGGCCGCTAACGGGCAGGCCAGCGCGGCCGGGCTCGACGCCGAGCTGGCGCGGGACACCACGGCCTCAGGCCGGGCCGGACACGCAACTGCCATGGCATCCCGCCCCGACCCGGAGGTCAAGGCAGCGGCCTGGGAGGCCGCGGTCCAGGGGAGTGAGCTCTCCAACCAGCTCCTCACCGCCACCATCACCGGCTTCACCACCGCGCCGCCGGCCTTGTTGGAGCTGTACGTGGAGCCGTACTTCGACTGCCTGCGCACTGTCTGGGATGAGCGCACCATCGAAATCGCCAGCCGGATTGTCCGCGGACTCTATCCCGCAGCGCAGGACCTGGCGGCGGGCACACGCCCCGAAGACCACCCGGTGGTCCGCCGGACGGACGACTGGCTGGCCGCCAACCCCGACGCACCGCACGCCCTGCGCCGGATCATCATCGAGCAGCGCAGCCACCTGCTGCGGGCACTCACCGCGCAGGCCGCCGGGTAATCTGAGCGCTAACGGCGGTGCCAATGGACCCGCCTTGCGCAGTGAAGGCCGGGGCCGGTGCGCACGGGCAGTCCCCGCGCATCGAACCCTAAGGCCAGGGCGCTGCCCGGTTACGGGACCCGGTGGAGCCATTCCCTGGTACCGAACTTGGCGGCCACCCGTTCCTCGGCGGCCGCCAGTTCGTGTCCCGCCAGCTCTGACGGCGTTGCCCCGTAACGCTCGCTGAAGACCGCCATCATCGCCTCGATGATCGCCGTGCGTGCCAGGCCCGTCTGGCGCCGCAGCGGGTCCACCCGCTTCTTGGCGCTGCGGGTGCCCTTGTCGGAGAGCTTCTCCTTGCCGATCCGCAGGACCTCCACCATTTTGTCGGCGTCGATGTCATAGCTCATGGTGACATGGTGGAGCATGCCGCCATTGGCCAGGCGCTTCTGTGCGGCGCCGCCGATTTTTCCCTGGTCCGTGGCAATGTCATTAAGCGGGATGTAGAAGGCGTTGATGCCAAGCCGTTCCAGTGCGGCCATGACCCACGCGTCCAGGAAGGGGTAGGAGTCGGCGAAGCTGAGCCCGTCCACCAGGGTCTGCGGCAGGTAGAGCGAATACGTGATGCAGTTGCCGGCCTCCATGAACATCGCTCCCCCGCCGCTGATCCGGCGGACCACGTTGATGCCATGCCTGGCGACGCCGTCGGGGTCCACCTCGTTCTGCACGGACTGGAAACTGCCGATGACCACGGACGGCTCCTGCCAGTCCCAGAACCGCAGCGTGGGCGTGCGAGCCCCCGCGCCGACGGCCTCGGTGAGCACCTCGTCCAGGGCAACGTTGATTTCGGTGGGAAGCACGGTAGGCGCAATGACGTTCCACTCGTGGTCTCCCCAGGAGGTTGCCTTGGCCAGGGCACGGCGGACGGTGACGGCAACGGCGTCCGCGGAGAAGCCGAACAGCACGGCTCCGGCCGGCAGTGCGGCCGTGACGGCGGCTGCGAGGTCCTTGGCGGGCGTGGTGTCCGGCCGGCCGGTCAGTGCGCGGTTAATGTCCTCCAGTGCCTCGTCCGGCTCCAGGAAAAAGTCCCCGCTGACGGAGACGCCGGACAAGGCACCGTCCACCACGGCCAGGTCAACCACCACGAGCTTGCCGCCCGGAACCTTGTACTCGCCGTGCAGGCGCTGGTTGCTGGCGGCATCATGGGCAGGAATATGCGGCTCGGTCATGCTTTCCATCCTGCCCCAGAAAACGGGTGCACGGTTAAAAGCGGAATGCCCGCGCCGTTGCCGGTGCGGGCATTCCATCAGACCTTGGGGAAGAAGTTTACTTCTTGCCGCCGAAGCCCTTGAAGCGAGCGTTGAAGCGCTCGACGCGGCCTGCAGAGTCCATGATGCGCTGCTTGCCCGTGTAGAACGGGTGGGACTCGGAAGAGATTTCGACGTCGATGACCGGGTAGGTGTTGCCGTCTTCCCACTCGATGGTCTTGTTGGAAGACACGGTGGAGCGGGTCAGGAACTTGGTGCCGGAGGCCAGGTCGTTGAAGACAACAGCTTCATACTTCGGGTGTGTATCAGACTTCATAATGGGACCTTTGTTCGCGCAGCTGGATTTTGCCAGCTGCCAGGTATGAATGGGATGGCTGGGATCTGTTGCATCAGCCGAAGCTGAAAAAGCAGGACAACCAGCTATTCATCATAGCGGATGCGGGAGGGGCTGACGAACCGGTTCACCTGCGGCTTCGCCTACCCCTTCCGCGCCCGGAGCTCCCAGAACGCCACGGCCGAGGCGGCAGCAACATTGAGGGAATCCACACCGTTGCGCATGGGGATTTTGACGGCGAGGTCGACGGCGGCGAGGGTCTGGGGGCTCATGCCGGCGCCTTCGGTGCCAAGCACCAGGGCGAGCCTGTCCACGTTGCGCGAGGCGACGGCGTCGACGTCCTCCGCGTCCGGCGTCAGCTCCAGTGCGGCAACCGTGAAGCCGTGGTCCTTGAGCACCTGGAGGTCGCCCGGCCAGTCCTGCAGGCGCGCCCAGGGAACCTGGAACACCGTGCCCATGCTGACCCTGACGCTGCGCCGGTACAGCGGGTCCCCGCACCGGGGTGAGACCAGGACGGCGTCGATGTCCAGCGCCGCGGCGGAACGGAAGATGGCGCCCACATTGGTGTGGTCCACGATGTCCTCCAGCACGGCCACGCGCCGCGCTCCGGCCAGGAGATCCGGCAGCGGCACCGGCGCAGGGCGCTGCATGGCCGCCATGGCGCCGCGGTGCAGGTGGAAACCCGTGATTTCCTCCAGCAGGGCTGCCGAGCCAATGAAGGCCGGGACGTCGGGATATGCCTGGAAGACGTCGCCGAGGTCCGCCATCCACTTCTCCGCCAGGAAGAACGAGCGCGGCTGGTGGCCCGCAGCCAGCGCCCTGCGAAGGACCCGCGACGACTCGGCGATGTACATTCCCTCGGCGGGTTCGCGGAGCTTGCGGAGGTGTACGTCCGTCAGGGTGGTGTAGTCGCTGACCCGCGGGTCATCGGCAGAGTCGAGGTAGTGGAAGGTCACCGGGTGATTATTTCAGCAGGTTGGCGGTCATGACGGCCAGCGCCACGATGCCCAGGCTGAAGATCACCGCGCGGAGGACGCGCGGCGAAAGCTTCCGGCCTACCTTCGAGCCCAGCAGGCCGCCGATGGTGGAGCTGACCGCAATGAGCAGCACCACCAGCCAGTTGATCCGGTCGAAGGCGAACAGCAGGTAGGAGATGGCCGCCACCATGTTGACGCCGAGCACCAGGATGTTCTTCATGGCGTTGGCGTTCTGGATGGTGCCGGTGAGGAAGACACCAAGGATTCCGACCAGCAGGATTCCCTGGGCAGCCACGAAGTAGCCACCGTACACGCCGGCCAGGTACACCAGCACTATGAGGAGGATCCCGTGGCGCTTGTCCCGGACGGCGTGCTCCGGGTTGGCCTCGCGGTTGCGCACCCAGTCCTGGAGCCGCGGCTGGAACACCACCATCAGCAGCGCCAGGACCAGGAGGACCGGCGCAACGTAGTGGAATACCTTCTCCGGCAGGTGCAGCAGCAGCCAGGCGCCGGAGACGCCGCCCAGGACCGACGCCGGCAGCAGTCGCAGCACCTGCCGTCCCCGGCCGGCCAGCTCGCGCCGGTACCCGAAGGCGCCGGCAGCGGTCCCCGCCACCAGGCCCATGGCATTGCTCATGGAGGCCACCACCGGGGCCACGCCCAGGGCGATGAGCACCGGGAAGGTGACCAGGGTGCCGGACCCGACCACCGCGTTGATGGTGCCCGCCCACAGGCCGGCGATGAACACAATGATGCTGCTGAAGAGTTCCAAGGTAGTTGGCGCAGGCCTGCTCTAGCGGCGGGCTGTGGCGGTGTAGCGCCCGGCGTTTTCGGTCACCGACAGCGGCAGGCCGAAGGTGGTGCTCAGGTGCTCTTCGGTCAGCACCTCGGTGATGGGACCGGCGGCCACCACGCCGCCGTCACGCAGCAGCATGGCGTGCGTGAAACCCGGAGGGACTTCCTCGAGGTGGTGCGTGACCAGGACCATGGCCGGCGCGGCCTCGTCGCTGGCGAGTTCGCCCAGCTTGTGGACCAGCTCTTCGCGGCCGCCCAGGTCCAGGCCGGCGCCCGGCTCGTCCAGGAGGAGCAGTTCGGGGTCCGTCATGAGGGCCCGGGCGATCTGGACGCGCTTGCGCTCGCCTTCGGACAGGGTGGCGAAGGTCCTGTTGAGGAGCGGCCCCATGCCCCAGTCGTTCAGCAGACGGAACGCGCGGCGTTCGTCGTCGCGCTCGTAGCCTTCGCGCCAGCGGCCCGTGACGCCGTAGGCCGCGGTGACCACCACGTTCAGGACGTTCTCCTGTTCGGGGATCTGGGTGGCGAGGGCTGCGGACGAGAGGCCAATGCGCGGGCGGAGTTCGAAGACGTCGACGCGGCCCAGGACTTCGTCGAGGATGCCCGCGGTGCCGCTGCTCGGGTGGAGCCGGGCCGCCGCGATCTGGAGGAGGGTGGTTTTGCCGGCGCCGTTGGGGCCCAGGATGACCCATCGTTCGCCTTCATTGACCTGCCAGTCAACCTTGTCCAGCAGGGTTTTCTTACC
Source organism: Arthrobacter sp. Soil761 (assembly GCF_001428325.1). NCBI lineage: Bacteria > Bacillati > Actinomycetota > Actinomycetes > Micrococcales > Micrococcaceae > Arthrobacter > Arthrobacter sp. Soil761. The sequence continues at coordinate 202,990 of NZ_LMSF01000012.1, read as the reverse complement.
TCGGACAACGCTGACGGAGTCCAGTTCCAGAACATCACTCATAGGAGTAGACACTAGGACAAAAAACAAGATGACTGATAACCGGTGTGAAGGCCCCCTAAGTGGCAGTCTCCGGCTGGCGCCGGCTTTGCCCTCAACCGCCGTCCTGGGCTCCGGCCGCCGGCACAGTTCCGGAACGCAGCCTGCCGCCCAAGTACTGCCCTGCCCTGTAATACCAGTAGGGCCAGGCCAGCCACGCTGCGCCCGCCGCCGCTGCCCCGGCCGCCATCAGTGCCGTCCGCAGCCACGCCGGCCGCTCCACGGAGAAGCCTGCTGCAGCCAAGGCAAATCCAAACAGCATTCCACCGCCGATGGCGCGCCCCAATCCGGACAGGCTGCGCGGATAGTCCTCCACCCTGCGCAGCCGGGCGTGGATGGTCAGGAACCATGCGCCCTGCAGGGTGATGGACGCGACGGAAACAGCGGTGGAAGTGTTGAAATCAAGCAATCTCAGGACAAGCAGTGCGGAACTGGCAGCACCTGCAGCGCAGGCTGAAACCGTGAGCCAGGTCATTGGCTCCGTCCACACCGCACGGGGCGCCCTTCGGTGGACTTGAAGGATGACCGGAATGGCCAGCACGTTGAACGCAGCGCCGGTGGCGTCGTTGATGGTGCCGAATACGTAAGGGCCGCCCCGGGGGACCTCGACGGCGTACATAGCCCCCAGGGTCACCGCGCCCAGGGCCCCGGCGGCTGCCGCGGCGTAGGCGCACACTGCTGCGGTCCTGTCGCCGGGAATCGTGGTTGGCTGGTCCATCTGTGTCTCCTGGTGTCAGGACGCGTCCGTCGGAAACCCAGCCACGATTATGGTAGGCCCGGCAGCAGTGCCGGCGCTATCCGCCTGTCCGCAACGAATTCCGGTCGTCCGGTCGGCGCTGGCTAAGATTGCAGGCATGACTTCGAACGTGACTGCGGTCAGCTATGGCCTCAATGTGACCCCCACCGGGCTGGAGCAGCTGCGTTCCGTCCTTGCATCGCACGGCGCCCAGGTGCTGTCCGAATCGTCTCCGGCGGACGACCGGTACCAGGTCCGCATCCTCGAACTGGCCCTTCCGGACGTGACCGCGGCGGCGCTCGCCGCCCTGCGCCGCTCCGTGGCGGACACCGCGACCGGAGATTTCGACACGGCGCTTGTTCCAGCCGGTCTTCGGGCCGCTGCCCGGAAGCTGCTGATCATGGATGTGGATTCCACCCTGATCCAGCAGGAGGTCATCGAACTCCTGGCCGCCTACGCCGGCAAACGCGAGGAAGTCGCGGCTGTCACGGAAGCTGCCATGCGCGGCGAACTGGACTTCGCCCAGAGCCTGCACGCCCGGGTGGCGGTACTCGCGGGGCTGCCGGCCGACGTCGTCCATTCCGTGCGCCACGAAGTGAAGCTCAGCGAAGGCGCCGGGGAGTTGGTGGCGGCGTTCAAGGCGGCCGGCCACGTTGTGGCCGTAGTCTCCGGCGGGTTCAACCAGATCCTTGAGCCGATTGCCGCCGACCTGGGCCTGGACTACTGGCAGGCCAATGAACTTGAAATCGTTGACGGCGTGCTGACCGGCAGGGTGCTGGGCGCGGTGGTGGACAGGGCCGCCAAGGAGAAGTACCTGCGGGAGTGGGCCGCGGCGGAGGACATCGCCCTGGAGCACACCGTGGCTGTAGGCGACGGCGCCAACGACCTGGACATGCTCGGCGCTGCGGGGATCGGGGTGGCGTTCAACGCCAAGCCTGCCGTGCGCGCCGTGGCCGACGCAGCCCTGAACATGCCGTACCTGGACGCCGTCCGCCACGTGGCCGGCGTCTGACCCTGCTGGCGCCTTAAATGGCTGTGGCTCCCGCCGCCGGATTGCCCGGCAGCGGGAGCCACGTTCCTGGTACCTAGCTGGAAGGCTGCTGGGCGCCCTTGCCGAAGTAGTCGGCTCCGCCGGCGTACTCGGTGTGGCCGGATTCGACGTCGGCCGTTGCCATGCCGGCCACCACCTGGGCGAACTCCTCCACGGAGTACAGTTTCCCGGCTTCCGCGCGGCGGGCCTCAATGGCGCCCGGGGTGGAGCGGTCCAGGAGCGTGGCGGTGACGGTGCCTTCGATCATGTCGCCGGACACCACCACCAGGGAGATGCCCTTCTCCGCCAGGTTGGGGATCAGGCCGCGCAGGGCATCCTCACCGGCTCGCTTGCTGCGGGCCACGGGCTCATAGGCCGGCATGGTGGCGACGGTGTTGATGAAGTGGGCCTGGTGGCTGGTGACGAACACCACGCGGGATCCTTCCTTCATCAGGGGCACTGCGGCGTTGAGCATGTTCACCTGGGCGTCGCGGTTGAGCTTGAGGGCGTAGTCCTCCCCCATGCCGGTTTCCATGCCGCCGGAGGCGTTCAGCACCAGGATGTCCAGCGATCCGAAGTTCTCCATGGCGGCACTGGCGAGGGCCTGCACGCCCTCCTGCGTGGTGAGGTCGGCGCCGACGGCGACAGCGCGTCCGCCGGCGGCTTCAATTCCCTGCACCACCTTGTTGGCGCGGGGCGCCTTCTGGCGGTAGTTGACCACGACGGCGGCCCCCTCCGAGGCGAGGATCTTTGCTACGTCGGCGCCGATGCCCCGCGATGATCCCGTGACGATGGCCGTCTTGTTGTCCAGCAGTCCCATTCGAGCTTCCTTTGTTCAAAACATCTAAATCGTTGTGGTCTGCAGTCCATCATGCCAGCGGCTGTTGCCGATATCCCTTGTGCGGCTCCGACAAATAAGCGCCGCCCGGCTAGTTTCCTGCAGGGGCAAGGTCCGGACGAGTCAGTGGCCCATGCCCAGGCCGCCGTCCACGGGGATGACCGCGCCGGAGATGTAGGCGGCCTCGTCGCTGGCGATCCACCGGACCACGTTGGCCACCTCGGACGCTTCGGCAAAGCGCCCGGCGGGGATGCTGGCCAGGTAGTCCTTCTGGGTGGCTTCGGGGAGCTCAGCGGTCATATCGGTGTTGATGAAGCCGGGAGCGACCACGTTGGCCGTGATGCCGCGGGAGCCGAGTTCGCGGGTGAGGGACCGGGCGATGCCCACCAGGCCGGCTTTGGAGGCGGAGTAGTTGATCTGGCCCGGGGCGCCGTAGAGACCGGAGACGGACGAGATCAGGACCACGCGGCCCTTGCGAAGCCGGATCATGCCCTTGGAGGCACGCTTGATGACACGGAAGGCGCCGGTCAGGTTGGTGTCGATGACGGAGGTGAAGTCGTCCTCGCTCATGCGCAGGAGCAGGGTGTCCTTGGTGATCCCGGCGTTGGCCACCAGCACTTCCACCGGGCCGTGGGCAGCCTCCACTTCTTTGAACGCTGCGTCAACGGAAGCCTCATCGGTGACGTCCGCCTTGACCCCGAGGATGCCGTCAGGCAGCTGGGTTTCGCTGCGGTAGGTCACCGCCACCTTGTCACCGTTAGCCAGGAACGCCTGGGCGATGGCCAAGCCGATGCCGCGGTTGCCGCCTGTGATCAGGACGCTGCGGGGCGCGGAAGCTGTTTCAGTCATAGAGGGGCTCCGGATTCTGCGGCAGGCTGCGCCGCGGTAGCGGGTGTGGTTTGGGCTGCCTCCGATCTTAGCGGCAGGCCCGCTGCGGGTTTGGGCAGCACTGCCGATGGTGCGAGAATTGAGGGAAGCCTTTGGAGCGTGATCATTCACCGTGACCCTTGAAAACCATGCGGGACATTCCGCGCCCGAAGAACCGGGCCGGTTCTCCGGCGACACCGAGGTCCACAGCATTACCGACGCTGCCGGCGCGCACTCTGAGGACATGCGCCAGCGGATGATCAAGTACGCCCTGGCGATGGGGATCCGCATGGTGTGCCTGATCCTGATCTTCGTGGTGGACGGCTGGTTCAAGATCATTGCCGTGGCGGGCGCGGTGTTCCTGCCCTGGATTGCGGTGGTCATCGCCAACGGGAGCGACAAGGCTGAGGCCCACAGCGATTTGCTGCTGGATTCCGCTCCCCTGGCCGAGATTGAAAGCCCGGTTCTCCCGGATACGGAAGACCAGCCGGGAAGCGCTGTGCTCCAGGGCGAACTGGTGAAGGATGAGGAGCCCGGGCCCGGGGAGGAGCGGCAGGCATCATGAGCATTTTCGATTTTGCAGCAGGATCGGACCTGGCATCCGAAACGGCCGCCATCTGCTCACGGAAGGCTTGCAGGGCCCAGGCGTCCTGGCAGCTCCTCTGGAACAATCCCAAGATTCATGCGCCTGAACGCCGCAAGATTTGGCTGGCCTGCGCCGACCACCGGGACTGGCTGGAGGACTACCTGCAGACGCGGGGGCTCTGGAAGGAAACGCTTCCCCTGCGCCCAGGCGACGACGGTTCACCCGAGCAGGACATCTGAATGTACCGCTTCCTCTTTTCCAGCAAATGGCTGGGCTATCTCCTGCTGGCCGCGATCTTTGCCACCGCATGCGTCTTTCTGGGCCGCTGGCAGATGGACCGCCGCGCCGAGACGCTGGCCGAGATCAACCGCGTGGTCAGCAACTACTCGGCCACACCCATCCCCTTTACGCAGGCACGGGACCAGTTCAACCAGCTGGACCCGGCCAAGGAGTGGACCCAGGTTGAGCTGAAGGGCTCCTACGATGCCGCCGGCCAGCGGATTGTCCGCAACCGCCCGCTCAACGGGCAGCCGGGGTACGAGGTGGTGGTCCCCTTCCGCCTGGCCACCGGCGAAACCGTCGTTATTGACCGCGGCTGGCTGCCCATCGGAAACAAGAACCCGGGCAGCCCGGATTCGGTGCCGGCACCCCCTTCCGGTGAGGTCACCGCCGTCGTCCGCCTGAAGCACGGCGAGCCGGAACTTCAGCGCGGGGCGCCCGAAGGCCAGCTCGCATCGATTGACCTGCCCACGTACGCCGCGCAGCTGGGCTATCCCCTGCTCACGGGGGCCTACGGCCAGCTTGCGTCGGAGACGCCGCCGTCCGCCGACATGCCCGTCGCGTTCCCCAAGCCGTCCACGGACGAGGGCACACACTTGTCCTATTCACTGCAGTGGTTCGCCTTCGGCGTGCTCATGTTCGTCGGCTTCGGCTACGCGGCCCGGCAGCAGGCCCGCAATGCAGCGATCGACGCCGAGGAGGAGGAAGAGGCGCTGCCGGACGGCGCCGTGCATTCAGCCGTCCCCGCCTCCCGCCGCCGGCCGGCCCCGCCGCGCAAGCGCAAGAGGGCCACGGCGGAGGAGGAAGAAGACGCCCTCCTGGACGCGCAGGGGTACTGAGGCATGACCACGGACGACGGCGGCCCTGTCGCCTTGGTGCGGGCGGCCTTGGTGGGTGCCGGAGTCGGCGACACGGTGCGGACCTTTGAAGCCGGGGTGCCGACGGCGGCGGCGGCTGCAAAAGCTCTGGAGTGCGATCTGGCGGCCATCACCAACAGCCTGGTCTTCGACCTCAACGGTGAGCCGCTGCTGATCCTCGCAAGCGGTGCCGCGCGCGTCGATACAAAGCTCGTGGCCGGGCAGTTGGCCCAGGGCCGGATCCGCCGCGCCTCCCCTGCCTTCGTCCTGGAACATACCGGCCAGGAAGTAGGCGGGGTAGCCCCGGTCGGCCACCCGAAGCGAATCAGGACCCTGCTGGACTTGAGCCTCCAGGAGCACGAAACCCTCTGGGCCGGAGCAGGGGACCACAAGTCAATGTTCAGCATCACCTACGCCCAGCTCCGGAGGATCACCGACGCCCTGGAGCTGAAAGTGCGCTAGGCCAGGGTGATCAGGTCCAGGTAGTCCTCGTTCCAGAGGTCTTCGACGCCATCGGGAAGCATGACCACGCGTTCGGGGTTCAGGGCTTCAACAGCGCCCTCGTCGTGGCTGACCAGGACGACGGCGCCGGTGTAGTTGCGCAGGGCGCCCAGGATTTCGGCGCGGCTGGCGGGGTCCAGGTTGTTGGTGGGTTCGTCGAGGAGGAGGACGTTGGCGCTGGAGGCCACGATGGTGGCCAGGGCCAGGCGCGTCTTCTCGCCGCCGGAGAGCACGCCTGCCGGCTTGTCGACGTCGTCGCCGGAGAAGAGGAAGGAACCGAGGATGCCGCGCACCTCGGCGTCCTTCATGTCCGGCGCAGCGGAACGCATGTTCTCAAGCACCGTGCGGTCGTGGTCCAGGGTTTCGTGTTCCTGCGCGTAGTAGCCCACCTTCAGCCCGTGGCCCGGGATGACTTCGCCGGTATCCGGGGTGTCCACCCCCGCGAGCATGCGCAGCAGCGTGGTCTTGCCGGCGCCGTTGAGGCCCAGGATGACCACCTTGGAACCTCGGTCGATGGCCAGGTCCACGTCGGTGAAGATCTCCAGCGAGCCGTAGGACTTGCTGAGACCGTCGGCGGTAAGCGGGGTCTTGCCGCAGGGTGACGGGTCCGGGAACCGGAGGGCTGCCACGCGGTCCTGCTCGCGGACGGCTTCCAGTCCGCTGAGCAGCCGTTCGGCGCGCTTGGCCATGTTCTGTGCGGCCACGGCCTTGGTGGCCTTCGCACGCATCTTGTTGGCCTGGTCCATGAGGACCTGTGCCTTCTTCTCTGCGTTGGCCCGTTCACGCTTCCGGGCACGCTCGTCCGTCTCCCGCTGCAGCAGGTACCGCTTCCAGTCCATGTTGTAGAAATCGATCTGGGCACGGTTGGCGTCCAGCAGGAACACTTTGTTGACGGTTGCTTCCAGCAGGTCGGTGTCGTGGCTGATGACGATCAGGCCGCCCTGGTGGTTTTTCAGGAAGTCACGCAGCCAGGCGATGGAATCGGCGTCCAGGTGGTTCGTGGGTTCGTCCAGGAGCATGGTTTCGGCATCGGAATAGAGGATGCGTGCGAGCTCCACGCGGCGCCGCTGGCCACCGGAAAGTGTTTTGAGCGGCTGGTTCAGCAGGCGGTCAGGGAGTGCCAGGTTGGAACAGATGGAGGCAGCTTCGGCCTCGGCGGCATAACCGCCGGCCGCGAGGAATTCGGACTCCAGCCGGTCGTACCGGTTCATGGCCTTGCGCTGGACGTCGGCGTCGTCGCTTGCCATTTCGTCATGCGCCTTGCGGAGTTTCCCGACCACGATGTCCAGGCCGCGGGCGGAGAGGATCCGGTCCCGTGCCAGCTGCTCCATGTCAGGGGTGCGCGGGTCCTGGGGCAGGTAGCCAATTTCACCGCTGCGGGTCACCTTGCCGGCCGCGGGAAGGCCTTCGCCCGCAAGGACACGCGTCAGCGTGGTCTTGCCGGCACCGTTCCGGCCCACCAGGCCGATCTTGTCCCCTTTATCGATACGGAAGCTCACCTGGTCCATCAGGAGCCGGGCACCGGCACGCAGTTCAAGATCCTGGACAGTAATCACAGCAGGTAAGGCCTTTCACAACAGGGAACGCCCTGGTCCGCGCACGTACTACGTAAGGGACGCTGGGGCAGAGTGGCCGGAGAACGGCACAGTCCAGTCTACCGTCCGCCGGAGCAGTGCACTTTCCGCGGGAACCTGCCGCGGGCAATTGCTGCTGATGCCGTGGGCGTCACCGTGTCCTGCGGCCCCGGAGTGTCGGAGAGAATGAGGTCATGGAATTCGATCGGCTGCTCCAGATCCGGCGCATCTACGCCCAGCCTGCCGCGTTGGAGCTGCCCCGGGGACAGGAGATCGTGGCACGCTGGCCGGATGCCGACGTCGTACTGGTCGAAAACCATTGGAACATTCCGGACGTGCATGGTGACGAAACCAACGTCCCGCGCTGGTCCCGGATCAAGACAGAAGCGCTGGTCCTTGGCGTCAAGAAGTCGCTGGCCGTCAAGCCCAATGGGCGGTCAGCAGACTTCATCGCACCCTCCACAGCCAACGGCTGCGCCATGGCCTGCGCCTACTGCTACGTGCCGCGCCACAAGGGCTACAGCAATCCGGTCACGGTCTTCGCCAACATTGGCCAGATCGCCGGAGCCATTGAGCGGCACGCCGTCCGCCAGGGGATCAAGCTGGAGCCCAACCAGTGCGACCCGGAACTCTGGGTCTACGACATCGGCGAAAACAGTGACTGCTCGGTCGATGCACTGATCAGCGACAACGTGGAGGAGCTTGTCACGCTTTTCCGCGAACTGCCCAATGCGAAGCTGTCCTTTGCCACCAAGTTCGTCAACCCGGCAATGCTGGACTGGGAGCACGGCGGGCACACCCGGATCCGCTTTTCGCTGATGCCCGCGGACCTGGCGAAGTCCATTGACGTCCGGACGTCGCCGGTGGCGGAGCGGATGGCCGCCATCAACGACTTTGTTGAGGCCGGCTACCAGGTGCATGTGAACTTCTCCCCCGTCATCATCACCGACACCTGGCTCTCGGACTGGGAGCAGCTGCTGCGCCAACTCGATTCGACCCTGACGCCGGCGGCCAAGGAGCAGCTGGCCGCGGAAGTCATTTTCCTGACGCACAATGACCAGCTGCACCGGGTCAACCTGGGCTGGCATCCGCAGGCTGAAGACGTCCTGTGGCGTCCCGATCTCCAGGAAGCCAAGGTCTCGTCGAACGGTTTCAGTAACGTCCGGTACCGGGCGCGGGCGAAGGCGGGGTACGTCCGGCAGCTCACCACACTGATGGGGAAGTTAACTCCCTACTGCCGCATCCGCTACGCGTTCTAGGGTTCGCTTCCGAGGTACGCGCTGTCCGTCAGGCGTCATGCTTCTCCGGGCCAGGGGCCTCGGCCCGGATCGTTTCCGCGTGCTCGTCGTGGCCGCCCTTGGCCTTGCCGAACGGCAATACTTTCAGCAGCGGTCCTACGACTGCCAGGATTACCAGGCCCCAGGCGAGACCGATAACTGCCGAGCAAAGGGTGTCGACCAGCCAAGCCAGGAAGCCGCCCACAACCGCAACCCCGGCCACCGGGTGCTCGAGTGCATGGATCAGGTCATAGGGTGCATGCCAGCCGAGGTCGTGTGCCCCCTGCACCATGATGTGCCCGCCCACCCACAGCATGGCGATTGTTCCCACCAAGGTAATGGTGGTCAGCACGGCGGGCATGCCCCTCACCAGCAGATGCCCAAGGCGCTTGGCGCGGGGAGAGTCCTTGGCAGCCAGATGGACCCCGATGTCGTCCATCTTGACGATGAGTGCCACCGCGCCATAGACAAGCACCGTGATGGCGAACGCGACCATGACCAGGATGAACGCGCGGACCCAGATGGACTCGGCGGCAACCTCGTTCATGGAGATGACCATGATTTCGCAGGACAGGATGAAGTCCGTGGTGATGGCGCCCTTGACCACCTTGGCCTCTGCATCGTGCCCGCGGTCCACCGCCGGAGTATCCCCGTCCTCTTCGTGGCCGCCGCGGAGTTTGTGCCAGACCTTTTCTGCGCCCTCGTAGCAGAGGTAGGTGCCGCCCAGCATGAGGATGAACGGGATGATTCCCGGGACGAACGCGCTGATGAGCAGCAGGGCCGGGAGGATGATCAGGAGTTTGTTCCGGATGGAGCCCCAAAAGATCTTCTTGATCATCGGCAGTTCACGGGACGGGTCCGAGCCCGACACATACTGCGGGGTGACGGCGGCGTCGTCGATCACGACGCCCGCGGCCTTGGCCCCAGCCTTGGCGGCGCCGGCCGCGACGTCGTCCACCGAGGCGGCCGCAATCCGGGCCAGGGCCGCAACGTCATCGAGCAGGGCAACCAGGCCGCCGCTCACAGTTGGCCTCCGCGCAGCACGGTAACGGACCGATGGGTATTGAGGGCTGGGTGCGAGAAGGGCATGTTGGGAGTATATTGCAGCGGGCGCTCAGCCCTTCTTCAGTTCCTCGGCGAACATTACGATGATGCCGCTGGGCCCCCGGACGTAGGTCAGCTTGTAGACGTCTTCGTAGGTGGCCACACCGCGCAGGGGGTGGCAGCCGTGCGTCGCCGCGATTTCAAGTGCTGCGTCGATGTCCTCCACTGAGAATGCGACGCGGTGCATGCCGATCTCGTTGGGCAACGTGGGTGGAGTCTCGATCGCCGCGGGGTGGATGTACTCGAAGAGCTCAAGGCGGCCGTGTCCGTCCGGGGTTTGGAGCATGGCGATTTTGGCGTGGTTCCCGTCAAGGCCCACGGCGGTGTCCGCCCACTCTCCACTGACCGTCTGCCGGCCCAGGACGGTGAGTCCGAGATCGGTAAAGAACGCGATGGCCGCGTCAAGGTCGCGGACGGCTATGCCGACGTTTTCCAGCTTGATGGGCATGGCCAGACATTACCAAGTCGCAGGGGGTTTCAGGACAACAACCGGACAATGTACCGGTCCAGTCGCTAAAACCATGAGATGTAGGACCGGGTCGGGCTCCAGTGAATAACGCCGCCCTGGTAGTTCTGGGCCACGCTTCCGTCATTGCCCGTCGCGTATTCGTTACTGGTGGGGTATCCGAGGCGGCCGGATTCAAACCCTGTGGAGGCCCAGATTGAACGGATGCCGCCAACGGAGATGTGGGCCCCTGTTGCCGGCGACCAGATGATGGCGCCGCCCTGGTAGTTCTGGTACACCCCGCCGTCCCTGAGCCCGCCCACTTCGTCGGTGACCGGGTATCCCAGCCCACCGTTTTCAAACCCCGTGGCCGCCCAAAGACTGCGGATCGCCCCCACCGAGATGTGGGCCCCTGTTGCCGGCGACCAGATGATGGCGCCGCCCTGGTAGTTCTGGTACACCCCGCCGTCCCTGAGGCCGCCCACTTCGTCGGTGACCGGGTATCCGAGCCCGCCGTTTTCAAACCCTGTAGCCGCCCAAAGACTGCGGATCGCCCCCACCGAGATGTGGGCCCCTGTTGCCGGCGAGTAGAGGATGCATCCGCGTTCAAAACACTGGTATCCGCCGTTGTCCTTCAGGCCGTAGATCTCCGGGGTGGTGGCTGCTCCCAGCCCACCGTTGAGTGACGCCGCCTTCACCGCAATGGGAGTCTGCGCGGGTGCGGGCGCAGCCGTGGTGAAGGTCCACGTCCTGTCCGATGCCAGGGGATTGCCTGCTGCATCCTTTACCCCGGCCACGCCGCCCGTGATGGTTGCCGTGTACGTCGAACCGGCCGCCAGGTCGGCACTGGGGTTCAATGTGGCCACTTTGTCTGTGCTGTTGTACGACACGGCGGCCGGCACCGTCGTCGTCCCCGTCTTCAAGGTGAACGTGTTCGCTGTAATCGTCGAGGCAGTCATGGCCTCCGAGAACGTCCCGGTCACGTTCGCCGCCACTGCCACACCCGTGGCACCGGCAGTGGGAGACGTCGCCGTCACGGTGGGGGCTGCCGTATCAGTGCTGCCGCCGCCGGTCGGATCGTAGTAGTGCCAGTACCGGCTGGTCGCATTCGCATCCGCAAGCACCAGCAGGCCGCTGTTCGCCGTGCCACGGTCGGCACTGTTGAGGTTTTGTTTGGTCGAGGTCACGTTGTGCACATATTGGTCGGCGTCCACGATGCGGGCTGTCTTGGTGGTGGTGAAGCTGATCTTGTCCAGCGGCGTGGACTTCTCGTAGATCGCGCCTCCCGTACTGGTGCAGACACCGGCATCCGTCGTGCCGCTAGGTTTCGGATAGGTGGCGAAGGTACGCAGCCGCTGGGTGCTCTCGTCAATCATCACGATCACGCGGTTGGGACACTCCGCCACGGTTGCGATCGTGTGCGCCGACCACGTGGTTCCACTGAGTGCCAGGAGCTGTATCAGGGGCTGGGATGCTGACGTGTAGGACGTCTTGATAGCGGCGAAAACCCTGCCACCCGAGGAGTCCAGCCACTTCAGATTCATATGGTCATCGCTGCTGCTCTGGCCCGAAACTGCCGCAACGGGGGTGCTCCAGGACGTGGTCGAGGCGCCGTCGACGTGGTAGCTCCAGTACATGCCATCGGTGGAGTCGCCGACCTGCCGGCTCCACATGACGCCCATCTTCCCGTCGAACGCGATGACGGCCGACGTGTCATCCACGGAGACGTTGCTCATCGATGCCGGATGCTGGAAGGGGGTTCCCCACGTTTTGCCGTCCGTGGCGGTCACGTTGAGGTAGATCCTGTTTCCCTGCTGCCACGTGGCCCAGACCCTGCCAGTGGTGTCCTTATCGATGGTCAGGACCTCAACTTTGGAGTTGTTGATCTGGGTGGAACTCAGCAGGCTGTACTTTTTGGTGCTCGAGTCATAGCTGTAGCGGCGCAATGTTGTGGGGTAGTTGGGCTCAGCCGGCAGCTCGTCGTTAACGAACCGGTAGCTGGCCACATACAACGTCTTCCCGTCCCACAACACGTCGTGGTGGGTGCTTGGGCGGGGATCAGTTGCCACACCCGTATCCACCCAGGAACCCGTCGCGGCATTGAACCTGAAGATGTGGAAATCCGACGTGGCCGAACTCCACAGGTTGCCCCACCAGGAGCCGTCGGTGAACCACAGCGAACTGGTGGCCCGCTTGGTGCCCGTGGGACTGTCCGTTCCTGTATGCGATGGACCTTCAACGCCAACATCACCGGTGGCAGCCGACGCCGGGACCGGCATTGCCAGAGCAGCCAGCACAACCAACATCGCTGTCAGGAGGCCGCAAGCCAAGCGATCAAGTCCTAGCAATTGGAAAAGCGCGGCCCTCCTGGAACTACTGCCACGCTCGCCCCTTTGGAAAAACGGACTATAAATCAATGTAGCTCCCCGGAGTCCAATGCCACCGCCAATTATCAGTTCGTTCAGTGTCATTGCTGGGGGCATCCGAAACAATCCCGGGCTCCCCCTAATCCCTGCCCCTACACGGCAAAAGGAACGTATTCTTCGGGTTTCCACAGCAGTTCCACATTGTTATTGCATAGACTTCGATTTTGTGGAGGCCTGCTAAAAAGCATTTTCAGCACGAAGCCATTTACGTCTGAATTGACAGTTCTGCTGGATGTTTGCAGCGGTGTATGGACTACCGCTGGTGATCCGTTCCGGCACTTCCTATCGCCTGCGGAGCGCACACGGGTCCACCTCCGTCAACCGCCGGTCTGTACAGCGAATACCGAACGACGGGAGACTATCGCCATGCGCAACCTCACCTTCGCCATGAACATGAGCGTGGATGGCTACATTGCCGCGCCCGGGGACAACCTCGGCTGGGGCGTACCGAGCGACGAGCTGTTCCAATGGTGGTCGGACCGGGTTGCGGTGACCGGGCTGGCGCTGTACGGGCGCAAACTGTGGGAGACCATGAGCTCCCACTGGCCGACTGCCGACCAGCAGCCTGGCGCCACGCCGGCGCAGATCGAGTTCGCCCACCGCTGGCGGGAGATGCCGAAGGCAGTGTTCTCCTCGACTATCAGCACGGTCGGCTGGAACACCCGCCTGGTCACCGGCGACGCGGTCACCGAAATCACCCGGCTCAAGGCCGGCGACGGCGGCGCCATGGACATCAGCGGTGCCACACTCGCCGGGGCGGCCATGCGGGCCGGGCTGATCGACGACTACGTGCTCGTCACCCACCCGGTCCTGGTGGGCGGCGGCACGCCGTTCTTCACCGCCCTGGACAACTGGGTAAACCTGAGCCTGGTGGAGACCCGGCCGTTTCCCGACGGCGTGCTGCTGACCAGGTACGAGACCAGGCGCTGAATACCCGACGTCGGGTCAGCATGGCCCCGGGCCAACCAAGGATCTCGCTGCACTCTGTTATGAGGCGATGGTGACGTTCCTGCAGGATCGTGTTCTTCACCAAAGGCGACCGTCCGGGTATGGATCCGACTGAGGGGCAGCGCCTCATTCAATTGGGCCCATTCAGTGCCTCGAAGGCCTCTGCACCTCGAAACACCGGGAATCTTACTTACCCGAGTCATGAGACAAATCCAGACGGACCAGGAGACGAGTATGGCTGTCCGCAAGGGGATCGGCTACCGCACCGTTGTGAAGTGCTCAACGACCGGGAACGGGTCGTAGAAATGGTGCAGCAGGCCCTTCCATTGCTCGTAGTCGGCGGACCCACGGAAGCCGTCGGTGTGAGCTTCCATCGAATCCCACTCAACGAGGAGAAGGTACAGGTTTGGGGACTCGATCGACCGCGAAATCGAAAGACTGCGGAACCCCGGCTGCCTGCTGATCAGAGGTCGCGCCACCCGGAATGCCTCTTCGAAATCCGACTCGCTGCCGGTACGGACGGGGAGGATCGCGTGCTCCAGAATCATTCGCTCAGCTTCTCACAGCCGTCCGGTTGACGATCCCTTACGGGGACAGGATGTAGCGGCGTTCCGGCCGGCCCGGCGAGTTGCGAACCTTAACGTCGGACGTTGGAATCCAGCCGGCACTTTCGTAGGAGGCGATGGCTCTCGTGTTGTCAGCGATAACCCAAAGCTCCATAGAAATCTGCACGTCCAGCGAGTGGCGTCGGACATGATCAAGGAGTTGGCGCGCAAGACCGTTGCCCCAGGCTTCCGGGTCAACTGCTAGATAGAGCACTTCCAAAACATCCAGTCGAGGAACGACGATCGAGAACGCCATCGCGCGATCACCAGTACGGGCCATTAGTAGCAGCGCCCCGTCAAGGGCAAGCGCTGATTCAATACCCGGCAGTTTGTCGTCGACCGCTGGAATTACGGGGAGTTGATCCCGCAGAGCGGTAGCGCGAGCCCAGATTCCGGCCGCGTCCCGTGCGGACGCGCTTCCCTGCTCCGCACGAACGTCTGGAAGTGGTGTTAGGTTCATCCGTCGATCCTGTCACGACGACGAGCAGGGATATCTCAGTGCGCATTGGCTCAGCATGGGGAAGTGACGATGTACCGCCCGGAAGCCGGTGGCCGAGCGCGCGGCCAGGCAAGATTCTTCCCTCGGCACCGTTGCTGGCCTCCCTATGCACGTTTACCCCGCACGATGATTGCACGGTGAAGGTGCCCTAACCGCTACACATCAAATCGTCTCAAAACCGGTGGTTTCTGGACGGAGGGTTTCGAGACATCGGGGCAGATGGGGGCATGAGGAATAAGGTACGCCGGCATGGCAGTGGGATACGCGCCGGCCAGATGCGCCTGCGGCGCCTACACGATTCGACGTGAGGCCGGTAGGACGGGGGCCACGCCCTGGCGCCGCCGGTGTCGTCACCTGCTCCTGGGTTTCTCCCCAAAGACCCAGAGGACGGGAGACTCCCGCAACAAAGTCTGACAACCGTTCGGTGGAAGAGGTGCAGCCACCAGTGGATAGGAGCCTCGTCGGTACGATCAACAGTGGGGGCCTCACACGCCGGAAGAAACGACAAGACCCGTGACCGAGGGCTCTTTGTGCCCAGCCCGAGGCAGGCGCGGCCCGGTTTAGTAGATCCCCTACAAAATGGGCGGTGTTCCACCCCGGTAGCGTCGGCTGTACATTAGATTCCGCTTGTACAACCCCGACAGGACCACCATGAGCAATACCGAGACCACCCCTAAGAACAGCCCGCGGACGGAGCGCCGCCGCTGGAACGGCACTGACCTTGGGCTGATCGCCGTTTTTGCCGCCCTCGTGGCCGGCGCAGCCCTGGTGCCCGGACTGGCCCTGAACGGCTTCGGCGTCCCCATCACCTTCCAGACCCTGGCCGTCATGCTCACCGGACTGGTGCTGGGCCCCGCCCGCGGGTTCGCCGCCGTCGGGCTTTACACGCTCCTTGGCCTGGCCGGCCTGCCCATCTTCAGCCAGGGCCGCAGCGGCCTGGGCATCCTCGCCGGACCCTCGGCCGGCTACATCATCGCCTTCCCCATCGCCGCAGGCGTCGTGGGATGGCTGGCCACCGTGGTGATCAAACGCACCACCAAGGCCCGCGCCCTCTGGTTCTTCGTGGCTGCCACGGCCACGAGCATCGTGGTTGTGCACTCGCTGGGCATCCTGGGCATCGCGCTGAACTCCAAGGCCACCCTGGAGCAGGCCTTCCTGGGCGACCTGGTCTTCTACCCGGGCGACATCATCAAGAATGTCCTCGCCGCCGCGATCGCCGTCGCCCTTCACCGCGCCTTCCCCGACGTCCTGGTCCGCCGCGTGCGCCGGCGTACCGCCGCGTCCGAAAGCGCCTAGGACCTCCCGCCATGCCCGCAGTGACCTTTGACCAGGCGTCCGTCGCCGTCGAAACGGAGAACTCCGCACAGCCCAAAGTCCTCCTTGACGCGGTAACCCTCCGGCTGGAGGAGGCACGCGTGGGCGTCATCGGCGCCAACGGCTCGGGCAAGTCAACGCTGCTGCGCCTGGTCAACGGGCTCATCCAGCCCACCACCGGCACGGTGACGGTCGACGGCGACGATACAGTGCGTGCCGTGCGGAAAGTCAGGCGGAACGTCGGCTTCGTCTTCACCGATCCCCTCTCCCAGCTGGTGATGCCCACCGGCAGGGAGGATGTGGAGCTGTCCCTGCGCCGTTCCGTGAAAAACGGCCCCGAGCGGCGCCGCCAGGCCGGCCAGGCGCTCGAACGGCTGGGGCTCCTGCACCTGGCCGACCAGAGCATCTACGAGCTGTCCGGCGGTGAGCGCCAGCTCATGGCGCTCGCCGTCGTGCTCGCAGTGAACCCTGCGGTCCTGGTCCTGGATGAACCCTCCACCCTCCTTGACCTGCGCAACCGTGAGCTGCTCCGCCGGACGCTGGCCAACCTGGACCAGCAGATCATCATGTCCACCCATGACCTGGACCTGGCACTGGAAATGGACCGCGTCCTGGTCATCGAAGCAGGCCGCGTGGCATTCGACGGCGCCCCTGGCGAAGCCGTGGCAGCCTACCGTTCGTGGTGCCTGCAGGGGCTGAATCCGGCAGGCAGGGACGCTCCGTGAGGGGCCACGGATTCCTCCTGGCCAATTACGTGCCAGGCAACTCCCTCCTTCACCGCGCACCGCTGGCGCTGAAGTTCGGGCTTGTGTTTGCCTGCGGCCTGGCGTCCTTCGTCATCGTGGATTGGCGCATCTCCGCTGCCGTGCTGGCCATGCTCACCGGACTGTTCCTGTTGGCAGGCGCCGGCGCGAGACGGATCTGGGGAGCCGTCCGGCCGCTGGCTCCAGTGCTGTTGGCCATCGGGTTCTTCCAGTGGTGGCAGCTCGGCGGCCCCACTGCGGCGCGGATCGTCCTGAACATCCTGGTCTGCGTGGTGGCGGCGTCCCTGCTCACCGCCACCACACCCATTCAACAGCTCCTGGATGGCGTTGTCAGGCTGGCGCGTCCGTTCAGGAGGCTCGGCGCCGATCCTGAACGCTTCGCCCTGACTATTGGCATCATGCTCCGCAGCATCCCGTTCATTGCCGGCACGTTCGCCGACGTCCGCGATTCCGCCCGGGCACGGGGCCTGGAGCGCAACCCGCGCGCATTGATCCTGCCCGTGTTCATCACCTCCGTGGCCTACGCCCGCCAAACCGGCGAAGCGCTCGCCGCCCGCGGCCTCGGCGAGGCCGAGGACTGACACAGCCCCCTGAAGATCAGGCTGGCGCCAGCTGCCGGTACTCCAGCAGTGCCGCGGTCCCCATGCCGCCCGCCATGCTGATCATCGCCAGACCCAGGGTTCCCGGCGTGCCGGCGCCCCTCGCCTGGGCCAGCAGCCGCGTCACCAGGACGGCCCCGGACGCACCGTAGGCATGCCCCAGGGCCAGCGCACCGCCGTCGAGGTTTGCCCGCTCGGGATCGATGCCAAGCTGGTCCAGGCAGGCAAGTGCCTGCGACGCGAACGCCTCATTGAATTCCACCAGGTCCACCTCGCCGGCTGACACCCCGGCACGGGCCAGCACCTCCCGCGCGGCAGGGGCAGCACCGATCCCCAGTACCTGGGGGGCCACGCCGGCTGTGCCGGTGCCGCGCACCACCAGGCCGTCGCGTGCCCCCAGCCGGCGTGCACGCTCCAGGGAGGTGATGACGACGGCGGCCGCGGCGTCCGCGTCGAAGCAGGAGTTTCCGGCGGTAACGGTTCCTCCCGGCACGAAGGCGGCCGGGAACCTTGCCATGATGGCGGGGGTCAGGCTTGCCCGCGGCCCGCCATCGACGGAGACGGTCCCGGCAGCGGTGGCCAGTGGCACGAGTTCGCCCGCGAAACGCCGGTCCCGGGTCGCCGTGAGGGCCTTCCGGTGGCTGGCAAGGGCGAAGGCATCCTGGCGGTCCCTGCCGACTCCGTATTCCGCGGCCACCGATTCCGCGGCGGTACCCATGTCCGGATCGCCGTAGCTGGCCGGCACAAACTGGGCGCGGGCGTAAAACTCCGGGCCGCCGTCGTCCCTCCGGTTGGCGCGCAGGGGCGCGGTGCTGGTGCTCTCCACTCCCCCAGCCAGGTAAACGGGACTGCCTCCTGCCGCCACGAGCCGGGCGGCGAGGACGATGGCGTCCAGTCCTGAGCCACACTGCCGGTCCAAGGTGATCCCGGGTACGGTGACGGGCAGACCCGCCTCCAGCAAGGCCAACCGGGCCACGTTTCCGCCGCCGCCCACCGCGTTGCCGATCACGACGTCGGAAACGGACTCCGGCTCCAGGGACAGTTCGGAGACGAGCGCGCGCAGCACCGGGGCCAGGAGTTGATGTGCCCGCAGGGTGCGCAGGGCTCCGTTGACCGGGCACACCGGGGTGCGGCGGGCGGCGATGATCACCGGCTGGCGGTCCGGCGGCAGGAGCTCAGCGTGCACCGCGTCAGCCACCAAGGGGCCGTACCCTGGGGTCCCGGGTGTTGATCCACTCCAGCAGCAGGTTCCGGCTGACCTTGCCGCGGTCCGTGGTGGGAAGTTCCGGCAGGAGGTAGTACTGCAGGGGCCGCTTGTGCCGGGACAGGATGTCCTCCAGGCCGGCGCGCAACTGCGTGGCCGTCAGCCCGCCATGGGATGCAACCACCCCCGCCACCACGCGCTGGCCGCGCAGATCGTCAGGCACGCCGGCGGCCACCGCTGCCGCCACACCCGGGACTGCCGCCAGGGCCAGTTCCACCTCGTGCGGGTAGACGTTCCTTCCGGCGGTAAGGATCATGTCCGCGCGCCGGCCAAGGATGTGCAACTCGCCGTCCAGAAGGTAGCCCTGGTCCCCCACCGTGTACCAGTCGCCGAAGGACCGCAGCGCCTCGCCGTCGTCGCCCCACAGGTAACCGTTGCTCACCATGCCGCTGCGGACGCAGATGTTGCCGTAGCCGCCATCCGGAACCTCTCCGCCGTCGTCATCCAGGATCCGGACGTCCACGCCGGGAAAGGGCCGCCCGATTCCCGTACCGCCAGCCGCCGGAACCTGTCCCGCGGCCAGGCCCAGGCCGGAGACGAAGCTCAGCTCGGAGGCCCCGTAGTACTCATAAATGGTGGCGTTCGGCGCCCAGCGCCGTGCCGCTTCCAGGGTGCGGGCATCGAGTTTGGAGCCTGCACAGATGATGGTGCGGATTCCGGAGGCGTCCACGCACCCCGTCATCCCCCGTTCGCTGAGCATCCGCAGCATGGTGGGCACCAGGACCAGCCGGGTGACCCGGTCGTGGGTGATGGCAGCGTGGACGTCGCCGACGTCGAACGTCTCCAGTGTTTGGAACTCGGATCCGGCGTAGAGGCATTCGGCCAGGGCATAGAGGTTCAGGCTGGCAGCCAGCGGCCCGGGCGCAAGGGTGACGTCGTCCTGGCGAAGCCCGAAAAACTCGATGGAAGCGTCGAAGGACTGCTGCCATGACCGCCGGGAGCGGGTAAACGCCTTGGGTACAGATGTAGTGCCGGAAGTGAGGCCGATGAGGAAGCTGGAGCCAGGCGGGCCGTCGGCCAGCACGTCGTCCGGGGCGACCTGCGCCGGAACGGCGCATGCCTCCACCCGCCGGACAATATCCTCCTGCAGCGGTGCGGGCCACGAAGGGTCCAGGACCGCGCACTGGCGGCCGCCGGCCACCGCGGCTGCGAACTTCACGGCAAAGTCCACCGAATTGGATTCGCACAGGGTACTGACGGACTTCATCTCCGGCACCAGACCCGCGGCGGCATCCAGCAGCTCCGCCCAGTCCAGTCGCCGGCCCGCGATCACCACGGCAGTGTCGTGCGGCCGTTGCCCAGCCCAGAGCTGGATCTTGTCGAGGAAAGGCACGGACCAACTTTACCGGCCGCCACGGGTTGAGCCCCCGGCCCGCGGGTATTGTGACGATATGAGTTTCAATGACAACGTGCAGCTTGATCCTTCCCAGGTCCAGGACCGTAGGGGCATGGGCACCGGCGTGAAAATCGGCGGCGGAATCGGCGGCGGCCTGGTGCTGCTCGTTGCGCTCCTGCTGGGAATCAACCCGAACATGCTCGGCGGGCTGGTGGACAACGGTGCCGGCGGACAGTCCCAGGGCACGGCACCGGCCTGCACCACCGGAGCGGACGCCGATGCCCGCCTGGACTGCCGGATCACCGGCACGGTGAACAGCCTCAATGCGTTCTGGCCCGGCTACCTGAAGCAGTACAACGTGCAGTACCCCCGCCCGGAGGCCGTGATCTTCAGCGGCGGCACCAACACCGGGTGCGGGGCCGCAACCTCCGAAGTAGGGCCCTTCTACTGCCCCACGGACACTACCGCCTACTTTGATCCCGGTTTCTTCCAGGAACTCGTGGACCGGTTCGGTTCCTCAGGCGGACCTCTGGCCCAGGAATACGTAGTGGCGCACGAGTTCGGCCACCACATCCAGAACCTGCTGGGCGATCTGCAGCGGGCGCAGCAGGACCCGCAGGGACCGGAGTCCGGTTCCGTCCGTACGGAACTGCAGGCGGATTGCTATGCAGGCCTGTGGGCCAAGTACGCATCCACCACGCCGGACCCGTCCACCGGGCAGCCCTACCTGGAACCGCTCACCCAGCAGGACGTCAACGACGCGTTGTCGGCGGCCGCATCAGTGGGCGATGACCGGATCCAGAAGGCAGCCACCGGACGTGTCTCCCCCGAAGGCTGGACACACGGCTCCAGTGAGGAACGCCAGCGGTGGTTCAGCCGGGGCTACCAGACCGGCGACATCAAGCAGTGCGACACCTTCAGCGCCGCCACCCTCTAACCTCGATGGAACGGGGTACGACGACGGCCGGTCACCTTTCGCGGGAAAGGTGACCGGCCGTCGTCGTACTTTTTTCTAGATGTTGAAGCCGAGGGCCCTCATCTGGTCCTTGCCGTCATCGGTGATCCGCTCGGGACCCCAAGGCGGCATCCAGACCCAGTTGAGGCGCCAGTCGTCAACGACGCCGTCCAGGGCCTGGCCCACCTGCTCCTCGAGCACGTCGGTGAGCGGGCAGGCTGCGGTGGTGAGCGTCATGTCGATCAGGAGCGCACCGTCGTCATCGGAGTACTTCAGGCCGTACAGGAGGCCCAGGTCCACCACGTTGACGCCAAGCTCAGGGTCGATGACGTCCTTGAGCGCCTCTTCGACG
This sequence comes from Arthrobacter sp. Soil761, assembly GCF_001428325.1. Lineage (NCBI taxonomy): Bacteria > Bacillati > Actinomycetota > Actinomycetes > Micrococcales > Micrococcaceae > Arthrobacter > Arthrobacter sp. Soil761. The sequence goes on along the minus strand of NZ_LMSF01000012.1, from coordinate 181,756 downwards.
TCCTCCAGGGCCGTGCGGCCCGGCTTGATTTCGGTCATGACAAGTCCTTACTAGGCCTGTGCTGCGGCGGCAGCCGCGATGGTGGCTGCGCCGGCGCCCTTGGCGTAACGGTCGTAGCCTTCTTCCTCGAGGCGGTCGGCCAGCTCGGGGCCGCCCTCCTCGACAACCTGTCCGTCCACGAACACGTGCACGAAGTCAGGCTTGATGTAGCGCAGGATGCGGGTGTAGTGCGTGATGAGCAGCGTGCCCATGTTTCCCTCGGAGTGCGCACGGTTGACGCCCTCGGACACAATCTTGAGCGCGTCCACGTCCAGGCCGGAGTCGGTCTCGTCCAGGACGGCGAACTTGGGCTTGAAGAGCTCCAGCTGCAGGATCTCCACGCGCTTCTTTTCGCCGCCGGAGAAGCCTTCGTTGACGTTGCGCTGGGCGAAGTCGGCGTCGATGCGCAGCTTCTCCATGGCGGCCTTGACGTCCTTGGTCCAGGTGCGCAGGGCAGGCGCCTGGCCGTCGATGGCGGTCTTGGCGGTGCGCAGGAAGTTGGTCATGGTGACGCCCGGAACCTCCACCGGATACTGCATGGCCAGGAAGACGCCGGCGCGGGCGCGCTCGTCAACACTCATGGCCAGCACGTCTTCGCCGTCCAGCGTGATGGTGCCGCGGGTGACGGTGTAGCGGGGGTGCCCTGCAATGGTGGACGCGAGGGTGGACTTGCCCGAGCCGTTGGGGCCCATGATGGCGTGCGTCTCGCCGGTCCTGATGGTCAGGCTGACGCCCTTCAGGATCTCCTTGGTGCCCTGTTCCGTCTCAATGCTGACGTGCAGGTCCTTGATCTCAAGAGTTGACATGCTCTTCTTTCTTTTCGCTCGTAAGTCTGGTGCTGCGGGCGCTCAGTAGTTGTCTACTGCTGCGCCGTTCAAAACGTTGGTGACGTCCACGTAGACGTCGTCCCCGTCGAGTTCGACGGCGAAGACCGGCACGGGATCGTAGGCGGGGAGCTGGAGCGGCTGGCCGCTGCGCAGGTCGAACTGGGAACCATGCCCCCAGCACTCGATGGCGCAGCCTTCCACGTCGCCTTCGGACAGGGAAATGTCCGCGTGCGAGCAGGTGTCACCGATGGCGTGGATGTCCCCCATCGAGTCCCGGACCACGGCTACGGGGTAGCCGTCCACCAGGATGCGCAGCGCCTGCTTGACCTGGATGTCATTGGCGCTGCACACCAGCTCACCCTTGGGTTTGCCGCTCATACGTTCCTGCCTGCCTGTCTCTAGTAGTCGATTGCCGCGAGTTCGCGTTCCACGGCATCGGTCAGGCGCTCTTCGAGGGCCGGGACCTTGATCTGCTGGATGATCTCGTTCAGGAAGCCGCGGACCACCAGGCGGCGGGCAACATCCTCGGGGATGCCGCGGGCCATCAGGTAGAACAGGTGCTCGTCGTCGAACCGGCCGGTGGCGCTGGCGTGGCCGGCACCCTCGATCAGGCCGGTCTCGATCTCGAGGTTGGGCACGGAGTCCGCGCGGCAGCCGTCAGTCAGGACCAGGTTCTGGTTCTTCTCGTAGGAGTCGGTGCCCTCGGCCTGCTTCTGGATCAGCACGTCGCCAACCCAGACCGTGTGCGCACCCTTGCCCTGCAGCGCGCCCTTGTAGAGGACGTTGGACTTGCAGTTGGCCACGTTGTGGTCCACGAAGGAACGGTGCTCCAGGTGCTGGCCTGCATCGGCGTAGTAAAGGCCCAGGAGCTGTGTCTCGGCGCCTTCCCCGGCGAAGCGGACGTTGGAGTTCAGGCGCACGATCTTGCCGCCAAGAGTTACGGCAATGTGCTTGTACACGGCGTCCTTGGCAACCTCGGCGTCATGCTGTGCCAGGTGCTTGGCGTCGTCCCCCCAGAGCTGCAGGGAAACCACCGTGAGGTGGGCGCCTTCGCGAACCAGGACCTCAACGTTGCCGTTGTGGTCTGAGGTGCCGTCGTGCTCGATGATCACGACGGAGCGGCTGTTGACTCCGGCTTCGATCACCACGTGGGAGTTGGTCCGGCGGCCTGCGCCGTTGCCGGTCAGGACCAGGCGCACCGGCTCGTCCAACTCGGCGTTCGCCGGGATGGAGATGAGCTGGGCGTCGCCGGCGTTCGCGGAAGCCACGACGGCGGCACGGTCGGCGGGGACGAGGGTGGCGCCACGGGGGGCCTCACCTGCGCGGAGGGTCCGCTGGACCACGGCTGCAGGTGCCTCGACCGTAACGCCAAGGGCGCCGGCCTCCGACGGGGTATCGGACAGCAGGTTGGCCAGTTCACGCACCGGGGTGAAGCGCCATTCCTCTTCCCGGCCGTTGGGCAGGGCGAAATCGGCCACGTCATGGCTGGTGAGCCGCTCGGCGCGGGAGGCCATGACCTGTGTGCCGTGGCTGTGGTGGCGGTCCACCTTGGAGGCGACGAGGTGCTCGCCCTCCTCGGTGAAACCGGCGATCGACGGTGCGCCGACGCGCGCCTTTTCGGTAGTTGCTTCGGCAGTCATTAACCGACGGATCCTTCCATCTGGAGTTCGATGAGGCGGTTCAGCTCGAGGGCGTATTCCATGGGCAGTTCGCGGGCGATCGGCTCAATGAAGCCGCGCACGATCATGGCCATGGCCTCGTCCTCGGGCATGCCGCGGGACATGAGGTAGAACAGCTGTTCCTCGCTGACGCGGGAAACGGTGGCCTCGTGTCCCAGCTGGACATCGTCCTCGCGGATGTCGATGTACGGGTAGGTGTCAGACCGGGAAATGGTGTCCACCAGGAGGGCGTCGCAGCGCACGGTGTTGGCCGAGTGCTTGGCTCCTTCCCGGATCTGGACCAGGCCGCGGTAGGCGGCGCGGCCGCCACCACGGGCAACGGACTTGGAGATGATCGAGCTCTTGGTGTTCGGCGCAATGTGCACCATCTTGGAGCCGGTGTCCTGGTGCTGGCCTTCGCCGGCGAAGGCGATGGACAGGGTCTCGCCCTTGGCCCCTTCGCCTACGAGGTACACGGCCGGGTACTTCATGGTGACCTTGGAGCCGATGTTTCCATCGATCCATTCCATGGTGGCGCCTGCTTCGCAGATGGCACGTTTGGTCACCAGGTTGTAGACGTTGTTCGACCAGTTCTGGATGGTGGTGTACCGGACGCGGGCGCCCTTCTTGACGATGATCTCCACGACGGCGGAGTGCAGGGAGTCCGAGGTGTAGATCGGCGCTGTGCAGCCTTCGATGTAGTGGACGTAGGAGTCCTCGTCGGCGATGATCAGCGTGCGTTCGAACTGGCCCATGTTTTCCGTGTTGATGCGGAAGTAGGCCTGCAGGGGGATCTCCACGTGGACGCCCTTGGGGACGTACACGAACGAGCCGCCGGACCAGACGGAGGTGTTCAGCGAGGCGAACTTGTTGTCGCCTACCGGGATGACGGTGCCGAAGTACTCCTGGAAGATCTCCGGGTGTTCCTTCAGCGCGGTGTCGGTGTCCAGGAAGATGACACCCTGCCGCTCAAGGTCCTCCCGCAGCTGGTGGTAAACAACCTCAGACTCGTACTGGGCGGCAACACCCGAAACAAGGCGCTGCTTTTCGGCCTCGGGGATGCCCAGCTTGTCGTACGTGTTCTTGATGTCCTCGGGCAGGTCTTCCCAGGTGGCAGCCTGCTTCTCGGTGGAGCGCACGAAGTACTTGATGTTGTCGAAGTCGATGCCGGAGAGGTCCGCGCCCCAGGTGGGCATGGGCTTGCGGTCGAAATACTTCAGGCCCTTCAGGCGCAGGTCGAGCATCCATTCCGGCTCGCTCTTCTTCGCCGAAATGTCCCGGACTACCTCTTCGTTGAGCCCACGGCGGGCGTTGGCGCCGACATCGTTCTTGTCAGCCCAGCCGTACTCGTAGTTGCCGATGCCGTGGAGCTCGGGATTCTTTTCCAGAATCTCCGAGATCACAGTGTTTTCGGCGACTGCTTTCTCTGATAGTTGGTCCGTCATCACGGCCTTTCTTGCTGATGGTTGATTACTTCGTCCAGGCTGGCGGGGGCTGCCGCCGGCACCGTGGCCGGTTTGGCAGGCAGCCTGCCTGTAGGAATATGTGTGGTGCAGACGTGGCCGCCGCGGGCCAGCGTGGAGAGGCGGCGGACGTCAACGCCCACCAGCCTTGAAAAGACTTCGGTCTCGACGTCGCAGAACACCGGGAAGCGGGCGGCGAGCTGCTGGATGGGGCAGTGGCCCTGGCAGAGCTGCACGCTGGAAAGCGCCGCGGGCAGCGGTGCCTTTGCCTCGATGGACGCAGCGGAGGCCACGAAGTTGTCGCGGGTCAGCGCCGCTGCGAGTGCGGTGGCGCGGTCCCGGATGTCCGGGCCGGCCTGCTCGATTTCGGGTGCGTAGCGCCGCTCCATGTCCGCAAAGCGCTCCTCGGCGAAGGCGCGCACCGCGTCCGGGCCTGCCATCTTTTGCAGCTGCTGGAGCGCAAGGGCGGCGATGTCCAGGTAGTCGTTGCCCAGGCTGGACTGGCCCTGTGAACTGAGGACGTAGCGGCGGGCCGGACGGCCGGCACCCGCGCCGGGCTTGGCCACCCGCTTGACCTCGATGACGCCCGCACGCGACAGGTGGTCCAGGTGGCGCCGGACGGCGGCCGGGGTGAATCCCAGCATGTCGCCCAGTTCGGCCGCGCTGACGGGCCCGTGCTCCAGGACGGCAGCGAGGACCCGGTCCCGGGTGCGCTCGTCGGCATCAGCCACAGGCCCGGGCGCAGGCACGGCAGTAGCGTTGGTCATGGAATACACAACACAATCATGTCGTAATTTAGTCCCGCACTCCAGTAAGGGCAGGCTGACCTATGCCAGGCAGCTGCACAGGCCCGGGGGACGGTGCTAAATACTACATCCCGTAGAATACTGTGGTGCGATCCCCCCAGTCCCCCGTTCTGTCCATCCATGGGCTCATCAAGGACGTCGGCCCCCTTTCCAGCCTGGACGGAAAGATGCTCAGGGTTGTCAGCGGCGTTTCACTCGTTGCCGAGCGCGGACAGGTAACCGCCCTCCTCGGCGCCAACGGTGCCGGAAAAACCACCACCCTCGAATGCGCCCAGGGCCTGCAAAAGCGCAGTGGCGGCACCATCTCGCTGCTGGGCCAGGACCCGGCGGCGGCAGGCGCTGACCTCCGGTCCCGCGTCGGCGTGATGCTGCAGGACGGCGGCCTCCCGCCGTCGGCCCGGCCCCTGCCGCTGCTGCGGCACATCGCCGGGCTGTACGCCCGCCCGTGGCCGCTGGAAGACCTGGTGGGCAGGCTGGGCATCGACTCCTTCAGCCGGACCAGCGTGCGCAGGCTGTCCGGCGGCCAGAAACAGCGCCTGGCACTCGCCGCCGCCCTGGTGGGCAGGCCCGAAGTATTGTTCCTGGACGAGCCCAGCGCCGGACTGGACCCGCAGTCCCGGCAGCTGGTGTTCGACCTGATCGCCGAGTTGCGTGACAGTGGGATGGGGATCATCCTCACCACCCACCTGATGGACGACGCCCAGCGCCTGGCGGACTACGTGTACATCATCGACGGCGGCCGCAACGTTGCCGAAGGGACCGTGCAGGAACTGCTGCAGCGCAGCCCCGTTGCGGACCAGGACGGCGGGCACATCCGGACGCTGGTGTTCGAAGCCCCGCCCGGGCTGGACCTGGCAGCCGCTTTGCCGGATGACGTGGACGTTTCCGAACCCCGTGCCGGCAGCTACACCATCACCGGCGCCCTGACGCCCCGGCACCTCTCCGCCCTGGCCCGGTGGTGGGAGGCGAAGGGAATCATGCCCGCCTCAATGAGCCTTCAGGCGCGTAGCCTTGAAGACGTCTTTTTGGATATCTCGGGAAAGGACATCCGATGAGCACCGCAGCAATGCAGGAGGCCCAGCAGCCGGCGCCCCTGCTGCGCCGGGTCCTGCTGCAGGGCAAGTACGAGGCACTGACAATGCTGCGGAACGGCGAGCAGCTGATCCTGGCAGTGGTGCTGCCGCTGCTGGCACTTGTGGGCCTGACGGTCACCCCGTTCCTGGACGGAATGGGATCCAGCCGCATCAACGTGGCCGTTCCCGGAATCCTGGCCCTGTGTGCGATGTCCACGGCCTTCACCGGCCAGGGCATCGCCACCGGCTTCGACCGCCGCTACGGCGTACTCCGGTTCCTGTCCACCACCCCCTTGGGCCGCGGCGGCCTGATTGCCGGCAAAGTCCTGTCGGTCCTGGCCGTTCTGTGCCTCCAGGTGGTGGTGGTTGGCGTGGTTGCCCTGGCCCTGGGATGGCAGCCGACGGCGGCGGGCTGGCTCCCGGGGCTGGCGCTGCTCGCGCTGGGCGCGGCGGCTTTCACCGCGCTGGGGCTGCTGGTGGCCGGGACAGTCCGGCCGGAAGCCACGCTGGCCATCACCAACCTGCTGTGGATCCTCCTCGGCGCCATGGGCGGCATCGTCATCCCCGCGGGGCGACTGCCTGCCGCCGCGCAGGCAGTCGTGCACTTCCTGCCCTCCGGCGCCCTGGGCGAATCGATGCGGGCCGCCTTCCTGGACGGGGCCGTGAACGGCGGCGCCGCCCTCATCCTGCTGCTCTGGACGGTCATCGCCGGCGCCGCAGCCATCCGTTGGTTCAAGTGGAATTGAGATAACCGTGTCCACGGCTTCACGCCTCCCCCAGCTCGCCGGCCGCCTGGCCTCGCGGCTCCCACGCACCGTGGACGTCCGCATCCGCCGCCTCGCCGTCGCCTCCCTGATCGGCCAGACGCTTCTGGTGGTCACCGGCGGCGCCGTCCGCCTCACCGCATCGGGCCTTGGCTGCCCCACCTGGCCCCGCTGCACCTCCGACTCCCTGGTAAACACTCCGGAGATGGGCATCCATGGCTTCATCGAGTTCGGCAACCGGCTCCTGACGTTCGCGCTGGCCGCCGTCGCCGCCCTGATGCTGGTGTACCTGTGGAACCTCCGGAAGGAGCGCAAGGACCTCTTCCTCCTGGCACTGGGCCTGCTGGCCAGCATCCCCGCCCAGGCCGTGATCGGCGGCGTCACCGTGCTGACCAACCTCAACCCGTGGGTGGTGGGCCTGCACTTCCTGGTCTCCATGGCGCTGGTGGTCTTCGCCACCCTGCTGGTCAACCGTGCCTTCGGGCGCACCGGCCGCTTCCTTGCCACCCGGCCCGCCGCCCTGCCCACACCCCTGCGCCCGGTGACGGCCGCCGTCGCGCTTTTCTCCGCCGTCGCCGTGATGCTCGGTGTGGTGGTCACCGGGGCCGGCCCGCATGCCGGTGACGCCGATGCTCCCCGCAACGACCTGGACTGGGATTTGTTCTCCCACATCCATGCCGTGCCCGCGTACCTGGTGACTGCCGGGACTGTAGTGGCCCTGGTCCTGGTCATCAGGCGCCGCATTACGGGCCCCTTCCGGACGGCCGTCCTGGCCCTCCTGGGCGTCACCGTGCTCCAGGCGGTGATCGGGTTTACGCAGTACTACAACGGTATTCCGGCGCTGCTGGTAGCGGCCCACATGCTCGGCGCGGCCCTGCTGATGGCGGCATCGACCAACGCCTGGGACATCGCCCGTTCCAGTGCCGTGGACTCATCCAGGGCAGCGAAGTAGGCGCCCGCCCACCCGTACAGCGCGCAGGCGCCCCGGCCCGGGATGGGGCCGGGGCGCCTGCGTTTACCGCCTTTGTATGTTTCGCCGCCTTGCAGGCGTCCCGGGAAATTACCGTTCAGCGAAGGCGTTGATCCGAAGCCCGGACCCGCCGGCCGGGTCAAGGTTCCGGATCCCCGTGGCGGTGATCTGCAGGACCTGCGCGGTGGCAATGTCGTAGAAGAGGCCCGTTGCCTGCACCTTTCCCTCCACCAGCGCCGGGCCCGTCACCGGGTGGTCCTGCAGCTTGGCCAGTTGCCCGGCCACGTTGACCATCGCCAGTTGGTCCACCCGGGCGTAACCCGCCGCCGCCGCCTGCCGGCCCACCGGATGCCCTTCCAGCAGCTCCGTGTAGCTGGGCCGGGCGTGGTCCAGCCACTGTCCGAATGCCGGACCAAGCGAACTGTTGTCTTCGCCGCCGGCCTCTGCGAGCAGCGCCTTCATGGCGCCGCAGTTGGAGTGCCCGCAGATGGCGACCGACTGCACTCCCAGGCCGTTGACGGCAAAGGACAGGGCAGAATCCGTTGAGGCGTCCTGGCCATTGCCGCACACCACGTTGCCGATGTTCCGCAGCGTGAGCAGGTCCCCCGGGCCGCTGCTGGTGATCAGGTTCGGATTGACGCGCGAATCGATGCAGCCCACGAACAGGCTGTCCGGGTTCTGTCCTTCCGTCAGGTCATGCACCAGCGGACGGACCTGGTGCGCAAACCGGCGGTGGTATTTGTTGACGCCCTGCAACAACGGCTCCTTCCTTGGCGGAAGGGGCAACTCGGTGGCTTCCTCGCGCCGGGGAGCCTGGTGGGCGGCGTCCCGGAACACCGTGTTGCCGTGCTCCTCAAGGTTCACCGTGCCGCCGGCGGCCTGGTGCTGGAGCTGCCAGGCCAACAGGGCTTCCCGGAAGGAATGGTCAACATAGTCGGCGTTGAGCTCCACCACCACGTCCGCGCCGGCGGGCACCGACTGCAGGACGCCGTTGAGCTTTGGCAGCGCGAAGAAGCTGCATGATCCCGCGATGGTCACCCGCCAGGGCGACGGCGGTGCGGCGGGACGGTGCGCCTGGATGGGGGCCCGCAGGACACGCCACAGCACACTGGCAGCGGCGAGGGCCAGGCCGATCATGACTCCTTCCAACAAGTTCAGGAACACCACGCAGATGAGGGTAACCGCGTAAATGGTGAGGTCTCCCGTGCGCAGGCTGGTCCGGATGTCCGCCACCTTGATCAGCCGCGCGCCGATAACCACCAGCAGGCCGGCCAGGACGGCCAGCGGGATCAGCTGGATCAAACCGGCAAAGAGGGCAGAAAAAGCCAGGACCCAGACACCGTGCAGCACTGCGGATGTCCGGGAAGCCGCTCCCGCTTCCACATTCGTGGCGCTGCGGACAATGACGCCCGTCACGGGCAGGCCGCCCAGGGACCCGGAAACGATGTTTGCGGTGCCCTGCCCGATGAGCTCCCTGTTCAGGTTGGTCCGCGGACCGGTCTGCATCTTGTCCACGGCCACGGCCGACAGGAGGGACTCGATGCTGGCGATGAGGGCCATGGTCAAGATGGCAAAAGCGAACGCGCGCCAGTTGCTGTCCGGAAGCTGCGGCAGGGCGATGGCATCGAAAATGGAGCCATCAAGGGAGATGCGCTCAACACCGGGGGCAAAGGCCACGGCCAGTGCGGTTCCTGCCGCGACGGCGGCCAGGGGGCCCGGAACACGCCGGACCGTGGCGGGCAGGAACTTCCAGCACAGCAGGATTGCCACGACGGCCAGTCCCAGCAGGGCCGCGTGAAGTTCCAGGTTGGTGATGGCTGCCGGCAGTGCCGCAAGGTTCTCGAGGGCCGAGCCTGCCGGCCGGGATCCGAGAAGCACGTGGACCTGCTGCAGGATGATGGTGACACCGATGCCGGCGAGCATGGCTTTGACCACCACCGGTGAGACGGCCAGGGCGGCCCGGCCCACGCGGCTGATGCCCAGCAGGAGCTGCACGGCGCCCGCGGCCGCGGTGATGGCGCAGGTCACCTGCCATCCGAACTCCTGGACCAGCCCGGCCACGACGACGGTCAGCCCGGCCGCGGGTCCGCTCACCTGCAGCGGTGAGCCGCCCAGGCTTCCGGCCACGATCCCGCCCACGGCTGCAGCGATGAGGCCTGCCATGACGGGGGCTCCCGACGCGGCTGCGATGCCGAGCGAGAGCGGGAGGGCCACGAGGAACACCACCAGGGATGCGGGTACGTCGGCGCCCAGATGGGCAGCAAACGGCGGGCGGCGGAAGGTGAAGCGGCCACGGCTTCCCCGGCCTCCCGGCGGGCTGTGGCTGGGGGCGGGAATTGTGGAGGGACGGACTTCCATGGATTTTTCCTTTGATCGAGGGAAGGGTCCACCCCACCGTAAGCAGCTGGTCATGATGGATGACACTTAAAGTGACCGATATGACAAAAATGTCACATCGGTTTCGATTCCGTGCACGCGCAGCCTGCGCCGGTTAACGCAAACGGCGGCCCCCACCACTCAGGTGGGGGCCGCCGATGGGCTTGGGCCGGGTATGTGCGCCGGGGATCTGCGCCCCGGGGCCTAGCCGGCCATGATTGCATGCCCGACGAACGGGTCCACCGCCAGCGCGATGAACAACAGCGTCAGGTAGCTGATGGAGCCATGGAAGACCTTCATGGCGCGCTTGTCCGGGATGTCCTCGCTGTGGGCGCGCGAATACAGGGCATGGGATTCATAGAGGAACCACGCGCCGGCCAGGACTGCGGTTACGGTGTAGACCCAGCCGGCCCCACCCGCAGGAATCATCAGCAGGGAGCAGGCCACCATGGCCCAGGCGTACAGGACCACCTGGACGGACACCACCTTGGCGCCGGCGATGGCACCGAGCATGGGGACGTTGGCGTTCCGGTAGTCCTCGCCGTAACGCATGGACAGGGGCCAGTAGTGTGGCGGGGTCCACAGGAAGATCACCATGAACAGGACGACCGCCGGCCACTCAACAGAGTTGGTGACGGCAGCCCACGCGATCAGCACCGGGAAGCAGCCTGCTGCACCGCCCCAGACAATGTTCTGCGCCGTGCGCCGCTTGAGGATCATGGTGTAGATGACCACGTAGAAGAAGATGGCACCCAGCCCCAGCCAGGCGGAAAGCGGATTGGCTCCGAACCAGAGGATCACGATCGAGGCGGCACCCAGCAGCCAGGAAAAGACCAGCGCCTCGCGCGGGGTGACTTCACCGGTGACCAGCGGCCTGTTCTCCGTGCGGTGCATCAGTTTGTCGATGTCGCGGTCGATGTAACAGTTGAAGGCCCCGGCGCTGCCCGCAGCGAAGGCACCGCCCACCAGCGTGGCGAGGATCAGTCCGATGGATGGGAAGCCCCGCTGGGCGTAAATCATGGTGGGCAGGGTGCTGACCAGCAGCAGTTCGATCACGCGCGGCTTGGTGAGGGCGAGATACGCCTTGGCCTTACGGGCAAACCCGGCGCCGGAGGCCCGGGATGCGTTCAGCGGCGTATCTGTTGTGCTCACGGTGGCAGTCACCCGTTCTGTGTGGCAGTTGAGGCTGGCAGTGCAGCTCCGGTCGTGCGGCCCGGACCCGGGCACGGCAAGAAGGGAGGAAATGCTTCAGGTGCGTGCAACAGTCGGGAAACCCCGGACGGCGATAGGGATGCACGCCCGGCGTTGGCCTCCGAATATCATACCGCGCCGCGGGCGCTGTCCCGGCCTCGCCATATTCGCAGATGATTGCTCACGGGCCCATTCGAGCAGATTAACTCAACCCTTCGTGACGGTGATTCACAAAAGGGGAAATTGCGTCCAAAACGTGAGATTTGGGCCGCCCGCAGAATGGATAAGAGCTAAGCTGTCAACAGATCAGCACGCAGCAAGAAAGCGGTGGAAAACGCATTCCCGCTGCTGTCCGTGACTGAATGCAAGGATCAACGTTTCGATGGTGAACGGCTGGTACACACCGCAGCAGGCGCCACGCAGTGCGCCCTTAAACGGAACCGGTGTACAGCCGCCATCAGCACAGAGAGGGGCCCGGTTTTCGTGCCACATTTGGAAGAGCAAGAACTGTCATGGACCAGCTTGGACCAGCGCGCCGTGGACACCATCCGCGTCCTGGCCGCCGATGCCGTAGAGAAGGTGGGCAACGGCCACCCCGGAACCGCCATGAGCCTGGCCCCCGCCGCTTACCTTCTTTTCCAGAAGCTGATGCGCCATGACCCGCGCGATCCGCAGTGGCTGGGCCGCGACCGGTTCGTCCTGTCCCCCGGCCACACCTCGTTGACCCTTTACATCCAGCTGTTCCTCTCCGGCTACGGCCTGGAACTGAAGGACCTGGAGGCGCTTCGCACGTGGGGTTCGCTGACCCCGGGACACCCGGAGTACAAGCACACCGCCGGCGTGGAGATCACTACCGGACCGCTGGGCCAGGGCCTGGCCTCCTCGGTTGGCTTCGCCTACTCCCAGCGCCGCCAGCGCGGCCTGTTCGATGCTGATGCCCCCGCCGGCGAATCGCCGTTCGACCACACCATCTGGGTCATTGCGTCCGACGGCGATCTCCAGGAAGGCGTCACGGCCGAGGCTTCCTCGCTCGCCGGCCACCAGGAACTCGGCAATCTCGTGGTCATCTACGACGAGAACCACATCTCCATCGAGGACGATACCGACATCGCCTTCACCGAAGATGTCCTGAAGCGCTATGAAGCCTACGGCTGGCACACCCAGCGGGTGGACTGGACCAAGACGGGCGAATACAAGGAAGATGTGCAGGAGCTTTACTCGGCCCTGCTCGCAGCGAAGGCTGAGACCTCCAAGCCCTCCATCATCTCCCTGCGCACCATCATCGGCTACCCGGCGCCCAAGAAGCAGAACACCGGCAAGATCCACGGCTCCGCCCTCGGCGCCGAGGAAGTCGCAGCGCTGAAGGAAGTCCTGGGCTTCGACCCGTCCAAGTCCTTCGATGTGGACCAGGAAGTCCTGGCCCACGCCCGCTCCGTAGTGGACCGTGGCGCCGCCGCCCGCAAGGAATGGGAAGAGTCCTTCAATGCCTGGCAGGCAGCCAACCCTGAAGGCGCGGCTCTGCTGCAGCGCATCGAGGCCAGGGAACTCCCTGAAGGCGTGGACGCTGCCCTTCCGGTCTTCCCGGCAGGCAAGGACGTTTCCACCCGCGCAGCATCGGGCAAGGTACTGAACGCGCTGGGCCCGGTACTGCCCGAACTCTGGGGCGGCTCCGCCGACCTCGCCGAGTCCAACAACACCACCATCGAGGGCTCGCCGTCCTTCGTGCCGGCCTCCAAGCAGACCGGTGCCTGGTCCGGCAACCCCTACGGCCGCGTGCTGCACTTCGGCATCCGCGAGCACGCTGCTGCCTCGATCGTGAACGGCATCAGCCTGGCGGGCAACACCCGCGCCTTCTCCGGCACCTTCCTGATCTTCAGCGACTACCAGCGCCCCGCCATCCGGCTCGGCGCGCTCATGGGTGTTCCGTCGCTGTACGTCTGGACCCACGACTCCATCGGCCTGGGCGAAGACGGCCCCACCCACCAGCCGGTGGAACAGCTCGCCTCGCTGCGTGCCATCGTTGGCCTGGACGTGGTCCGCCCCGGCGACGCCAACGAAGTGGCAGCTGCGTGGAAGACCATGCTCGAAAACCACAGCAACCCTGCCGGCATCGTCCTGACCCGCCAGAACATCCCCACTTGGGAACGTGGCGCGGGCGACGCCGACGGCGACACGTTCGCTTCCACCGCAGGTGTTGCAAAGGGCGGCTACGTCCTGGCCGAGGCCTCGAAGGACGGCGCCACGGTTCCGGCCGACGTGATCCTGATCGGCACCGGCTCCGAGGTCCAGTTGGCCGTCCAGGCCCGCGAAGCCCTCCAGGCCGAAGGCATCGCAGCCCGGGTTGTCTCCATGCCGTGTGTCGAGTGGTTCAAGAAGCAGGACGCCGCCTACCGCGAATCCGTCCTGCCCGCCGCCGTCAAGGCACGCGTTTCGGTGGAAGCAGGACTGGCCCTGGGCTGGCGGGAATTCGTCGGCGACGCCGGCCGTTCCGTGAGCCTTGAGCACTACGGCGCTTCCGCGGACTACAAGCGCCTCTTCCAGGAGTTCGGCATCACGGCAGAAGCAGTGGCTGCCGCAGCCAAGGACTCCATCTCCAGCCTCCAGGCCTGAAACCCTCATCTTTTAGGAGATACAAGAAATGACTACTCCCACCCAGCAGCTCTCCGACGCCGGAGTCTCCATCTGGCTCGATGACCTTTCCCGCGGACGCCTGCAGACCGGCACCCTCCGCAAGCTCATTGAAGAGAAGAACGTGGTCGGCGTGACCACCAACCCGTCCATCTTCCACGCAGCCATCACGTCCGGCACCGACTACGACCACATCATTGCCGGCAAGGCTGCAGAAGGCGCCAGCGTGGAGGACACGATCTTCGAGATCACCACCACCGACGTTGCCGATGCCTGCGACCTGTTTGCACCCGTGGCTGCTGCCACCAAGGGCGTTGACGGCCGCGTCTCCATCGAAGTCGACCCGCGCCTTGCCTGGGACACCGCAGGGACCATCGCCGAGGCCAAGCACCTCTCGCAGCGAGTCAACAAGGACAACGTCCTGATCAAGATCCCCGCAACCATCGAGGGCCTTGAAGCCATCACGGCAACACTGGCCGAGGGCATCAGCGTCAACGTGACCCTTATCTTCTCGCTGGAGCGGTACCGCGCGGTCATCAATGCATTCCAGTCCGGCCTGGAACAGGCCAAAGAGAACGGCCACGACCTTTCGAAGATCCACTCCGTTGCCTCGTTCTTCGTCTCCCGCGTGGACACGGAAATCGACAAGCGCCTCGACAAGATCGGCACCGACGAGGCAAAAGCCCTCAAGGGCAAGGCCGGCGTGGCCAACGCCCGCCTGGCCTACCAGGTCTACGAAGAGCTCTTCGCCACCGAACGGTGGGCGCTGCTGGCCGACGCCGGGGCTCTCCCCCAGCGCCCCCTGTGGGCTTCCACCGGTGTGAAGGATCCTGCTTACCCGGACACCCTTTACGTCACCGAACTCGTGGCCCGCGGCGTGGTGAACACCATGCCGGAAAAGACGCTGGATGCCACCTTCGACCACGGCGTGGTTACCGGTGACACCATCACCGGCACCTACGCCGAAGCAAACGCAACCCTCGACGCCCTTGAAAAGCTCGGGGTCTCCTACAACGACGTCGTGGCACTCCTTGAAACCGAAGGCCTGGACAAGTTCGTGGCCAGCTGGAAGGAACTGCTGGCCGACGTCGAAGGTGCCCTGGCCTCTGCACGGAAGGCTTCCTAACACCTATGAGCACTCTCAGCTTCGACGCCACCGGCGCTGCCCAGCACGCGCTTGAACAGCACCTTCCCGCCCTGGTGGAGGACCGGGTCGCCACGCGGATCTTCGCCAAGGACCACACCCTGTGGGGTCCGGACGCCGAATCGGAGTCGGCAATCCGCCTTGGGTGGGTGGAGGCGGCAACAGTCTCACAGCCTTTGGTCAAGGACATCCTGGAACTCCGCGACGCCCTGCGCGCGGAGGGAGTGAGCAGGATCGTGCTCTGCGGCATGGGCGGATCCTCGCTGGCCCCTGAGGTCATTGCTGGCACCGCCGGCGTCGAGCTGACAGTGCTGGACAGCACGGACCCGGACCAGGTCCGGGCTGCCCTGGCGGACCGGCTGGGCCAGACCGCAATCGTGGTCTCGTCCAAGTCCGGCTCCACCCTGGAGACCGACTCGCAGCGCCGGATTTTCGAGCAGGCCTTCACCGAGGCCGGCGTGGACGCCAAGAGCCGGATCATCATCGTGACGGACCCGGGATCGCCGCTGGACAAGGCCTCCCGCGAAGCCGGCTACCGCGCCGTCTTCAACGCCGACCCCAACGTGGGCGGCCGCTACTCCGCGCTGACAGCGTTCGGCCTGGTTCCTTCCGGCCTGGCCGGCGTGGACATCCAGGCATTCCTGGACGAAGCCGAGGAAGCTGCCGAGATCCTCAACGACGACGCCCCTGAAAACATCGGGTTGGCACTGGGCGCCGCGCTGGGCGGAACCAGCCCGCTGCGGAACAAGGTCGTCATCGCCGAGGACGGCTCCGGCATCGTTGGCTTCGCGGACTGGGCTGAGCAGCTCATCGCCGAGTCCACGGGCAAGCTGGGAACCGGGATCCTGCCGGTCGTCGCGGGGCCGCAGGCCCCGGAGGTAACCTCCGGTGCCCCCGACGTCCTGGTGGTGCGGCTCGTCGCCGCGGATGCCGACGTCGAACCCGGTGACAACCAGGTGGCCATTGCCGGCGGCCTTGCCACCCAGATGATGGTGTGGGAGTTCGCCACCGCCGTTGCGGGGCGCCTGCTGGGGATCAACCCCTTCGACCAGCCCGACGTTGAGGCCGCCAAGGTGGCAGCGCGTGGGCTGCTGGACGCCCAGCCGGAGCCCACGCCTGCGGCATTCGTCGACGGCGCCATTGAGGTGCGCGGCGGGGACTGGCTCGGAAACGCCGCCACGGCGGAGGGCGCCGTCAAGGCCCTGCTGGGCACCCTGGCCGCGGACAGCTACCTGAGCGTCCAGGCGTACTTCGACCGGCTGGCGTTCGCCGGGCTGGAGGGTATCCGGGACGAACTTGCCGCCGCGACCGGCCGTCCGGTGACGTTCGGCTGGGGTCCGCGCTTCCTGCACTCCACCGGCCAGTTCCACAAGGGCGGTCCCGCCATTGGCGTGTTCCTCCAGGTCACCGCCACCCCCGCCGAGGATCTGGGGATCCCGGACCGGCCCTTCAGCTTTGGCGAACTCATCGCCGCACAGGCAGCAGGCGACGCCCAGGTCCTGGGTGGGCACGGACGTCCCGTGCTCCGCCTCCACCTCACCGACCGTGCCGCCGGCGTGGCGCAGCTGCAGGACATCGTCGCTGCCCTGTCCACCCGCGCATCCGCTACCGAAAGCTAAGGCGCAGAAGCAACCATGCCAGAAACTGAATACGGCAGGAAGGGCGCGGGCCGCGGGCGTAATCCGTTGCGCGATCCGCGTGACCGCCGTTTGAACCGGATTGCCGGTCCGTCGTCGTTGGTACTCTTTGGGGTCACGGGTGATTTGGCCCGGAAGAAGCTCATGCCTGCGGTGTATGACCTTGCCAACCGCGGGCTGTTGCCGCCGAGTTTCGCGCTGGTGGGTTTTGCCCGCCGGGAGTGGGACAAGGAAGATTTCGCCGCCGAGGTGAAGGCCTCGGTGCAGGCCCATGCGCGGACGCCGTTCGATGAGGCCGTGTGGAACCAGTTGTCCGAGGGCATCCGGTTTGTCCAGGGCGAGTTCGACGACGACGCGGCCTTTGAGCGCCTTGGTGAGACCATCAAGGAACTCGACGACGTCCGGGGCACCCGGGGGAACCACGCGTTCTACTTGTCGATCCCGCCCAAGGCGTTCGAGCAGGTCTGCCGGCAGCTCTCCAAGCACGGCCTGGCGCAGGCCGAGGGGGACAAATGGCGGCGCGTGGTGATCGAAAAGCCGTTCGGTCACGACCTGCAGTCGGCCAGGCAGTTGAACGACATCGTCGAATCGGTGTTCCCGCCGGACGCGGTGTTCCGGATTGACCATTACCTGGGCAAGGAAACGGTGCAGAACATCCTGGCGCTGCGTTTCGCGAACCAGTTGTTCGAGCCGTTGTGGAACGCCAACTACGTGGACCATGTCCAGATCACCATGGCCGAGGACATCGGCACCGGCGGCCGGGCAGGATATTACGACGGCGTGGGCGCGGCCCGCGACGTGATCCAGAACCACCTGCTGCAGCTGCTCGCTTTGACGGCGATGGAGGAGCCGATCTCCTTCAACGCCGATGACCTGCGGGCAGAGAAGGAAAAAGTCCTCGCCGCGGTCAAGCTCCCGGACGACCTGTCCACGCACTCGGCCCGCGGGCAGTTCACCGGCGGCTGGCAGGGCGGCGAGCAGGTCCAGGGCTACCTGGAGGAAGAAGGCATCCCCGCCGATTCCACCACCGAAACCTACGCCGCTGTCCGGGTGGACATCCACACCCGCCGCTGGTCCGGAGTGCCGTTCTACCTGCGGGCCGGCAAGCGCCTGGGCCGGCGCGTGACCGAAATCGCGGTGGTCTTCAAGCGCGCCCCGAACCTGTTGTTCCGTGACCACGGGGAGGATGACTTCGGGCAGAACGCCGTGGTGATCCGGGTCCAGCCCGATGAGGGCGTGACCATCCGGTTCGGTTCCAAGGTCCCGGGCACGCAAATGGAAGTCCGCGACGTGACCATGGACTTCGGCTACGGGCACTCGTTCACGGAGTCCTCGCCGGAGGCGTACGAGCGGCTGATCCTGGACGTGCTTCTGGGTGAGCCGCCGCTGTTCCCGAGGCATGAGGAAGTGGAGCTGTCCTGGAAGATCCTTGACCCGTTCGAGGAATACTGGGCGTCCCTGAGTGAGCAGCCCGAACCCTACGCCCCCGGTTCCTGGGGCCCCGCCTCGGCCGATGAGCTGCTGGCCCGTGACGGACGAACCTGGAGAAGGCCATGATCGTTAACCTGCCCGACACCACCACCTCAAAGGTGTCCAAGAAACTCATGGCCCTGCGCGAGCAGGGCGGCGTGATCGCGCTGGGCCGGGTCCTGACCCTGGTGGTCGTGACCAAGTCCGGGCTCGAGGAAGAAGCGATCGAGGCCGCGAACGACGCCAGCCGGGAACACCCCTGCCGGATCATCGTCCTCGCCGACGCCGGGAAGGACGCCGAGGACCGGCTCGACGCGCAGATCCGGGTCGGCGGGGACGCCGGCGCCTCGGAAGTGATCGTGCTGCGCGGCTACGGCCAACTGGCCCACGAGTCCGAGTCCCTGGTGGCCGCGCTGCTGCTTCCGGACGCCCCGATCGTGGCCTGGTGGCCGCACGGCGCCCCCGCGAACGCGTGCGAGACCTCCATCGGCGCGATCGCGCACCGCAGGATCACCGACTCCGCGAACGAACCCGACCCCCAGGCCGCATTGGAACGGATCCACCGCACCTACAAGGCCGGCGANGCGTGCGAGACCTCCATCGGCGCGATCGCGCACCGCAGGATCACCGACTCCGCGAACGAACCCGACCCCCAGGCCGCATTGGAACGGATCCACCGCACCTACAAGGCCGGCGATACCGACCTCGCCTGGACCCGGCTGACCAACTGGAGGATCCAGCTCGCGGCAGCCCTGGACGAAGTGGACTCCTCACCGGTCACGGCCGTCGCGGTCGAAGGCGCCTCGGACTCACCCTCCACCATCCTGCTGGCAGCCTGGCTCACCCTGACCCTGGACGCACCCGTGACCATCGTCGCGGACCCGGCAGGGACCGGCATCCGCCGCGTCCGCCTCAGCCGCCCCGGCGGCGACGTCCAGCTCTTCCGCCCCGGACTTTCCGTCGCCGAACTCACCCAACCCGGCCAACCCGCCCAACGGATCTCCCTCCCACGCCGCAGCCTCCGCGACTGCCTCGCCGAAGAACTCCGCCGCCTCGACCCGGACGAAGTCTTCGGGGAAGTGATTACTATGGGACTGCCACGTACCAATCTAAGGAGCGTCCGACCCAGTGAGCGTTGACCCACGAGTAAGCATCCATCCAGATTCGTCCGTCCTCATGGCCGCCATCGCGGCCCGCCTGATCACCAAGCTCGTTGATGTGCAGGACAAGTACGGCGAAGCCACCGTGGTGCTCACCGGGGGAACCGTGGGGATCGGCACGCTGAAGGCGGTTGCGGACTCACCGGCAGCGCCCGCCGTCGACTGGTCCAAGGTCAACTTCTGGTGGGGCGACGAACGATTCGTCGGGTCTGCCGATCCTGAGCGAAATACCAGACAGGCGTTCGACGCACTGCTGTCCCACATCCCCGTCGATCCGGACCGGGTGCACTCCCCTGGTTCTTCGGATGAGTTCGGCACTCCGGAGGAAGCCGCCGAGGACTACGCCCGCCAGCTGCGGGAAGCCGCAGCAGACGAACACGCGGCCGACATGTCCGACGACCGGCCGGAGGAGCCGTCGTTGCTCCCCCGGCTGGACGTGGTGCTGCTCGGCGTGGGGCCCGACGCACACATCGCATCGCTGTTTCCGGAACAGGCCGGCATCCGCGAAAAGGAGCGCACGGTGGTGGGTGTCAGGAACTCCCCCAAGCCGCCGCCGCTGCGGATCTCGCTGACCCTTCCCGCCATCAATACGGCGGCGGAGGTTTGGATGGTTGTGGCCGGTGAGGACAAGGCAGGAGCTGTGGGGCTGGCCCTGGCCGGGGCCAACCCTGTGCAGGTACCGGCGTCCGGCCCCCGTGGAACGTCCCGTACCCTGTGGTTGATTGACGAGAATGCAGCCTCACGTGTCCCGCAGCAGTTGGTCCGGAAGGACGCCGCGGGCGCGTAGCTTTTCCAGCGCTCCGGCCAGGACGTCTTCGGCGTCCTGGGCGGAGCGCCGTTCTTTAACGTATTCCAGATGGCTCTTGTAGCCGTCGTCGAAAGGGTCGTCAGCAGCCGCGGCCCGTCCGTCCCTGGTGGCGGGTCCGCCACAACGCCTGCAGTCCCACGTCGCGGGAATCTGGTCCTCGGGCATCTTCAGGAACACGGGCTGCGTCTCATGCCCCCTGGCACACCAATAGGACACCCGGATACGGGGAAGAGGGCGCGGGGACGAGTCGTTGGACTGCAGGCTCGACCCGGACCCTGCAGTAACCCCGGCGCGGGTGCCCCGGAAGCCTGATGACGGATGGACCATTACGACTCCTGCCTCGAAGCGGACGCCGGGGACCTGCAGCTTAAACAAGACTGTGGCCGCCGGGTGAACCGACAGCCACAGTCTAATTGGCAGGCCTACCGGGCGGCAGGGCCTAAAGGACCTTGTACAGCAGGGGTCAGGAATCCCCGGTCCCGCTGAACCGCATGATCAGGCCAAGGGCGATGATCACCACGCCCCACGTCACGCCCAGGATGATGGTGAAGCGGTTGAGGTTCCGTTCTGCCACGCCTGAAGAGCTGAGGCCCGAGCTCATGCCGCCGCCGAACATGTCGGACAACCCGCCGCCGCGTCCCTTGTGCAGGAGGATCAGCAGCGTCAGCAGGAGGCTGGTGATGCCCAGGAGGATCTGCAGAATGACATGAAGAACGTCCACGACGGCCTTTCAGAAGTTGGGATTGCGGGAGTTTTCGCTGGCTGGGGACTAGTCCGCGACCAGGTGGCTCTCGAACCTGACAATATTAGCAAACTCGGCGGGGTCGAGGCTTGCGCCTCCCACCAGCAGGCCGTCCACGTCGCGTTCCTGCAGGATCGCTGCCGCGTTGTTGGCCTTTACCGAACCGCCGTAGAGAAGGCGGGTCTTGCCGGCTGTCCCGGCACCGAACAGCGATTCCAGCTCGGCGCGGATGGCGGCGCACATTTCCTGTGCGTCCTCCGGTCCTGCCACTTCACCGGTGCCGATGGCCCAGACGGGCTCGTAGGCCACCACCAGTTCGGCGGCCTGTTCGGCCGTCAGGCCGGACACTCCGGCACGGAGCTGCTGCAGCGTGTGGTCGACGTGGGTTCCGGCCTGGCGGATCTCAAGGCCTTCGCCGACGCAGAGGACCGGGGTGACCCCGTGCCTGAAGGCGGCCTTGACCTTGGCGTTGAGGACGTCATCGGATTCGTTGTGGATGGTGCGGCGTTCGCTATGGCCCACCAGGACGTACTTGCAGCCGAGCTTGTTCAGGAACTGCCCGGAAATGTCGCCGGTGTAGGCTCCTGAGTCGAACTGGGACAGGTCCTGGCCGCCGTAGGCGACCTGCAGGTCGTCGCCCTGGACCAGGGTCTGGACACCGCGGAGGTCCGTGAACGGCGGGAAGACGGCCACCTCGACGCGGCTGTAGTCGTGCTTGGCGTCGGAGAGGGTCCAGGCCAGCTTCTGCAGGAGCGTAATGCCCTGGACGTGGTCCATGTTCATTTTCCAGTTGCCCGCGATGAAGGGCTTGCGGTCGAAAGCGCCGTTCGTTGACGTAGTCACGTAATCTCCAAAAAGTTCTTGATATGTGTGCGGCCGGCAGGCTGCCGCGGGCAACCTGCCGGCCGGAGGACTGCGAAGTCCGTTTACTGCTGGGAAAGCAGCGGTGGTTCTACCGGCCTGGCCCTACCGGTCCAGGACGCTGAGGCCGGGGAGTTCCTTGCCTTCAAGGTATTCCAGGCTGGCGCCGCCGCCAGTGGAAATGTGTCCGAACTGGTCATCACTGAAACCCAGCGTGCGCACGGCGGCAGCGGAGTCCCCTCCGCCCACCACGGTGAACCCGCCGGTTTCGGTGAGGGCCTGGGCGATTGCACGGGTGCCGGCCGAGAATGCCTCGAATTCGAAGACACCCATGGGGCCGTTCCAAAAGACTGTCCGCGCGCCCTTGATCCGTTCGGAGAAGGCAGCCGCTGTATCCGGCCCAATGTCCAGGCCGATGCCCTGGGCGCCGAAGCTGCTGCCTTCAATGGCGTCGGCTGCCACGGTCTCGTGCCTGGCGTCGGCGGCGAACTTCTCTGCCACCACAACGTCCGTGGGGACAACGAATTCCGTGCCGGCATCGGCCGCGCGCTTCAGGTAGTCCTTGACGACGGTGATCTGGTCCTCCTCAAGGAGGCTGGAGCCAACCTTGTGGCCTGCTGCCGCCAGGAACGTGAAGAGCATGCCGCCGCCCACCAGGATGGTGTCAGCCTTGCCGATCAGGTTGTCGATGACCGCGAGCTTGTCCGAGACCTTGGAGCCGCCGAGCACCACCACATAGGGGCGCTGGGTGTCGGTGGTCAGCTTTCGGAGGACTTCCACTTCGGTGTGCACCAGGTCGCCCTGGTATGACGGAAGCCGGGTGGCGACGTCATAGACACTGGCATGCTTGCGGTGGACGGCGCCGAAGGCGTCATCCACGTAGGCGCCGTTGCCGCCGGTGAGCGCCACGAGCTCATCCGCGAAGGCTCCGCGTTCAGCGTCGTCCTTGCTGGTTTCGCGGGCGTCGAAGCGGACGTTCTCAAGGACCAGCGCTTCACCGTCCTGCAGCGACGCGGCGGCTGCCTTGGCGGCATCGCCGACGGTGTCGGCTGCAAGGGTGACCTTGAAGCCTGCCAGTTCGGCGAGGCGGTCCACTGCGGGGCGGAGGGAGTACTTGTCTTCCGGGGCGCCCTTGGGGCGTCCGAGGTGGGCTGTTACCAGCACGCGGGCACCGGCGTCCGTGAGCTTTTGCAGCACTGGCAGGGAGGCCTTGATACGGCCATCATCAGTGACTGTAGAGCCGTCGAGCGGCACATTCAGGTCACTTCGAACCAGAATGTACCGCCCGCGGACACCTTCAGCGATCAGTTCGTTGAGGGTGTGAGATGTCATGTGTCTAACCCTAGCCCAGCTTGGATGCGACGAGCTCCGTAAGGTCTACGAGGCGGTTGGAGTAGCCCCATTCGTTGTCATACCAGGAAACAACCTTGACCTGGTTGCCGATGACCTTGGTCAGGCCGGAGTCGAAGATGGAGGATGCGGGGTCGCCGACGATGTCGGAGGACACGATGGGCTCGTCCGTGTAGGTCAGGAAGCCCTGCAGTTCCTCGGATTCGGCGGCGCGCTTGAGGGCTGCGTTGACTTCCTCCACGGTGGTCTCGCGGGAGACGGTGACGGTGAGGTCGGTGGCCGAGCCGGTGGGCACGGGAACGCGGATGGCGTAGCCGTCCAGCTTGCCCTTCAGCTCAGGCAGGACCAGGCCGATGGCCTTGGCGGCGCCGGTGGAAGTGGGGACCATGTTGATGGCGGCAGCGCGGGCGCGGCGCAGGTCCTTGTGCGGGCCGTCCTGCAGGTTCTGGTCTGCGGTGTAGGCGTGGACGGTGGTCATCAGGCCGCGTTCGATGCCGAATTCGTCGTTGACCACCTTAGCCAGCGGGCCGAGGCAGTTGGTGGTGCAGGAGGCGTTGGAGATGATGTGGTGCGTGGCGTTGTCGTACAGGTTGTGGTTCACGCCCATCACGATGGTGATGTCCTCGTCCGAGGCGGGAGCGGAGATCAGGACCTTCTTGGCGCCGGCATCGATGTGCTTCCGGGCATCGGCGGCCTTGGTGAAGAAGCCGGTGGACTCGATGACGATGTCCACTCCCAGTTCGCCCCAGGGGAGGTTGGCGGGGTCGCGCTCAGCCAGTACCTTGACGACGTTGCCGTTGACGACGATGTTGCCGTCCTTGACCTCAATGGTTTCCTTCAGGCGGCCGCCCACGGAGTCGTACTTGAACAGGTGGGCCAGGGCTTCGGGGCTGGTGAGGTCGTTGACTGCAACGATCTCCAGGTCGGCGCCCTGTGCCAGGGCTGCGCGGAAGTAGTTGCGGCCAATACGGCCAAAGCCGTTGATACCAATACGGGTCGTCACTTTTTCAGTCTCCTTGGTGCTTTCAGAAGCACAACTAGTTGAGCGGGCTATCAAGCCAACTAACAGATCCCGCACGCCATTGGGCAGAGATGATTTACAAACGGAGGGCGACCAGCCTCATTGCTGAAGGCTAACCGCCTTCCGTGACCTATCTTACGTTTAACTGGGTCCGCCCCCGCAAGTGCGGGGGCGGACGGTCCACATTGCGGGTGGTTTAAGTCCGAATGTGAAGTTTGTTACAGCAGGGTATGGTGCCGCCCACTACGGGAGGGTGATGAGTCCCGTGGCGTTGGTGCGTGCTGCCTCGAATCGCTTGGCAACGTCCGCCCAGTTGACGATGTTCCAGAAGGCCTTGACGTAGTCGGCCTTCACGTTGACGTAGTCCAGGTAGAAGGCGTGCTCCCACATGTCCAGCATCAGCAGCGGGGTGGTTCCCAGTGCCGTGTTGCCCTGCTGGTCGTACAGCTGCTCGATGACGAGGTTTCCGCCGATGGGCTCGTAGGCGAGGAAGCCCCAGCCCGATCCCTGGAGGCCCAGGGCAGCGGCGGAGAACTGTGCACGGAAGGCATCGAAGGAGCCGAAGGCGTCATCGATCGCGGCAGCCAGCTCGCCCTCGGGCTTGTCGCCGCCGTCCGGGGAGAGGTTCTTCCAGAACACGGAGTGGTTGATGTGGCCGCCGGTGTGGAACGCGAGGTCCTTGGAAAGCCGGTTGATGTTGGCGAAGTCGCCCTTTTCGCGCGCCTCGGCCAACTGGGCGAGGGCGTTGTTGGCGCCTGCCACGTAGGCGGCGTGGTGCTTGCTGTGGTGCAGTTCCATGATCCGCGCGGAAATGTGCGGTTCGAGGGCGGCGTAGTCGTAGCTGAGTTCCGGCAATACGTACTCGGTCACAAAATCCTCCAATATCGTGGACCCGTCAGGCCCGGTTGGTAACTCTCGGATTGTGCATCCGGGCAGCTGGTGCCCGGAATTACTTTTGATTCTATGGGGCGGTTACTCGTCCAGCATTTCGGGCGTCACATTGGCGTCCGTTCCGGGAATGCCCAGGTCAAGGGCGCGCTTGTCCGCCATGGCCAGCAGCCGGCGGATCCTGCCGGCAATAGCATCCTTGGTCATGACGGGGTCGGCCAGGCGGCCCAGCTCGTCCAGGCTGGCCTGCTTGTGCGCCACCCGCAGTTCGCCTGCGTACTTCAGGTGGTCCGGAACGTCGTCGCCGAGGATTTCCAGTGCCCGGTCCACCCTTGCCCCTGCCGCCACCGCTGCCTGTGCGGAACGGCGCAGGTTGGCGTCGTCGAAGTTGGCGAGGCGGTTGGCGGTTGCCCTGACCTCCTTGCGCATGCGGCGCTCCTCCCAGACCATCAGGGCGTCGTGGGCTCCCATGCGGGTCAGGAGTGCGGCGATGGTGTCACCGTCGCGGATCACCACCCGGTCCACTCCCCTGACTTCCCTGGCCTTGGCCTGGATGTCCAGGCGGCGGGCCGCGCCCACCAGGGCCAGGGCGGATTCCGGCCCCGGGCAGGTGACCTCCAGCGATGATGACCGGCCGGGTTCCGTGAGGGAGCCGTGGGCCAGGAAGGCCCCGCGCCAGACGGCCTCGGCGTCCGCCGCGGAACCGTTCACGACGGCGGACGGCAGGCCGCGCACGGGGCGTCCGCGTCCGTCCAGGAGGCCGGTCTGGCGTGCCAGCGCCTCGCCGTCACGGACTACGCGGACGACGTAGCGGCTGGCGCGCCGGAGTCCGCCGGCGGAAACGACGATGATTTCGCTTTGGTGTCCGTAGACCTCTGCGATGGCGGCACGGAGCCTGCGCGCCGTAGAGGCCAGGTCCACTTCCGCCTCGATGACGATCCGGCCGGAGATGATGTGCAGTCCCCCGGCAAACCGGAGCATGGCGGAAACCTCAGCCTTGCGCACTGATGACTTCTTGATGTCCAGACGGGACAGTTCTTCCTTGACTGATGCTGTCAGTGCCATGGCACCTTCCTAACTGTTCCCAAAAATGTCCTGGTACGCCGTCGCCAGCCGCAGCGGCTCGTGGACAGGGCGGCGTCCCGACGCCCCTACTTTACCCAAGACCACCTCTGCGCCGATCATGCCGGCGGCCTTCTCGAACTCCCGGCGGTCCGGTATGGAGGTGGGATCGGCCAGGACCACGTCCACGCTGAACTCCGGCGCGTAGCGCCGCAGGACGTGGAGATGGTCCGCCGCCGTCATGCCCGTGGTTTCCTTGGTGTCCGTGGCAAGGTTCATGGTCAGGCAGCGTTTGGCGGGGGTGCTGCAGAGGGCCTGGCGCATCTCCGGCAGGAGCAGGTGCGGCAGGACGGACGTGTACCAGGAGCCCGGACCCAGGACCACCCAGTCCGCCAGTTCGATGGCCGTCAGGGCGTCCGTGCAGGCCGGCGCCGCTTTCGGCAGGAGGCGGACCTCCTCGAGTGAGCCTGCCACGGCACAGCGGGCCTGGCCGTGGATGGTTTGCAGCGCGGTTGAGCCGTCAGGTGCGGTCACGCGCACATCACCTTCAATGGTGAGTGGCACGGTGGACATCGGCAGGACCTGGCCGCGGGCGCCCAGCAGGGCACCCGCCCATTTGAGCCCTGCGACGGTGTCCCCCAGCAGTTCCCAGAGCGTGACGATCAGCAGGTTCCCCATGGCGTGCTCGTCCAGCGATCCGCCGGGTCCCTTTGCGGCGCGGAACCGGTGCTGCATGACATCGCGCCAGGTACGGCCCCAGTCGGTGTCGTCGCAGAGCGCAGACAGCGCCATGCGGAGGTCTCCCGGCGGAAGGACACCGTACTCCTCGCGCAGACGCCCCGACGACCCGCCGTCGTCCGCCACTGTGACCACCGCAGTGAGTTCGGAGGTGAGCAGGCGGAGCGCGGACAGCGAGGCCGCAAGGCCGTGGCCGCCGCCCAGGGCCACCACGTTGGGGCCCTTGTCCTGCTGGCCCGAGCCCTTGCCGGCGGCAGGCGGCACCAGGGGCAGTGCTCCGGTGAAAAGTGCCATTATTCGCGGCCCAGATCCCGGTGCGCGGTGGTCACCGTGACCCGGGGGTACTGCGCAAGTTTCTTGGAAAGTTCCACGGCGACCGCAACGGAGCGGTGCTTGCCGCCCGTACAGCCGACGGCGATGGTGGCGTAGTGCTTGTTCTCCCTGCGGTAGCCCTCCAGGACAGGTTCGAGTGCCAGGACATACCGGTCCACGAAGTTCTTGACGCCTTCGGCCTCGAGCACGTAGTCGCTGACGTCCTTGTCCAGGCCCGTCAGCGGGCGCAGCTGCGGTACCCAGTGCGGGTTGGGGATGAACCTGACATCGGCCACATAGTTGGCGTCCACCGGCAGGCCGTACTTGAAGCCAAAGCTCATGACATTCAGCCGAAGCGCCACCGGACCGGTTTCGCTGAACAGTTCGGTGATGGCGGTGGCCAGCCCGTGGACGTTGTAGTTGGAGGTGTCGAGGACGACGTCGGAGCTGTCGCGCAGTTCCTGCAGCAGCTCACGTTCGGCAGCGATGCCGTCCAGGATCCGTCCGCCGCCCTGCAGCGGATGGGGCCGCCGCCCCTGTTCGAACCGCCGGACCAGGACGTTGTCGCTGGCGTCGAGGAACAGGACGCGGAAGGTGACACCGCTCGCGGCGAGTGCGCCCAGGGCTGCGCGGATGTCCGCGAAAAGGCCCTTGCTGCGGACGTCGATCACCACTGCCAGCCGGGGGATGGACTGCGGGGCGTGCGAAACAAGCTCCGCCAGCGTGCCCAGCATCTGGGGCGGGAGGTTCTCCACGACATACCAGCCATGGTCCTCCAGGGCGTCCGCGGCGGTGCTCCGCCCGGCGCCGGACATTCCGGTGACCACCAGCAGTTCCGCTTCGAGCGGTTTGACGGGCTCCAGCCCGTCCTGATCCGCTCCGGATCCCGCCGTCGTGTCTGCCATGAAGCCTGCCCCGTTTCCTCGTTGTCCACCGGCAGCCGTGATGGCACTGCCCGTCCTTTACCCTAGCTAAATTTCCGGGAACTCCGCTAAGTCTCGATGATTTCGCCGGTGGTCATGTTGATCGCGGGCACGGCAACGGCCTCGGGCCCGTCAGCGGCGAAGTGGTTCACGATGGCGCTGGCGAGTGCCGGACCAATCCCCTTTGCCTGCGAAAGCTCTTCCACGGTTGCGGCCTTCACGCCCTTGACCGATCCAAAGTGGGCCAGCAGGGCCTTGCGCTTGGAGGCGCCCAGGCCCGGAACAGCGTCCAGCGCGGACACGGTCATGGCCTTGCCGCGCTTTTGCCGGTGGAAGGTGATGGCGAAGCGGTGCGCCTCGTCACGGATCCGCTGGAGCAGGTACAGCCCCTGGGAGGTCCGGGGCAGGATGACGGGAAAGTCGCTGTCCGGAAGCCACACTTCCTCCAGCCGCTTGGCCAGGCCCACCACGTAGACGTCGTCGATGCCCAGGTCCTTCAGGGCGCGGGCCGCTGCGTTCACCTGTGGCTGCCCGCCGTCCACCACCACCAGGTTGGGCGGGTAGGCGAACCTGGCCTTGGGTGCAGGAGTGGTGGTGTCCAGCACGGCGCTGTCCGCGTCCGGTTCCAGGCCGTCGGATGCCAGGACGGATTCGTCCACCTGCGCGGACTTGTCCTGCAGGTAGTGCCGGAACCGCCGGGTCAGGACATCATGCATGGCCGCCGTGTCATCGGCGGCCGCGGGGCCGGTAATGGAGAACTTGCGGTAGTCCGACTTCTTGGGCAGCCCGTCCTCCACCACCACCATGGATGCCACCACGTTGGTGCCCTGGACATGGGAGACGTCGAAGCATTCGATCCGGAGCAGGGGCACGGGCAGGTCCAGTGCCTCCTGGAGTTCCTGGAGGGCCTGGGACCTGACGGTGAGGTCCCCGGCGCGCCGCGTCTTGTGCAGCTTCAGCGCGTGCTCGGCATTCTCGCGGACGGTGGACATCAGCGCCGCCTTGTCTCCGCGCTGCGGCACCCGGATGTCCACCTTGGCGCCACGGATGCCGCCCAGCCATTTGGCAAGGTCCTCCGCGTTGCTGGGCGCCACGGGCACCAGGACTTCGCGCGGCAGCCGGCCATGGGTGTCGCCGTCCTCGCCGTAGACCTGCTGGAGCAGGTGCTCCACCAGGTCCGGAGTGGTGAAATCCTCCACCTTTTCCACCACCCAGCCGCGCTGGCCGCGGATCCTGCCGCCGCGGACGTGGAACACCTGGACGGCGGCTTCCAGCTCATCCTCATGCAGGGCGAAGACGTCTGCATCCGTGTCCTCGGACAGCACCACGGCGTTCCGTTCGAAGAC
The DNA here is from genome assembly GCF_001428325.1 of Arthrobacter sp. Soil761. Classification (NCBI taxonomy): domain Bacteria; kingdom Bacillati; phylum Actinomycetota; class Actinomycetes; order Micrococcales; family Micrococcaceae; genus Arthrobacter; species Arthrobacter sp. Soil761. The sequence continues at coordinate 152,499 of NZ_LMSF01000012.1, read as the reverse complement.
CTTGCGCAGGGCCGTGATGTCGTCGCGGAGCCGGGCGGCGTGCTCATAGTCCAGCCTCGCCACGGCGTCGGCCATCTGCTTTTCCAGCTTGTTGATGAACCGCTTGGCCTCGCCTCCCATGAAGGCGCAGAAATCCTCGGCAAGTGCCTTGTGGTCCTCCGGCGAGATCCGGCCCACGCAGGGCGCGGAGCACTTGTCGATGTATCCCAGCAGGCACGGCCGCCCGCTGGCCTCCGCCCGCTTGAAGACGCCGGCGCTGCAGCTCCGGACCTGGAAGACGCGGAGCAGGGTGTCCATGGTCTCGCGGATGGCCCCGGCGGTGTACGGGCCGAAGTAGCGGGTCCCCTTCCGCTTGTCCCCCCGCATGACCTGTACCCGGGGGTACTTTTCGTTCATGGTCACGGCGAGGTAGGGATAGGTCTTGTCGTCCCGGAACACCACATTGAACCGGGGCTTGAATTCCTTGATCCAGGTGTATTCCAGCTGCAGCGACTCGAGTTCGCTGCCAACGACCGTCCACTCGACGCTGCTGGCCGCGTGCACCATGGCATAGGTCTTGGGCAGCAGTCCGGCCGGGTTGGCGAAATACGAGTTCAGCCTGGACCGCAGGCTTTTCGCCTTGCCCACATAGATGACCCGGCCGTGCGGATCACGGAACCGGTATACGCCCGGGTTGGTGGGGATTTCACCGGTTTTGGGCCGGTAACTTGCTGGATTTGCCACCTATCAAGTCTACTGAGTCGCGCCGGGTCTCCCTGCCAGCCGGCCAGGACGGGGTCCGTTCCGGCTGTCCCTGGCCGGCTTGCCGGCTATTCCGGGGTCTTGCTCTGGTTGTAACTGGCCGAACGTTCCTGGCCGCTGAGTTCGGCGATGGCGTCCATGATGCGGTCCGTGACCTCGCGGCGGGCAGGCAGGGAGTGGTCCGGGCCGGTCTTGTCGAAGTACAGCGGCTCCCCCACCTTCATGGTGAAGTGCTGCGGCCTGACCCCCTTCTCGCCGGCGCGCTGCAGCTTCTCGGTGCCGATCAGGCCCACGGGAATCACCGGCGCCCCGGTAGTGAGCGCCAGCCAGCCGACCCCGGTGCGTCCCCGGTAGAGGATGCCGTCCCGGGAACGGGTTCCCTCAGGGTAGATGCCGATGCCGCGGCCTGACTCCAGGATATCCAGCAGTGTCTTGAGCGCCTGGACACTTGCGGCCTGTTCGCCGCGCTCCACCGGAATGGAGCCCACGGATTCGAAGAACGCCTTCATGACCTTGCCCTTGACGCCGCCGGTGGTGAAGTATTCGGCTTTGGCGAAGAAGGCGACCGGCCGCGGCATCAATGCCTGGACGATCACGCTGTCGAAGAAGGACAGGTGGTTGGGAGCCACGATAAACGGGCCGTCGGAGGGGACATTGTCCAGCCCGACGACGGTGGGCCGGCAGGTGCCGGAGATCAGGTTGCGGGTGGTCCAGCGGACGGCATCAAACATTTCCATCGTTGCTCACCCCGCTCATTGCCGCGACGTGGACGGCCTGCAGACGCTCGATGACCGCGACCAGCTCCTCATCGGTGCTGACGACAGCCACGGAGCCGGCTTCCTCCAGTTCCCCGTCCGGAGCGAACCCCCATGCGACGCCGATGCAGTCCAGTCCGTTGGCGATGGCCCCGGACACGTCCTGGGCGCGGTCCCCCACCATAATGGCGTGCTGCGTGTCCAGATCCCGCAGGGCGGCGGCGATGATCTGGGTCTTGCCCAGGGGAACACCGTCCACTGCCGCTTCGTCATCGCCGGAGCCGTGGATTCCGTGGAAGAGGCCGTCGATGCCATGATGCGCCAGCACCGTATGCGCCAGACGCTGTGGCTTTTGGGTGGCTACTGCCACAGGCCGGCCCGCTGCGGCGAAGGATTCAAGGATCCCGCGGATGCCCGGGTACAGCCGGCTTTGGGCGATTCCGGTGGCCACGTAGTGTTCGCGGTACCGGCGGACCACCTCTTCCAGGCGGTCCGCCGGTACCTTTGCCACGTTGAGCAGGGAATCGCTCAGCTTGGGGCCGATCATCGCGTTGAGCAGGTCCTGGCCGGGAACCGGGAGCCCCAGTCCGCGGAGGGCCGCGGCAATCCCCTCGGTTATGCCACCTGCCGGGTCGACAAGAGTGCCGTCCAGGTCAAAGATCACGGGCACTGTTGTTGAAGTCACCGGGTTAGTTTCTCATGACAGCAGGAGTGCCTGAAACTCGCATTCCCCGTGAGGAATATTTCGGTGGAATTTCATCCGGTCAGCCGAGTATCTCGGCCAGGAACTTCCCGGTGTGGCTGGTGCCGGACTTGGCCACCTGCTCCGGCGTTCCGGCCGCGACAATCTGGCCGCCGCCCGAACCGCCGTCGGGCCCGAGGTCAACCAGCCAGTCGGCACTCTTGATGACGTCCAGGTTGTGCTCGATGGTGATCACCGTGTTCCCCTTGTCCACCAGCCCCTGCAGGACCATCAGCAGCTTGCGGATGTCCTCAAAGTGCAGGCCAGTGGTGGGCTCGTCCAGGACGTAGATGCTGCGGCCGTTGGAGCGTTTCTGCAGCTCCGCCGCGAGCTTGACGCGTTGCGCTTCACCGCCGGAGAGGGTGGTGGCAGGCTGTCCGAGGCGGACATACCCGAGTCCCACGTCCACCAGGGTGTTCAGGTGCCGTGCGATGGGCGAGAAGGCCGCGAAGAACTCGGCGCCCTCTTCGATGGGCATGTTGAGGACGTCGGCGATGGTCTTGCCCTTGTAGTGCACCTCCAGGGTCTCCCGGTTGTAGCGCGCACCGTGGCACACCTCGCAGGGGACGTACACGTCAGGCAGGAAGTTCATCTCGATCTTCAGCGTGCCGTCGCCGGAGCAGGCCTCGCAGCGGCCGCCTTTGACGTTGAACGAGAAACGGCCGGGCAGGTAGCCGCGGACCTTGGCCTCGGTGGTTTCGGCGAAGAGCTTGCGGATGTTGTCGAAGACACCGGTGTACGTGGCCGGGTTGGACCGCGGCGTGCGGCCGATGGGGCTTTGGTCTACATGGACCACCTTGTCGAGGTGCTCCAGGCCCTGGACCGTCTTGTGCCGTCCGGCCACCTGCTTGGCGCCGTTGAGCTTGTTGGCCAGCACCTTGTAGAGGATTTCATTGACCAGGGTGGACTTGCCCGAACCACTCACGCCCGTCACCGCGGTGAAAAGACCCAGCGGGAAGGCTGCGTCGACGTTCAGGAGGTTGTTCTCCCGTGCGCCCAATACCTTGATCTCGCGCTTCTTGTCGTACTTGCGCCGCTTCCGGGGCACCTCGATGGCCTTGCGGCCGGACAGGTAGTCGCCGGTCAGGGACTCCTTGTTGTCCAGCAACTCCTTGTAGGTCCCCGAGTGGACCACCTGGCCGCCATGCTCGCCCGCGCCGGGTCCGATGTCCACGATCCAGTCGGCCACGTGGATGGTGTCCTCGTCGTGCTCCACGACGATCAGGGTGTTTCCCATGTCGCGGAGCCGGGTGAGGGTTTCGATGAGCCTGCGGTTGTCCCGCTGGTGCAGCCCAATGGACGGTTCATCCAGGACGTAGAGGACGCCCACCAGGCCGGAGCCGATCTGGGTGGCGAGCCGGATGCGCTGCGCTTCGCCGCCGGACAGGGTGGCCGAGGGGCGCTCCAGGTTGAGGTATTCCAGCCCCACATCCAGCAGGAAGGTCAGGCGGGCCTGGATCTCCTTGAGGACCTGGTGGGCGATCTGCGCCTCGCGCCCGGTCAGCACCAGGTTGTTGAGGAAATCCGCGCAGTCCCGCATGGGCAGGGCGGCAACCTCGGCGATGGACTTGCCGTTGATCAGCACCGACAGGGATGCCGGGTTGAGCCGCGCGCCGTTGCAGGCGGGGCAGGGAACCTGCCGCATGTACTCCTCGTAGCGGTCGCGGGCCCAGTCGGAATCGGTCTCGCCGTGCTTGCGGTGGACGTACTGGATGGCGCCTTCAAACCCGGTGCTGTACTTGCGTTCGCGGCCAAAGCGGTTGCGGTACTGCACCACCACCTTGTGGTCCTTGCCGTGCAGGATGGTCTGGCGCACGTCCTTGCCCAGCTTCTCCCACGGCGTGGTCATGGAGAAACCAACCTCCTTGGCCAGGCCCTCGAGGAGCCGGTTCCAGTACTCCGTGGTGGCAGTACCCAGTGACCAGGGCGCGATGGCTCCCTCCGACAGGGAGAGTTCCGGGTTGGGAACAATGAGTTCCTCGTCAACCTCGAGGCGGGTGCCGATGCCGCTGCAGGCGGCGCAGGCGCCGAAGGGGTTGTTGAACGAGAAGGAGCGCGGCTCGATTTCGTCGATGGCCAAGGGGTGCTCGTTGGGGCAGGCGAGGTTCTCGGAGAACGCCCGGATCCTTTCGGGGGCGTCCGCGTCCACGTCGACGAACTCCGCCAGGACCCGGCCCTCGGCCAGTCCCAGCGCGGTCTCGATGGAGTCGGTGAGCCGCTGGCTGATGCCTTCCTTGACCACCAGGCGGTCAACCACCACTTCGATGGTGTGCTTGAACTGCTTGCCCAGCTTGGGGGGATCGTTGAGCTGGACGAGGTTGCCGTCCACCCGCGCCCGGGAGTAGCCCTTTGCGGTGAGTTCCTTGAAGAGGTCCACGAACTCGCCCTTGCGGCCACGCACCACCGGCGCCAGGACCTGGAAGCGGGTTCCCTCGTCGAGTTCGAGGAGCTGGTCCACAATCTGCTGCGGCGTCTGCTTTGACACGGGTTCACCACAGACGGGGCAGTGCGGCCTGCCGACGCGCGCCCACAGCAGGCGCATGTAGTCGTAGATCTCGGTGATGGTTCCTACAGTGGACCGCGGGTTCTTGCTGGTGGATTTCTGGTCGATGGATACAGCCGGGGAGAGCCCTTCGATGAAATCGACGTCGGGCTTGTCCACCTGGCCCAGGAACTGGCGTGCGTAGGCGGACAGCGATTCGACGTAGCGGCGCTGGCCTTCGGCAAAGATTGTGTCGAACGCCAGCGAGGACTTGCCGGAGCCGGAGAGGCCGGTGAAGACGATCATGGCGTCGCGCGGCAGGTCGAGGTCCACGTTGCGCAGGTTGTGCTCCCGCGCGCCCTTCACCACAAGGCGGGAGAGGTCCGGGCGCTGCGGGGCGGCGGCGGCAGGGACCGCGAAGGACGTGGAGGGGGCAGGGGTTTCTTCAGCTACGGCTTTAGGCACCCCATTATGCTAATCGAAAACTTTTTCGAACACTCGCGGTTCCGCCGTCAGGGAACATCGTAGGCAGCCGCCAGGATTTTCACGGCCTCGGCAAAGCTGGCCCCTTGGGATTTGGCGACGGCGGCGTATGCGGCGGCTGCGGCGGACAGGCCGCCCAGGCGCTCGTCCCGCGCGGCAACCACCGTACCGTTCCGGCCACGGGTGGTGACGATCCCGGCGGCCTCCAGTTCCTTGTACGCCCTGGCCACGGTGTGCGGGGCAACGTCGAGCTTCTCCGCCAGGGCCCGCACGGCAGGCAGCCTGGTGCCCGGCGCCAACGCGCCGCTGTCCGCCAGATGGATGACCTGAAGCCGGAGTTGCTCGAACAGCGCCACGCTGCTGGCCGGGTTGGGGCGCCAGGACCCCGGGAAGTCGCCTGCGGCGCTCACAGGCCGCCCTCCAGGATGCCCGCACGGCCGTCGCGTTCGGCGAACTGTGCGTTGTACAGCCGGGCGTAGTAGCTGTTGGCGGCAAGGAGGCTGTCATGCGTGCCCTGCTCGACGATCCGTCCATGGTCCATGACGAGAATTAGATCAGCGTTCCGGATGGTGGACAAACGGTGGGCAATCACGAAACTGGTCCGCCCCTGGCGCAGCCGCTGCATCGCCTGGCGGATGAGCACCTCCGTCCTGGAATCGACCGAACTTGTGGCCTCATCCAGGACCAGCACACTGCGCCCGGCGAGCTGCGCCCTGGCGATGGTGATGAGCTGCCGCTGCCCCTGGCTGAGCTGCTCGCCGCCGTTCTCCAGGACTGTGTCGTAGCCGCGCGGCAGGGACCTGATGAAACGGTCCGCGTGCGTTGCCTCCGCGGCGGCAACTATGGCCGCATCGGCAGCGCCTGGCAGCCCGTAGGCGATGTTTTCCCGGATGGTCCCGGCAAAAAGCCAGGAATCCTGGAGCACCACGCCGAACCTGCCCCGCAGCTGGTCGCGGGGAATTTCCGCGATGTCCCTTCCGCCCATGGTGATCCTGCCGGACGAAGGTTCCAGGAACCGCATCAGCAGGTTCACCACGGTGCTCTTGCCCGCGCCCGTGTGCCCCACGATGGCCACCGCCTGGCCCGGTTCCACCGTGAAGGTGAGGTTGCTGACCGCCGGAACGGAACCGGGATAGCTGAAGGTGACGTCATGGAAGACGATGCGGCCGGCGGCGGGAGCGCCGGCCGCTGCGCCGGCCGGTTCCTGGAGGTCTTCCCCGGCATCGAGGAGCACGAAAACCCTTGCCGCCGAGGCTGCGCAGGACTGAATAACGTTGAGCAGGCCGCCGATTTGCCCCACCGGCTGGGTGAACAGCCGGCTGAATTGGATGAAGGCCTGGACGCCGCCGATGGTCATGGCGCCTGCGATGACCTGCAGCGCACCCACCACTGCGACAGCAATGTAATTGAGGTTGGACATCAGCACCATCAGCGGCTGGACCACACCGGCTGAGTACTGGGCTTTGGCTGCCGCCCGGGCCAGGCGGCCGTTGCTGCGGCTGAAGACCTCCGTGGCCTGCGCCTGCCGGCCAAAGGCCTTGATGACTTCATGCCCGCTAATGAATTCCTCCACGTGCGCGTTGAGTTCGCCGGTCTCCTTCCATTGCCTGGCGAAATGCTCCTGGGACCGCCGGGCCACCAGGACGGTGATCCAGGTGGAAACGGGGACGCTGGCAATGGCAATGGCCGCGAGCAGCGGCGAGATCCACAGCATCATGGCCAGCGACCCGCACAGCATCAGGACGGACACGATGAGCTGGGTCAGAACCTGGTTCAGGGCCTGGGCAATGTTGTCGATGTCGTTGGTGGCCCGGCTCAGGACATCCCCGCGGGAGCGTTCCCGGAAATACGTGGAGGGGAGCCGGTGCAGCTTGTCCTCAAGCGCTGCTCGCAGGCCATACATAAGTCCCTGCACCGCACGTGCCGTCAGAGCGCCCTGGATCCAGTTGAAGAGGGAAGCGAAAACATACATCAAGGCCACGGCTGCCAGCAGGACTCCGAGGCGCTGGTCCAGGCTTCCCTGGAAGATGCCCTGCACCACCATGTCCGTGGCGTCGCCCAGATACTTGGGGGCGGCAACGTTGACCCCTGCGAAGGCGCACGTTGCCGCCACGGCCCCCAGCATCTGCAGCCGGAACGGGCGCAGCAGGCCAAGGAGCCTGCGGGCGGTCGGCCAGAACCTGTGCGCCGATTCCGCGGATTCCTCCACCGCCGTCACAGCGTGCCGTCCAGCGCGAGCTGGGATTCTGCGATTTCCCGGTAGGTGGCGGACGTTTCCAGCAGCTCCCTGTGCGTTCCCTGCGCAACCAGCCGGCCGTCGTCGAGCACCAGGATGAGATCCGCGTCTTCGACCGCGGAAATGCGCTCGGCCACGATGATGACCGTTGCGGCGGCGAGCGCCTGGTCAAGTGCGCGCCGCAGCCTGGTGTCGGTGTCATAGTCCAGCGCGGAGAAGCTGTCGTCAAAGAGGTAGAGGGGCGCTTTGCGCAGGAGGGCCCTGGCGATGCAGAGCCTTTGCCGCTGGCCGCCCGACAGGCTGGCGCCGCCCTGGCCGACGGGGGTGGCAAGTCCAAGCGGGAGGTCGCGCATGAAACGCATGGTCTGGGCAGCCTCCAGGACAGCCCACAGTTCCTGGTCCGTGGCGTCGGGGTCCGCCATCCGCAGGTTGTCTGCGATGGTTCCCGTAAAAAGGTGGGAGTGCTGGGGCACGATAGCCATGGCAGCGCGGAGTTGGTCCAGGGGCAGGTGGCGGATGTCGTGGCCGGCAAGGGTGATGCGGCCGTGGGTGGGGTCCAGGAAACGCGGGATCAGGTTCAGCAGCGTGGTCTTGCCGCTTCCGGTGGAGCCCACGATTGCTGTGGTGGTACCGGGAGCTGCCGTGAAACTGATGTCCGCGAGCACGGGCGCTTCTGCTCCCGGATAAGAGAAGGCAACATCGTGGAACGCCAGCGTTGCCTGCCGCCCCGGCAGCACGGCGCCGGGCGGCGGAGGCGCGGCTGCCTTGTCACTGGCTGCCTTGTCGCTGGCCGCTCGGTCACTGGCCGCAGTGTGATTGCCCGGATCGCCGACGGACGGCTCGGTGTCAAGGACCGCCTGGATGCGTTCCGCGCAGACTGCCGCCCGCGGCGCCGTCATGAGCACGTACATGGACATCATGATCGCCAGCAGTATCTGCATGATGTAGGCGATGAACGCCGTGAGCGCCCCAAGGTTCATCTGGCCTGCCTGGATCCGGTGCCCGCCGAACCACACCACCGCAACCGAGCTGGTATTGACCACCAGCATGATGATGGGCAGCATCCCCGCCACCAGGAGCGCGGACTGCAGGTTGTTGGCGGTGAGGCCGGCGTTGGTTTCCGCAAACCGCCGGACCTCATGGCCCTGGCGGACAAAGGCGCGGATGACATCCACCCCGATGATCTGCTCGCGAAGAATCCCGCCGGACCGGTCCAGCAGGTCCTGGCCCTCACGGTAGAGCGGAATCAGCCGCCTGACAATCAGGTACATGATCAGCAGGAGCAGGGGCACGATGACGATCACCACCAGGGACAGCGCAACATCCTGCTGCACGGCCAGGACGATGCCGCCTACGCCCATGGCGGGCCCGGCAAAGAGCATGGTGAAGACAAGCACCGCGAAGGCCTGGATCTGCTGGACATCGTTGGTGGCGCGGATGGTCAGGCTCTGTGTTCCGAACAGGGCCACGTCCTGGGAGGACAGGGACTGGATCCGGGTGAAAACCTCGGCCCGCAGGCGGTGCCCGATCCTCATGGCCACCACCGCCCCAAGGTAGCCGGCAGCAATGGCGGACGCTGCCTGCACCACGGCAATGACGGCCATGAGCACGCCAAGGCGCGAGACCACCCCCGGCTCCCCTGCGACAATCCCGTCATCGATAATGGCGGCGTTCACGGTGGGCAGCAGCAGGTTTGCCGCCGCCTGGATCAGCTGAAGGAAAACGATCGCCCATACATACGCGTATTGACCGGCAAGCTGCCGCTTCACGAGTCCGACCAGCAAAATACCCCCTGTAAATGCATGGGCCGAAGAGGGGGCCAGCGGCTTGACCCCTAAACCACAGTCGCCATTGTAAGCCAGATCACTTTTCACTGCTGTCACAGCCTGTGACGGGCGTGGAAAACCCGTTGGCCGGGTACCGGTTAGCCGGCCTTGCGGCCCACTGCGAAGATGCGGCGGAAAGGCAAAACGGTGCCGTGGACCCCGCGGGGGTAGGCGTCCCGCAAAGAAGCCGCGTACTCGGTCTCGAAACTCCTGGCGTCCTCCTCGCCCAGGGCGGCCATCACAGGCCGCAGTGCCGTGCCCCGGACCCATTCCAGCACGGGGTCCGGCCCCGGCAGGACCTGCAGGTAGGTGGTTTCCCACGCATCCGCCGCGCAGCCGGCGTCGAGCAGGATCCGCAGGTATTCCTCCGGCTCCCCCACTGCCTCCCCGCCCCGCAGCACACCGTCCAGCTTTGCAGCCCAGCGGTCCGACCCCGCGAGATCCCGCATCAGGGAGTGCGAGGGGGCGTTGAAATTTCCGGGTACCTGCAGGGCGAACCAGGCCCCCGGCCGGAGCACTTCCAGCCACTTGCGCATCATGTCCTGGTGGCCCGGAACCCACTGCAGGGCGGCGTTGCTGACCACAACGTCCGTCTCCGGACTGGGCATCCAGCCCTCGATGCCGGCCTGCTCAAAGCGAAGGGAGGGCTTCTCCTCCGCCAGTGCCGACGCCTTTGCCAGCATGTCCGCGGAGGAATCCAGGCCCAGGACCCGGGCGCCCGGCCAGCGGTCAGCCAGGGTTGCCGTCAGGTTCCCTGGCCCGCAGCCCAGGTCAACCACGCGCTTGGGCCGGTCGGCATGGATCCGGGCCGTGAGATCGAAGAACGGCCGGTTCCGGTAGTCGCCGAACTGGACATACTTGGCGGGGTCCCACTTCATGAATCTCTCCAGCTTCTGACGCGCACACGGGCAAGGCGTAGCCTAACCCGCCAGGGACTCCGGATCCGGCCGCAACGTGGCACTAAGGTTGAAGTCAATGAAACTCGTTGACCAGCTGATCGATCTGCCCGCCCCCGCCCCATCCGCCGCCGTCGACCCCGACGCCCTTTACACCCGGTTCGTGGAGTGGACGGAAAGCCGGGGCCTGTCGCTGTACCCGGCACAGGACGAGGCCATCATGGAGCTGGCAACCGGGGCGAACGTCATCCTGGCCACGCCCACCGGCTCAGGGAAGTCCCTGGTGGCCATTGCGGCGCACTTCCAGGCCATGGCCCAGGGCCGCCGAAGCTATTACACGGCACCGATCAAAGCCCTGGTGTCCGAGAAATTCTTCGCGCTCTGCGACATCTTCGGAGCAGAGAACGTGGGCATGATCACCGGCGACTCCGGGGTGAACCAGGATGCTCCCATCATCTGCTGCACCGCCGAGATCCTGGCCAACATCGCGCTCCGGGAAGGCGCCGCAGCCGAACTCGGTGCGGTGATCATGGACGAGTTCCACTTCTACTCCGACCCGCAGCGCGGCTGGGCCTGGCAGGTCCCCCTCCTGGAGCTTCCGCAGGCCCAGTTCCTGCTGATGTCCGCCACCCTGGGCGATGTCACCCGGTTCGAGGAGGGGCTCACGGCGCTGACCGGACGTGCGACCACCACCGTCAGTTCCGCCGAACGGCCCATTCCGCTGCACTACTACTACCACCAGACACCCGTCCACGAGACGCTGGAGGAGTTGTTGTCCACCCGGCAGGTGCCCGTCTATGTGGTGCACTTCAGCCAGCTCGAAGCGATCGACCGTGCCCAGAACCTGATGAGCATCAACGTGTGTACCCGGGAGGAAAAGGACAAAATCGCGGAGCTGATCGCCAACTTCCGGTTTGCCGCGGGCTTTGGGAAGACGCTTAACCGCCTGGTCCGCCATGGGATCGGTGTGCACCACGCCGGGATGCTGCCCAAGTACCGGCGGCTGGTGGAGCAGCTGGCGCAGGCGGGGCTGCTGAAGGTCATTTGCGGCACGGACACCCTGGGCGTGGGCATCAACGTCCCCATCCGGACGGTGCTGCTCACGGCTTTGAGCAAGTACGACGGCGTCCGCACCCGGCTGCTCAACCCGCGTGAGTTCCACCAGATTGCGGGCAGGGCAGGCCGTGCGGGCTACGACACCGCCGGGACAGTGGTGGTGCAGGCACCCGAGCACGTGACTGAGAACGTCAAGGCGATGGCCAAGGCCACCGCCAAGTTCGGCGATGACCAGAAGAAGCTGCGCCAGGTGGTGAAGAAAAAGCCGCCCGAGGGCTTCGTCTCCTGGGGTGAGCCCACGTTCAAGCGGTTGGTGGAATCGGTACCGGACCCGCTGACGTCCAGCTTCACGGTAACGCACGCCATGTTGATGAACCTGATGGAGCGGCCCGGCGACCCGTTCGCGGCGGCCCGGCGGCTGCTCACCGAAAACCACGAGCCGCGCGCTTCCCAGCTGCGGCTGATGAAGAAGGCCCTGGGCATTTACCGGGAACTGCTGGCCGCCGAAGTGATCGAACGCATCCCGCCGGAGGAGCAAGGCCCCGATGGCCGTTCCGTCCGGCTGACCGTCCATCTGCAGCCGAACTTCGCGCTGAACCAGCCGCTCTCCCCCTTTGCGCTTGCCGCACTGGAGCTCCTTGACCCGGAGTCGCCGTCGTACGCCCTGGACGTGGTGTCCGTGATCGAGGCGACCCTGGAGAAACCGCGGCAGATACTGTCGGCGCAGCAGAAGAAGGCGCGCGGCGAAGCGGTGGCCGCCATGAAGGCTGAGGGCATCGACTACGACCAGCGGATGGCCATGCTGGACGAGGTCACCTACCCCCAACCGCTCGCGGAGATCCTGGGCGAGGCGTTCGAGGTCTACCGGAAGGCCGCGCCGTGGGTGGGCGACTTTGAGCTTGCACCCAAGTCGGTAGTGCGCGACATGTACCAGCGGGCGATGAACTTTGGCGAATTCGTCCAGTTCTACGGCCTGGCCCGGTCCGAAGGAATCGTGCTGCGGTACCTTGCCGATGCCTTCAAGGCGCTGCGCCAGACTGTTCCGCAGGACATGCTTCGCGAGGACCTGGAAGACCTGACCGCCTGGCTGGGTGAGCTGGTTCGGCAGGTGGACTCCAGCCTCCTGGACGAATGGGAGGAGCTGGCCTCCGGGGCGGCGCCGACGCCGCATGACGCGCCGCCTCCCCCGCCGCCGTCGCTCACCTCCAACATCCGCGCCTTCCGGGTGATGGTGCGCAACGAGATGTTCCGGCGGGTGGAACTGTTCGCTGACGAGGACGCGACGGCGTTGGGCGAGCTCGACGGCGGTTCCGGGTGGGGTGCCGAACGCTGGGAAGACGCGCTGGACGACTACTTCGACGAACACGATGACATCGGGACCGGGCCCGACGCCCGCGGTCCGGGCCTGCTCATCATCACCGAGGAACCCGGAACGTGGAAGGTGCGTCAGATCTTCGATGACCCGGCGGGCAACCACGACTGGGGGATCTCCGCCGAGGTGGATCTTGCGGGCTCGGATGCCACCGGGACAGCGGTGGTCAAGGTGACGGAGGTTAACCGGCTCTGACACCGACCTGGCCGGGGCAGCCGTCCCGGCGCCGGCGGTAAGCTCGGAGAATGAGTGCAATCCGCCCCGCAACCCGCCACGACGTGCCCGCCATCCTCCGAATGATCCATGAACTGGCCCATTACGAGAAGGAACCCGACGCCGTCCGGAACACGCCCGAGCGCCTGGAACAGGTGCTCTTCGGCGACAACCCCCGCGTATTCGCGGCCATGGCCGAAAACGCGGCGGGCGAGGTGCAGGGCTTCGCGCTGTGGTTCCTGAACTACTCCACCTGGGAGGGCGTTCACGGGATCTACCTGGAGGACCTTTACGTCAGCCCGGAAGCCCGGGGCGAAGGCCACGGCAAGGCGCTGCTGCAGCACCTTGCGGCGATCGCGGTCGAGAATGGCTACGCACGGGTGGAATGGAGCGTGTTGGACTGGAACGAGCCCTCCATCAACTTTTACCGCCGCCTGGGTGCGCGCCCCATGGACGGCTGGTCCACCTTCAGGCTGACCGGCGAATCACTGGACCGGTTCGGCCGGGCCACGTCCCGCGACTCCCTTCCCGCTTCTGCCCGTGGCTGACGCGCGCCGGGTCCAGGCGACCGCCGTCGGGCATGACATCAAGGCCCGGCATGAATTCCGTGGCATGCGCACGGTGGAGCACTACTTCACAGTCCCGCTGGACCATTTTGCTTCGGAGGACCATGCCGTGGCCGGCGGCCAGCCTCGCGGCGAAACCATCACGGTTTTCGCCCGGGAGTACGTGTCTGCTGCGCACAGCGAAGAAGCCGCCGCGCGGCTGCCGTGGCTCCTCTTCCTGCAGGGGGGCCCGGGCGGCCGCGGCAACAGGTGGGGTTCCCTGGGCGGCTGGAGCAAAGCCGCGGCGCAGGACTTCCGCATCCTGATGCTTGACCAGCGCGGCACTGGACTCTCCTCGCCCATTGACCGGATTACCCTGCCCGGGCGCGGAAGCGCTGCGGAGCAGGCGGCCTACCTTGAGCACTTCAGGGCGGACTCGATCGTGGCGGACGCTGAGGTGATCCGCCACGCGCTGGAATCACCGCCCTGGACGATTTACGGCCAGAGCTACGGCGGCTTCTGCGCGCTTACATACCTGTCCTTCGCGCCCGAAGGTCTGCGCGAGGTGATGGTCACGGGCGGCCTTGCCCCGCTCACCGGTTCCGCGGACGACGTGTACCGGGCCACGTACCAGCGGGTGGCGGCCCGCAACGACGAGTACTTCCGCTGGTATCCCGAGGACAGGAACGTTGTGGAGCGGATTGCCCGCCACCTGCGCTCCACGCCGGAATTCCTGCCCGACGGCGGGCCCCTCACCGTGGAGCGGTTCCAGATGGCGGGGGCGTTCCTGGGCGGCAACACGCGCGTGGACAGCCTCCACTACCTGCTCGAGGACGCCTTTGTGGACACGGCGGCCGGACCGCGCCTGTCCGACGCGTTCCTGGAGCAGCTCCAAGGCGTCATCTCCCGCCGGTCCAACCCGCTGTACGCGCTGATGCACGAATCCATCTATGGCCAGGGCCAGGCCACCGATTGGTCAGCGTGGCGGATGCTCGGCGAAAACCCCTGGTTCCGGCCGGATGCCGACCCGCTGCTGCTCACCGGGGAGATGGTGTATCCGTGGTACTTCGAGCAGGACCCTGCCCTCCGGCCCCTGCGGGAAGTGGCGGAACTGCTGGCCGGCAAACAGGACTGGAAGCCGCTGTACGACGCGCGGGTACTGGCCCGCAATACTGTTCCCGTGGCTGCGGCAGTCTACTCGGACGACATCTACGTGGACCGGGAGCTTTCGCTGCGGACCGCCGCTGCGGTGCGCGGGCTGCAGGTCTGGGAGACGGCGGACTTCCATCACGACGGAATCGCCGACGACGGTGAGCGGATTTTTGCCCGCTTGCTGGGCATGGTGCGGTCAGGCGGCCGCTGACCGGCGGTGTGACAGGCGCGTGGCCACCGCTGCGGCCAGGACGGCCGCCCCGATGGTCCCGCCCAGAAGGTTCAGGCCCAGGTAGCCGGCAACACCCAGGACAAGTCCCGACACCGCGCCGCCCAGAGCCCCCGCGGCCCCCATCAGCATGTCGGAGACACCCTGGACCGCCACCCGGGCTTCCTGCCCCACGCTTTCCGCCAGGAGCGTGGAGCCGGAAATCGTGGCCGCAGACCAGCCCATGCCCAGCAGGACCAGCCCGGTGGCCACCGCGGCGGTTGAGGACTGGCCGAACCCGGCAACGGCCACCGCCGCGATCAGCAGCGTGAAGCCGATCATGATGGTCTCCATCCTGCCCGCCCTGTCGGTCAACCAGCCCATGACCGGGGAGAGCGCAAACATCCCGGCGATGTGAAGTGAGATGGTGAAGCCTATGATGACCAGCACGTCCCCCTCGGCAACGTGCCCGGCGTGCGGACCGGGTCCCTCCACGAGGTGCTGGAGGTGCAGCGGCGTCATCGACATCACGCCGACCATCACCGCGTGGGCTGCCACGACGCCCGTCACCGCCAGCAGTGCTGTCCGCGATCCACGGATGGCACGAAGCCCCCGGCTGAGCGAACCCGGGGAGGCAGCTGCGGCGGCCGCGGAGACAGTGGGTGGGGCGTCCATGGGAGGGGCTTGCGAGGGGGCGGCGGCAGCGACCCCGGTTCGCGCTGCCGCCGACGGCGGAACGGCTCCACCAGGGCCGGCGGCCGCACGTTGGCGTGCCAGCAGCAAGGGGTCGGGGCGAAGGCCTGCGAACAGGATTACAGTGGCAATGAGGAGCCCGGCCCCGGAAATCACAAAAGGACCAGCAACCGGAGGCAGGCCCAATGCTGCCCCCACGGCTGTGCCCGGCTGGATCAGGTTGGGTCCGGCAACGGCGCCGACAGTCACGGCCCAGACCACGGTGGACAGCGCCCGCCCGCGGTGTTCGGCAGGAGCGAGATCGACGGCGGCAAACCTTGCCTGCAGGCTCGCGGCCGTGCCCACCCCTATGCCTGCCGATCCAAGCAGCAGCAGGACGAAGAGGCCGGAGACAACGGCCAGCACCATCAGCACGGCGCCTGCCAAAGCGGCCGAGAGACCGGCCACCTGCCCGGCCCGGCGTCCGCGCCGTTCCGCCAGCGATGCCAGCGGCAGTGCCGCGGCCGCGGCCCCGAGGGTCATCACCGTGGCAACGGCACCCGCCCAGGCGCTGGAACCGGAGAGTTCCACGGCCAGGATTGAGCCTATGGAGACGGTTGATCCCGTCCCAAGTCCACTGAATACCTGGGCCACGCTCAAGAGCACAACAGTGCGCCGCTGCACGTGGCGCACGTCCTGCTCCATCACAAGTGTGCGGGCCATGTTCAGAGCATAGTCCCGGCGCGGCGCACGCCACAGGGGTTTTTGCCCGCTGCCTCAGGAAGGGTTAAATGCCGGATCCCGGCCGCGCGTGCGGCCGGGATCCGGCGGATTGGAGCGGGCGGGGGCGCCTAGTCGACGTCGCTGTGGCTCCTGCGGACGTCTTCCTCAAGCCGGGGATCCATCTTGGCAGCCTGCGCCTTGGAGCTGACCAGGCTGGCGACCACGGCGATGATGATGGTGCCCACAATGACGGCAAGGGAGACGAACGTGGGAATCTCCGGCGCCCATTCGATGTGGTGTCCACCGTTGATGAAGGGCAGCTCGTTCACGTGCATGGCGTGCAGGACCAGCTTGACGCCGATGAACGCGAGGATGAAGGACAGTGCGTGCTTCAGGTAGATGAGCCGGTTCATCAGGCCACCGAGCAGGAAGTACAGCTGCCGCAGTCCCATGAGGGCGAAAAGGTTGGCCGTGAAGACAATGAAAGGGCTCTGGGTCAGGCCGAAGATGGCGGGAATGGAGTCAACCGCGAACAGCAGGTCCGTGAGGCCGATGGTGATGAAGACGATCACCATGGGGGTGAACACCTTCTTGCCGTTCACCGTGGTCCGCAGCTTGCCGCCGTCGAACTTCTCGGACATGGGGATGACCTTGCGGATCCTGGCAATCAGCGGGTTTTCCCGGTCTTCTTCCTCTTCGCCCTCGTCCTGGGCCTGCTTCCAGGCCGTCCACAGCAGGAATGCGCCAAAGATGTAGAACACCCAGCTGAACTGTTCGATGACGATGGCGCCGAGCATGATGAAGATGCCTCGCAGGACCAGCGCGATGATGATGCCCACCATCAGCACTTCCTGCTGGTACTTCCGGGGCACGGAGAACCTGGCCATGATGATGATGAACACGAACAGGTTGTCGATGCTGAGGCTGTATTCGGTGACCCAGCCGGCCACGAACTGGCTGCCGAACTCGGCACCCGTGAAAGCGAACATGGCACCGGCAAAGGCCAGGGCGAGGCTGACATAGAAGGCTACCCACAGACCGGCTTCCTTCATGGACGGCTCGTGCGGCCGCCGGACCACCAGGAGGAGATCGATCAGGAGAATCAGGCCGAGGACGACAAATGAGCCGACCTCGAACCAAACAGGCAAATCAAGCACAGGGAAGCCTTTCGCAGGGTACACAAAAATGGTGTAAGTCTCTCCGGCCTGCCTGTGCACCTGGTGCTGATGCGGCGGCCCGCTACGCCCGGCAGGGCAACTGTGCCCTGCGTGTTGACGATCGTAGCGCTTGGGATACTCCCCTACGTGCCATTAACTGTACCCCAGGGGGCTGACCGGCGCGCCCCGGGACGCGGGCGCACGTCGCTGGATAACGTTTTCCCCCAAACCGTTGACGGCCGCCGGCACGCTTGCAATAATCACGTTCAGGCGAGAAAGCGGTTTCTCGCTTCGACCCGGCGTCCCGGCGTCATTCCCAGAAATCAAGGTTGGTCAATGAAGACTCCTCATCGCACTGGCGTGGTGGCCAAGGCCCTTGCCACCGCCGCTGCGCTGGCCATGCTGGCCAGCGGCTGCTCGTCCTCCCCCTCTTCATCGTCGGGCGACGGCGGAAACGTCACCATCCGCTTCACCTGGTGGGGCAACGACCTGCGGAACAAGCAGACGCAGCAGGTGATCGATGCATTCCAGGCTTCGCATCCCAACATCACCGTCAAGGCTGAGCCCGGGGTGTGGAGCAGTTACTGGGACAAGCTGGCCACCACCACGGCCGCCAACGATTCACCGGACGTGATCCAGATGGACCAGGCATACATCGCCGAGTACGGCGGCCGGGGCGCGCTGCTGGACCTGTCCAAGCAGGGCAACGTCGACACGTCCAAGATTGACCAGGACGCCCTGAAGTCCGGCCAGGTGAGCGGCAAGCAGTACGGCCTGAGCACCGGGCAGAACGCCAAGGCCGTGATGATCAACACCAAGATGTTCCAGGACTACGGGGTTCCCATCCCGGATGACAAAACCTGGACCTGGGACGACTACGCCCGGACCGCCGCCCAGATCGCGGCGGCTGCGGGCAAGGCCGGCCAGACCAACTACGGCAGCTCCTACTCCCTGACCGACTCCGACCTGAACACCTGGGCCATGCAGCACGGCGAGTCGCTGTACTCGGCGGATGGCGGCCTCGGCTTTGACGAGGGCACGGCAGCGTCCTTCTTCCAGAACGTGTTGAACCTGCGTAACAAGGGCGCCGCCCCACCGGCCAACATTGCCACCGAGGACATCAGCGCCCCCGTGGAACAAACCCTGTTCGCCACCGGCAAGACGGCCATGTCGTGGTGGTGGACCAACCAGGTGAATGCGCTCCAGTCCGCACTGAAGACCGAGGTGAAGATCCTGCGGGCACCCAGCTCCACCGGCAGCGCCAAGGACAACGGCATGTCCTACAAGCCGTCCATGTTCTGGTCAGTTTCCTCGCGCAGCAAGCACCCCAAGGAAGCCGCAGAAGTGGTCAACTACATGCTCAACAACCTGGATGCGGCCAAGACCATCCTGACTGAACGCGGCTTCCCCACCAACTCCGAGGTCCAGACGGCGATCGACCCGCTGCTGACCCCTGCGGACAAGGCCGCTGCCGCGTTCCTGAAGGACATCAAGCCGGACCTGAAGAGCGGTCCGCCGGTACCTCCCACCGGTTCCTCCGGCGTGCAGGCGCTTATCCAGCGGTACAGCACTGATGTCCTGTTCGACCGGAAATCCCCTTCGGATGCTGCGAAGGGCCTGATGCAGGAAGCTAAGGGAATGATCGACTCCGCCAGGAAGTAAGGCAACAGCACCACAGCAGAGAAAGCGCGACGGCGGGCACCCGGGGTGGGTGCCCGCCGTTTCCGGTCATGGCTGCGGCTGCCTGGAAAAGCAGCGCCTAGGCGTGGCCGGCCGCCTGCATCTGCCGCAGCTCCTTCTTCAGGTCGCTGACTTCGTCGCGGATGCGGGCCGCCACCTCGAACTGCAGTTCAGCCGCAGCGCCGTGCATCTGTTCCGTCAGCTGCTCGATCAGGCCCACCAGGTCCTCGGCCGGTGCAGCGGCCAGCCCGTCCGCACGCACCTGCGCTGCGCCCTTGGCGCCCGACTTGCTGCGCTTGGCACCCTTGGCCAGCCGGTTGTTGTTCAGCAGTTCCTGGGTGTCGGCGTCCTCGCGGGCCAGCTGGTCCGTGATGTCCGCGATCTTCTTGCGCAGCGGTTGCGGGTCAACGCCGTGTTCCTTGTTGTAGGCCACCTGGATGGCGCGCCGCCGGTTGGTTTCGTCGATGGCGTTGGCCATGGAGTCAGTGATCCGGTCCGCGTACATGTGCACCTGGCCCGACACGTTGCGGGCGGCACGGCCTATGGTCTGGATGAGCGACGTTGAGGAGCGCAGGAAGCCTTCCTTGTCTGCGTCCAGGATACTTACCAGGGAGACCTCCGGCAGGTCCAGTCCTTCACGGAGCAGGTTGATGCCCACCAGGACGTCGAAGCTGCCGAGGCGCAGCTCCCGCAGGAGTTCAACGCGCCGCAGCGTGTCAACGTCGGAGTGGAGGTACTCCACCCTGATGCCGTGCCCCAGGAGGTAGTCCGTCAGGTCTTCGGCCATGCGCTTGGTAAGCGTAGTGACCAGGACCCGCTCATCCTTCTCCACCCGGGTGCGGATCTCGCCCAGCAGGTCATCGATCTGGCCCTTGGTTGGTTTGACGATCACTTCGGGGTCGATCAGGCCGGTGGGGCGGATGATCTGCTGGACGAAGCCGTCGGCCTTGCCAAGTTCGTACTTGCCGGGGGTGGCGGAAAGGTAGACGGTCTGGCCGATCCGTTCCAGGAACTCATCCCACTTGAGGGGCCGGTTGTCCATGGCGGAGGGCAGCCGGAAGCCGTGGTCCACCAGGGTCCGCTTCCGGGACATGTCGCCTTCGTACATGGCACCGATCTGCGGGATGGTCACGTGGGATTCATCCACCACCAGCAGGAAGTCGTCCGGGAAGTAGTCCAGCAGGCAGTGCGGCGCAGATCCGCCGGGGCGGCCGTCGATGTGCCGCGAGTAGTTCTCGATGCCGTTGCAGAAGCCCATCTGCTGCATCATTTCGAGGTCGTAGGTGGTCCGCATGCGGAGGCGCTGCGCCTCCACCAGCTTGTTCTGGCCCTCCAGGACCGCCAGCCGCTCCGCGAGCTCGGCCTCGATGGTCTTGATGGCGCGGCTCATCCGCTCCGGCCCGGCCACGTAGTGCGACGCGGGGAAGACGTACATCTCCGTCTCCTCCCGGATGACATCGCCCGTCACCGGATGGAGGGTGTAGATGTTTTCCACTTCATCCCCGAAGAACTCGATCCGCAGCGCCAGTTCCTCGTACATGGGGATGATCTCGACCGTGTCGCCCCGTACCCGGAACGTGCCGCGGTGGAAGTCCATGTCGTTCCGGGCATACTGCATGGACACGAACTTGCGCAGCAGGGCATCCCGGTTCATCTCCTGGCCCCTGCGCAGCGTGACCATCCCTGCGATGTATTCCTCCGGCGTTCCCAGGCCGTAGATGCAGGACACGGTGGCCACCACGATGACGTCACGGCGGGTCAGGAGGGCATTGGTGGCGGAGTGGCGCAGCCGTTCGACTTCCTCATTGATGGAGGAGTCCTTTTCGATGAACGTGTCCGTCTGCGGGACGTAGGCTTCGGGCTGGTAGTAGTCGTAATAGGAAACGAAGTATTCCACCGCGTTATTGGGCAGGAGTTCGCGGAACTCGTTGGCCAGCTGGGCGGCGAGGGTCTTGTTCTGCACCATTACCAGGGTGGGGCGCTGCACCTGTTCGATGAGCCAGGCAGTGGTGGCGCTCTTACCGGTACCCGTGGCACCGAGCAGCACCACGTCCTTCTCGCCGTTGTTGATCCGCTCCGTCAGCTCCGCGATGGCCGCCGGCTGGTCGCCCGCGGGCTTGAATTCGCTGATGACCTCAAAGGGCGCTACAACACGGTTGATCTCCTGCGCAAGGCTCATGGATCTAATCTACAACCGGGCACCGACACTGGGCGGTCCCGTCCGTTACAGGCGAACAGCCGCCCGTCCAAGGACCTGCCTCAGGACGCGTACGACGGCGGCACCCACCCTGTTGCCTCGGCCCAGGCGGACATGCGCGGCCAGGCAACGTCGGTGAACCAGGGCTCCTTGGCGTCCGCGTAGGCCCTGGTGGTGGCGGAGTCCGCGAAGCGTCCTGCCAGGTCCGCCTTGTGCGCTTCGTAAAGCCGGACCGCGGAGGGGTCAGTCCGCAGCCAGTCGCGGAACATCAGCGCGTAACGCCACCCGGCCGAGCCGGCGGCCCGGACATGGACGTTCACGGCCCGGCACGGGTCCGCATTGGCGTGGAACCGCTTCTGCCATTCGGCATGATCAGGGGCGTTGGGCTTCGGGGTGTCCGATTCGGCTCCCCGTACTGCCGGGAAGCCGGCAGCCGCCAGGAGCGGTGCGATCCTGTCCGCGGTTTCCAGGTCGGGCACCACCACTTGCAGGTCGATGACGTCCTTGGCGGCCAGGCCGGGAATGGAGGTGGAGCCGATGTGGTCCACGGCCAGGATGAGGCCGGGCGCAGCCGCTTCCAGCCGGGCCGCGATCCGGGCCGCCTGCCGTGCCCATTCCTTCCGGTGCGGCTCCAGCACCGGTCCCCCCTTCCGCGGTGCGCGGGTCCCGGCTGCCAGGTTGCGCGCAAACGGCACCAGCCGCCCGTCCCAGAGCCTGTCTACCTGCTCAAGCAGGTGCTGGATGGTGCCGGAGTTGTCCAGGACGACGTCGGCAGCGGCCAGCCGTGCCTCCCGGGTGGCCTGGGCGGCCATCCGCGCACGCGCCGCTTCGGCGGTCATGCCGCGCTGCTCCTGCATGCGTTGCATCCGCACCTCGTCCGGGGCGTCCACCACCAGCACCAGGTGGAAGGCGGCCCCCTGCCCCGTCTCCACCAGAAGGGGGATGTCCTGGACCACAATGGCGTCTTCCGGCGCCGCTGCCGTGATGGCGGCGGCGCGGGCGCGTACCAGGGGGTGGACGATGGCGTTCAGCGCAGCCAGGCGCTCCTGGTTGCCGAACACCGCCCCGCCGAGCCGTGCGCGGTCCAGCCGCCCGGCGCCGTCGAGCATGTCCGCGCCGAACTCCCCCACAATCCGCTCGAGGCCCTCGGTGCCGGGCTCAACCACCTCCCGTGCCAGCGCATCTGCGTCCACCAGCACGGCGCCACGTTCCTTCAGCCGCGCGGCCACCACCGATTTCCCTGAAGCGATCCCGCCCGTCAGCCCGATTTTCAGCACCCCGCCAGCCTACTAGTCCCCGGCCGCAGGTCCGCCGCCTGGAAGCAGGGAGGTGAGGCCGCCGGCGGGTGGGCCTAGACTGGGGCGGATGCAAGAGCAAGACAGCCGGTCAGGCACCTACACCACGCTGGCGGCCGGCCGGGACTTCCGGCACGAACTCGAGATCAAGCGCTCCCGGTTCATCACGGTCCTGCGGAGGGCCGGCACGGAGGCTGCGGCCCGTGACCTGGTGGCGGACCTCCGCCGGGAATTCCACGACGCGCGCCACCATTGCTCGGCGTTTGTCCTTGGGCCGGACCGCACCATCCAGCGCTCCAGCGACGACGGCGAACCTGCCGGGACTGCAGGCATCCCCATGCTCGAAGCCCTGCTGAAGAGGGAGACCGCACCCGGGGTGACCGACCTCAGTGACACCAGTGCCGTCCTCGTGCGTTATTTCGGCGGCGTCCTGCTCGGCGCCGGTGGGCTGGTCCGGGCCTACTCCGAGTCGGTTTCGGCAGCCCTGGACCTGGCGCCCCTGGTCCGCCGCAGCAGGCTGCGGATCTGTTCCACGGCGGTACCGCACGCCGCCGCAGGGCGGCTGGAGAACGACCTGCGTGCCACCGGCGCCGTCATGGCGGAGACCAGCTACCAGGACCGGCACACGGTGCTGCGGATTGCCGTGCCGGACCACGCAGCCGCCATAGCTGCCGCAACTGACCGCGTCCTGCAGCTGACGGCAGGGTCTGCCACGCTCACGCCCGGTGAAACGGAATGGGTGGATGAAGCCATCACCTGAAGTGACCCTGGTGGACGTCGATGAAGCCGTAGCGGACCAGCTGCTCCAGCTGGCCAAGCGCGACGCCTCCCCGGATGAAGTCGCTCCCCCACTGGGCGGCCCCGGCTGGAACCTGGAGCGCACCGCCTGGTTCTACAGCTACCATCACGCTGCGGCAGCCGGGTTGGGAGGCCCCGCAGCGGAAAAGTCCTGGGCCGTCTTCAGCGGCAGCCGGATTGCCGGCTCCGTGCGCCTCAAACGGAACGCTGGTGCCGACGTGCCTTCCGCGGAAACCGGGATCTGGCTTGGCCGGAGCTTCCGTTCGCGCGGGATCGGCGCCGCCGCCCTGGACCTGGTCCTTGCGGAGGCCCGCCGGGCCGGCCTGAGGCGCGTCACCGCGCGTACCCTGGCTGGGAACCACCGCGCCCAGCGGCTGCTCGCGGCAGCCGGGGCGGCACTGACCTCTGACGGCGAAGGGACGGTCCTCGCCGTCGTCGACCTGTAGGCCCGGCTGAGCGCAACGCCCCATGCGTTGTCGGGCAGCTGCCAGCCAGCTGTCGCGTTAAAGCACAACGGGCCCCCGCTTTCGCGGGGGCCCGTTGTGTCAGCCCGGAATCCGGGCCGGCGGCAATTAGTTGCCGGTCAGCTTCTCGCGCAGGGCAGCAAGTGCCTCGTCCGAAGCCAGGGTGCCGGCACCGGTGTCGGTGGCAGCAGGCTCGGAGGAGTAGCTGGTGGCGCCGGAATCGCCGTCACCGGACGTTGCGGCAGCAGCGTCGTCGGCAGCGTGCTGGGCAACCTGCTTCTTGTGGGCTTCCCAACGGGCCTGGGCGTCAGCGTACTGCTGCTCCCAAGCGGCGCGCTGGGTCTCGTAGCCTTCGAGCCATTCGTTGGACTCGGGGTCGAAGCCCTCGGGGTACTTGTAGTTGCCCTCTTCGTCGTACTCTGCGGCCATGCCGTACAGAGCCGGATCGAATTCGGTGCTGTCGGCGTCGACGCCCTCGTTGGCCTGCTTGAGGGACAGCGAGATGCGGCGGCGTTCCAGGTCGATGTCGATGACCTTGACGAACAGTTCGTCGCCAACGGAGACAACCTGCTCGGCCAGCTCCACGTGGCGCACGGCCAGCTCGGAGATGTGGACCAGGCCTTCGATGCCGTCTTCGACGCGGACGAACGCACCGAACGGAACCAGCTTGGTGACCTTACCCGGGACGACCTGGCCCAGGGCGTGGGTGCGGGCGAAGGTCTGCCACGGGTCTTCCTGCGTAGCCTTGAGCGACAGGGAGACGCGCTCGCGGTCCAGGTCGACCTCGAGGACCTCGACGGTGACTTCCTGGCCAACCTCGACAACCTCGGACGGGTGGTCGATGTGCTTCCAGGACAGCTCGGAAACGTGGACCAGGCCGTCTACGCCGCCCAGGTCCACGAAGGCACCGAAGTTGACGATGGAGGAAACAACGCCGGGGCGGACCTGGCCCTTTTCCAGCTTGTTGAGGAAGGTGGAGCGGACCTCGGACTGGGTCTGCTCCAGCCATGCACGGCGGGACAGGACCACGTTGTTGCGGTTCTTGTCCAGCTCGATGATCTTGGCTTCGATCTGCTGGCCGATGTACGGAGCCAGGTCGCGCACGCGGCGCATCTCGACGAGGGATGCGGGCAGGAAGCCGCGCAGGCCGATGTCGAGGATAAGACCACCCTTGACAACCTCGATGACGGTACCGGTGACGACACCGTCTTCTTCCTTGACCTTCTCGATGTCGCCCCAGGCACGCTCGTACTGAGCGCGCTTCTTGGAGAGGATCAGGCGGCCTTCTTTGTCTTCCTTGGTGAGCACCAGGGCTTCGACCTGATCGCCAACGGAGACGACGTCTCCGGGGTCAACGTCGTGCTTGATGGAAAGCTCGCGGGAGGGGATGACACCTTCGGTCTTGTAACCGATGTCGAGCAGGACTTCGTCGCGGTCGACCTTGACGACGGTACCTTCGACGAGGTCTCCGTCGTTGAAGTACTTGATGGTCGCGTCGACTGCTGCGAGGAAGTCCTCAGCGGTACCGATGTCGTTAATGGCGACTACGGGGGTACCGGGCTTCTCGGTGGAGGTGATGGTCATGTAGTAGGGGCTCCGTTGTGGATAGTTAGTCGGTCAGGCAAACCGGCGCGCCCGCGTTATGGAACGCAGGCGCGATTCGCGGTGAATCCGACGGATCCTCCGGGTCATCCTGATTTTGTGGATTGCTTTCAATGCGCCCCGCGAGGGGACGCAAGTGCGTGCACGTGGTACACGCCCGTTTATTCTAGTCGCTGCCCGCAATTCGGGTCAAAGCGGGCAGGCGCAGTACGCCGGTGGCGCGTTCACCCAGGACCGGACCCCAAGCAGTCAACCGACCTCAGAAGTGGGTGAGGCAGTGCGTCGCCCGTTCGACGGCGAACATCTGCATGGCCGTCAACGCCGAACCTGCCGTGTGCTCCCGGATTTTGCCGGCTGCCGCCAGCGTAACCGGACTGACCCCGCCGACGTAGATGGACGACAGGGCGGACACATCGAGGGTCAGGTCCGCCTCCGCGGTTTCCGGCAGGCGCTCGACGGCGGCCTGGCCGCCGTCAGACGAAAGGGCGTAGGTTCCAGCCGTGAGGCCGAGCGGGTCCAGGACTTTCAGCGCCAGGCGGCCTGCTGCTGGGTAATGCCGCCCGGAGAGTGCCTTAGGGACATCGAGGATGCGCAGCCAGAGCATGTCCCGGCTGTCCGAGGAGTCGATGCAGCGGGGATCGTCCAGGGCCCAGGCCAGGGGGTCGTCCAACGGGGCTTCCGTCCAGGACACGCGGTCCACCAGATCGATGGCACCAAGGAACTGCCAGAGTTCCAGGTAGGCATCGTTGCTGCCGGCCAGCAGGTCCACTACTTCCACGGTGTAGGGCTCGGTGTCCCAGCCGAGGAACTTGTAGGAAACGTAGCCGTCAATGTCGCCGCCCGGGCCGTAGTGGAGCGCCACCTTGATGGCGGGGTCCTCCTTGCCGTCGCGGCCGAGCGCGCCCGACGCGAGCAGCCGATACCAGTCCTGCCGGCCTACGGACCCCGGAGTCAGCCGGTGCACCTGGTCGAAGACTTCAGGAGCCAGCTGCAGCAGGGCCTTGGGGTCGGCGACCTCCACGGTGCCGGTGGCCTGGTGCCGCAGGCTGAACCGCGCAGTGGTGTCCACCTTGGCAGTGCGTTCAAAGCTGGCCACGCCGTAGCCGAACCGGCCATAGATGGTTCCCTCTGATGCGGTCAGCGCCGCCACCGCCACCCCGTCGTCCTTCGCGAGCTGCAGGTCCTCGCTCATCATCCGCCGCAGCAGCCCACGCCGCCGGTGCGAGGTGCGGACGGTAACGGCGGTGACCAGGTGGGCTTCCACCAGGCGCCCGAAGCCTACGTTGAGGGTATTGCGCATGGTGCCGAAGGTGGCCACCGGCACGTCCGCGGGCAGCGAAGAGGGCGCTACCGGGCCCGTTTGGTAGGCGCCGGTGAGGACGCGCCGGTCTGCCTCATACGTTTCGAGCGTCTTCGCGACATGTTCCGGGGTGCGGGTGGATTCGTGGAAGCCGAAGGATACGGCGCGGCTCCAGGTTTCCGCCTGGGCGTAACCGTCTTTGCCCCTGGATACAGCCCCAAAGCGCCGGATTTCGTAGTTTCCACTCAGATCAGCCACGCACCCGAGCCTAGCCAAGACCTCCGGCGCCTGGCCAGCATCAACACACGTTAGTGCCCGGCGTCGTACCAGCTGGGTCCGACACCGATCTGGACTTCCAGGGGCACGCTCAGGTCCGCGGCTGCCGCCATCTGCTCGGTCACCAGTTTCTCCACGGCGGCCCGCTCCCCGGCAGCGACTTCCAGGACCAGTTCGTCATGGACCTGGAGCAGCATCCGCGATTTCAGGCCCTGCGCCTGCAGTTCGGCATGGACACCCAGCATGGCGCGCTTGATGATGTCCGCCGCCGAACCCTGGATGGGGCTGTTGAGCGCGATGCGCTCGGCGTTCTCGCGCAGCTGGCGATCGGTGCTGGTCAGGTCCGGCAGGTAGCGGCGGCGCCCCTCAATGGTGGCGGTGTAGCCGTCAACCCGGGCCTGGTCCACCACTCCCCGGAGGTAGTCGCGGACGGCGCCGAAGCGGTCGAAGTAATCCTTCATCAGGGTCCGTGCCTCATCAACGGAAATCTCCAGCTGCTTGGACAGGCCGAAGGACGTCAAACCATAGGCAAGCCCGTAGGACATGGCCTTCACCTTGGAGCGCATGGCGCTGGTGACCTGGTCCGTGGGGACGTGGAAGATGTTGGAGCCGACGAAGCGGTGCAGGTCCTCGCCGTCCCTGTACGCCTGGATCAGGCCCGCATCCCCCGAAAGATGCGCCATGATGCGCATCTCGATCTGGGAGTAGTCGGCGGACAACAGGCATTCGTAGCCATCGCTGACCACGAAGATGCCACGGACGCGCCGGCCTTCCTCGCTGCGGATGGGGATGTTCTGCAGGTTGGGGTTGTTGGACGAGATCCGGCCGGTGGCGGCCACGTTCTGGGCGTAGGTGGTGTGGATCCGGCCGTCCTCCGCCACGGACTTCTTCAACGATTCGAGCATCTGGCGCAGCTTGGCCGCCTCGCGGTGCGCCATGAGCTGCACCAGGAACTCGTGCCCTGTCTTTTCCAGGAGGTTCTTCAGGGAAGCGGCGTCCGTGGTGTAACCGGACTTGATCTTCTTGGTCTTGGGGAGCTGCAGTTCGTCGAACAGGACGGTCTGCAGCTGCTTGGGCGAGCCCAGGTTGACCTCGTGGCCGATGGCAGCGAAGGCCTGTTCCTGCGCCTGGTCGATCACCCGCGCGAGGTCGGCAAGCTGTTCATCCATCTTGTCCATGTCGATGGCGATGCCGGCGAGTTCCATGTCGGCGAGGACCCGGCTGACCGGCAGTTCCAGGGTGGACAGCAGTTCCTCCGCCTTGCGCTCCTTGAGCTCGTCCTCGAAGTAGCGGCTCAGGGCCAGCACGACGGCGCCGGCCTGGACCAGGGCGTCGGCGGCTGCGGTGTCGTCGCCGTCGAACGACAGTTCCAGCTGCCCGGCCTTGGCCGTGGCGGCGGGGATTCCCACATTGAGGTGGTGCTGGGCGAGTTCGGCGAGTTCATAGGTGCGGCGGTCCGGCTGGATGAGGTAGCCCGAGATGGAGGTGTCGTCCACCACGCCCTCCAGCTCCAGGCCGCGGGCAGTGAGTGCCTTGAGCGCGGCCTTGAAGCCGTGCATCACCTTGGGTGCTTCGGGGTCGCGCAGCCATCCGGCCAGTACATTTTCGGTTTCGGCGTCCTGGCCGGCGAGGTCGACGTAGACGGCGGCGTCGCCGCGCACGATGGCCAGCGCGGCGGCGTCCTCGCCAATGCGGCCGGGCACGAGGTCCACAGCGAGGGCGGTCCGCTGGCCGGCGCCTGCGGCCAGGAAGGCGGCCAGTTCGGCGGCACCGGCAGGCGTGGTGTAGTGCGGTGTTTCGATGCTGTCGCGTTCGGCGGCGGGAGTGTCAGCGTCGCCGTAGAGGGCAAACAGCCGGCCGCGGATGGCCTTGAACTCCAACTGGTCGAAGAGGTCCTCAATCGCGGCCTGGTCGGGGCGCGGCTGGTAGAGGTCGTCCAGGGTGACGGGGAGGTCAAGATCGGTGTGGAGCTGGTTCAGCCGGCGGTTGCGCTTCACGGCGTCGACGTTCTCCCGCAGGGCGTCGCCCACCTTGCCCCCGATGGAGTCAAGGTGCTCCAGGACGCCTTCCAGGCCGCCGTACAGGTTGATCCATTTCGCCGCGGTCTTGGGCCCGACGCCGGGCACGCCCGGCAGGTTGTCGGCCGTCTCCCCCACCAGGGCGGCAAGGTCCGAGTAGCGGGACGGGCTGACGAAGTATTTCGCTTCAATGGCCGCAGCGTCCATCCGCGGGATGTCGCTGACGCCCTTCCGCGGGTAGAGCACGAAGACGTTGTCCGTGATGAGCTGGAAGGCATCCCGGTCACCGGAGACCAGCAGGACTTCGAATCCGGCCTTTTCACCCATGGTGGCGAGCGTGGCCAGGATGTCGTCGGCCTCGTAGCCGGGCATTTTGATGGTCTTGATGCCCCACGCTTCCATGACCTGCGCGATGAGGTCGATCTGGCCGCTCATCTCGCGGGGGGTTTCGTTCCGGCCGCCCTTGTAGTCGCTGTACTCGGTCTTCCGGTGGGTGGATTCGTCCGAGACATCGAACGCCACCGCGATGTGGGTGGGCTGCTGCTCCTTGATGAGGTTGATCAGCATGGAGGTGAAGCCGTGGATGGCGTTGGTGTGCTGGCCGTTGGACGTGGAGAACTTGTCCGCGGGCAGGGCGAAGAAGGCGCGGAACGCCATGGAGTGGCCGTCAAGGACCAGCAGCCGGGGCTGGTCGGTGATGGGAATCACGGGCGCTTCCGTGGCTGAAACAGACCCACCGGCAGCGGGGGTGGCGGCCTTTGCAGCAGGCCTGGGCGTGGAGGACGAAAGCTGCGCGGCAGCCTCCTCAGCGATGGCCGAAGACGGGAAAGGGGCCGGTTTGGTTGTTTCACTCACAGGTGCCAGCCTAGTTGCCATGACAGACAATTTCACGCCGGGCGCTTTCGCGGAGGAGCTGGCGGCCGCCGGCATTCCCGACCACATGCACGGCTGGCTGGGCCGGTTTGGCGTTGGCGCCCTGGTGGTCAAAATGGGAATCCATTTCCTGGAGATGAGTCCGGAACGGACCGTTGCCACCATGCCGGTGGAGGGCAACACCCAGGTGGCAGGCATACTCCATGGCGGCGCGCACGTGGTGCTGGCCGAGACCCTGGGTTCGTTCTCCGCAGGGATGCACGCCGGTCCCGGCCGGCATGCCGTCGGCATCGAGGTCAGTGCCACGCATCACCGGTCCATTGCGAAGGGCATGGTGACGGGCACCTGTACGGCGATCCATTTGGGGCGCACGCTTGCCACCCATGAAATCGTCATGACCGATGCCCAGGGACGGCGCCTGTCAACGGCACGGATCACCAACATGCTCCGGGACGACGCCGGCTGAGGTACGTGCGTCAGGACCGCGGGCCCGTTCGCCCGGGCAGCAGATAGCGCAGCTCCACGATCCCCCTGCCCATGGTGCGGGACGCAGCCAGCTCAAGCGGCGGCGTCGGTCCTTTTACCGGGAGCAGCCGCTTCCCGCTGCCCAGGACCACCGGGATGACGGAAAGGATGATGTCGTCCAGCAGTCCGGCATCCGCGAACTCGGCCGCCAGGTTGCCGCCGCCCACTACCCAGATGTTTCTGTCCCCGGCCGCGCGCTCGAAGTCGGCCATGAACTCCAGGACATCCCCGCGGACGAACGTGATGTCTGCGCCCTCCGGGGCACGGTATTCGTGGTGCGTGAAGACGTAGCTGGGTGTGTCCGTGTACGGCCACCTGCCGGGCTCGTGCTCCATCAGCCAGGCGTAGGTTTCCCCGCCCATGACGATGCAGCCCACCCCGGACATGAACTCGCCGTAACTGTCGGCCCCGCCTTCGAAGCCGTCGAACTGCAGGAGCCAGTCCAGATCATCGGTGGACGTGGCGATGAAGCCATCAAGGGACGCGGCCACAAAATATTGGATGCGCGGCATGGCCCCAGCCTAGCCAAGCGGCCCAGTCCAGCCAATGGCCCGGGCCATGCCCGGGCTGCGGCTCTCCGGGCAGCAGCTTCCGGGAATGGCTACTTGGAGAAGTACGGAATGATCAGGTACAGCCCCACCAGGACAGCCAGGCCGCACAGGCCGAAGCAAGCATAAGCGAACGAGCGCTTCATGGCCGGGGACGGCTGTTCGGCGTCAGCTGCGATCGCCGTCAGCCGGACGCCGAGCGAGTAAAGGGTCACCACTGTTGCGGCAGCAACCAGCGTGGCGCCGGCAACGGTCAGGAGTTCCAACCACTTCATCGCCGATTCTCCTTGGGGTTGTTGGCTTTGGCATCGGCCTTGGCTTTAGCCTTGGCTTCGGCCCGGGCGCGGGCCATGGCCTTCTTCTTGGCGAACCGGACAGCCTGGCCGGCTTCCTCCACCTCGACGGCGTTCTGGTGGCTCACGGAGGACTTGCGTGAGTAGAAGAACATGAAGAGCACCGCGGCACTGCCGGCAATCGCGGCAATGAGCACGCCCACGACTCCGGTCTTCACCAGCAGGGCGGTCAGGGCACCGACGATGCCGGCGGCCGGCAGGGTGAAGAGCCATCCCAGCGCGATCTTGCCCACCATGTTCCAGCGGACGGTGGTCCCGCGGCGTCCCATTCCGGAGCCGATGACGGAACCCGAGGCCACCTGCGTGGTGGAAAGGGCGAAGCCAAGGTGGGACGAGGCGAGGATGGCGGACGCAGTGCTGGTCTCGGCCGCGAAGCCCTGGGCGGGCTTGACTTCGGTCAGGCCGGAACCCATGGTGCGGATGATCCGCCAGCCGCCGGCATAAGTACCGATGGCGATGGCGAGGGCGCAGGCGGCGATCACCCAAAGCTGGGGACCGGACCCGGGCGCCTGGCTTCCGGCGGCGATCAGGACCAGCGTGATGATGCCCATGGTCTTCTGGGCGTCATTGGTTCCGTGTGCCAGGGCCACCAGGCTGGACGTGAAGACCTGCCCCGTGCGGAAGCCGCCGCGCTTCTGGGTGAGCTTGGTGCCCGTCTCGGGATCGTGGCGTGACGTGAGGGCGTAGGCAAGGCGCGTGCAGACGTAGGCGGCAAGGCCTGCGATCAGCGGTGCGAAGACCGCCGGAAGAATGACCTTCTGAAGGAGCGTCTCAAGGTTGACGGAGTTGAACCCTGCGCCGACGATGGCCGCGCCGATCAGTCCGCCGAACAGTGCGTGGGATGAGCTGGAGGGCAAACCCTTCAGCCATGTGACCATGTTCCACAGGACGGCCCCCATCAATCCGGCGAAGATGATCTCCGGCGTGATCTGGACGCCGCCGGACCCTTCGCGGATGATGCCGCCGGACACTGTCTTGGCCACCTCGGTGGAAAGGAAGGCGCCCACCAGGTTCAGGACGGCTGCCAGGGCCACGGCTGTCCTGGGCTTGATGGCACCGGTTGCGATGGGCGTTGCCATGGCGTTCGCGGTGTCGTGGAAGCCGTTCGTGAAGTCGAAAAATAGTGCCAGTGCGATGACCAGCGCCACCATGAAGGTGATATCCACCTGTTGCCCAATCTGCAGAGTCGACGTTCAGCAGTTTCTCTTACCCGGCTGCCTTGGACAGCATAGTTCACCAGTTGTTTGCTTTGGAATGACTTGCGGCGATGGCACAACCGGCGGGAAACCTTATCGATCGTACGCGTACCGGGCAGGAGGTCAAAACACGGGCCCGGCCAGGAAAGAGCGGAGCACGTCCAGTTCCGCGGGCGTGATTCCCTGCCGCGGATGGGGCGACACCGTGAGGATGCGCCTGCCCAGGAAGCGTGCCCATGATTGTGCTTCAGCCTCGAACGCCAGCTGGTCATCCACCCACGCCACCGAGTCGGGTCCGGTCTTCTCGACGTCGCCCTGGATGGCCCGGAGCTTCCACCAGACGGCCCCGCCTGCTGCCCCGTCCGCGGCAAGGTATGGCCAGCCGCTGCCCGCAAGTCCGACGGCGGGACACAGGTATTGGGGCGCCAGCTCCTCCCAGCTGGTAAGCCAGACACAACGCAGCCCGGGCGTCATGGCCAGGGAGTTGAGCCCCGATACGAGTTCTGCGGCGAAGGTGACGGGCAACAGCCCAGCGTCGGCGCGCTGCCAGGCGGACCCCCAGCCGGTGGTTCCCTCCGGGCCGAACGGGCAGACCACGCCGTCGACATCCAAATAAAGCGTCCGCCGCACGCTGCACCTGCAGGGGCTTCAGCCCTGGTGGAACTGCGGCGGCCTGGGACCTGCATCCAGCGGCGGCGCGATTCTGCCCTCAAGGGCCGCCACTGTGACGTCCGGCAGGACGATGAGCCCGTCCAGCTCACGCCGGGCCCGCTTGTAGGCAGACTGCCGTTCGGCCGGGGTAGCCGCATGGTTCTCGGCAATCATGAGCAGTTTCCGTGCCA
This sequence comes from Arthrobacter sp. Soil761, assembly GCF_001428325.1. NCBI lineage: Bacteria > Bacillati > Actinomycetota > Actinomycetes > Micrococcales > Micrococcaceae > Arthrobacter > Arthrobacter sp. Soil761. The sequence goes on along the minus strand of NZ_LMSF01000012.1, from coordinate 119,273 downwards.
CGGCAAGCCGTTCGCGTTCGGGGCCGCTGAACTTGCTGTCCCTGATCCGTATGGCTTCGCGCTCGGCCACATCCAGGGCCACCGCGAAGTTGTTCACGGCCTGCCGGTAGGCGTCAAGGCCGGCCACTGATGTCAGGTCTTCGGCAGAGGGTGGCCGCAGGCCGTCGGCTTCGCGTTTGGCGCGCAGGAAGGCGACCGTGAGGGGTTCCCGGACGTCCGTCATGAGGGGAAAGTCAATGAGCTTGCCCACGTCGAGCTCATAGTCAAGCCATCGCCGGTTGGTGGCATCGTGGGTGGCCATGAGCGACTTCACGTCGGCCACCGACGCCCTGGCAGCTTCGCGTGCCTGGTTCTGGAGTTTGTCCTGGTTCTGGAGTTTGTACAGTTCAACCCGGCGCCGGTACCGGCGCTCGCCGGCACGCCGCCAGCCGCCTGCCCAACGGCCGGCCACCGCCATCAGTGGAAACACCATCCACCACTTGTCGTACAGGAACTCCATGAGGGGCCTCACGCATCAATCCTCCCAGCCCGGGGGCCCGGCCTCAAGGCGCAGGGGCAGATCCATGCAGGCTGGCCGGCCGGCCCTCCCCCCTCCACGTCCTCAGGGTCCTCAGGGTGCCGGCGTGGCCTGCGATGCGTTGACGTTGACCAGCCAGGCGACTCCGTACCGGTCGGTGCACATGCCGAAGATGTCACCCCACGGCGACTTTTCCATGGGGACTGTCACCGCGCCGCCATCGCCGCTGAGCTGCTCGTAGTAGCCGCGAAGCTCCACTTCATCATCGCCGCTGAGCGAGATGGAGATGGCGGAACCCGGGTGGTACTCCATGCTGTTGGGGGTATCAGCGCCCATGAGGACCAGGCCCTGGGTGGTGATCAGCATGCCGTGCATGATCTTTTCCGCTTCCGCAGGATCCTCGCTGGCCTGGAAGTCACCAAAAGTGCTGAGTGTCAGCTCGCCGCCGAACACCTGCTGGTAGAAGTTCAGTGCCTCACGGGCATTGTCCCGGAAACTTATGTAGGGATTGAGGATTGTTGGCATGGCAGGTTCTCCTTCACAGGGGCCGGAACTGCTTCGGCCGGAACGCGGGCAGACAACATCCTGCCCTATCCGGCCGCCACCCGGTAGGGGAAGTCTCCCCTGTTCATCCCGTGTTCCGGGGTTTGAATGTCAGGGGACGAAACTGTTTCCGTGTCGAGGCATATCCCGCAGGAAAGGGTGCGGCGCGGGCCGCGGGAACGTAGGCTCGGGGCATGGCCCGATTCTTTGATGTGCATCCCCAGGACCCCCAGCCGCGCGCCATCGCGCAGGCAGTGAACATAATCCGCGACGGCGGCCTGATCGCCTACCCCACGGATTCCTGCTACGCGCTGGGGGCGCAGATGGGCAACCGGGAGGCGCTGGACCGGATCAGGAGCATCCGGCACCTGGACGACAAGCACCACTTCACGCTGGTCTGCCGCGATTTCGCGCAGCTGGGCCAGTTTGTGAACATCGGCAACGACGTGTTCCGCAGCATCAAGTCCGTTACCCCGGGCAGCTACACCTTCATCCTGCCCGCCACCAAGGAGGTTCCCAAGCGCCTGCTCCACCCCAAGAAGAAGACGGTGGGCGTGCGGATTCCGGACAACCGCGTGGTCCAGGCGCTGCTCGCCGAACTGGGCGAGCCGCTGCTGTCCAGCACGCTGCTGCTGCCGGACGAGGAAGAGCCGCTGACCGTGGGCTGGGAAATCAAGGAGCGGCTGGACCACCAGGTGGATGCCGTGATCGACGCCGGGGACTGCGGCGCAGAGCCCACCACCGTGATTGATTTCTCCAGCGGGCTGGCCGAGGTGGTCCGGCGTGGCATGGGCGACCCGTCCCGCTTCGAATAAACCTGCTTCGAAGTAACCCGGGCCGCACCTGCGGTCCCGGGGCACTTTGGCGGCGCCGCCGTCGTAATTTCCGACGGCGGCCGCCGTGTCCGTGCCAAAGTGCCCCGTTTTGGAGGGCGCGGGTCAGTCGCTGTTGGCGTCAGTCTGCTTTTTCGCCCGGCTGGGCTGGACCCGGGGCGGTTCGCCCGGCATCTTGGGGTAGTCCGGCGGGAAGGGCATCTCCCCCAGGCCGGCTTTGCAGTCGCGGTCCCACCATTCCAGCAGCGTGTCGATGGTCCCGGGCTTGGCGTTGAAGCCAGCCCAGGGGTCTCCCACCGTCTTCAACCGTTCCGGAACCGTGAGGATGGTGAAGTTCTTTGGATCCGCGTGTTCCAGTTCCTCCCAGGTGATGGGGCAGGACACGGGGGCGTGCGGCAGGGCCCGCGGGCTGTAGGCGCCGGCGATGGTGCGGTCGCGGTTGGCCTGGTTGAAGTCCAGGAACACCCGTTGGCCGCGTTCTTCCTTCCACCACGCCGTGGTTACTTTGTCCGGGATCCGGCGCTCCACTTCCCGGGCAGCGGCGATGACCGCGTGCCGGACGTCCAGGAATTCCCGTGTTGGTTCGACGGGTGCGTAAACGTGCAGCCCGCGGTTGCCGGACGTTTTGATGAAGCAGGTGAGGCCTGCCTCGGCGAGGACGTCCTTCAGCACCAAGGCGGCGGGAACGGCGTCGTCGAAGTCCGTGCCCGGCTGCGGGTCAAGGTCGATCCGCAGCTGGTCCGGGTTGTCCGTGTTCTCCGCCCGGGAGGGCCAGGGGTGGAAGACCACGGTGTTCATCTGTACGGCCCAGACGGCAGCTGCCGGTTCGTCAAGGACCAGCTGGGGGTGGGACCTGGCGCTCGGATACACCACCTTGACGGACCTGATGAAGTCCGGCGTGCCTTTTGGCGGGTTCTTTGAGAAGAACATCTCGCCTTCGATGTTGTCCGAGTACCGCTGGAGGGACACGGGCCGGTCCCCGTTGGCGGCGATGAATGCCTCCCCCACGTCGCAGATGTACCTGGCGAGGTCCAGCTTGGTCAGGCCCAGGTCCGGCCAGAGGACGCGGCTGGGGCTGGAGATGCGCATTTCGCGCCCGCCGTTGGGACCCGGGACAGTGATGGTGGTCTGTTCGCTCGCCATGGGGACAACGTACACCCGGCCGCCGGCAGACACCGGCATATCCGCCGGCCTCCGGCATGATGGAGCCATGCCCTCATCCGATCAGCAGCTCATGGTCGCCGTCGGTGACGCCTCGTTTTCCGCCGTCTACGCCCGTCCCGGGAAGCCCACCGCCACTGTGGTGGTGGCGCATGGTGCCGGTGCCGGCAAGGACCATCCGTTCCTCCGCGGCTTCAGCGACGCCCTGAACGGGCTGGGCCTGGCCACCCTGCGCTTCAATTTCCCGTACCTGGAGGCAGGGCGGAAGTTCCCAGACCGCCCTCCGGCTGCCATCGCCGCCTGGCGGGCCGCCATGGACACAGCCCGCGCCCAGGCGGAGGCCAACGGCGGCAGCGGCCCCGTCTGGGCGGCGGGCAAGTCGTTCGGCGGCAGGATGGCGTCCATGGCCGTTGCCGACGGCATGGAGGCCACAGGCCTGGTGTACCTCGGCTACCCGCTGCATGCCCCCGGCAAGCCGGAGAAACTCCGGGATGAGCACCTGTACGGGATCACGGCGCCGATGCTGTTCCTGCAGGGAACGCGCGACACGTTTGCCACGCCCGACATCCTGGCGGGCGTCGTGGCCCGGATCGGATCCAACGCGGTCCTGCAGTGGGTGGAGGGCGGTGACCACTCCTTTGCCGTGGCGGGAAACAAGCGCCCCGCCGATGAGGTGGGTGCGTCGCTGGCGCTTCCGGTGGCGGAGTTCATCGCCGGGCACGGCTGACGCTGCTAGGCAGCGTCCTCGTGCCACCAGCCTTCCCAGGCGGCGGAGGTGAGCCGGCCTTCCGGGAACGTGCCGGTGTCGGTGTTGCGGGACCCGCTGGCCTCACTGCGTCGGCCGTCCAGCAGGAGGTTGAGGCTGTTCAAGAGAAACATGGTGTGTCCTTCCGTAGGGGAATGCGGACCACGTTGTCCGCGTACTTAAGAGCGTAGGGAAGGCATGTTTCAGCACGTCGACGCGACGTTTCGGCTGTGTATCGGAGTTCTCACGCAGCCTTCCCCGGCCGGAAAGAATCGGACGTGGTTTCAGTTCCGCTTGTTGGTCCGTGCCGTGGCGGGAGCCGACCAGGGGTCCTCCGGCCAGGGATGCCTGGGGTAGCGGCCCCGCATTTCGGCGCGCACCTGGGTATACGGGCCGGACCAGAACGATGTGAGGTCGCCGGTGACCGCCAGCGGCCTGCGGGCCGGTGACAGCAGGTGGAACAGGACCGGGACACGGCCGCCCGCCAGGCGCGGGGATTCAACCAGCCCGAAACACTCCTGCAGTTTCACCGCCACCACGGGCGCGGCGGAGTCCCCACCTGGTTCCGGGTAGTCGATCCTGACGCGGGAGCCGCTGGGGACCTCCAGGTTTTCCGGCGCAAGCTCGTCCAGCCGGGCCGCTTCGGGCCAGGGCAGCAGCCGGCGCAGGGGGTGGGCCAGGTCGATTGAGGTGACCGGTTTCCCGGCCGCCAGGTCTTCCAGCTCGGGCCCCAGCCACTCTTCCAGCCGCCCAAGCAACGCCCCGTCCGACACATCAGGCCACGGCGCCCCCACCTCGCGGTGCAGGAAGGCGAGGCGGCGCCGCAAGGAGGCCGCCGCCGTCGACCACGACAGGGCGGCAAGGCCGCTTGACCGCAGCGCGGCTTGCACGGCCCTCCTGCCCTGTTCGGCGGTGGGGCGCACGGGGGTTGCGGAGAGTACGACCGCTCCCAGCCGCCTGGTCCTGCGCGCGCTCAGCCGGCCGCCGCTGAATTCCGCGTCCACACTGTCGGACAGCAGGTGGGACGCCGCCGCTTCGGCAATGCCAAGGGTGATGGGGGCTGCGGCGCGGATCACGGCGCCCGTACCGGCCGCGTCCCTTCCCTTGGCGCGGGACACGTCGGCCACGGCCAGCCACTCGTGGCCTGACAACGTGCTGCCTGCCGGCAGCCCTGCCCTGGTCCCGGACGTCAGCAGGTACTGTCCGGCGCCGTCGCTGCCGGGCACGCGGCGGGCCACGCGGTCGGGAAAGGCAAGCGCGACGACGGCGCCCGCAGCTTCGTTTCCAGCGGCAGGGATGGCGGGAGGGGCCGTGGCGCCGTCCTGTTGCCGACCCGCCAGGGCGCCCAGCCGCCTGGACTCGTCCGCCCAGCGCCTTCCGGCCGGGCCTGTGTCGGCTTTGAGCTGGGCCAGCAGGCGGGTCAGGTCCGCTCCGGGTGCGCGGTGGTCCCCGGAGAGCGCGGCTACCACCCCGGCGGCGAACCGGTGTCCGGTGGAGGTGCCGCCGTCGAGCAATGCCCGGGCAAGCCGTGGATCGGCGGGGATGCCGGCAAGGGCGCGGCCCGTTGCAGTCACGTGGCCGTCACCGGACACTGCGCCCAACTCCCGGAGCACCTCAACGGCGTCATCCATTGCCTGGCCGGGCGGTGCGTCCGGCAAGGCAATCCCCTTCCCCCGGGGCGCGCCCCAGCAGGCAAGGGTCAGGGCGGCGCCGGTCAGGTCCGCCACCTTGATTTCCGGCGTCACGTGGGCGGGAGCGGCACCATATGCGTGCTGCGAGTAGCAGCGGACCACTGTCCCCGGGCCTTGCCGTGCGGCACGCCCGGCCCGCTGGTCGGCTGACGCCCTGGAACAGGACACGGTAACCAGCCCGCTCATGCCGCGGCCTGCGTCCCGCCGCGGTTCCCGGGCCAGTCCGGAGTCTATGACCAGCCGGACGCCGGGCACTGTCAGGGAGGACTCGGCAAGATCGGTCGAGACGATGATCCGCGGGAGGTCCCCGGGAGCACGCCCCGCCACTGCCCTGTCCTGCTCGGCTGTCCCCACCTGGCCGTGAAGTTCCAGCACGTCAACACTGCTGCCCAGCCGGCTGCGCAGGACCGCTGCAACGTGCGAGACCTCCCTGGCCCCGGGCAGGAACACGAGCGCGTCCACGGACCCGTCGGCCGCAACGGCACGTTCATGGGCGTCCGCGGCTGCCGTAGCCACATAATCCAGGAAGGTGCGCGCCACTCCCCTCGCGTCCAGCCGGGCGGCGGGCGCCGGGAGCCACTGCACGTCCAGTGGATGGTTGACGGAGGGGCAGTCGACGACGGGTGCGGGCCCGGCGCCCTCGTCATCCCCCAGCAGGGCTGCGAACCGGGGCGCGTCCAGGGTTGCGGACATGGCGACGACGGCGAGGTCGCCGCGCAGCGCACGGACCTCAGCGAGCATGCCGACCAGGAGGTCTGTTTCCAGTCCCCGCTCGTGCACTTCATCCAGGACGACGGCGGCAGTGCCCTCCAGCCCGGGATCTGCCAGCAGGCGTCGCAACAGGATGCCCGGGGTGACGAACTCAATCAGGGTGTCCGGGCCCGCCTGGCGTTCCCCGCGGACGGTGTAGCCCACGCGGCCGGCCATCCGGCTGCGGTCGAGCGCAGAAAGGCGCCGGGCGGCGGCACGGGCGGCAACCCGCCGCGGCTGGGTGACGACAACGCGGCCCCGCCGGCCGTGGAGGTTCGCCAGCAGGGGCGGTACGAGGGTGGTTTTTCCCGTTCCCGGGGGTGCCTGCACAACGGCGGCACCCGGGATACCATCACTTCCCAGTGCCTCCCGCAAAGCGGAAAGGGATCCTTCGAAGGCGAGTCCGGCACCGATCGCGCGGAGGTCGAAGGCGTCGGCGGCGGGGCGGCCCTCAGAAGGATTCATCCATCCATTCTCCCTTGGCCGGGGAGCTGTTTGCCGCTGCGGTCAGGGCTTGCCCTGGCCTTTGCCCTTGCCTTTGGCTTCCTTCGCGGTGTCCTGATGCTCCGGCCCGGGGGCCTGCGGAGCGGAGTCTGCCGGGACCGGCGCCGGAGCGACGGCCGGAACGGCGGGTTCCACGGGAGCGGCTTGGTTCTGCCCGGTGCCGGCAAGGGCAGGGTCTGCCGAAACGGCGCCGGGCGCTGTGTCAGGGGATGCTGCCGCGGACGCTGCTGCCACCTGCGTGGCGAGATCTGTCCGGACCACCGACAGTGCATTCTCGATGCTCCGGTACCGCGATGCCGAAAGCCGGCCATTTGCTGCCGCATCGCCCAGGTCCTTCTCGAGGGCCTGCAGGGCAGCCAGCGCCCCATCCATCCTGTTCTCGGCGGCGGCCTGGCTGATACTCAGCACCCGGATCTGGAAACCGCGCAGGACGTTTTCGTCTGCATCCCCGGAACGGATGCCGGAGGCGCCGGCAACCAGCGCCGCCGCAACGACGGCGCAGCACAGGAGCATCAGGGCACGGACTCCGCGGCGACGCCGGGGTGCGGGATGCGGGGCGCGTTGCTCAGGAGTCAGCACCGGGTCCGCCGGTGCCTGCGCCTCAAGCGGCATGCCTGCCCCGCAGCGGGACTGCGGAGGCGGTCCGGACGGGGAGTACAGTCACGGAGGCGAGCTCCGCTGCCGGGGGTGCCACGGGAGCGCTCCGCCGCTGGGATCCTGGCCGGGCCAGGAGATGCCGGATGCCGATGCGCAGTCCGGTGGCGAACAACAGGCCGATCCCCACTCCGAGGAGCACGTGCCCGGCCAGATAGTGCTGCGCGGCTCCCGGGCCGCGTTCTGCCGCCACCGCCGCACCGCCAACGGTCAGCACCAGTGACAGGGCCGTACCGAAAATTGCGCCCATAGCTCCTGCTCCCATCCCATTTAATCAGCAAGCTTACTAGTAATGCTCAGCAAGCTTACTACTGGATGGAGCTAAAGCAAGGGCAGGGAGGCGGGGTCCCGGGGCATCGGCAATGCCCGGTGGATTGGGCGCGCCAGTCAGCCGGCCGCTTCGAGCAGGCGCTCCGCAGGGGCGAGTCCTGCATACCGGCCCTTGAAGAACAGCAGGGGTTCGGCGTCGTTCCGGGCACTGAGGTGCCGCACGGCAGCCACCGCAATGGTGTGGTCGCCGCCGTCGTATTCTGCATGGAGTTCGCAGTCCAGCCAGGCGAGCGCGTCATCCAGCACCGGGTTCCCCAGGGGCGAGGATGCGTGGCTGACGCCGGCGAACTTGTCCGTCCCCGAGCGCGCGAACTGGCCCGCGAGGTGCTGGTGTTCGGCCGGAAGGATGTTGATGGTGAAGGACCCGGCCCTTCTCAGTGCAGGCCAGGTGGTCGATGTCCGCGCCGGGCTGAAGGTGACCAGCGCCGGCTCCAACGAAAGGGATGCGAAGGACTGGCAGGTGAACCCGGTGGGCCCATCGGGGGTGGAACCCGTAATGATGGTCAGGCCGCTGGCAAACGTGCCGAAAATGTCCCGGAGCCGGCGCGGAGCAAGATCTGAAGTGACTGTCATGGAAATGGCCTCTCATCTGGATCGTTACCTCACCAAACCATCAGCAAATCGGCTCATTCAAGCCGCCTGAAACGCACCGACCCGCGGCGAAACGAATTGTCATGCCCGTACTTCCGGCGTCATCGGCGCGTGGCTTCAGGGACGCTGACGTGTCGTTGTTTGACGCAACAGAAGGACGTAACCAGCACTGGCCGGTCGGGACGGCCCCGGTTAAGGCCGCAGGTCCAGCGCGGCCAGCAGCCGGCGGACCGAGCCGCCCAGGTTCCACTCGACGCCCAGCTGCTCCAGTTCCGCGCGCCGGTCGCCCGTGACGGGCTGCAGGCGGGCGCCCCACCAGGCGTACGACGGCAGGGGCTACTTCCAGGTACGCGGAGGCAGCGGAGAGCTTGGCCCGGACAGGTGCCGACACGCCCGTGCCCGGCTCGTCAGCAGCCGCCAGCAACCCTTCGAGGGTTCCGTACTTCAGCAGCAGCGACGCTGCCGTCTTCTCGCCGATGCCCGCCACTCCGGGCAGGCCGTCGGAGGCGTCTCCGCGGAGTGTGGCGTAGTCGGCATACTGCTGGGGCAGCACCTTGTATTTGGCCACCACGGTTTCTTCCGTGATGACTTCGAGGTTCTTCATGCCGCGGGCGGTGTAAATCACCCGGACAGCCCGTTCGTCGTCGCACACCTGGAAGAGGTCGCGGTCACCCGTGACCACGTCCACCGGGAAGCCGGCATGGCTCGCATAGGTGCCAACGACGTCGTCGGCCTCGTGGTGTGCCGCGCCCACAATGGCGATGCCGGCCAGCTCCAGCACGCGGCGGATCATCGGCAGCTGCGCCTGGAGGCCCTCCGGAACCACCTCGATGTCGGCGCCGCCGGAAACTGCCTCGGCCACCCGGTGGGCCTTGTAGGTGGGGATCAGGTCCACCCGCCACTGCGGCCGCCAGTCGTCGTCCCAGCAGGCCACGAGGTGGGTGGCGTGATACTCGGTGCTGAGCCTGGCGATCATGTCCAGCAACCCGCGGACCGCGTTGACCGGCGTTCCGTCCGGGCGGCGGATGCTGTCCGGCAGGCCGTAAAAGGCGCGGAAGTACAGGGAGGCAGTATCGAGCAGCATGAGTCGCCGGGGCATACCTTGATCCTGACACGGAATCGGCCGCCTGGGCAGCAGCCGCTGGCTGTTGCCGAGGGTGTTACGGTTCGCCGGTGAGCGGCGGGCGGTCGATGACGCGGGGGATGTACTCGAGCAGCTGCAGGCGTCCGTCGAAAATCCTGCTGTCCACCATCTCCAGGGCGACGTCCGGATAGCCGTCATAGATGCGTTCACGTCCGGTACGCCCGGTGATCAGGGGGAAGACGACCAGCCGGAACCGGTCCACTAGACCCGCTGCCACCAGGGAACGGCAGAGGCTGAGGCTGCCGAGGGTGCTCAAGAGTTCGTCGTGGGTCCGCTTCATCTGCCGGACGGCCTCGACCGCGTCCCCGGCCACCAGTTCGGAGTTCGGCCAGCGGAGGGGTGCGGCCAGGCTGGAGGAGAACACCACTTTGGGAACGGCGGCAAGACCCGTCAGGGAGGTGCTTTCGTCCTGCGAATATCCCGTGCCCCCGGCGGCAGCATCTTCCGACATCCCCGACATGAGGCGGTAGGTGTTGGCCCCCATCAGGTAGGTACGGTCCCCTCCGGCCTCCTGCTGCAGCCAGGCCAGATATTCAGGACCTTCCAGGCCCCACCAGCCAGGCCATCCCTCGCCCGAGGCGAAGCCGTCCAAGGTGATGATCATGTCCACCATCAACTGGCTCATGGCGGCCATGGTATTCCCGCCCGCGAAGCCCGGCAAGGGACCAGTGACCCGGACTCACGGACCAGCCCGGACCGCAGAACCGGTCAGAACCAGTCGCCGTCGGCGTAGGCGCTGCGGACGTGCGCCCGGAGGTACTCCCCCACCACCGCGGCACCCAGGTCCCCCACCTCCGGCGCCACGACCCTGCCGTCAACGCGCTGCGCCATCCGCCGGATGAAGCGCTCCAGGCCGGGGTCGTTGCCCAGGCGGAAGAACGTGGTCTGGACGCCCGAACGGCCAAGCCGGTCCAGTTCGGCAACGGTGGCGCGGATGGTCCCGGCGTCCGGCGGCCAGTTGAACCAGGAGTCCCCGTCCGGCAGCAGGTGCGCCGTCGGTTCGCCGTCGGTGACCACCAGCAGCACGGGCTGCATGGAGGGGTGCCGGCGGAAAAAGCGCCCCGCCAGCAGCAGGCCGTGGTGCAGGTTGGTGCCCTGTTCGCGGAGGGCCGGCAGGGCCGTGAGTTCCCCGATGTCCATTGACTGCGCGTAGCGGCCGAACGTGATCAGCTGCAGCCTGTCGCCGCGGAACCGGGTGGAGACCAGGTGGTGCAGTGCCAGCGCGGTCCGCTTCATGGGAACCCACCGCCCCTCGGCAGCCATGGAGAAGGAAACGTCCACCAGCAGGACAACGGCGGCCTGGGTACGGGCCTCGGTCTCGCTCACTTCGATGTCGCCGACGGCGAGCCGCAGTCCGCGGGCCGGATCGCCGCCGTCGGCCATGGTGCGCCGGATGGCGTTGGTCATGGTGCGGGTAACGTCCCAGGGCTCGGCGTCCCCGAACTCCCATTGGCGGCTGGAACCCGTTTGTTCCCCGGCGGCCCCGGCCACCCTGGTGTCACGGTTCCCCTGGCGCCCGGAGAGCTGCCTGGCGGTGTCCCGCAGCAGTGATTTCCCCAGCCTGCGCATTGCCTGCGGTGACAGCCGCAGGTCGCCGTCGGCACCGCGCCGCAGGTAGCCGCCGTCCTGCATGGCGCGCTCGATCTCGGCAAGCGTGCGCGCACTCACGGCTGCGTTCTCGCCCAGCTGGCGGGCAAGGGCATCAAGGTCCAGGTCATCAAGCCGGGAGCCGTTGTAGGACTGGGACAGTTGCTCAGACAGTTCGTCAAGCTCGGCGATGTCCTGCAGGACACCTGTCCCGTCCCCCAGCCCCAGGCCTTCCTGTCCTTCGAAGCGTTCCGATCCCGTCCAGTCCTCCCCGGGACGCAGCGCCTGCAGGGTGGCGTCGAGCTCGCTGAGCTGGGCCATCAGCTCAGGAGAGCCGAAGGCCTGCGCCGACAACCGCATCAGCTCCTCACGCTGTTCCGGGGACATGGACTGCAGGAGCCGCTGGGCTGCGGCGGCCCGCTGCGCCAGGGCATCCACCAGTTCCTCGACCGATTGCGGATTGTCCGGAAAGAACTGGCCGTGCCTGGCCATGAACTCCTGGAAATCGGCTTCCGTGTCCTCGCCCCGCCGGTGTTTGCCCAGCAGCTCATTGAGGTCCCGGAGCATTTCGTTGACTGCCTCGCGGTCCTCATCGGTGGCGCTTTCCAGCGCCTGCTTCATGCCGGCGAACCGCTGTTCCAGGACCTCCCGGCCCAGCAGGTCCTTGATCCGGTCGTACGCTTCCCTGGCCGCGCTTGACTGCCAGTCGTAGGACGCAAGCTCGTTGACGGCCGCCGCTGTGGAGGGCGGCAGGTTCTGCAGCTGCATCTCGCGGAAGGCGCGTTCGGTGTTGTCCATCATGGCGTCCCGTGCCAGCTGCTTGCGCTCCTCCAGGGTGGCGGTGTCCAGGAGTTTCTTCACTTCATCCAGGGTGCCGTCCAGCCGGTGGCGGCTGAGCAGATCACGGCGCCGCTGCTGGACGCGCCGGGCGAGATCGTCCAGTCCGTCGCGGTTCCGGCCGCCGCGCCGCAGGAACTCCTGCAGGGCATGGCGGGGCGAGTAGCCTTCCATCACGTCCTGGGCGACGGCTTCCAGCGCCTCCGCCAGGTCAACCGGCGGGGCGAGCGGGTCCGGACCGCCGGTGTACCGGCCGTACCTTGCGGACCGCTTGTGGATGGCCATGGTGCCTCCCGTGCCTAGCCGTAAATGGTTTCCTCGTCGTCGGATTCCTTGGAGATCCGCCGTCCGAGGTACAGGCCTTCGAGCGCCAGTTCGACGGCGGCTGCCCGCTGCCCGTCATTCGTCGCACCCAGGCGCCGGCCGATTTCGTCATACAGGCCTGATCCGTTCAGGGCCGGGAGGTTGCCGAGGAACTCCTTCGCCGTGACCTGCTCCCCGGTGGTGACGGTCCGGTGGCCGTCCAGGGCAGCCACGAGCGGACCCATGTCCAGGCCCTGGAAGTGCGCCCTGACAGCTTCGGCGGTGGCCGTGCGCAGGAGGTGGTCCAGGACGCCCTGTTCGCGTCCTTCCTCGCCCGATTCGAACTCAAGCTTGCCGGTCAGGACTTCCACGGCGGGCTCCAGGTCAATGATCCGGGCCACGGCCTGGTCCTCGCCCCGCAGGCTTGACCTCCGCAGCGCGGCCGCGGCCACCGTCTCTGCCCCCGCGATGGCGAACCGGGCGGAGACGCCGGATGTTTGGTTGATGGCCGGAGACTGCCGCAGCGCCCGGGTATAGCGGGCCAGGATCTCCAGGATGAACGGAGGAACGTCCGCCACCAGCCGGCCCTCCTGCCGGATGACCGAGACCTCGTCCTCCAGTTCAATTGGGTAATGGGTCCGGATCTCGGCGCCGAAGCGGTCCTTCAAAGGGGTGATGATCCGGCCCCGGTTGGTGTAATCCTCCGGGTTGGCGGACGCGACCACCAGCACGTCCAGCGGCAGCCGCAGGACGTAGCCGCGGATCTGGATGTCGCGTTCCTCCATGACGTTGAGCATCGCCACCTGGATGCGCTCGGCCAGGTCCGGCAGTTCGTTAATGGCGATGATGCCGCGGTTCGAGCGGGGAATGAGCCCGTAGTGGATGGTCTCGGGGTCTCCCAGGCGGCGGCCTTCGGCGACGCGCATCGGGTCCACGTCGCCAACCAGGTCGGCCACCGAGGTATCCGGCGTCGCGAGCTTTTCCACGTAGCGCTCGGACCGGTGACGCCAGGCGATCCGGAGCCGGTCCCCTTCGGTCAGGGCCCGGGCGCGGGACTGTTCGGTAATCGGTTCAAAGGGGTGTTCGTTCAGCTCCGAATCCTCGATCACCGGCGACCACTCGTCCAGCAACCCGGCCAGGGTACGGAGCAGGCGGGTCTTGCCCTGCCCCCGTTCACCCAGCAGGACAATGTCATGCCCCGCAATCAGGGCCCGCTCCAGCTGCGGAATCACGGTCCGGCCGAAGCCGTACAAACCCGGCCAGGGGTCGCGCCCCGCAGCCAGGGATGCGAGGAGATTGTCGCGGATCTCGTGGCGCAGGTCCTTGTGGACATGGCCTGCCGCACGCAGTTCACCAACGGTAAAGATATCGGGGCGATCAGTCACCCCTCTACGGTAGTCCCCGCCCTGCGGCTAATCGAGAGTTTCCTCCAGATTCCTCGAAGCAGCGTGACGATGCCGCGTGGCCGGCCAAGGGAGCCAGCCGGCGTCCCGGCCCGTGCCGGCGGGGCGCAGGCAGGCAGCGGGGCGTTAGGCTGGTTGCTGATGACTGCTGAGAGTACGTTGATCCTCCTGGTGCGGCACGGCGAAACACCCACCACGGGTACTGTCCTGCCCGGCAGGGCCCCGGGACTGCACCTTTCCGAGCGCGGCCGTGCCCAGGCGGACGCTGTTGCCGAACGCCTTTCCGGCCTGCCCGTCCAGGCCATCTACTCCTCGCCCCTGGAGCGTGCAAAGGAAACCGCGGAACCTGCGGCGGCACGGACAAGCATGGCGGTGACGGAAGAACCCGGACTTCTGGAGTGCGACTTCGGTGACTGGACCGGCGCCGCGCTCGCCGGCCTTGCGGGCCTGCCGGAGTGGCAGACCGTCCAGCACAATCCGTCGGCCTTCCGGTTCCCCAACGGAGAGGGCTTTTCCGGGATGCAGGCCCGGATGGTCGGCACCCTGGAGAACCTTCGCGCAGCCCACCGGGGCGGCGTGGTGGTGTGCTTCTCCCACGCGGACCCCATCAAGGCGGCCGTGGCCCACGCCTTGGGCACCCATCTGGACCTTTTCCAGCGGATCATGATCAGCCCGGCGTCGGTCTCCGCGATTTCCTACGTGGACGGCCGGGCGCCGGCCGTGCTCACGGTGAATTCGACGTCGGAACCCCTGAGCGGGCTGAGGTCGTCGTGATGCCGTGCGGAGTGTCATCGGATGGATGGCCGCGGGACGCGGCCGCACGGGGCATGCGGTGTCCGGCCGCACGGGGCATGCGGTGTCCGGCCGGGAACTGACCCTCCTTAACGAGGGCCGCGTGGAACTGCTGGGCCGCATCATGAGCGGCAGCAACGCCACCTTCCTGGTGGAGGTTTCCTGCGCGGATGAGTCCGCCTGGGCGGTCTACAAGCCCGAAGCCGGGGAACGGCCGCTCGCGGATTTCGACGCCGGCCTGTACCGCCGGGAACGCGCAGCCTATCTGCTCAGCGAAGCACTGGGGTGGGGCATCGTTCCGCCAACAGTTGTCCGATCGGACGCGCCGCTTGGGGTGGGCTCCCTGCAGTGGTTCGTCGAAGCGGACCTTGAGGAGCACTACTTCACCCTCTACGCCGACTCGCCCGGGACCCACGCCGCGTTGGCCCGGATCGCCCTGTTCGACTACGTGGCAAACAATACGGACCGGAAGAGTGGGCACGTACTGCGCAGCACTGACGGCCACATCTGGGGAATCGACCACGGCCTGTGTTTCTCTGCCGCGTTCAAGCTGCGCACCGTGATCTGGGACTTCGCCGGCGACCCCATTCCGGACGACCTGCTTGAGGACATCAGTCCCCTGGCCACCACGGTGCCTGCCGATGTGGCCGGGCTCCTCGACCACGCCGAAGTGGCAGCCCTCCGGCGGCGCGTCCAGCGCGTGCTTCAGGACAAGGTACTTCCCGTTGACCATACGGGCATGCGCTACCCGTGGCCCTTGATCTGAGTCAGCTGCGCCGGGAAATTCCGGTCCGGCCGGCGCTCACTGGGCCTCCGGACGGCCTTGCGCTGCGGCCGCCGCCGGGGCCGCCTGCTCCAGGTAGGCGCCGATGTGCTCCAGCAGGTAATGCTGTCCCAGCACCGTGGGGTGGTCGCCGTCCGGGCCGATGAGGTCGTCAAAATCGTCGCTGATCCAGCCCTCGGCGATGGGGTCCACGAACTCCCCGCCTGCCTGCCGGGCAGCGGCCCTTAGCTGGTCGCTGATGTCCACGAGGGCGGGGTCCGGGGTTGCAGAGTACGACGGCGGCCCCACCACGATGATCTTCGCTTCCGGGGCAAGGGCTTCCGCACGGTCCATCGCGGCCAAGGCGGCGCCGCCAACGTCTGCGGGCGCAAAGCCAAGGTCATTCTCTGAACCGAAAAAGACCACGATGCCGGTGTCCGGTGTCACGAAGTCTTCGACCTCGGTGCCGAAAGTTCCGTCAAGATCACCTGTGCTGAGGTAGCCGCTGCCATTCTCGGCGGCGTTGACAACCTCCAGGCCGGCGCCCAGCGGGTCCTTGCGCATCAATGCCGGCCACGCCTGCTGCGGCGAAGTGCCGTGACCGGTGCTCAGCGAGTCCCCCACTACCACTACGCGGACCGGCGCCGCGGCGGCCGGGGGCTGGGTGGGGGCCGTACTCCCTGAGGTTATGGCCAGGACCAGGCCAACTGCTCCCGCCGCTATCACGCGGCCGGGATGCCGGTACACAGGATGTCCCTGAAGCAGCACGCTGTGGTGCATCGGTCCACCTCCTGCCAGCAAATCGTCGCGGGCCGGAGGCGGCTGCGCGCCGCCAATCCGTCCCCTGTCCGTATCCCATCGTAGGCAATGGTGGGAATACTGTAGGGCCAAGGTGACCAGGATCAAAGGATGCACAGCGACTGCACAGGAACTTTAGGGGCATTAGGTATCCGTGGGCTTGGGCCGCATCCGCCATATGCGGCTGCCTGCGGCTACTCTTTTACCCGTGCAGCAGCAAACCGCGGGGTGGGACCCCGCAACCAGCCTTTCCGAGCAGGCACCCGGCGTGTATTTCGCTGAAGGGCCGGCGTCCAACTGGATAGTGGTGCGGGACGGCACGGGATTCATCCTCATTGACAGCGGATATCCCGATGACCGCCGCCACGTCATCGCGTCGCTGCGCCACCTGGGCCTGGAACCTGCGGACGCCCTTGCCCTGCTGGTCACGCACGGCCACGTGGACCATACCGGCTCCGCGGCATTCTTTTCCGAGTCCTTCGGGACCCCTGTCCTGTGCGCTCCCGCGGAGTTGGCGCATGTGCAGGGGAAGGAGAAGCACCAAGTCACCCTGGGCCAGGTCCTCAGGCGAGCGTGGCGGCCGCGTGTGTTCCGCTGGATGGTGCACGCCATCAGGGCCGGCGCGCTGGCGGCCGGGCCCGCGACGCAGGCGGAGGCCTGGGACGACGCCACACTCAAAGCCCTGCCGGGCAGCCCTGTTGCCATCTCCGTGCCCGGGCATACGCCCGGCAATGCAGCAATCCTTCTTCCGGCTGCGGGTGCCATCGCCGTTGGAGATTCGTTTGTCAGCGGCCACCCGATCAGCCGGACGTCCGGTCCGCAGATGCTGCACTCGATGTATCACTCAGACCGGGCCGCGGCGCTGGCCTCCGTGCGGACCCTGGCCGGCGTTGACGCCCCGGTTGTCCTGCCCGGCCACGGGCCGGCCCTGCGCATCCAGCTGGACGAAGCGGTAGCCGGCCTGGTCAGCCAGGCCGGCTCGGCAAGTCCGGGCAGGCGCCGTAAGTAAGGCCGCATCCAGGCATCCCGGTCCCGGAAGGGGCCCAGGGGCACAAGCTAGAACTTTCCGTACCGTGCCCGGGCCATGGAGTACACCCCATAACAGATGAGCCCTGCGGCGATGGCGCCCAGCAGGAACACCCCATAAGGCTGCGAGCCCAGAGTCTTCAGCCCGCCGTCCAGGCCGGAGGACTTGGAAGGGTCGGCAGTTGCGGCCGCCACGATGATCAGCACGCCAACGACGGCGAGCACCACGCCTTTGGCTGCGTAACCGACTGTTCCGAGCCACTTGACGGCAGTCCGGGCGTTGCCCGGGTCCCGCAGGTCCTTCATGAACTTCCGGGTAATGCCCCGGTAGGCGTAATAGACGCCGGCGCCGATGATTGCCAGCCCCACCGCGATCACAAGAACCACGCCTGCGGGCGCTCCCATGAGCTTTGCCGTGAAGTCACTGGCCGACTGGCTGGAGTTCTTGCTGCCCCCGGAGGCGAAGACGGCGAAGGTGAAGGCCAGGAAACCGAAGACCACGGCCTTTCCCCCGGCGCTGGCGGCAGCCTTCAGCTTCTTCTTGGAGTCTGTCTCGGAGCGCGCCCCAATAAACGCCTCACTGAGCATCCACAGGGCAAGCGCAGCGCAGGCCACCGCCCCGACCCACAGCAGGATGCCGCCGCCGGGCTTGGAAGCCAGGGATCCGATCGCCCCGGACTGGTCGGCTTCACCACCCTGGCCCCGGTCCACCTGCAAGGCGATGGCTCCGATCAGGATGTGGACCAAACCGATGAAGACAAATCCGGCACGGGCCAGAATACGGACCGCGGGGCTGCGGCTCGCCGACGCGGCCTCGGATACTGCCTTGTTCGCTCCCTGCGACGCGTTGCCCATGGCGGGCCCTTCCTCAATATGTAGTTGGTCTTCTGTCCCCGGTCGGCGTCCCCCGCCTGCCTGCGTCACGGAATGCTTTAGTGTAAATCCGTCCGCGCTGTCCCGACAGGTCCCCTCAAGTTCCGGCCAGGCACGGTTGGCCACTACAGTCGAAGCGGTGCATGCCAAACAGAACGCTGAGCAACTGACCGAGTTGGACCTCCCGGATTTTGCGGCTGACCAGGCCGAAGACGGCTTCGTCCGGGTGCGGGGTGCACGTGAGAACAACCTGCGCAACGTCAACGTGGATGTGCCCCGGGATGCCATTGTGGCGTTCACGGGTGTATCGGGCTCCGGCAAATCGTCACTGGCCTTTGGCACGATCTATGCCGAGGCGCAGCGCCGGTTTTTCGAATCCGTCGCGCCCTATGCCCGCCGGCTCATCCAGCAGGGCCACAACCCCAAGGTGGAGCAAATCACGGGGCTGCCGCCCGCCGTCGCCCTCCAACAGCGCCGGGGCACCGCCACGTCCCGCTCCACAGTAGGGACCGTCACCACGCTCTCCAATTCCCTCCGCATGCTCTTCTCCCGGGCGGGCAGCTATCCGGCGGGCGCTCCCCCGCTGGACTCGGACGCCTTCTCCCCCAACACCGCGGCAGGCGCGTGCCCGGAATGCCATGGCCTTGGCACCGCCCACACCGTCACTGAGGCATCGCTGGTTCCGGATGCGTCCCTGAGCATCCGCGACGGGGCCATCGCCGCCTGGCCCGGTGCATGGCAGGGCAAGAACCTGCGGGACGTCCTGGTCCACCTGGGCTACGACGTCGATACACCTTGGCGGAAGCTGCCGAAAAAGGACCGCGACTGGATCCTGTTCACCGAGGAACAGCCCGTGGTGGAAGTGACACCGCAGCGGGACCGCGTGGCCAAGCCGTACAAAGGCCGGTTCTGGAGCGCCCGGAGCTACGTAATGCACACGCTGCTCGATTCCAAGAGCCCGGCCATGCGTGAAAAGGTGCTGCGCTTCATGGAAACCGGACCGTGCCCGCGGTGCGGCGGAACGGGGCTTCGGTCCGAGGCCCTTGCAGTGACCTTCGCCGGGCACACCATCGCCGGGCTCAATGCCGTGCCCATGACCGAGCTGGCGGAGATCATCCGCCCCACCACCCTGCTGGCCGCGGCAGGCACGGCCTCGCGGAAGCAGTCATCCGAATCCAACGAAGTCGCTGTGGCCATCACCCGGGACCTGCTGCAGCGCGTCAGCGTGCTGCTGGATCTTGGCCTGGGCTACCTGGCGCTGGGCCGGGCCACGCCAACGCTCTCGCCGGGCGAGATGCAGCGGCTCCGGATTGCCACCCAGCTCCGGTCCGGGCTGTTCGGTGTGATCTATGTGCTGGACGAGCCGTCGGCCGGCCTGCACCCCGCCGACGCCGAACCACTCCTGGCGGTGCTGGACCGGTTGAAATCATCCGGAAACTCCGTGTTCGTGGTGGAGCACAACATGGATGTGGTCCGGCGAGCCGACTGGCTGGTGGATGTGGGTCCCCGGGCGGGCGAAGACGGCGGGCAGGTGCTCTACAGCGGGCCCGTTGAGGGCCTTAACGCCGTGGCAGGGTCCGTGACCCGGCCGTTCCTGTTCCCAAACGGTTCAGCAGGGTTGACGGACGACGGCGGCGGCGCCGGCATGGGTGCGCCGCGGGAACCCTCCGGGTGGCTCGATCTGCGCGGCATCAACCGGCACAACCTGCGGAACCTGGACGTGGCCTTTCCGCTTGGTGTCCTGACAGCCGTCACCGGCGTCTCCGGCTCGGGAAAGTCCACCCTGGTCAGCAAGGTCCTGGCGGACGTTGCCGGCACGTCCCGGCAGGCCAGCGACGACAGCCTCGAGCCGACTGAGGAGCCAGGTATGGACCGTGACGAAGACGGTGCCGGCAGTGTGGGGCACGCGTCCGGGCTGGAGCGGATCGACCGCACGGTGAAGGTGGACCAGAAGCCGATCGGCCGCACCCCCCGTTCCAACCTGGCCACCTATACAGGGCTCTTCGATGCCGTCCGCAAGGAGTTCGCCGCAACGGGCGCGGCCAGGAGCAGGGGCTTCGGTCCCGGGCGGTTTTCCTTCAACGTGGCCGGCGGACGGTGCGAAACGTGCCAGGGCGAGGGCTTCGTGGCCGTGGAACTGCTCTTCCTGCCCGGCAGCTACGGTCCGTGCCCCGAATGCAGCGGCTCGCGCTACAACCCCGAAACCCTGGAGGTCACCTACCAGGGCAGGACCATTGCGGACGTGCTGGGAATGACGGTCAATGCCGCCGCCGGTTTCCTGGTCGGGGTTCCCGCCGCCGCGCGGTCCCTGCAGACACTCCAGGAAGTAGGCCTGGGCTACCTTCGCCTGGGCCAGCCCGCCACCGAGCTGTCCGGGGGTGAGGCGCAGCGCATCAAGCTGGCCACCGAGCTGCAGCGCGCCCGCCGCGGCCACACGCTGTACCTGCTGGACGAGCCCACCACGGGACTGCATCCGGCCGATGTCGAACTCCTGATGGCGCAGCTCAACCGCCTGGTGGACGCCGGCAACACCGTGATCGTGGTGGAACACGCCATGGATGTGGTCGCGGCCGCGGACTGGGTGATGGACCTGGGACCGTCCGGAGGCGACGCCGGCGGGAAGCTCGTCGCCGCCGGCCACCCCGCCGCCGTCGCACGTTCAGCCAACAGCCGCACAGCGCCCTACCTGGCAGCCGCCCTCCGGGACCGGAAGGCCGGGGACGGAACGGTAGCGGGCAACGCCCTTGCCCCGGACCGCGCAGAGGCGTAGGACGGAGGAATGCGTTCCCGGCCGGCCATGCCCCCTCACACTGTGCTCCAAGGCAGGGTGGCGGTGGTGACCGGCTCCAGCCGCGGGCTGGGGTTTGCCATGGCCCGGGTGCTGGGCCTGCATGGCGCGGCGGTGGTGCTGGCATCCAGAACGGACGACGGCGTTGCTGCCGCCGTCGGGCGTCTGCGCCTGGAAGGCATCGCGGCGGACGGAAGACGCTGCGACACCGGCGACCCGGCGGACGTTGACGCACTCCGCGACATGGCCCTCAGCCGTGGGACGCTGGACATCTGGGTCAACAACGCCGGCACGCCAGGGGTCTACGGACCGACGGCATCGACGCCCGTGGCTGACTTCACACGGGTGGTGCGGACCAACATCCTGGGCACTTTCCACGGTGCCAGGGCTGCCCTGCCGGTGTTCCTGGAGCAGGGCCATGGTGACCTTGTGAACCTCTACGGCCAAGGTGACCGCGGTCCCGTGGCGCTGCAGAACGCCTATGCATCAAGCAAGCGGTGGGTCCGCCAGTTTACGGAGACGCTTCGGCTGGAAACCAAAGGTACGGGGGTCCGGGTGCACGGCATGAATCCCGGCCTGGTGGAGACGGCCCTCCTGGGAAAGGTCGCGTCCCAGGCCGGGTACGAACAGCGTCTCGGTGCACTGCAGGTGGTGGTGGGCCTGTGGGGGCAGAGTGCCGACCAGGCCGCTCAGCCAATCGTGAAGCTGGTGACGTCCGACAAAGCGGAATACCGGTTCCTGACCACGAGGCGGCTGGTGACCCACGGGCTGCACAACGTCCTCGCCGGCCGCCTGCGCCGGACAAACAGGATGCCCCTGGAGGTCACCGTGGTGGACTCAGACCTGGAGCCGTGACCGGACTGCTCCCCCCCGGCGCGCCGTTAGGGAACCGAGACCTTACCAATGCCGGCTTGTGACGCGGAACACACTATGCTCGACAGCACCATCGGGATCGCGGGAAGAGGCACCATGAGCATCGACACTGAGGTTGGGTCCATCCACAACACCGGGGATGCAGCGCTGGTCACCGCGGCAGCGAATGCCATCACCACAGCCATAGCCGCCGCCATGCAGGGCGTCCTGGAACGTCACGCAGCCTACAACTGGGTATGGACCGACGAAATCCGGTGCCGGGGGTGCGGAGCCAGCCTCGCAATTCCTTACCTTTCCAGCACACGCGCCAACGCAGACCTCGTCTTTGAGGCCCACCGTTCGGCGGAAGTCGGAGCACTGCTGGGAACGGGTTCCGGACACCCGAACGGCCGCTGACCCGTCACTGCGGCACCCACGGCCGGCCCTTTCCTGCCGGACGCCTGACCGGACCCCTCCGGCATCTGCCAGGTGCCGCCGTCGTACGCCCATCTTCGTTGCTGCAGGCAAATATCCGCCCGGCTCTGGACTCTTGACCGGGGCCCAATCAGACTGGCTACAACAGCTGGCCAGGCGCAGATTCCAATGGTTCGGGTAAATGGACGGCTGCATTCATTGGGGTTTTACCGTGAAGCGTTTTTCGCGGCATTGAAAGGACCTGGCCATGCCGGACTTTGCACCGTTCTTCCCGCTAATTGCCACTGTTTTGGGCGTACTTGTTGCCATTGTCTTCATTTGGGTGGCGACAAAGCTGATGTGGAAGGTGGCTGAACCCAACGAGGCCCTGATCATCTCCGGACTCACCCGGGGAACCCTGGAGACCAGGGCAGGAATGGACTTCAAGATTGTCACCGGCAAAGGCGCCCTGGTCCTTCCCGGCCTCCAGACGGTACGGACGCTCTCGCTGACATTGAATGAAACCGAACTCAAGGTTTCCTGCGTGACGTCGCAGGGCATCCAGGTCATTGTGGAGGGCGTGGTCATTTACAAAATAGGTGACGCACCGCCATTCATTGCAAATGCGGCCCGCCGCTTCCTGGGCCAGCAACCCAAAATGGAAAGCCAGGTCTACAACGTCTTTGAGGGCCACCTCCGCTCCATTATCGGCAGCATGACCGTGGAGGAGATTATCCGCGAACGGGACAAGCTTGGGTCCCAGGTCCGCAGCGCCAGCGGAGTGGAGATGGAGAAGCTGGGCCTGGTGGTGGATTCCCTGCAGATCAAGGACCTGCAGGACCCTACCGGCTACATCCAGAACATCGCCAAGCCGCATATTGCCCAGGTGAAGATGGAGGCCCGGATTGCCGAGGCCACCCGCAACCGGGAGGCGGCAGAGAAGGAAGCGGAAGCTGCGGCCCTGATCGCGGACGCGCAGAGCGTTTCGGCGATCCGGCAGTCCGTGGCGCAGGCCAACGCGGAACGCGCCAGGGCCAACGCAGCCCAGGCCGGCCCGCTCGCCGAGGCCACGGCCCGGCAGCAGGTGGTGGTCCAGGAAACCGAAGTCGCCAAGCTTGAGGCGGACCGTGAGGAGCAGAAGCTGCAGACGAGTATCCGCAAACCCGCTGATGCGAAGGCCTACGCCAAACGCACCGATGCTGAAGGCCAGAAGGCGGCGGATATCAGCGCTGCGGAGGCGCTGGCACGCCGCACCGAGCTCGAGGCGCAGGCGAACGCGCGGCGCACTGAACTCCAGGCCCAGGCGAATGCCACCGCAGCCGCCGCCGCAGCAGGAGCAACCAAGGTCACCGGCGAGGCTGAAGCCGCCGCCACCAGGGCCAAAGGCGACGCCGCGGCGTCCGCCATCAAGGCCAAGGCACTGGCCGAAGCGGACGGCATCAAGGCCCGGGCCGAAGCGCTGGGCACCAACCAGGACGCGGTCATCTCCCAACAGCTTGCCGAAAACATGCCCGCCATCATCGCCGCTGCAGCCGAGCCTTTCTCCCACGTGGGCAACATGACCGTCCTCAACGGCGGCGAAGGCGTCAACAAGATGCTGGGCGGCATCCTGGCACAGGCGGGCGACTACCTGCCTGCCCTCGCATCAGCGCTCCGGAAGGGCGAAGACACCAAGCGTCCGCCGAAGGCTCCCGGTGCATAGGCCCGCCCATGCGCAAGGACGTTGACCGGAGCCTGACGGGGAAGATCGGCCGGGTGACCGGGCGCATCGGCCCGGGCACCATCGGGGAAGTCATGCTGCCCTACCTCGGCGGCATCATGGCGTTCCACGCCCACCCGTTCGACAAAACCAGCGACTTCCCGGTGGGCAGCGAGGTGCTGGTGATCTACTACGAGCCGCCGCAAACGGTGTATGTGGACGAGCTGCCGGACGTGCTGAAGCACGCGGAGTAGGTCCTTTCACCGTGCCCTCGTTCGCGGTGTAGCTACCGCCCGCCCTCCATTTTCCGGCTGCGCTGTTCCTCAGCCATGGGTCCGTAGGGATAAACGCCGGCCTCTGGCTGGCTGGCCTGGGTAAGCCGGTCCACTTCATCGGCACTGAGCTGCAGTTCGGCGGCGGCGAGGTTGTCAGCGAGCTGTTCCGTGGTCCGCGCCCCCAGAATCACCGAGGTAACAGCCGGACGGTCCGCCAGCCAGGCCAGGGCCACCTGGGACGGGCTCACGCCGTTGGCGTCGGCGATGTCCTGGACGGTGTCGATGACAGCCCACGTGCGCGGGTTCTCGTTGCGCGCCTGCCACGCCTCCATGCCGCGTTTGGGGTTTTCCCCCAGGCGGGTTGCACCGGTAGGCTGCTGGTCGCGCTTGTACTTGCCCGAGAGCCAGCCTCCGCCCAGGGGCGACCACGGCAGCAGGCCGATTCCTGCGTCGAGGGCTGCCGGAACGATCTCGAATTCGATGTCGCGGACCAGCAGGCTGTACTGGGGTTGCAGGCTGACGGGCGGGTTCCATCCCTGGTTGCGTGCAACGTGCACAGCCTTGGTCAGTTGCCAGCCAAGGAAGTTCGAGAAACCGTAGTAGGCGATTTTGCCGCGGCTCACAGCGTCGTCCAGGAAGCGGAGGGTTTCCTCCAGCGGGGTGATCGGGTCCCAAGCATGCATCTGGTACAGGTCGATCTGCTCCACGCCCAACCGGCGGAGGGAATCATCAAGGGCGCGGGTCAGGCGCCGCCGTGAGGTTCCGACGTCGTTTGGTGCCGTCCCCATGGGAAAGCGCCCCTTCGTGGCGATCACCGCCCTGTCCCTCACGTCGGGGCGCTTGGCCAGCCAGCGGCCGATGACTTCTTCCGACACTCCCGCACTGTAGACGTCCGCGGTGTCGATGAAGTTGCCGCCCGCGTCGAAATAGCTGTCAAGGATGGCATGGGATGTCTCCTCCGTCGCCTCCGCGCCGAAGGTCATGGTTCCCAGCGCGTAACTGGTGACCACGGCGCCGCTGTGGCCAAGGGTTCGATGCTGCATGGCTTCTCCTCGTATTCAGTGGTTATGGGGCGGAAAGTGGCGGGCAGCCGCGTCCCTGGTGGTGGTACGGATCCGGTACAGGCTTGTGGTTGCCGTGATGTAGAGGTCCTGGCCGTCGGAACCGCCAAAGCACAGGTTCGAGACCGTCTCGGGCACTGGGAGGGTGTCCAGGAGTTCGAAGGACGGTGAGTAGACCCTTATGGACGGGCCGGCGGAGGTCCAGATCCTGCCTTCGACGTCCACCCTGAGGCCGTCGGCCGGGTGGCCGTCCTCAAGCTCGAGCGTCCCCGTCCTGGCGCTGCAGCGTCCCTCATGGACGTTGTACGTTGCGATCCGCAGCGGAACGCCATAGCGGGAACCGGCTGTATCCGCGACATAGAGAACGGACTCGTCGGGCGAGAAGGCAAGCCCGTTGGGGTGCACCAGGTCGGTGATTTCGGCCGTCATCGATTCGGAACCCGGCTCGAAGCGGAAGACATTGCAGCCACCATATTCCTGCTCACCCTCGTGGCCTTCCCTTGTCCCCGGCAGAATTCCATAGGGCGGGTCCGTGAACCAGATGCTTCCATCGCGGGCGATGACCACGTCATTGGGTGAGTTCAGCCGGTGACCCTCGAAGGAATCCACCAGGCCGGTCACTATGCCTTCGCGGTCGCGCTCCACCCGGCGCTGCCCGTGGCTGCACTGGACCACGCTGCCGTCGGCGTCGAGGGTGCGGCCGTTGGTGAACTCGACGCCCACCGCGTAGTCCCGGGTGGCCCCGGTGGCGGGATTGAACTCGAGGATGCGGTTGTTCGGGATGTCGCTCCACCGCACGGTTTTCGAGGACGGCACCCACACGGGGCCCTCTGCCCAGACCGAACCCGTGAAAAGGCACTCGAGCCGGCCCGTGGTTAGTTCGTCAGCCAATGGAGCTCCTTTGCGTTCCAGGTACCTGCCGCCGGCTTGCCGGCAAGGGGACGGCGTCCCGGCCCGGGGCCACGGATCCCACAGGCCCGAACTTACCCTAGCCCTGGCGTTGGGTCTGCGGGACGCGCAGGCTGCCGTACCTTTCCATCCGGTGCCACCGAAGGTGCACTCCGGCCACTGCTGTGACGACGGCCTGGATGACCACCAGGTACATGAGCTGCCGGTAGACGAACTGCTGCAGGGGAAGCGTCCAGAGCGGGCCGAGCCGTTCCCTGTCGAGCCGGAACGCGTAAGCAGCCATAAGGAATTGAACCGCCAGGAACAGGAGCCACAGCACCCCGATCCGCAGGGGGTCAAGGAAGATCAGGCCGTACAGGGCAAAGACATCAACGACGGGCGCGAAGAGGGGAAGCAGTACCTGGAGGACAAACAGGTAGCCGAGCCCGCGCCGGCCGAGCTTCCCGGCCGCGCCTTTTTGCAGCACAGCCCCCCGGTGCTTCCACATAGCCTGCAGGGTGCCGTAGCACCAGCGGTACCGCTGGCGCCACAGGGCGCCGAGGGTTGCGGGCGCCTCCGTCCAGGCCCTGGCATCCTCCTGGTACACCACGCGCCAGCCGTCCCGGCACAGTGCCATGGTCAGGTCGGTGTCCTCAGCGAGCGTGTCATCGCTGACACCGCCGACGTTGCGGAGGGCTTCGATCCGGAAGGCCCCAATTGCCCCGGGAACGGTGGGCATGCATTCGGCGACGTCGAACAGCCTGCGGTCGAGGTTGAACCCGACAACATACTCGATGTGCTGCCACGCACCCAGGATGCCTCCCCGGTTGGCCACCTTGGTGTTGCCGGAGATCGCCCCCACGCGGGGGTCCGCGAAGGGCTGGATGAGGGCGCGGACTGTATCCGGTTCGAAAACGGTGTCACCGTCCACCATGACAACAAGGTCGTGGCCCGCGGCCTGGATTCCGGCGTTCAGGGCGGACGGTTTGCCGCCGTTCTCCTTGCGGATGACGGTCACGCCGGGCAGGCCGAGAGCCTCCACGATGTCGGCGGTCCCGTCGGTGGAGCCGTCGTCCACCACGATGACTTCCACCGGATGCGTGGAGGCAAGGATGGACCGGACCGCGGCTTCAATTCCGGCGGACTCGTTGTAGGCGGGGACAATCACCGTCACCGGTTCGATGACCGCCGGCCCCACCATCACGTCGACGCGGCGCCTGCCCCGACCAGGCGTGGGGAGGCGCCGCGCTGCGCGGCTGTGGCGGGCAGCGAAGAACATCACCAGGACGGCGCGCACGAAAGTCACGGCGCCGGCGGCAACGAGTCCCCACGAGATGGCCGTGACGACGAAGTCGCTGAGGCGGATGCCCCACACGAACGCAGAGCCGCGAACCTGTTCCACGCTGGATGCGGGGCGCATGCTGTCAATGCCCACCGCATCCCCGACCGTGGTGACGCGGTACCCCTGCTCCGAGAATCGGGAGAGGGCGGAGTCCAGCGCGGCGACGGTCTGTTCCCTGTCGCCGCCGCCGTCATGCATGAGAACCACCTGCCCCTGCGGCCCGGACGGCGTGAGATTGTCCTCGATCGCTCCGGCGCCCGGCGTTTGCCAGTCCTTGCTGTCCATGCTGCTCAGCACGGTGAGGTATCCCTCATCCGCCAGCCCCCGCAGCGCGGACCACATGCTGTCCGTAATGGCCCCGTTGCCGGCGGTGTAGGGCGGCCGCAGCAGAGACGCGGCCCGGCCGGTGACGCCCACAATCGCGTCCTGTCCGCCCTGCACCTCAAGTTCCCGGCGCCAGTCGGGAGCTGGGCCGAGGTCCGTGTGCGTCAGCGTGTGGACCCCCACTTCATGGCCTTCGGCCACGATGCGGCGCAAAAGATCCGGGTTGTCCACCGCTGCGGAGCCCACGACGAAGAAGGTCGCATGGACATGGTGTTCCCGGAGGACGTCGAGGATGCGGGGCGTCCACAGGGCGTCAGGGCCGTCGTCGAACGTCAGGGCGACCGTCCGGTCCGGCGGCCTGACGGACGTTACGGTCCCGCCACGGGAATCCAGCACCGGGCCACCGTGGGAAACGGCATCCGGGACATTCCCGGCGGCCTGGTTCACGGGCACCTGGTCCACGCCGGCACCGCCCGAGTGGTGCAGGTATCCCTGCACCGCCAAAGCCAGCCCCAGCGCCATCAAGGTGGCCAGGAGGACGAACCAATGGGCCCTGACATTCGCGGGCACATTGCTCTTTGCGTTTCTGGTGCCCTTGTTCCGGAGGGTCATGTTACTGGCGGGAAGGGGCCGACGGCCGCGTTGCCTGGCCCGGCGCAACACCGCTGGACCCCGGCGCAACACCGCTGGTACCCGGGGCCGTCCCGCTGGAGCCCGGGGCGGTTCCAGCGGCACCGGGAGCCGTCCCGCTCAGTCCGGGTTGAGTGGGCGCAGCAGGAACCGGAGCAGCAACAGGGGCGGAAGTCGCGACGGCGGTACCGCCCACCGGGGGTGCGGCCGGTGCGGCCGGTGCGGCGGCCAGGGCCACCGGCACTGCCGCCGGGGACTGCTCAACGGGCGGAGCGGCGGGGCCGGACAAGGCTGCGGCAGTGTGGGAATCAGCCGCTGGTGAAGACGGCGGAATTGACGGCTGGTCGTGGGGGCCTGCCGCGGCGGGCAGGGGCAGGAAGGGCGCGGAGACCCCGGAGCCGCCAATGAACGCGGCAAGCACCAGGACGACGTATCCGGCCACCAGCCCGAGAACCCCCAGGCCAATCAGCTGGACCCGCCGGAGGCGCCGTCCTGAGGCATCAACAAAAACGGGTCCGCGCGGGGAACCTGCGGGCAGCTGATCAGAAGTCTTCTCAGGGGCTTTCATCGAGCATCAACCTTAGGGGACCCGGATTGGCTACCACAAAACCCGGGCCCCCGGCCCCTGGCCAACGGCGGGGTGGAAATCCAGGGGCGGGCCGTCACCATTCCACCCAGGCGCCGGCAAAGGCGGGCACCACTTTGGCCGGTCAAAACGAAAACGGCGTTCGAGTGCCACAACCATGGCATTGGTGTCGGATAGAATCCCCTCTCGGCGAGTCCCACTCGCCTCGATACCCGCTAAAGGGCGGAGGTTGACAGCAGAATACAAGGGGAAGCAATGAGGCATGCCGCGGCTAAGGTCCGGGCGCACGGCACCAACGGCTCCGGGGCCAGACGGGACATCCAGGGCCTCCGCGCACTGGCCGTTGGGATCGTCGTCATCTACCATCTTCGGCCTGAAGCCCTCCCGGGCGGGTTCGTAGGAGTCGACGTGTTCTTCGTCGTCTCGGGCTTCCTCATCATCGGCTCCCTTGCCAGGGAAGCGTCAAAGAACGCGTCAATCTCCGTTCCCGAGTTCTACGCACGGCGCATCCGCCGCCTCTTTCCGGCGTCGGCCGTTGTTTTGGTTGCAGTCCTGGCCGGGGCAATGCTGCTGCTTGCCCAAAGCCGCTGGCAGAACATCTCCTCCGATGTCCTGTTCTCGCTGCTCCAGGTACAAAACTGGCATCAGGCCCTGTCCGCAGTCTCATACGCCGGCGCAACGCAGGAAGTGTCTCCCCTTCAGCACTTCTGGTCCCTTGCCGTCGAGGAGCAGTTCTACCTCGTCATCCCGTTCTTCTTCCTTGGCCTGATCTCCGCGGCGCTCGCCACAGGCAAGCCGCCCGGCCGCTTCATCGTTCCGGCGGTGTCCGTGACTGCCCTGGCGTCGTTCGTCTACAGCATCTACCTGAGCGACCATGAACACACCCTCGCGTACTTTGCCACGACGACGAGGATCTGGGAACTCGCCGTCGGCGGGCTCGCCGCTCTCCTGCCGGCACTGCCGAAACCGTCCGGCCGGCTTGCAGCGGTCAGCGGGTGGCTGGGCGTCTCTGCCATCGTCGTCCCCGCTTTTCTCTTCAGTACTGACATTGCCTTCCCCGGCAGCATCGCCGCCATCCCAGTACTCGGGACCGCCATCCTCTTGCGCACTGGCCCTCCAGCAGCAGCCGTTCCGTGGTCCGCTTCCAGGTTCCTTGCCATCCGGCCCATGACGCTCGTCGGAGACGTGTCGTATTCCCTGTATCTGTGGCACTGGCCCGTCATCGTTTTCGCTGTCGCGCTGTTGGGCCGCACGCCACGCATCAGGGAAGCGCTGCTCCTCGCCCTGCTCAGTCTTGTCCTCGCCGTAGCCTCCTACCACCTGGTGGAACAGCGCTTCCGGCACCGCTCAGGGCATGCTGGCTGGAGCGTTTACCGCCGGACTTACGCGATGGCGCTGTGCGGCGCGATGGTGGTGTCCGTTGCAGCGTGGGCGCCGTGGCAGGTAATTGAGATTAAGCGCGCACAACTGTCGACCGAACTGTCGGACCACGATTACCCCGGCGCCCAGGCTTGGTCCACCCGCCCCGCGCCGGTACCTGCCGGCCTCCCCATCCGCCCTGATCCCTCGGTCGCCATGCAGGATGTACCTGCCACCAGCGCCGGGGCCTGCGGCGTTTACGACCCCGCCGTGGTGCCTGACACTGATTGCTGGTTCGGTTCGGTGGCACAGCAGGATGCGCCTGTTGTTGTGGTTGTCGGGGATTCACACGCCGGCCAGTTTGTTGACCCCCTCATTGCCGTATCCCGGAAGATCCCGCTGAGAATCCACGCCCTGGTGCGGAACGGCTGCCCGTTTGCCTTGACTCCGCCGCGGTCCGAGACCACCCTCTACGCCAACTGTTCGAACCAAAATTCCATAACAGCCGAAAGAATCGCGGCAGGAAAACCGGACCTCGTCCTGGTTGCCGGGATGCGCGAGTCCGGTTATAAAAAGGCTCTTGGGTGGTCCTGGGCGCCGGATGCCCCGCTTGTCGAGGGTTATGTTCAGACCCTTTCCCGGCTGCGTGCTGCGGGACTGCGGGTCGCGGTCGTCGCGGACCTGCCGTATCCACAGGGCAACCCGGTGGAATGCATTCAAAAGTATGCCGACCACGGCGCTTGCGCCACGCCTGCCTCGGAGGCCCTTGCGGGCGGGGATGACGCGCTTGTTGGGGCGGCCCGCCGGGTTGGAGGCATTGAAATTGTTGACCTCTCCAGGCTCTTTTGCCGGGACGGCCTTTGCCCGGCTGTCATCGGGAACGTCTTGGTCTATCGGGACAACCACATGACCAATACCTTCGCGAAGTCACTGGGACCGGACCTCGCCGTCGCCTTACGCCTGGGGTAGGTGTCTGTTGCGGTTCCGGCAATCCCACAGACGGCGGCGGGGCCCGCTGACAGCCAGACTTCAATAGCGGCCAGGGATTTCGACGGCGGGACTGATGACCCAGGCGCAGGCTTTGGTTAGGATCAAGGTTCCACGCTCAGTCGTTTGAGGCCTTGGCGCCCGCCGTGCCCCCGGGAGCGCCAAGGAGGCAGAGAGGCCACCATGGACGTCACACAGGCTGCTGAATATCCGCTCGATCCCTTTCCCCACTACGAACAAATGCGTGCAGCCGCTCCTGTCTTCCAGGACGGCCAATCGGGGAGCTGGCACGTGTTCCGGTATGACGATGTTCAGCGGGTGCTGTCCGAGCACGCTACGTTCTCATCCCGCATGGGCGGTGAAAATCCGTCCGGCTCCGGCCAGCTCTTCGCCTCAAGCCTCATCACCGCCGATCCCCCGAGGCACCGGCAGCTGCGCTCCCTGGTGACACAGGCTTTCACGCCAAAGGCCGTTGACGCGCTGGCTCCACGTATCGCCGGCCTCACGGACGAACTCCTGGAGGGGATCGCGGCCCGCGGGAGCGGCGACCTGATCAAGGAATTGGCGTACCCGCTGCCGGTCATCGTGATTTCCGAGCTCATGGGCATCCCGGCGGAGGACCGCGAGCGTTTCAAGCAATGGTCCGACGTGATTGTCAGCCAAACCCGCACTGGCCCGGCCAGCGACGGGCAGGACGCAACCGCCTCAGAGATGATCGAATACTTCCTGGCCCTCATCGACCAACGCAGGAGCCGCCCCGGCAGGGACCTGATCAGCAGCCTGCTGTCTGCCGAGATTGACGGCCAAAAGCTCACGGTCCCTGAACTGCTCGGCTTCTGCAGCCTGCTGCTCGTCGCCGGCAATGAGACCACCACCAACCTGATCGGCAACGCCGTTCTATGTTTGTCTGAGTCGCCGGGCTCTCTCGAGCGTGTCCTTAAGGAGCCGGCCCTGCTTCCCCAAACCCTCGAAGAGGTACTGCGGTTCCGGTCGCCGGTCCAGTCCATGTACCGGGTGACGGTGGCGGAGACGATTTTGGGCGATCAGCGAATCCCGGCCGGGGCACCGGTTGTTGCCTGGATCGGGTCCGCCAACCGCGACGGGCAGCAATTCGAGCGGCCGGCCGAGTTCGACGTTGACCGCAACCCCAACCGTCATCTGGCGTTCGGCCACGGCATCCACTTTTGCCTCGGCGCACCCCTTGCCCGGCTGGAGGCCAGGATTGCGCTGGAGGCACTGCTGGCCCGCTTGCCTGGGCTCTCCTTGGCTCATGAAGCGCAACTGGAGCGGATGGAAAGCACCATCGTTTACGGACTGAAGGCACTTCCCGTCAGGTGGCAGCCTGCCTGACGCACGGACGGCAGAGTCCACGGGGAGACCCCGTATGCACCTGAAGCCGGCACTGCGACCGCCAGCCGCCCGGCATCATTCGGGGGTGCCCGTTTCTGCGGCGTAAGCGGTCGCCTGGGCCCGCACCTGACGGATGTAGGCATCGGACTGGTTGTAGGAGTGGATGGCGTCTGCCCACCCCTGCGGGGTTGTGAGGTCCCGGCCGTGGGCGCACAAATATGTGGCCGCGCTGAGGGCGGCGTCGTCGATGTTGGACGGGTCCGCTGTTCCGTCCCCGTTCCCGTCCCTTCCTGCAAGCCGCCACGTGGAGGGAATGAACTGCATCGGCCCCACCGCGTGGTCCCACCGGGCGTCGTCGTCAAGGGCGCCGCCATCCGTATCCGCGATGGCGGCGAATCCATCGCCGTTAAGGCTTGGTCCCACGATGGGCCCGCTCGCATGGCCGTTGCTGTCCAGGCGGCCGCCGCCATAGGTTCCATGGGCTGATTCGACGAAGCCGACAGCAGCCAGAGTATTCCAGCCGATTCGACACATCGGGGTGGCGTCATTGGCCGTGGCGGCGGCACCAACGTAGGCCCGCAGGGCCCGGGCAGGGATACCGGTCTGGGTGGAAGCCTCCAGCAGCCACTGGGCGTCCGGGCTGCGTGTTACGTTGACGGCGGTGTCGATGCCGGCGGGGCCGAGTGCGAAAGTTGCCCCTGCCCGCGGCGGTGCGGAAAAGGCCACCCGGGCGTCCGCGCCTGGCTGCCGGATGAGCCAGAAGGAGACAGCAGTGCTGATGCAAACGACAAACAGGCTGAAAACAACAAAGCGTTTTACACGGAGCACTGACTAATCAAACCATCAACCGCGAGGGCTGAAGGACGAGCCGGTTCCCAACCCACCATGCAGCGCCCGGGAACATCGTCGGATCCATCTTCTCCAGCACGCAGTATCGGTACCATCAGGCATGGGCAGGAAGAACTACCTCATCGAAGGCGGCTCAGGAACCGGCAAGACCGCTGTCTGCGACGAGTTGCGCCGGCGCGGTTATCACGCAATCAACGGTGACCGCGAACTGGCCTATCAAGGCGATCCTGAGACCGGTGAACCACTCGCCGGCATCACCGGCGTCTCCGTGCACCATCACCATCTCTGGAGGGTGGACGACGTGAAGGCCCTCACCGAAGACCGGCGGGAGGCGGTGACGTTCTTCTGCGGCGGATCCAGGAATCTCTCAAAGTTCATTGAGCTTTTTGACGCGGTGTTCGTTCTTGAGGTGGACCTCGAAACGCTTCGCCGGCGGCTTGATGCGCGCCCAAAGGACGAGTGGGGAGGGCGCCAGGCTGAACGGAAGCTCATAGAACGCCTTCACGGAACACGGGAAGAAATCCCGTCCGGTGCCATTGCGATCGACGCTACTGCACCACTCCAGAGCGTGGTGGATGACATCCTCCACAGGACCGGAACAGGTTCCGGGAGCTAAGCAGGCGGTTTACGAAACCTGCGCGCGATGGTTGTCTGCAAGGACGGCAAGGTCGCGGATCAGGCGCTGTACCTCATGTTCCCGCCTGCTGGAACGCGAGGTCTGTTGAACCGTGCCGGGTCTTGCCAAGGGCCCCACAGGTGGAGCGGGCACCGGCCGCGTCACCGTATGTTCGTCCTTGGCGGCCGGCGGATTGCTTGTGCTCATGCGGCCCCCCTTGGCCTGGTCAATTGGGGGACTGTCCCCCAAGTCGTAGCTGTACGGCCACTTTAGGAAGCCCTGCGGCCACGGGGAAGATATTTTGTCCACTACAGGGATTTATTGTTTCAATCTTGAGCTTGGCTTCATTGTCGGCTGTCGACCAAGAACCCCCACGGCCTCCCGCCGCGAAGGTGCTGCCAGTGACCGGACCATTGCCTTGAACCGCGGCCATGGCGACCATGGAAAGGTGGGAATGAAGGACAGGCAGCGTGGTCTTGCTTTCACCCTTTGCTTGCCGATTGTGGCCTGGGGAACCGCCGGCTGCGCGTATGAGTACAAAGAGACTGTGCAGAGTCCCATGGCGAGCCCGTCCCCAGTCGCTGATTCCCCTGCCCCCTACGTTGACCCGCTCGTCCTGGAGCGCGAGGTCGGAAACTATGCTGAGCTGGACCGGCTTCTTAAGGCAGTACCCGGGCCTGCGCTCCTTTTCGAGGAAGGACCCCTGGATGGCCCCGTCAGGGGGTTTGGCACGATGGCGAAGGTGCCGGCGGCTGGGCTGTACACCGTCACCGTAGCCTGCGTGGGTGGTTCCGGCGCTGTGGTCTCCGTGGGGCAGGAGCATCCCGGCGCCCCCTTTCAGCCGGTGGAGCTGTGCCTGAAGTGCGCAGGGGCCACGTCCAGGGTCCTCCCACTTGAGCAGGGGTACGTTTTTGCGCATCTGGTGCTGCCCGTTCCGGGCGATACGCCGTGGACAGGGGCGGTGGGCGGAGTACGTGTCACCGGTCCCGGCGCGTCATCGTTGGGCCCGTCACCGGATTCTTTGTTGGACTCCTCCAAAATCGAGTCGCCCAGGGAGAACTAGCGTCTGCTGTGAGGCATATTCCATGTAGACGCAAAGGACCAGTTAATGACCATCCAGGCAAACCTTCCCAGCGCCGGCAGCACCGGGACCACCGCGGGCGGAGGCTACGCAATCCTGGAAACCGCCCGCCGGCAGGTTCTCGGGGACGGCATCGGCCTGAACCAGGCCCAGCTCGAAGAGGTCCTCCGGCTCCCGGATGAGGCACTTCCAAGCGCCCTTGAATTGGCCCACCAGGTACGGCTCCGCCACTGCGGGGAGGAAGTGGAGGTAGAGGGCATTATCTCCATCAAGACCGGCGGCTGCCCGGAGGACTGCCATTTCTGCAGCCAGTCCGGTCTCTTTGACTCCCCCGTCCGTGGCGTGTGGCTGGATATCCCGGAACTGGTCAAGGCCGCCAAGGAGACAGCCGCCACCGGGGCCACGGAGTTCTGCATCGTCGCTGCCGTCCGGGGGCCCGACATCAAGTTGATGAACCAGATCAAGTTCGCCATCGACCGCATCACCCAGGAAGTGGACATCAACATCGCCTGCTCGCTGGGCATGCTGACGCAGCGCCAAGTGGACCAGCTCAAGGAGTGGGGGGTGCACCGCTACAACCACAACCTGGAAACGGCACGCAGCTACTTCCCCGAAGTCGTCACCACCCACACCTATGAGGAACGGCTGCAGACCTGCGCCATGGTCAAGGACGCCGGCATGGAACTGTGCTGCGGCGCCCTTATCGGAATGGGTGAAAGCCTGGAGCAGAGGGCTGAACTGGCCGCCCAGCTCGCAGCCCTGGAACCCCATGAAGTGCCGCTCAACTTCCTCAATCCCCGGCCTGGAACCCCGCTGGAGAACCAAGGCATCATGGACGGCAAGGACGCCCTCCGCGCCATCGCCGCCTTCCGCCTGGCCATGCCCCGCACCGTTCTTCGGTACGCCGGCGGCCGCGAACTCACCCTCGGCGACCTCGGCACCCGCGATGGCCTGCTCGGGGGCATCAACGCCGTCATCGTGGGCAACTACCTCACCACCCTCGGCCGCCCTGCCACCGCAGACCTGAACCTGCTCGTGGACCTCAACATGCCCATCAAGGAACTTCAGAAAACGCTGTGAAGAGAGCTTTTCCCTCCATGCATTCAGCCGCCGGGAACTTTTGCGGGCACTGCGGCGAGGCGTTCGACGGCGGCAACCACCCGCCGTCGAACGCCCACCAACGCTGCGGCGAACGCATGGCAATGGAACCGCCGCGGTACTGCGCCGCCTGCGGGCGCCGGATGAAAGTACAGGTGACGCCGCTTGGCTGGACAGCGGAGTGTTCCCGGCACGGCGTGGTGGTGGCCTGAGCCGGGGGCTTCGCCCACGTCTATTGACTATGGTGTGGCACCGCGCTATACCTCAACTAAGTCCAGCAGCAGGCCCCGCTTCAGCTCAGCCGGAGGCCGCTGTGACATCACCCCTATCCCCCACCCGCTGCAGGATCCTGCGCGTCAGCAGCCACCCCGGACCCCACCATGGCATGGGACCGCCCGTGGTGCGTCCGGGTACAGAGGCACCACGCCAATGACCCCGTTCTTTACGTGAACCAGCAAACCCCTGCTTCCTGAGGAAGTGCCGCAGTGGACACGATTCCGACAGTGCTCCTTGTCATCGGCGTTGCGTTCGCCTGGATCGGCCTGACCGTCCTCGTGATCGTCCATCTTCGCCGCCGAAGGAACGGATCCACCCTGGTGGCATCAGCGCCGTCTACCACGGTCCACCTTCATGCAAGGCCATGGCACAGCCGCATGCGCCGAAACCGTGCCGCTCCACACCCCCGGAGGGTAAGCCTGCGGCGGGCACGGGGCCGAGGCAATACCCCCCACATCTGATCACTGTCTCGAAAGCAGCGCCGCGCTGGACCCTTGCATACTGAAAGCACCGCCATGGTCCCAGGCACCAAATCGCCTCAAGGAAGATAAGCCGTGTACCGCCTTCTTCGCTTTGCAGGCCCCGGCAAAGTAGAGATCATCGAGAGCCAGAGCGTTGCCCTCCAGCCCGGAGAGGTTCGGGTCCGCACCCTGTTTTCGGGTATCTCGGCCGGGACCGAGATGACCGCGTACCGGGGCACTAATCCCTACCTGACCTCCGTATGGAATCCCGGGATCCGCCTGTTCCAGCAGGATCTACGTGAACCGCGGCTTGGCTACCCCCTGGACGGGTGGGGATACTCGGAGGTCGGAGAGGTCGTGGAGGTTGCTGCCGTGCCCGACCCGGTCGATGAGGGGAAGGACGCCGGCCGGCCTGTTAAAGTCGGAGACACCGTCTGGGGCATTTGGGGGCACCAGTCCGAGGCTATCCTGCTGGCAAAAACCGTGGCCGGTCACCAACTGCCCGAGGGCATGGACCCGCTCGCTGCCGTATTTGTGCGGGTGGGAGCGATAGCCCTGAACGCCGTCCTGGCAGCTGACCTGGGGGTGGGTTCGACGGTTGCCATTTTTGGCCAGGGCGTCATCGGCCTGCTGGCCACCCGCTTCGCCGTTTTGAACGGCGCGACGGTGATCGCAGTTGACGGAATCAGGGTGCGCCAAAACAAGGCACTCGCTTGGGGTGCGGAGGAAGCCTTGGCGCCGGACCCGGATCCCGCAGCCCGGATTCGCGAACTTACCGGCGGCATGGGGTGCGATTGCGCCATTGAACTCAGCGGGAACTACCGCGCCCTCCACGAGGCCACGCGGGCCGTGGGTGCCGATGGCACAGTGGTTGCTGCCGGCTTTTACCAGGGCGGCGCGGCACCTCTCCGCCTGGGAGAAGAGTTCCACCACAACCGGGTCCAGATACTCGCCTCGCAAATCGGTTCGGTCCCAAACCGGCTGCGCACCCGGTGGAGCGTTCCCCGCCTGGAACAGACAGTGATCGCTTCGATCGCGTCCGGCGCCCTGGATGCAGCCTCGCTGGTGACCCACCGGTTCGACATCGCAGATGCTGCCAAGGCCTACGAGCTGTTGGATAACAATCCCGAGTCTGCCCTTCAGACAGTTTTGGAGTTCCGATGATCCCGCTCACCGTACAAGAGCAGCACCTGCCCGGTAGCTGCCTGGAGGAGAAATTTGAGAGAGCCGTTGCCTGGGGCTTCGACGGAATTGAGCTCCGCGCCCAAGGCGACCTGGGTTTCCAGAACCGTCTGTCCGAGCTTCGGCGCGCACGGAAGAACGGAGTGGTCATGCCCACCGTATGCGTGGACATGCTTCACTTCATCGGAGACTTTGACGAGGCCCTCCGTCGGGACGCCGTGGTTCAACTTCGATCCCAGCTAAGTGTCATGGCCGAGCTGGGGGGCCGGGGCGCCGTAACCCCGGCCTCCTACGGCATGTTTTCAAAACGCCTTCCCCCGTTCAGTCCGCCGCGAACCCAGGAGGAGGACACGGCCGTGCTTGTTGATGTTCTCGGTCAACTTGGCGGGCACGCCGCGCGCGAAGGCGTAGAACTGTACCTGGAACCCTTGAACCGGTACGAAGACCACATGGTCAACACACTCGCCCAGGGCGTGGAACTGCTGCGGAAAGTCGGACTCGGTTCGGTCAAGCTTGCCGCAGACACCTATCACATGAACATTGAAGAAGCAGATCCCGCTGCGGCCCTGGAGGCAGCGGGCGCTTTCGTCGGCCACGTCCAGGCCAGCGACTCCAATCGACTGGAACCGGGCGCCGGCCACATCGACTGGGCTCGGATCGGCGCCGCCCTCAAGGCCATGGGGTACCAGGGAACAGTGGCCCTCGAGTCCCGGCTTTCCGGTCCCCCTGAACTGGTCCTGCCCCGGGTCCCGGAACTGCTCAGACGCTTCCTCTGAGACGCTGGCCTTCCGGGGGATAATCCATCGGTGGCCGGCGCCTTTGTAGAACGATGCTTTCTTGCCGCCGCTGAACGCCCTCCTACATCCGTCCTGAGGCAAGATCTGCGTCGACATTCGCATCCGCACCGCTCATGTCCTGCGAACTGTCCGAACGCACCGTCTCTTCCTTGGACGCCTGCATTGAGCGCCAGACTGCTGCCCCGGCTGCCAACGCTGCGAGCCCTGCGATCCACCACCACACCCGGAAGGCCGGCTGCCGGGACCTCACCGGGCCGCGTCTCTTGGCTCGTGCGGCCGGTTTCGGGCCAACGCGCTTAAGCTGTCCCTGGACCCGTGGCGTCAGTGTCTCCACACCCCCGGCAAGCTCATCGGCCAACCGGCGCAACAGCGCCTGGAGGCGGGGAGAAGCGGTCTCGATGCCTGCATCCAGCCCGGCCACCGCCCGCTGAAGCGCAGCCTGCACACCAGGCGTGGCCCATTCCCTGCCTCTGGCCAGCTGGCCCATGAGGTTCTCGGAGAGATGATGGACCCGCTCGGTTTCAGTCATTGCTGCTCTGCGCATGGATGCCTCCTTGATGTAATGGATGACGACAGACTAGGGCGCGAAGAAGTGCCCAAACAGGGTCTTTGGAACCAAGACAGGTATCCGGGGCGTCCCGGCGCTCCAGAGGTACAGGGTGCCATGACCAAAGCCCCTACTCCGCCATTGCCTGCGCTATCACGCTGGGAGTTGGGGGTAGCAGCTCCCGGGTCACCGGCGGGCGCGCGTTTGGTCAGGCAGGAGGGTCCCCATGACAACGCAACCACAGCCCGGAGTGCCGCTCGTTTCGGGCGCCGCCGGCAAGGGGTTCTCCTCGTTCACGAGGCGCCATCCCTTGCCTGTTTTCTACCTCCTCGCATTTTTCATCTCCTGGGGCGGAATGGCTGCCATTCTCAGTGCAGGGCACCTAACCGTAACCTGGGCCGCGGCGGCGCTCCCGGCAGGGCCCGCCGCAGCCGGCGTTTCCCTTACCGCCCTTCTATACGGCCGAACAGGGCTTCGGGAACTCGGGACCCGGCTGCGCCAATGGCGGGTGGGCCCCCGGTGGTACCTTTTCGCCCTTCTTACTGGCCCGATCGTCATGGCTACGACGGCGGCCTTGGTCTCGATGATGTTTCCGGGTTACTACGCGGGCACGACCACACTGGAGGGGACAGCGGCCATTATCCTGGGCGGCCTCCTGGTCGGGCTCGCGGTCGGCATCCTGGAAGAGCTTGGCTGGACGGGCTTTGCCCTGCCCAGGCTCCGTAGGCGTTACGGCATTCTTTTGACTGGCCTCATCATGGCCCTGCTGTGGGGAACCTGGCACTACCCGATGTTCGCGGACAGCACTGACCCTTCAGGAGCTATGCCAAACGCGGTTATCGTGGCGGTGTTCCTGTTTGCCTGGCTGCCCCCATTCCGGGTGCTGATGGTGTGGGTCTACGACCGGACAGGGAGCCTCCCGCTGGCGATGCTCATGCACGCGCCGCTTTCGGCAGGGGCGTTCATCAACTCTTTCATGGCATCAGGTACGGCGACCGGAATGGCGGTCCTGATGCCGGCACTGCTTTGGGGTGCTGCATTCTGGACGATTGTTGCGGTTGTCTTCCTCGTCAAAGCCCGTCGACTTCGGGACGCAAACCCTTAGCGCACCACCTTGCGGTGGCCTGCGTCCAACCGCTGGGTCCACCCCCGCGAATCGAGGTGTTCCAGCAGTGGAACCGCTATCCGGCGCGTCGTTCCGAGGGCTTGGCGCGCCTGGCTGGTGGTAAAGGGCTGCTCCAGGCCGGCTAGGGTTCGCATCGCAAGGGCCGGCGCCGTTGGCAGCAGCACCACGCCGTCACGCAGCCGTAGCAGGCGGCCCGAGCGTTCTGCAGCAGCCAGCTCCCGCGTGCCCAAACCCAGCGCGGCCAGCTCCTCGGATTCCGGGGCCTGGAACGTATGCGTGGTGAGCCTGCGCTCCAGCTCGGCAATTGCCGGTTCGATGGGGCCAAGGTGGCCCCGGCTGCCGGGCAGCCGGATGTGGCCTGCGTCCTGTTCCAGGGCGGCCCCACGGATGACATGGGAAAGCAGCTTCTCGTCGGGCAGGCGAAGCAGGTTGCGGGCTGCCCCCATGGAAAGGCCCGGCGCCAAGGGATCGGATTCCTGCAGCGCCTGGACTGCGTTGCGAAGCTGGTGCTGCCAGGCCTCAAGGACAGGAGCGTGCACCCACCAGTCGTCGATGACCTGCACGCCGGGCGGCCCTTCCGGGTCCTGCCCGGACAACAGCCCGAGCCGGCGCAGATGCTCCACCTGCACGGCTTTGCGGGCTGCCACCTCCCCCAGCACGTCGCCCGCCGGGTCCATGACCGCAAGCCGCTGGGCCCAGTGGGCGCCGTCTCCGCGCCGCCGCAAGGCCGGTGGATCGGCGTCGAGGATGCGTGCCCCGCCCAGCACAGAGCGGCTTCCGGGGTCGCGAAGCACCAGCCGGTCGCCCAGGACGAGAGGCAGGTGCCTGTCAAGGACGAGCCTGGCGTGGTCGGCGCCGAAAGGACGCAGCCTGGCCGGCACGGACGCGGTGCCAACATGGACCATGAGCTGCTCCGGCACATCCGTATACGCCACACCGGTGGTCCGTTGGATGCCCACGACGCCGGTGGTGGGCCAGGCATCGGGGGTGAGCAGCGCATCACCGCGCCGGATGTCCGTGGCGGAAACGTCGCGCAGGTTGAGGGCCACACGGCTGACTGGCGCCACCGAGGTGTACGAGGTGTCGCGGCTTTGCAGGCCACGGACGACGACGGACCGGGAACCAAGGTGACCAAAGAGGCCCAGCCGGTCCCCCTGGACGATCGTTCCTGCGGCCAGCGTTCCGGTCACCACGGTGCCGGAACCGGTGATCGTGAACGACCGGTCCACCCACAGCCGGACCCGCCCATCTGTGGCGGGTTGGGGCACACTGGCCAGGACGCCGTCGAGCGCTGAACGCAGCTCAGCCAGGCCGGTGCCGTCGATGGCGGACACGGCAACGGCCGGGGCATCCCTCAGACCAGTCCCGGCCAGCTCCACCCGGGTGCGTGCCAGGACGTCCGCCACCCGCTGGCTGGACGCCCGGTCCGCGCGGCTGAGGACCACCACGCCGTGCTCGATGCCCAGCGCCGCCACGGCGTCCCGGTGGTCACTCGACTGGGCCTGCCAGCCTTCGTCGGCGGCGACGACGAAACACACCACCGGCGCGGGTCCGATGCCGGCAAGCATGTTGCCCAGGAAACGCTCGTGGCCGGGGACGTCGACGAACGCAACGTCCTGCCCGGACGGCAACGTGGTCCAGGCGTAACCCAGGTCGATGGTCAGCCCGCGGCGCCGTTCTTCTTCCCAGCGGTCCGGCTCCATGCCGGTAAGGGCGCGGACAAGGGTGCTCTTGCCGGAATCGACGTGACCGGCCGTGGCAACGACGTGCACGGTTCAGCCCGCCCTGCCTGCATCCGCAGCCTCGAGGGCTGCCAGCGCCTGCCGAATGGCCTCGAGAATCCGGTCGTCGTCCGCGGCGGGCACGCACCGCAGATCGATCAGGCAGGAACCGTCGTGGACGCGCGGAAGCACGGCGGGATCGCCGGTACGCAGGAGCCGCGCCAGTCCTTCGGGGAGCCGGAGCGCCCACCCGGGCAAGGCAAAACCGGGGGCGCCCCCGCCGCCTACCCTGCCGTCATGCGGCACCACCGCTGCCCCGAGTTCCTGGGCCAGCCGTTCCGTGCGGCGCCGCAATTGCCCGACGTCGGCGTGCAGCGCCTGTACGACGGGCGGCATTCCGCCGGCCACGGTCGCCTCCAAGGCAGCGAGGGCAAGTTTGTCGGCCCGGACGGCCCGGGCAAGCGGGTGGCGGGCCAACCGGGTGATGACCTCCTTGCGGCCCAGCAGCAGGCCCGCCTGGGGTCCGCCGAGAAGTTTGTCGCCGCTGGCGATGACGACGTCGGCCCCGGCCGCCAAAGCGGAGGCAACATCAGGTTCATCAGGGAGGTGCGGGTCGGGTGCCAGCAGTCCACTGCCAAGGTCGGCCACGAGCGGTACTCCGTGTGCCTGCGTCAGCGGGGCCAGTTCATGCAGCGGAACAGCGGAAGTGAAACCGTCTACCCGGAAGTTGCTCGGATGGACCTTCAGCACGCAGCCCGTATCGGCGCCGAGGGCCGCGGCGTAGTCGTGCAGGTGGGTCCGGTTGGTGGTGCCCACCTCGCGAAGCCTTGCCCCTGTCGATTCCATCAGGTCGGTGAGCCTGAAGCCTGCACCGATCTCAACGAGTTCGCCGCGGCTCACCACCACGTCCCGGCCGGCGGCCAGGGCTGTAGTGGCCAGTACCAGCGCCGCTGCTCCGTTGTTGACCACCAGTGCGTCCTCAGCGGCGGGACAGGCGGCGAGCAGTACCGCCCGGGCCCCGGCGCCACGGCGGGAGCGGTTTCCGTCAGCCAGGTCGAGTTCCACGTCAACGTAGCCGCTGGCTGCGATAACAGCTTCGACCGCGGCCGCGGAAAGGGGTGCCCGCCCCAGGTTGGTGTGGACGATGACCCCGGTGGCGTTCAGCACCGGGCGGAGGGTTGTTGCCTTGCGGTCAGCGACGGCGGCCAGCAGGACTGGCTCCACCTGGCCGGGAGGAAGGTCACCGCGCCGGGCCTGGTCCTGGATGTCCCGGACGAGTTCGCGGATCACACGCTCACTCAGCCGTGACCGGGCTTCGCGGACGGGCGGCAGTGCCAGCAGGTCGTCCGTGCGGGGAATCAGGCGGCGGGGATCGACGTGGTCCACAGCCCTCCTCATATCGCGGCATTCACTGCCGAAAGTTGGCGGTGGCGGACGGGAATCGAACCCGCCAGGCCGAGATGCTCAGCCGCACCGGTTTTGAAGACCGGGGGGCCCACCAGGACCCGGACGCCACCGCGCCTCAATATAGCAGGTCGATTCACGGGGGTACGCTAGGCGGGTGAATGAGGCCCAGACGTCAGTCCAGCAACTTGATGAGGGCGCCGTGGGCGCCCTTCGGCTCACCGACTACGCCCACGGAGGAGGCTGTGCCTGCAAGATCCCGCCGGGTGAGCTCGAAGATGCCATCCGTGGCCTCATCGGCCAGCCGGGCGCAGAGGTGCTGGTTGGCCTGGACAGTGGTGACGACGCGGCGGCCGTCCTGGTGCGCGACGACCTCGCGGTTCTTACCACGGCGGATTTCTTCACTCCCGTTGTCAACGATGCCTTTGACTGGGGCCGGATCGCCGCCGCGAATGCGCTCTCGGATATCTATGCAATGGGCGGCAGGCCGGTCACGGCCATCAACCTGGTGGGCTGGCCCCGCGGCGTCCTGCCAATGGAGCTGATGACGGAGGTCCTCCGCGGCGGGCTTAGTGTGGCGTCGGAGGCCGGTTGCCCGGTGCTTGGCGGACACTCCATCGACGATCCGGAACCCAAGTACGGCATGGCCGTCACCGGCGTCGCGCACCCGGACCGGCTGCTGCGCAACGACGCCGCCCGGCCGGGCCTGCCCATCACGCTGACAAAGCCGATCGGCGTCGGGCTTCTCAACAACCGGCACAAAGCGACCGGTGAAGTGTTTGCCGAGGCCATAGCGACCATGGTGGGCCTCAATCGCGACGCGTCCGAGGCAGCGGTGGCCGCCGGCGTCCGGGCAGCAACGGACGTCACGGGTTTTGGCCTGCTTGGCCATCTTCACAAGATGGTCCGGGCATCGGAAGTGGGCGCAGTGATCGACCTGAAGGCGGTACCGCTGATTGATGGAGCCCGCGAGGCACTGCGCGACGGCTTTGTCTCCGGCGGGACCCGGCGCAACCTCGACTGGGTGCGGCCGCACCTGCAGACCGCACCGGGCATCACCGAAGACGAC
This sequence comes from Arthrobacter sp. Soil761, assembly GCF_001428325.1. Taxonomy (NCBI): domain Bacteria; kingdom Bacillati; phylum Actinomycetota; class Actinomycetes; order Micrococcales; family Micrococcaceae; genus Arthrobacter; species Arthrobacter sp. Soil761. The sequence continues at coordinate 74,646 of NZ_LMSF01000012.1, read as the reverse complement.
CTGCTGCTGCTTGCCGATGCCCAGACTTCCGGCGGGCTGCTGGTGGTCGGCGAGCTGCCAGGGCACCCCGTCATCGGCCACACCACTGCCGGCCGGGGCATCAGGATCCGCTGATGCCTGGCGGCCAGGTCAGCTGGCGGTCGTGATCGCGTCGCCGGTTACGCCGGCTGCGCGGCGGGCTGCGAGCCGGGCCTTCTGCGGTTCGATGGTGTACCGCGGGTCCTTGGCAGAGGCCAGCCCCGCTTCGAAGATGCCAAACCGGGTCAGTGCAGAAGCGGCCAGCAACGCCACCCCCGAAGCGGCAGCTGCGACGCGGTTGCGGCCACCCAGCACGGTTCCCAGGCCGCCGGCGACTGCCAACCGCTCGCTCCACTTCAGCATGGTGCCTGCCTTGCCCTGATGAAGGGGCTCGGCTGCCACCGGATCCATCCGGCGCTCCATGATCTTCATGGCAAGCACGTCGCCCACGACGCCAAGCACCGCGAGTTTGCGGGCGGGACCGGTCTCGCGGGCCGGCGTGGTGACCATGGCGAGCCCGGCAGAAGCGAGGCACGCCGAACTGACGAAGACGAACGGCAGTTCCTCGTGCGCAGCGTTCCAGGTGGGGGTGGCGGTGTCGCCAAGCAGCACAGCTGTGTATGCCGCCAATGGTCCGGCGAACACCGCAGCCTCGACGCCCGCCGGTCCTTCCACGGCCTGCAGCACCCTGCGCAAGGGTCCCAGCGGCAGCCGGTTTCCGCTCATCCGGTCGATTTCGGCCACTGCGGCAACGCCCGCACCTGCGCTGAAGGCGCTGAGGATCCAGGAGCCCACGCTCATCGGCGAGGTCACTTTGAAGGTCCGCAGCATATGCAGGAAACGCTCCGGCCTGCCCAGGTCCTTCACCAACGCGACGGCGCCGGCACTCACGGCGGCCAAGGCACCCAGCCGGGCATTCCGGCGAAGTATCGGCCGTCCGGTCAACTGGCCGCCGAGGCCAAGCAGCGCCGAGCCTGCTGCCACGCCGCCCAGGAACAGGTAGATGGCAACGTCATCGCCCCACGGCGCGGGCTTTACGACGGGGCGGCCGTAGTAAGAGGTGAATTCAGGCTCCGGGACCATGGGCACTTCGCGGGAACCGTCCCCGTTGTCCCTGCGGCGGCGCAGGCCGGGTTTGCCGTCCTGCCGGCGGCGCCGGGCACGCTCCGCCGGCCGGAAGCTGTCGAATTCCGAAAGGGTCACGCCCGTCCTCCCAGGAAAGCCAATGCTGCAGCCGCGGCCATGCCCGCTACAGCCATGCCTGCCCGCCGGTACATCTGCGGCAGGTCGGCTGTGGGGACGCGCGGGTCCGGCGGGAGCCCGTACACCTCGGGCTCATCCAGCAGCAGGAAGACCGATCCCGTTCCACCGACGCCGTCGTTCTCGTTCGCACCGTAGAGCCGCGCTTCGGTGAGGCCTTGCGCGTGCAGGTGGGCCACCCGCTCCCGGGCTGTTTCCACCATGTCGTCGTGGTCGCCGAACTTGATGGACGTCGTCGGGCATGCCTTGGCGCACGCGGGCGTCTCATCGGCCACCAGCCTGTCGTAGCACAACGTGCACTTCTGGGCCACGCCCACGTTGGGGTCGGCGGGATGCTTTTCGTGCTGCTCGTCCCGCTGGCCGGCCACCTTCACCGTGCCATTGCTGCGGCGTTCGATCACGCCGAAGGGGCACCCGGCCACGCAGGTTCCGCAGCCGTTGCAGACGTCGTCCTGGACCACCACGGTGCCGAATTCGGTACGGAAAAGGGCCCCCGTGGGACAGACGTCAAGGCATCCGGCGTGGGTGCAGTGCTTGCAGACGTCAGAGGACATCAGCCACCGGAAGTCTGCCGTGTCCGGGGGCGTCGTGTCGGCCTCTGCCAGGTCGGTCGCTGCGGACCCTGCCGTGGCGGGAGGACCAATGCGGGGCATGCCCAAATTGACCAGGGCCCGCCCGGATTCCCGGGCCTCGGTAATGCGTTCCTGGCCTTGCTCAATGAACGCCACATGCCGCCAGGTGCTGGCGCCCAGGGATCCGGTGTTGTCGTAGGAAGACCCCAGCAACTCGAGGTTTCCGTCCTGCGGGTTGTGGTTCCATTCCTTGCAGGCAACTTCGCAGGCCTTGCAGCCGATGCAGATCGAGGTATCGGTGAAGAATCCCTTGCGCGGATGGTTGTGTTCCCAGTGGGCATCGGCGGTGGGGTCGGTCGGTCCGGACAGCTGGCCCATCTAGTCCTCCGTTGTGGGATCGGTATGCGGGGCGGGTTTGTTGCCTTCCGCCGTCGGATTGGTGACGGCGCTGTTCCCCGTCTCGATGGTCACTCCTGCCCGGGCCTGGTACTCCGCAACCAGGGCAAGCAGTTCCTTCCCCCGCGGACGGCGGCCCGGACGGATATCGCACGAAGCCACCTTGGACTCCTGGATCTGGACGTTGGGGTCCAGGGTCACACCCAGCAGGTCGTTGGCCGCGTCACCACTGACCACGGCATTGCTGCCGACGCCCCAGTGGTAGGGCAGCCCAATTTGATGCACGGTGTGGCCGCCAACAGCCAGGGGCCTCATCCGGTCCGTGACAAGAACCTTCGCCTCGATGGCGGAGCGCGGCGAAATGATCGTGGCCCACCCGTACGGCTCAAGTCCGCGCTCGGCGGCCAGTTCAGGCGAGACCTCGCAGAACATCTCCGGCTGGAGCTCCGACAGGTATGGGAGCCAGCGGCTCATCCCACCCGCCGTATGGTGCTCCGTGAGCCGATATGTGGTGAAGACGAACGGGTAGACGTCTGCCCCGCTGGTGCCGGCGCTCGGTGCGCTGAGGTTGTCCGCGCGGGGGAACACCAGCCGCGCAGGACTTTGCTGCTGCGGATAAAGCGCGTTCGCCACCGGTGATTCCTGCGCCTCGTAATGGGTGGGAAGGGGTCCATCCATGAGGCCCTTCGGCGCGAACAACCAGCCTTTGCCGTCTGCCTGCATGATAAAGGGATCATCACCGCTGAGTGCGGCTGGACCACCGACAGAGGGATCGGGTTTGCTGCCAGGTGCCCGGTCAACCGGGAAGTCCGGCACGTCGTCTCCGACCCACTTACCCTGTTCCTGGTCCCACCAGATGTATTTCTTCCGCTCGCTCCACGGGTTGCCGGCCGGATCAGCCGACGCGCGGTTGTAGAGGATCCGGCGGTTGGCCGGCCATGCCCAGCCCCATTCCGGGGCCGCAGGCCCCTGTTCCTTGCCCGGCTTCCGGTTGGCGGCATGGTTGACACCGTCAGCGTACACGCCGGTGTAGATCCAGCAGCCGGCCGCCGTGGATCCGTCGGCGCGCAGTTCGGTGTATGCCGAGAGCGGCTTGCCCGCATCCGGGCCGTCCAGGTGGCGGCCGTTGATTTCCGCCAGCACGGCTTCACCATCAGGTTCGCCATGCCCGTCCGTGGGGTAGTCCCAAGTGAGGTCCAGCAGCGGACGGTCCCGTTCGTCCTGCGATCCGGCCAGTTTCTCCCGGATCCGCTGGCCCAGTTCGAAGAAGAACTGCAGCTCGCTCTGGCACTCCCCCGGCGGCGACACCGCCTGGTGCCGCCACTGCAGCAGGCGCTGGGTCTGGGTGAAAGAGCCGGCTTTCTCAACGTGGGTTGCGGCAGGCAGGAAGAACACTTCGGTCTCGATGTCCTCGGTGCGCAGCTCCCCGGATTCAATTTCCGGACCGTCTTTCCACCACGTGGCCGACTCGATGAGGTTCAAGTCACGCACCACCAGCCACTTCAGGTGCGACATGGCCAGGCGTTGCATCCGGCCGTGGGCCGAACCCACTGCAGGATTCTGGCCGAGAAGGAAGTAGCCCTCAACTTCATCCTCGAGCATGCCCATTACTGTCTCGTACGTTCCGTGGGCCCCCGTCAGTCTCGGGAGATAGTCGTAAGCCCAGTCGTTGTCCGCGTTGGCAGCCTCACCCCACCAGGCCTTTAGGAGGCTGATGGTGTAGGCGTCGGCATCAGCCCAAAAACCCTTCTGTTGCTTCGAGCCAATGACTGACAGGTACTCCTCAAGGCTGTCATGGCGTCCGGCGCTGGGCATGGGCAGGTACCCGGGCAGAAGGTTGAAAAGGGTGGGGATGTCCGTTGAGCCCTGGATGCTGGCATGGCCACGCAGGGCCATGATCCCGCCACCGGGGCGTCCGACGTTCCCGAGCAGAAGCTGCAGGATGGCGGCGGCCCGGATGAACTGAGTCCCAAGGGAGTGCTGGGTCCAGCCGACGGCGTAGGCGAAACACGTCGTGCGGTCGCGCCCGGAGTTTTCCGTGATGGAGCGCGCCAGGTACTCGAAGTCCGCGGCGTCGATCCCGCACATGTCCTGGACCATCTCCGGGGTGTAGCGGGCGTAGTGCCGCTTGACGATCTGGAAAACAGTCCGCGGGTCCTGGAGGGTGTCGTCGCGCTGCACTTCGGCGTGCTCCAAAGGTGGTCCGCCGCTGCCAAAGGCGTGGCCGGCGGCGCGGGCCGTGGCATCGGCTCCGTGTTCCGAACCTGGCCCGGGCTCATCGATGGCACCGTCCCCTTTTTCCGCATAGGCCCACGATGACGTGTCGTAGGCGCGCTTCTCCGGATCAAAGCCGGAGAACAGCCCACCCAGGTCCTCGGCGTCGCGGTAATCCTCATGGACCAGCGTGGCGGCGTTCGTGTACGCGCTGACGTACTCCTTGAACCACAGGTCATTGGTGAGGACATAGTTGATGAGCGCACCAAGGAGAACCACGTCGGAGCCTGCACGAATGGGAATGTGCTTATCCGACACTGCCGACGTCCGCGTGAACCTGGGGTCAACGTGGATGACCTTGGCTCCGCGGGCTTTAGCCTCCGCTACCCACTGGTATCCCACGGGATGGCACTCGGCCATGTTGGAACCCTGGATAACGATGCAATCGGCGTTGGCCATGTCCTGCAGTGACTGCGTTGCACCACCGCGTCCAAACGAGGCTCCCAAACTGGGAACCGTGGCGGAGTGTCATATGCGGGCCTGGTTCTCGGTCTGCACCGCCCCTGCAGCCGTGAAGAGCTTCTTGATCAGGTAGTTTTCTTCGTTGTCCAGGGTTGCGCCGCCCAGCGAAGCAATGCCCATGGTGCGGCGAAGCAGCCGGCCCTGGTCGTCCTCCTGCTGCCACGTCCTGCGGCGCGTTTCGATGAACCGGTCCGCCACCATCTCGACGGCCGTGGCCAAATCCAGGTGTTCCCACTCCCTGGAGCGCGGCGCACGGTAAAGCACCTTGGTCTGCCGGCCTGGTGAATTGACCAGTTGCTCGCTGGCAGAACCCTTGGGGCACAGGCGGCCGCGCGAGATGGGTGAGTCCGGATCGCCTTCGATCTGGATGACCTTTTCGTCCTTGACGTAGACACGCTGTCCGCAACCCACGGCGCAGTAGGGGCAGACGCTCTGGACAACGCGGTCAGCAGTAGCTGTGCGGGGGGCAATGGCCTGGGTCTTGGCCGAGGTGACAGCGGGCCCACGGCCCAGCAGATCCCCCGTCGACAATTGACGGATGACCGGCCATTGAAGGAAACTTCGCGGTGCCATTTGTGGAGCATATCCCGAAGCGCCGCGAAAGCAACAGGACAGCGTTCGCGTGTCTTCCGCAGAAACTACGGCGCCGAAATTCAAGTAGTCCCCACAAAAGTCAAGGAGCACGACGACGGGACGCACCGCCGTCGTGCACCTTCCGCCGGTGCCCCCTCCCCCAGGCGGACGCAAAAAGACATTCGCCCCGGTCCGACCGTCCCCGCGTTCAGCTTCATGGTGGAACGATGGACGCATCAGAAGGTAAAGGGAGAAAATTTTGAACCAGTTTGATAACTCCGACGACGGCGCTGAAGGCGGCGAACGCGGTTCGCATGCGGGCGGCACCCCCGCGGCCCTTACGGTCGACCAGTTACTGGAAGAGAGCCGCAGCGGGCTCGTGCGTGTCCACCCTTCGGATCTTGAGCGGGAAATGGCAGCGGGCGCCCTTGTTGTTGACATTCGGCCCGTGGATCAGCGGGACCGGGACGGCGAAATTCCGGGAGCCGTCGTGATCGACCGCAACGTTCTTGAGTGGCGGCTCGATCCTTCCAGCGCCCATCGGCTCCCGATCGCTGACGACCCCGCCCGCCGCATCGTGGTTGTGTGCAACGAGGGCTACAGTTCCAGCCTCGCTGCGCACACCCTGCAGAGGCTGGGGCTGATCCGTGCCACCGACCTGATCGGCGGTTTCCAGGCGTGGGCGGCGTTGCGCAACCAAAGCAGTGAGTAACCGGCCCCGGGCCAGCGTCCAACCGGATTTCACACGCCTTAGCTGATGCGCGCCCGGGTCCAGTCAGCACGTTTTTTCGTAGTTTTTGGCGGCGTCAATTAATAGATTGACACCCTGCGTGGCACGAGTCACACTGTTGCATATGGTGATCGATGTTGCGTACAGCGCGAACAGGGACGTCCCCGACGGACGCATTGGTGCAGGTCGATCCTCCCCAACCTTTATGACTGCAAAGTTGCGGCAACGCCGGTTGCCGCCTCCAACTCTGTGGTCGCCACGAATCGCACACCAGCCAGCCCTCCCGGGAGGAAACCCAACATGACTGCTTCAGTGAACGTCCCCCTCAAGCGCGGAAAACTCGCTGCATCCCTGCCTGCCGAGCAACTGGCGGAAATCACCGAACTGTTCGAGTTCCGGCGCACGGGATATTCCCTCGATGCCCCCTTCTACACGGACCCGACGATCTTCAATATCGACATGGAGGCCATTTTCGGGCAGCACTGGATCTTTGCCGCCAGCACTGCCGAACTGCCGGAACCGGGCGACTACGTCACTGTCGACTACGGGCCCTATTCCCTGATCGTGCTGCGCAACGACGACGGCGGCGTGAACGTACTGCACAACGTGTGCCGGCACCGCGGCGCCCGCGTCCTGACGGAATCCACGGGATCAACGGGAAACCTGGTCTGCGGCTACCACTCCTGGACCTACTCGCCCAGCGGCGATTTGATCCACGCCTCGGCCCCGGGGGAAACGAAGTTCGACAAGAGCTGCTTCGGCCTCAAGCGCGCCCACGGCCGCGAGGTGGCAGGACTGATCTTCGTCTGCATTGCGGACGTGCCGCCGACGGACTTCGATGAAACCGCAAAGATCTTTGAGCCCTACCTCGCGCCCCACGATCTGTCGAAGACGAAGATTGCCTACCAGCAGAACATCATCGAAGAGGGCAACTGGAAGCTGGTCATGGAGAACAACCGGGAGTGCTACCACTGTGACGGCCACCCCGAACTCGCCTGCTCCCTCTTCCCCACCTGGGGCCTCACGGAGGGGCTGATCCCGACGCACCTTGAGGAAGTGTGGGACCGCAACAAGAACGCACAGTCATCGCTCGAGGAGCGCTGCCGCCGCTACGGCCTTCCCTACGAGGTGGTCGAGGAGCTCGACACGCGCATCGCGGGAATCCGCATCTCACGGGAATCGCTCGACGGCGAGGGTGAATCGTTCTCGCCCGACGGACGCAGGCTTTCCAAGAAACTGCTTGGCGACCTTCCGGACTTCCGCCTTGGCCGCTGCTCGATGCACCTGCAGCCCAACAGCTGGTTCCATTTCCTTGGGGACCACGTCATCACCTTCGGTGTCTTCCCCATCAACGAACACCAGTCGCTGGTGCGAACCACCTGGCTCGTGGCGGACGACGCGGAAGAAGGCGTCGACTACGACCTGGACAAGCTCACCTACACCTGGAAGCAGACAAACCTGCAGGACAAGGCGTTCGTGGAGCTGTGCCAGAAGGGTGCCGGCAGCCCTGCCTACCAGCCCGGCCCCTACATGAAGAGCGAATACCAGGTGGAGGCCTTCATCAACTGGTACGTTCAGCGCGTTCAGGAGCACTTGGCATGACGGAACTCCTTACTGAAACGGTAGTCCAGGAACCCCAACGCATCCGTGGCCTTGAGATGCCGTGGAACAGGGTAATGGGCAGCGCCGAGGCACCCGCCCGCGCTGCACGTGCATTGGGTCCCTGGCATCCGCAGGAGTTCATGGCGGAATGTGTGGAGACCGTACCCGAGGCCGGGGGCATGATGACCTTCGTGTTCCGCCGCTGCGACGGCGCACCCCTGGCATTCAGGGCCGGCCAGTACGTGAATATCGCCTTTCCCGTGAACGGCGAGGACCAGGAACCCGTGGACCGCAGCTACTCAATCTCCAGCTCACCCACGGAACCCTGGACCTTCAGCGTCACCGTTAAGCGCGATCCCGGCGGACTGGTTTCACCGTGGGTGCATGACAACGTCAAACCCGGCACCGTCCTGGACATGCTGGGACCCGTGGGGGCATTCCACCTGCCCGATGCCGACCGGCGCGCACGGTACCTCTTCCTGGCTGCCGGCGCCGGCATCACTCCGATCATGTCGATGCTGCGGACCATCCACTCGCTGCCCGGTACGGCCAATGTGGTAGTGCTCTACCACGGAGCGGAAGCCGGCGGCTTTGCCTTCCACCGGGAACTGGCCTACATCGCGTCGGTGGACTCGCGCGTCAAGGTCTTCTACGCCCTTGGCGACCGCGGCCGGCCCGAGGAGTGGGATGGCTTCAGCGGAAGGCTGTCCTCGGCCATGATCGACGAGGTCGCTCCTGATGCCAACGGCCGCCAGGTGTACGCCTGCGGCCCGGAAGGTTACCTGAACACCGCCACCGAGCTGCTTAAGCAGGTCGGCGTCGACGACACCTCCATTTACATGGAGTTCTTCTCGGGGGATCGCCAGACACTCCTTGAATACCAGGCAGAAATCGCGCTCGCTTCGGACATCGCGGAGGAGATCGCCGAGGAAATCGCCGATTCCGCCGAGGACTATTTCGAAAGCCAGCCCAGCGCGTTCGGGCTCTACGAGCCTGGCTACGACGACGAGGGAACCTTGAAGGCCACGGGGCTGCCGCTGGAAACGGTCGACCCGGGCCCGGCGGCCGCCGAAGGCGGATCAGATGCGGAACCGGAGGCCGCGTCCCCCGACGCCTCGAGCTTTGACACTGTGGGAACGGGCAGCCTCACGTTGTCCTTCATGCGGACGGGCATCAATGTACGGATCGGCCCGGACGAACACATCCTCGGAGTGGCCCAGCGCGCAGGCGTCCGGATCGGCGCGAACTGCAAGGAGGGTATGTGCGGCTCCTGCAAAGTCGTCAAGCTTTCCGGCGAGGTGGAGATGAACCACCAGGGCGGGATCCGGGCCCGTGAGATCACTGCAGGCAAGTTCCTTCCCTGCTGTTCAACCGCGCTGACCGACATGGTTATCGACGCCTAGCCGCTCGGTCCGGCCCGCCCGGCACCTCAATCCACCCCCTTGCTTCACGAAAACTGACAACTCTTGCCCCACGGAAGGTCTGATGCAGCCGGCGTCAGGCCTTCCGTGCCAATTCGAACACCAACCATAGGAGCCATGCCCATGTCAGCCAACAAAGCCGTTGCGTACAAGGCACCCGGGATTGTCGAAATCATCGATACCCCCTACCCCACCTTTGAACTGATGGCCGGCCCCGGAGTCAATCCCGTCAACGTCGGCCGGAAGGTCCCGCACGGCGTCATCCTGCGCACCGTGAGCACCAACATCTGCGGGTCGGACCAGCACATGGTTCGCGGCCGCACGACCGCCCCGGCCGGCCTGGTCCTGGGTCACGAGATCACCGGGGAAGTCATCGAGACCGGGCCCGACGTCGAGTTCATCAAGGTCGGGGACATCGTCTCGGTCCCGTTCAACATCTCCTGCGGGCGCTGCCGGAACTGTAAGGAGCGCAAGACCGGGATCTGCCTGAACGTGAACCCGGACCGCCCAGGATCCGCTTACGGCTACGTCGACATGGGCGGCTGGGTCGGAGGGCAGGCGGAGTACGTCCTGGTCCCTTATGCCGACTGGAACCTGTTGCGGTTCCCCGACCGCGACCAGGCCCTGGAGAAGATCCTGGACCTGACCATGCTCTCCGACATCCTCCCCACCGGATTTCACGGCGCCGTCACGGCAGGTGTCGGCGTCGGGTCAACCGTCTATGTTGCCGGGGCCGGACCCGTAGGACTTGCCGCGGCGGCAAGCGCCCAGCTGCTGGGGGCCGCCGTGGTCATCGTAGGGGACCTCAATGAGGATCGCCTCGCCCAGGCCCGGTCCTTTGGCTGCGAAACCGTCAACGTGGCCAACGGCGACCCGGCCGACCAGGTCGAGCAGATCCTCGGCGTACGGGAGGTCGATGCCGGTATTGACGCAGTCGGTTTCGAGGCCCGCGGGCACGGGCATGGCGCCAAGGAAGCGCCGGCCACCGTGCTCAATTCGTTGATGGACCTCACCGCCGCCGGCGGGTCCGTGGGCATTCCCGGCCTTTACGTCACCGGAGACCCGGGCGCCGCGGACGAGGCGGCCCAGAAGGGTTCACTGTCCCTGTCCCTGGGCACTGGCTGGGCAAAGTCCCTCTCCTTCGCGACCGGCCAGTGCCCGGTGATGAAGTACAACCGGCAACTGATGATGGCGATTCTGCATGACAAGATCCAGATCGCCAAGGCGGTCAACGCCACAGCCATAGCGCTCGATGATGCACCGCGGGGGTACGCGGAATTCGATGCCGGAGCGGCCACAAAGTACGTACTGGACCCGAACGGCTACCTCAGCAACTAGATCCGGGCAGGAAGCGGGCTGCCTGGGCAGGCTACCTCGTGTGAGGTCCGCCGGTTCGTCACCGGCGGACCCGCTCCCCCTGTCCGGTATCGCTCCCCCGCCGCCTGCGGTTCTCCGGCCGGTTCAAGTGACGGTGAGCTCCGTGTACATCCCTGCCCAGTAGTGGCCCGGGAGATTACAGAACAGTTCATACCGCCCGGGCGGCAGGTCAAGCGTGACCCAGCCGCTCGTGGACGGCAGGATCCCCTCTCCTTCACCTTCGGCGCAGGCAGCGGAGGCCTCGCCCAGGCTGCCGGCCTCGTCGGCTCTTCCGTCCCGGCCCACGGGGCGCGTTCCTGCGCTCTGGGTGCCCGCCACGGGGACGACCAGCATTTCATGGGGAATGGTGCCGGCGTTGACGACCAGGAAGGACACTTTGCCGTGGACCACGGTGGCCCGGTCCGCGGTCAGGCGCATGCTGCCGCGCATCATCCTGGGACCGGCCATCATGGTCCCGCCCCTGTCGATGGTAGTGACGTTCACGACGGTGCCCGCGAAACTCGGCGCCGCACAGCGGGTGGTGCCGGGATTCCATGCTCCGCCCGGATTCGGGCCACCGCCCAGCAGCGCGATCCCCGTCATGGACAACGCGGTCAGCAGTACTGTCGCGATAGCCCCGATCAGGATCTGCGTGCTGCGGGAGAGTGTCTTCACGGCCTGCGTCGGAGAGCAGCCCGGCGTTCATTCAGCTCGGTAGCGTCGATTTCCCCCCGCGCGAAACGTTCATTCAGGATCCGCTCAGCCTCATCATGAGCAGACCCGTAGTATCCCCCGTGCCCCTGGCGTCCGCCGCGGACCAGAAGAATCACGACCGTCACCACACCACCCCAGAACAGCAGCATCATCAGGGCCATGACAATCCAACCGCCCACACCCCAGTCGCCATACCATCCGTACATCATCCCCGGACCCGCCCCTTCAATCCCTGCCGTTCATTCCAGCTTTGCGCGGTCACCGACGGGCGAACAGAGCCATTAGTCACCTGGTTTCGGGCCTTCCCGAAGCCACGGGATTCCCTGGCGTCCCGCCCGTCGCGACGGCGCATTCCGCCGGATCGTCCATCTGTGCTGTGTTCAAACCAAGCCTTGAACAGCAGGCACTTTCTCATCTGGCTGACATGCAGAGCCGGTCAAGGGTCTCGTTCAGGGAGGACTCGACCTGGCTGTCCAGGAGGTCACGCCTGTTCCCGGTGGACGGGTCTTCGAGTTCGGTGGGCAGTGATGGCGTTGTGACTGTCATCGCCGCCTGGTAGCTCCCGTCCTTGGAAAATGCCGGCCATGAGGAGGTTCAGGTCTTCCATCCTCGAGACCGCGCCGGCTGCCGGGTTGCCGACCGTGAAGGTGTTGTCTGTGGTGTCGATTCGTTCGCCGCGGAGGGTTACGTAGCCGTGCAGAAGTCCGGTTTCGTGCGGGTCGAGGCGGTCCAGGCTGGTGTTCTTCAAACCGAGGGGGTCGAATACCTCCTCCTGCATGATCTGGATGTAAGGCTTGTGCCGCAGTGTTTGGATCAGGAGACCGAGTGCCAGGTAGTTCGTATTCGAATACTTGAAGGACCCAACACTGGCCGAGGTCCAGGGAAGGGTCCCGGCTAACTGGAGTCCCTCCTCCAGGCTGAGCGTGCTGGAAGGCACAGGGCGGAAGTCAACGTCCTTTGGCAGAGCATCGTTTACCTCGGGCATTCCGGACGCGTGGTTCATCAGCTGCCTTAATGTGATGGGCCCCGGGGGCTTGAGTGAGGACGTGAACTCGGGAGTGACGTCGTTGACGGGACCGTCGAGACCAATGAGGTGATCGTCGACGAGCTTCAGCACCGCCACGGCGGTCATAGTTTTGGTGACGCTCGCCACCTCCACCCGGTCCGCGGGCTGCGCCGTTGTCCTGGACTCAAGGTCACGCACGCCGTAAGCCTTGGACCACTCCCCCTCGGGCCAACGGATCTGCACGACCGCGGCAACGGCGCCCTGGTTCAGAAACGGCTACACCTGGTTCTGTAGAGAACCCAGAGGATCGGGCGCGGCTGTCGACGGCGCTGCCGAATGATGCACGTCATGGAAAATCCTTGACAAACTTGTACAAGTCTTTCCATACTAATGAGGAAGGGTTTCAACGAAGCAACTGGAGGACCAATGCCGGCCAAACTCACGGATGTCGCAAAGCTTGCGGGTGTATCGCTGGCGACAGCGTCCAGGGCCTTCAGCGATCCGGGTCGACTGGCGGCCGAAACCCGTCAGAAAGTGGTAGACGCTGCATTGCAGCTCGGCTACGACGTGCCTGGCCTGTCGGGCAGCCGGACTTTCGGGGTCGTTGTTCCCGACATCTCCAACGCCGTTTTCGCGGCTTTGATCAAATCAATCCAGGATCAGGCTTGGCACGGACGGCACAGGATGGTGCTGGCAGACACTTCCGAGTCGTCCACCCGGGAACGGGAACACCTGGAGTCATTCGCTGCCGGCGTCGACGGCATCATCCTCTGCTCCCCCCGCCTGCCTTCGGACCAGATCCACCAGCTCGCGGGCAACACGGCCCTTGTGGTGATCAACGGTGAAGCCGACCATGCGGCCCGTGTGTTGATGGAAGCGGGCGAAGGCCTCCGCCAGGCCGTGGAACACCTTCACGCGCTCGGCCACCGTAAAATCGCCTACATTCCCGGTCCCGCCTCGTCATGGGCGAACGGGCAACGCCACACAGCCATCAGCCGTTTCTGCAATGACTGGGGAATCGAACTGGTGACGGTCGGCAACCAGAATGCCACAGTCGACGGCGGCCTCGCCGCCGCAGCGTCAGTCGTCGCCAGCGGTGCAACCGCGGTAATCGCATACAACGACCTGGTGGCGATCGGCATGCTCGCCGGAGCCCGGACCCTCGGGTACCACTGCCCCGAAGACATCAGTGTCGTGGGCATTGATGACCTCGACATCGCCGCAGCCGCGGAGCCCGGCCTCACGTCCGTGCGCGTTCCGATCGGCAGAAGCGGCTCCTTGGCCCTCGAGCTCCTCCTCGAACAGATCGCCGGCAAGCCCTCCACCACTGAGGCTGTCCACCTCAGCTCACAACTCATCGTCCGCGGCTCCACCTTCGCCGCACGCAACGCAGATCACGCCCTCCAAGGAAAGTAACCATGAGAATTGTCATCGCAGACCCCAATCTGATGCCCCAAAGGGCGACTTTGGAGGCGGCACTCCCGGCCGGTGCACTCACGTCCTGGCACGACAGCTGGAATGAGCACTCGGTCCTGACAGACCTTAAAGACGCTGACGTCTATGTCGGACCCAAGTTCACCGCGGCCATGGGCGCCCAAGCCCCTAACCTCCGACTGGTCCATGTTGCCGGGGCGGGCTACGACGGTATTGAAGCCGACGCCCTGCCAGCCGGCGCGGTGTGCGCAAACACCTTCCACCACGAAGGCTCCATCGCCGAGTACATCGCCGCCGCATTGGTCGCCCTCCGGCGCAACCTGCTGGGCCAGGACGCTGCCCTCCGCAGCGGCGTCTGGGCCTCCTCCGTATATTCACAGGACATCCCGCAGCCGGAAACACTCCGCGGAGCCGTTGTCACGTTCCTTGGCTTTGGCCATATCGGCAGCGCCGCCTGGAAATTGCTCCAGGCCTTCGGGGCGGAAGGCATCGCGATCACCCGCAGCGGCAGCGTCGACCCGGAGGAAAACGGCCTGCGCTGGGCCGGGATCACCGGCCGCCTCGCTGAAGCACTCAGCGAGTCCGACATTCTGCTCATCAGCATCCCACTCAGCGCAGAAACAACAGCCCTTGTCGGCGCCGAGGAACTGAACACCCTGGGCCCCAAGGGGCAGGTGGTCAACGTTGCCCGCGGCCCTGTCGTTGACCAAGCCGCGCTCTACGAAGCCCTGATGGACCGCAGAATATCCGGGGCTGCCGTCGACGTCTGGTACCAGTACCCCGGTCCGGACGGCCGCGGCATGCCTCCGCCCTGCCCTTCGACCGGCTAGACAACATCATCATGACCCCGCACTCATCCGGCGTCACCGCCGAAACCTTCCGCGGCCGCGCCCTCGAGATAGCCGAAAACATCAGCCGCCTGTCCGCGAACCAGCCACTGAAGAATGTCGTGATCACCAAATGACCCGAAAAATCGTCGACGTCGACGTCCTCGTTACCAGCCCCAGCCGCAACTTCGTCACCCTCAAGATCACCACCGACGACGGGCTGATCGGCTGGGGGGACGCCACCCTCAACGGCCGCGAACTGTCCGTCGCCAGCTACCTCCGGGACCACCTCGCCCCCGCACTGCTCGGACGCGACGCCGACCGTATCGAGGACACCTGGCAGTACTTCTATCGTGGCGCATACTGGCGCCGGGGACCGGTCACCATGGCAGCCATCGGCGCGATCGACCTCGCCCTCTGGGACATCAAAGGCAAAGCCCTCGGCGTCCCCGTCTACCAACTCCTCGGTGGCGCCGCCCGCGAGAAGATCCTCACCTACACCCACGCCACGGGCTGGGACCTCCCGGAGCTCCTCGACTCGATCGACCAGCGCCGCGAACAAGGCTTCCGGGCTGTCCGCGCCCAGTCCGGCGTCCCCGGCCTGGACAAGGTTTACGGCGTCACCAAGGGTGCCGCCGGCTATGAACCGGCCGGGCGCGGAGCCGGACCGGTCGAAGAGGACTGGGACACCTCCGCCTACCTCCGTCACGCCCCGAAAGTGCTGTCGGCCGTCCGGGAGCACGTCGGTCCCGAGCTGAAGCTGCTCCACGACGTCCACCACCGGCTCAACCCTACCGAAGCCGCCCGGCTGGCCCGTTCCCTGGAAGACGTGGACCTGTTCTGGCTCGAAGACGTCACCCCGGCCGAAAACCAGCGCCTCCTGCGCACCCTGCGCCAGCAGACCACCATCCCCTTGGCCATCGGTGAAGTCTTCAACACCATCTGGGACTGTGAGCACCTCATTACGGAGCGGCTCATCGACTTCATCCGCACCGCCGTCGTCCATGCCGGAGGCATCTCCCACGTCCGCAAGATCCTGGCGCTGGCCGAGGTGTACCAGATCAAGGGAGCCCCCCACGGCCCCTCCGACGTCTCGCCCATCAACCTGTCCGCCTCGCTGCACCTGGGCCTTGCCACCAGCAACTTCGCGATCCAGGAATACATGGGCTACGACCCGCTGGTGTCGGAAGTTTTCAAGTCCAGCTTCAGATTCGAGGACGGTTACCTCCATCCCGGAGAAGAACCCGGCCTCGGTGTGCAGGTGGACGAGGCGGCGGCAGCCCGGTTCCCCTACAAACTGGCCTACCTGCCCATCGCCCGGGAACTCGACGGCTCCATGAAGGACTGGTAGCCATGACCTCCGTTCCCCCGCTGTCCGCGGCCACCCCGGGAATCCTGCGACGGCCGGCAGCACCGGCTCCCGGGATTGTCCACCTGGGCCTCGGCAACTTCCACCGCGCACATCAGGCCGTCTACACCGACGCCGCCGTCGCCGCCCACGGCGGTGACTGGGGCATCATCGGGGTTGCCAGCCGTTCCTCCACCATCCCGAATGCCATGCACGCCCAGGACATGCTCTACACCGTGGTGGAAACCTCCCCGGCGGGTGCCACCTATTCGGTGCCCCGGGTGCACACGGATGCCTTCACGGCAGCCGCCAACCCGGACCGGGTAGTAAAGGCGATCGGCGACGCCGGTACCCGGATCGTGTCCCTCACGGTCACGGAGAACGGCTACAACTACACCCCTGCCACCGGCGCCCTCAACCTTCAGGATCCGGCAATCCAGCACGATCTGGCCGTTCCCGGCTCACCCCAGACTCCCGTCGGGCAGATCGTCCGCGGCTTGCAGCACCGAGCCAGGACGCATGGCGAGACGGTGACCATCCTCAGCTGCGACAACCTGGCCGACAACGGCCACCACACCCAGCGGCTGGTCCGCGAATTCGCCGCCCTGCTCCCGCCGGAGGAAGCCTCCGAGACCCTGGCCTTCATTGACAGCCGCACCAGCTTCCCTTCCTCCATGGTTGACCGCATCGTGCCCGCCACCACGGACCACTACCGGAGGCTGGTCGCATCCCAGCGCGGCTACACCGACAGGATCCCGGTCCCGGCTGAGCCGTTCAGCATGTGGATCGTGGAAGACAACTTCATTGCCGGGCGGCCCACTTGGGAGGCCGGCGGGGCGGTGTTCTCCCACGAGGTAGGCGGCTATGAGCAGCTGAAAGTCCGCCTGCTCAACGGCACGCACTCACTGATCGCCTACCTCGGTGCCCTGACCGGCGCCGTCACCATCCCCGAATCCGTCTCGCACCCGTCCATCGAACAAGCTGCCCGCTCCGTGCTGCGCAACGAGTACCTGCCCACCGTCGCGGTGCCACGCGACGTCGACGTGGACGCCTACGAGGAAGAGCTCTTCACCCGCTGGCGCAACACGGCCCTTGGCCACCGCACCAGCCAGGTGGGATCCGACGGATCCGTCAAACTCCGCCAACGAATCCCGCTGCCGGCGCTGCAGATGCTCGACGACGGCGGGATGCCCCACCTCCTGGCCCTCACCACCGCCGCGTATCTTGCATGCATCGCCCCGTTGCCCGGCTTCGATCCCGGACCACAGGCCCACGCCATGGAGGACCCGGCGCGCGGAATGCTGGCCGGACTCGCAGCAGGGTCCCGCTCGGGCCGCGACCTCGCCCGCAAGGTCATCGGGGACCACCACCTCCTCGGCGAGGAACTGGCCGGACGCGACGGGTTCATCCTGCGCACCGGCGAGTTCATCGACATCATTCGCTCATCGGGACCGCTGGCCGCCATCGCTGAAGCAAGACCACCCGTTTCCCTTACTCCAGCCCCGTCCCTCCAAATCATGCGGAGCACGCCATGACCACCCAAGCCATTCCCGAAACGAACACGCCCGCGCTTCCCACCGGCACCCAGGCCGCCGTACTGCACGGCGCCCGGGACCTGCGCATCGAGCACATACCACTAACGCCCCTGGGCCCGAATGACCTCCTGGTCGAAATGCGCTCCGGCGGAATCTGCGGATCCGACATGCACTACTTCGCCGAGGGACGCAACGGCACCAACGTACTGCGGCAGCCCACGGTCCTGGGGCATGAAGGCGCCGGCGTAGTCATTGCCGCAGGTCCGCAGGCCGGCATCACCAGCGGCACCCCCGTGGTCATCGAGCCCGCCCTGCCATGCAGTGAATGTCCCACCTGCCTGTCCGGACGCTACAACCTCTGCCCCACCGGTACCTGCTTCGGTTCCCCACCGACCGATGGGCTCTTCGCCCGCCACGTAGTGGTCCCCGAGGCCGCCGTGCACCCCCTGCCGGACACCATCCCGGCGGAAATCGGCGCCGCGATCGAACCACTCGCCGTCGCCGTCTGGGCCGTCGAACGGGCGCAGGTCCACAAAGGCCAGCGCGTCCTGATCACCGGCGCCGGACCCATCGGGCTCCTCGTCGCCCAGGTTGCGGCAGCCCAAGGCGCCGCCGAGATCGTCGTGACGGACGTGAACGACGACCGCCTCGCCGTCGCCACCAAATTCGGCGCCACCCGCACCATCAACACCGCCACCACACCACTTGACCTTGCAGGCATGGACCGGCTGATCGAATGCTCCGGGAACACCCGCGCCCTCGCTGAAGGCATCCAGACCCTGGCACCGGCAACCCGCGCCACCGTCGTCGGCCAGGCCAAACCCACCGTGGACGGAATCCCGCTCGGCTTCCTCCAGCGCTACGAGATCGACCTCGTCACCGCTTTCCGCTACGCCAACGCATTCCCGGCCGCGATCGACCTCGCGGCCTCCGGCGTCGTAGACCTGCAGTCCATCATCACCAGCACCTACCCGCTCGAAAATACCGCGGCGGCCCTTACGGCACCGGTGGTTGACCCGACCAACCTCAAAGTCCTCATCACCTACTGATTCAGCACCACCAGAAGCACAGCAGGACATCCATTCAAAGGAGTATGGAAATGACCACAGCAGCGCACGTTCCCCCGGGGAACGTTGACCAAAGCAAAGTCCGGAAGGCCGCCGTCGCCGGCCTCATCGGTACAACCCTCGAATTGTATGACTTCGTCATCTACGGCACCGCCTCGGCCCTCGTCTTCAGCAAACTGTTCTTCCCCAATGTCTCCCCCGCGGCGGCGCTGATCGCCAGCTTCACCACCTTCGCCGTCGGCTTCCTGTTCAGGCCCCTCGGCGGCGTCTTCTTCTCCCACTTCGGCGACCGGCTCGGCCGCAAATGGGTCCTTGTGGTCACCCTGCTCCTGATGGGTGGCGCCACCCTGGCCATCGGCCTGCTGCCCACTTTCGACCAGATCGGCATCTTTGCCCCGGTCCTGCTCTGCGTTTGCCGCGCAGCCCAGGGCTTCGGCGCCGGCGCCGAACAGTCCGGCGGCGCAACCCTGCTCACCGAATCCGCTGCCCCCGGCACCCGCGGCAAGCTCGCCTCACTCATCATGGTCGGCGCAGCCGCCGGCACCGCCCTCGGTGCCCTCGTGTGGATCGCGGCCCAGTCCCTCGCCCCTAACGACATGCTGACCTGGGGCTGGCGGCTTGTCTTCCTATCCAGCATCTTCGTCACCATTGCAGCCTTGGTCATCCGGCGCAAGCTGGATGAGTCCCCCGTCTTCGAAGAAATCAAGCAGGCCCGTACCGTACCGCCGGCCCCGCTGAAGGAAGTCGCCAAAAACGGCAAGGCCAACGTCCTGCGCGTCATCCTCATGAACCTCGGCGTCAGCACACAGTCGTACACCATCCAGGTGTTCATGGCCTCCTACCTGATCACCGTCGTCGGAACCGACCCCAAGTTCATCCCCCCGGTCCTCCTCATCGGCGCACTGTGCGGCGGCGTCGCCGCCGTCTCCTTCGGGATACTGTCCGACAAAATCGGCCGCCGGCGCGTCGTGTCGCTCATCACCGGGGCACTGATCCTCTTCCCGGCACCGGCCTTCATGCTCCTCACCACCGGGTCCCCCGTGGCCATCGTCCTGGTGATCATCGTGGGCTTCATGCTTGCCTGCCAGGGCGTCGTCGGCGTCCACATGAGCTACTTCCCCGAAATCTTCGGCAGCCGCTACCGCTACGCCGGCGTCACCCTGGGACGCGAGTTCTCCTCCATCATCGGCGGTGGCGTGGCACCGATGATCTGCGCAGGGCTGCTGGGGCTCTTCAGCAATTCCTGGATCCCGGTTGCCATCTACATGTCCCTGACCATGGTGGTCAGCTTCATCGCCACCCGGCTCACGCCCGAAACACTCAACCGCGACCTCACCGACCCCGAGGATGCCCGGCACCACAGCGAAATCGTTACGGCCGCAGCCGCTGGGGCTGCCAACGCAACCACCGCCCAGCACGTCAAATAGACCGACTAAACGCCCGACGGCGGCACGCGCCGCCGTCGGGCACGTCACCACCGCACACCAGAGCAGAAGGACCTTCAATGCAGCGCCTCGATGACCAAGGCACGCTTCAGCGCCCGCACCCATCCGCAATCCTCGGCGCAACCCGGGTTGTGGCCGTCCTCCGTGCCTGCCACGCCTCCGATTACGCTCCCGTCATCGAAGCACTTCAGCTCGGCGGAGTGCTGAGCATCGAATTGACCCTGAGCACGCCAGGAGTCTGGGACGAGCTGCCCCGCCTGCAGGAGAGGTTTGGCGACACCCTGGAAATCGGCGTGGGAACCGTCACCGCAGCCGACGAAGCAGAAACGGCCATGGACCTTGGCGCGGCGTACATCGTCACCCCCGTCACCGACCCGGACATCATCACAGCCTGCGTCCGCCGCGGTATCCCCGTCTACCCAGGAGGCCTGACGCCCACCGAACTCCACGCCGGATGGAAGCTGGGCGCGACCGCCGTAAAGGTTTTCCCCGCCTCCACTGTGGGTGCCGGCTACGTCTCCCAGCTGCGCGGCCCGTTCCCTGACATCCAGGTCATACCTTCCGGCGGCGTGGACATCGACGACGTCCCCGCCTGGATCCGGGCAGGAGTACTTGCGGTCAGCCTGGGCGGCCCGTTGCTGGGTGATGCCTTCAAGGGCGGCGACCTCCAGGAACTTACGGCCCGGGCCCGGCGCGTCCGCGCCCTGGTGGACCAGACCGCGGCCCAGCTTGGAGCAACCCAATGAACGGCGCGCCTTACGTGCTCACTTTCGGCGAAACCATGGCGCTGATGCGCACGGAGCAGGTGGGGCCGCTCGCCCACACATCCACACTGAGCCTGGGCATCGGCGGCTCGGAATCCAATGTCGCCATCGGGCTCCAACGACTCGGCGTGCAGACTGTCTGGTGCGGACGCGTGGGCGCTGACTCACTGGGCAGCCTGGTGGCGCGGGAAATCCGCGCCGAAGGCGTTGACGTCAGGGCCGCCGTCGACCGTTCCGCCCCTACCGGGTTGATGATCAAGGAACGCCGGACTCCCGCCACCCAGCGCGTCAGCTACTACCGGTCCGGCAGCGCCGGATCCAGAATCGCGCCGGAGGACATCGACGAACAACTGGTGTCAGGAGCGACCCTGCTGCACGTCACCGGCATCACACCCGCGCTTTCCTCTCGTGCGGAAGCGACCCTGAGATACGCAGTGGACCTGGCGCGTGCCCACCACGTGACGGTCTCCTTTGACCTGAACTATCGCGCAACCCTGTGGTCACCGGAAGCTGCACAACGTGTCTACCAGGACATCATCCCGCTCGCCGACGTCGTGTTCGCGGGCGACGATGAAGCCGCGATCGCCGTCGGAGCCGGCCATCCGGAGGAGGCGGCCCGGCGCATCACCGCACTGGGTCCAAGCCAGGCCGTCGTCAAGCTGGGCGCGGACGGCGCGCTGGCCCTCATCGACGGCACGATATTCCGCCAAGAGGCAGTGCCCGTCGACGCCGTGGACACCGTGGGAGCCGGCGACGCATTCGTCGCCGGCTACCTTGCCGAACTCGTAGCAGGCCGGGAACCGCAGGACAGACTCATCACCGCCACCATTACCGGGGCCTTCGCCTGCCTGGTCCAAGGCGACTGGGAAGGGCTCCCCCGCCGCCACGAATTGGCGATGCTGCAGACACGTGAGCCCGTCAGCCGTTGACGGCCACAAACCAATGGAGACCATGATGCCTTTAACGAGCCCGGACAGGGCCCCCTACTTCATTGGGGCCTATGCGGCCGCGCCCAGCCTCTTGGGATGGGATCCCGTGGCTGAAGGAAAGTTCCTGGCCTCCGTCCTGGCCCTGGATGGCGTGGCCGGACTGGAAATACCCTTCACCGGAAAGCTGCACAAAGAGGACGAAGCATGGTTCCTGCGACAGCTTCCGGAAAATGCACGCTTCGTGGTCACGACGATCCCCGGCACCATGGCCAGGCTGCAGGCTGACCCGGGCTTCGGCCTTGCCTCGACGTCTGCGTCCGGCCGGCGGTCAGCACTGGATTTCGTCCAGGATGCGCTGGAGTCCGTGAAGCGGCTCAACCGGCAGGTGGGGAGGCCCGGCGTCGCCGCCCTGGAGTTGCATGCCGCCCCGATAGCCATTGAGGATGCCGCGTCGGCTGCCGCACTTGAAGCCTCGCTGACCGAGCTGGCCGGCCGGGACACGGGCGGCGCCCGCCTCGTCCTGGAACACTGCGACGCCCTGATGCCAGGCCAAACACCGGCCAAAGGCTTCCTCAGCCTGGAAGCGGAGGCAGAAGCAGTCCAGCGGGCGTGCGACGCCACAGGTTATCCTTTCGGCATGGTCGTCAACTGGGGGCGGTCGGTGATCGAACAGCGACGACCAGAAGCCGGGCGCGAACACATAACCTACCTTCGTGACCGCGGAATTCTGGGCGGGGTTGTGCTTTCCGGATGCTCCAGCATCGACACGAAGTACGGTCCAGCCTGGGCCGACGTCCACGTACCGGCCGCCCCACCAGAACCAGCCCAGGCCAGGACTTCCGATCTGGGCGTACCTTCTGATGGGCTCCTCGAACCTGGCTCGCTCCTGACCATTGAGCGGATGGAAGAGTGCCTGCAGGCAGCCGGCCCCCTGCACGAAACAGGCTTCCGGGCAATCAAGGTGGCAGCACCCCCAAAGGCCAGCGTGGAGCAGCGCGTTACCGCCATTGCACAGAGCCTGGCGGTCGCGCAGCAGGTTACTCCGGACCCCACAGACTTGACCCTATCTGCGGGAAGCGCCTGACCCCGGCTGGACGTGACCTCGGTGAGGTCGCCGCTGTCCTCAGAAGCGGTGGCTTGGGGCAGCGGGCTGTGTTGTGACTCAGGCCGGATCCTTGAGCGAATAAAGTCAGAGGGTGAAGTTCCAGGGATTCAAGCGCTTCCTCGACCTTTCGGATCCTGGTGCCGCCGCACAGGCTGTCACCCAGGTAGAAGAACAGAACGGTGACTACGAATCCGGGGTTGCCTGACTGTGACAGGTTTGGATGGCCCCGGTAGAACGGTTATTTCTGGCCCCACTTCGTGACTCGCCGGGCATCTGTGACGGTTATACGTGGCCCCGCCTTCAACGTTGGATTCATCACTGGATGGATGCGGCGGAGGGCTGGTCTGGATGGAGTCGAGAGTGGAGTTGTTCGCGCAGATCCGAAGGGACGCCCGAGTTGGCCACCACACGGAAGCAACAATCAGCCTGAGCCGGTGCCTACGGTGATCACGCTATTCAGATAAAATGTGCGTTCAGGATCGACTTGAGACTCCCACACGCAGTAGCGGTCCCCCCGCGCTTCCAATGTTTCTGGCCATTTGGCATGCCGCTCATAAGTGAACGTTCGAATGGCTCGTTCTCGCTGCTGGGTTCAGCTGAGGTAAGAGTTGATGGGGCCATTATCGACGTAGATGCGCTGGTCGGTGAACTTCCGGTCGGCAATGGTGAAGATTGAGCAGGCCCTGAGCGTCACCTCAACCCCGTCGAGGAAGTGCCAGGCGCTGTCGACCTCTAGGGCGACGATGCCGCCTTCCTCCTGCCAGACGTTGACCAGTGGGTGGGCCAAGGACCCGACCTTGCCGCCGATCTCGGCCATTTGTGCCAGCACCGCGTCCTTACCTTTGACGGTCGGTGCGTTGGCGAAGGTGAGGGTGATGTCGTCAGCAAAGTAGTCGCCGAGACGTTCGTAATCCTTCTTCTCCATGACCGCGAAGTATTCGGTCAGGAAGTCGACGGTGCTCTGCTCTGCACGGGACATGGTTGGGTCCTTACTGTTTGGTGGTTAAGGAAGGTTTGAAGGAATGTGGGCTCATGCGACCGTCTCTGACAGGCGAGCTGAGCGGACCGTCACCGGCGCGATGGTGGAAAGCCGGTGGTTCGCTAGCCAAAGCCGTCAGGGCATCCAACTGGCCCGGCTCCAGCATGATGTCCGCCGCGGTGGCGTTTGCGCGAAGCTCATCGACAGTCTCCGGCCCCACGATCACCGAGGCGACGGCGGGGCGGGACAGCAGCCATGCCAGGGCGACCTGGTAAGTGCCCAAAGCCCATTCACGGCTGAGTCGATCCACCTCGCGGCCAAGGGAAACTTCCGCCTCGGAGAACCCAGGTGCGCCGAATCGTTCGTCGCCGGAGACCTCACGATCCAGGACCGCGAGATCGGCGAGAAGTCCGCCATGCAGCGGGGCGTAAGGAATGATCGACAGACCGAACTGCCCGCACGCCGGCGCGAGCTCCCGCTCGGCGGCGCGGTCGATGAGGTTGTACTTCACCTGCGCGGCGACAGGAGCCTGCAGGCGGCGGTCATCAGCGATCCACAGCGCGCGGGTGACGTGCCAGGCAGGGTGGTTGGATAGGCCGACGTAGCGGATCTTGCCCTGCCTGATCAGATCGTCATAGACCGCCAGAGTCTGTTCCGGCGGTGTGTCCGGGTCGACGTCGTGGGCGTAGTAGAGATCGATGTAATCAGTCTGCAAACGCCGAAGGCTCGTCTCGACCTGGGTAATGATGTGCCGGCGTGACAGCCCCCGGTCATTGACGCCGAGCCCGACGATGCCATTGGACTTGGTGGCGATCACCATCTCGTCACGGCGTCCCTGCAGGGCACGGCCGAGAATCTGCTCGGCCGGTTCGCGCTCCGCGGCAGGTTTGGCTCCAGGCCGGTCGAATACGGGCATGTTGCCGTAGACGTCGGCCGTATCGACGAAGTTGATGCCCAGGTCAAGCGCACCACCGACGACACGCTCTGCGTCTTCCGCGCTCGGGGCTACCCCGAAGGTGGCAGTGCCCAGCGCAATCCGCGAAACCCTGACACCGGTCTGGCCAAGAAATGAGTACTTCATCAGCGTTCCTCGTATCTTCCGGTCAGGAGGTGGTCCCGGCAGTCAGCGCCGAGACCGCATCCAACTGTTCCTGGGTGAGCTCGACATCTGCAGCGGCGGCGTTGGCGCGGAGCTCCTCGGCCGTCTCGGCTCCAACGATCACCGACGCCACGGCCGGGCGGGACAACAGCCAGGCCAGCGAGACCTGCTGCATCCCCAGTCCCCACCCGCGGGCCAGCCGGTCGAGCTTGCGGGCGACCGCGATCTCGGACGCAGTAAAGCCGGGGCCGCAATAACGCTTGCCCCCTGCGATCTCACGGTCCAGCACGGACAAGTCGGCCAGAAGACCGCCGTGCAGCGGCGCATAGGGAATGATCGACATACCGAACCGCACGCACGCGGCGGCGAGCTCCATTTCGGCGCTTCGGTCCAGCAAGCTGTACATCACCTGCGCGGCCACGGGGGCAGAGACCAGCCGGCGGTCATCGGCGATCCACAGGGCCTCGGTCATCTGCCAGGCCGTGTGATTGGACAAAGCGACATACCGCAGCTTCCCCTGCCGGATCAGATCGTCGTAGACGGCAAGTGTCTGCCCCAAGGGCGTGTTCGGATCCGGGAAATGCGCGTAATAGACGTCGATACGGTCAGTGCGCAGCCGGCGCAGACTCTGTTCGACCTGCTGGATGATGTACCGGCGCGAAAGACCGGCATCCGGATCGAACCTCCGCTCCCCGGACTTGGTCGCCAGCACCACCTCATCCCGCCGGCCGGCCAGTGAGCGGCCGAGGATCTCCTCAGCGGACTCGCGCTCTGCGGCCGGCGGAGCGCCGGGGCGGTCGAACGTCGAGGTCGAACCGTAGACATCCGCGGTGTCGAAGAAGTTGATGCCCAGATCCAATGCCGCCCCCACGACGCCATCGGCTTCCTGTGGGCCCGGTGCCACGCCGAAGGTCGCAGTGCCCACGCAGATGCGGGACACGCGTACGCCGGTCGGGCCGAGAACTGAGTACTTCATCTCAAGGATTCCCATCTGCGAGTTTCGGGACTGGGCTGACAGGCAGCGGCCAGTCAGGAGGTCCCGTGCGGCTACCGGCCGTGGAAGTTAACCCTAACCGAATGGTTATATTTCGGCAATGGTCATGAGAAAGTAGTGGCATGCCAGAAAGCACGCAGACCAAAACTCGGGGCCCTTACCGCACAGGGGTCCGCCGACGCGAGCAGCTCATCGGCATCGCGACGGACGTCTTCGGCGAACACGGCTTCGCCGGCGGCTCCCTCCGCACGATCGCCGAGCAGGCCGGCGTCAACCACGCCACCCTGATCCAGCACTTCGGCAGCAAGGAAGGCCTGCTCACGGCCGTGCTGGAAGAATGGGACCGACGGACCGTGGAGAACGGCCTCACGGATGTCAGTGGATTGGACTATTTCCGGCGGCTGCCAGAGGTCATGGCCGCCCACCAGGACAACCGCGGCCTGCTCGAACTGTTCACCACCATCGCGGCCGAAGCCTCCAGTCCGACCCACCCAGCACACGCTTTCATCACCGAGCGCTACACATCGAACCTGGCAACCCTCGCCGCACATTTGGGCGAAGCTGCCCGCATCGGTGACATCGCTCCCCTTTCCCCTGCGCAGATCGAGATCGAGGCGCGGCTGCTTACGGCGATGCTGGACGGCATCGGGTTGCAATGGCTCCTCGATCCGACAACCGACATACGCGCCACTGTCGCAACCTATGTCGAACGCGCCATCGCCTCATGGGAAGGCCAGTGATTCCCCTTCCCGTCTTGTTTACGACCATCGGCAGGAACCGGAACACCATGGCGATCAGCTCCACGAGGGCTTGCGCCACGACCACCGATGCGCAGGACCACACGGCCGGTAGAGCCAACGCCAAGGGCAGCACGACCAAGGAATAGCGGTTCGCCCTGCTGAAAACAACCGCGCGAGTCGCGACAACGTCAAGGCCAGCACCATGGAACGAACCCAAACCTAAGTGGGCTCATAGTTGACGTGTTCCCCCAACAGGACTGATTCGATTGCACGTCCGGCAGCAGCGAACCGACGTCATCAGACTGCTGGGGCCAAAAATACACGTCCTACCGGGGACGAAGGCGCCCGGCTTCGCCGGTGTGATCCGGGCGGTGCGGATTCGCCACTGCTCCTTGCCGATGCGGGCAACTGAGTGTGTCAACCTAAATTGGCCCTCATTACCCGGGAGGAAGCTCGGAGAACGCAGCCGCCTGTGCGCGCTGGGTACGTGACGCTTGGGAAATCAGATCGGTGCACCATGCGGGGTAGACGCGGAAGCCGCGCTTGCCGTCGCCTATACGTTGCCATTCTTACGCCACCCGCCACGCCCCTGGACCACTGCGGGGCACATCGGTTAGGGTCCACTGCGCGTCCTGGGGCGGTGTTCTTGAGGAGGCAACCATGCTGGAGTGGCTTACGATCTTGTACGGAGCGGCGCTGTCGGCGCTTGCTGCGCTGGTTCTGGCATTTCTCGTGGCCCGTGAATGGCGGCCGGGAACGTTGACCGCAGTGGCTGTTGGCGCGTTTGCCGGCCCCTGCGCCTGGAATGAATTCTCCGGGCGGTGAACGCTCCGCAGTTCTTCGTCGACGCGCCTGTTCCGGTGTTCACCGGCGGAAGGCCACTCAAATGGGGCTTGTCCTCACTATCGCATTCCATGTTGCCTTGGGGCTGTTCTTCTCACGGTTCCTGACTGGCTACGCGGCCGTCACGCTGGTGGCCCTGGTACTGCTGCTGCGGACCGAATTTCACCCGTCGGCACGCGTCGCAGAACCGGTCGCAGATCGTCTGGCACAAGGCCTCCGGCAGAGACACCACCCAAGCCGCGGCTAGGGGAAGGCCCCAGTGGTAACAGCTGACCAGCAGGCAAATACAAAAGTAAATCCGGAACCGAACAGCTGTTGTTTGGATCTTCCCGCGGGAGCTAACCTTGGTTGATCTCCACAGCTAAGGGGTCGGCACGCATCCTTCTGATGCCAGTGCGCGTCACTGCGTACGAGGGCTTCGAACAGCGCCCCGGGCGCTGCGGGGAACGGATTGTTCCGAGAGTCCGGAGGCGCGTGATGGAGCCAGCCACCAAGCTTGCGGCGGAGCTCATCGGACTCCGTGACCCTGAAGAATACCTGCAGGCTGCCGGCGAGCTTCTGCTGAAGCTCTTTCCCTGTGAAAACGTCGTATACAACGTTCTTGACGTGCGAGCGCCCGCGGCTGACGTCCGCGTCTTTCCTGCCTATCCGTTCCCCACTCACGCCGCCGATATTCTGCCTGAGATCTGGAATGACCACCCGCTGGTCCTCAGCTACCAGCATGACACCGGTGACGGCATCTGGACTCCTCGACGGCTCAGCGACCTTGTGACTGACACGCAGCTGTACCGGAGCCACGCATACCATGAAACGCTTGCGCCACTGGGTTCCAACAGGGAGCTTGCCTTTCTGGTGACGCAGCCCACTCCTTTTACTCTCACAGGGTGGGCGATAAACCGAGTTCACCAGGACTTCACGGATTTTGAGGTTCACCTTGCGGGCTATATCCAGCCGGTACTCAGGCTCCTCGAGGCATCCCATCACGAAAAACATCCTGACATAAGGTGGGCGACGGCAGCCCACGTGCATGGGCTGTCTGCCCGGGAACAGGAGATCCTCCGACTGGTCGGTCAGGGCCTCACCGCGAAAGCCATCAGCCATCTGCTCGGGATCAGCCCGAGGACAGTTGCCAAGCATCTTGAACACTCCTACACCAAACTCGGATGCACCAACCGAGTCGACGCACTTCGACGGCTAAGAGGCGAATGATGCTACCGGTCTCGTCAGCTCAGAGCTTTCGGCACAGGACGTGAGGAGCCTCCCCGGACATACGCACTAATACGTATGGCTCATATAAGGCAAAGCGCGGACCATCGAGGGTATGGAAGATCGAACAAGGAGAGCGCCCTTGGGCACCATCGATTTGGTGTTGGCGATAGGTTCGTACCCGTCACTGGCGCATGGGATTCGAGATCCGCACTAGACGGTTTTTAGTTGACCCGACCCCCTGACCGGCCAGCATCTCAGCCAGGCGCACAGGGCGTCAGGGCGTTACAGCACGCAAGTTTTCACGAATAATTTGAGGCTTCCATGCACGCCTACGGCATTTCAAACGGTTTTGTCCGGTTCCGGACATTATTCACGGCAGTTGTCTTTGGCGCCGTGTTGCTTGTCGGCCCTGATACCTCAAGCCAGGCCAATCACGCCGTCGACAGCGAAACCACTCCCGCATCCCGTGAGATGGCGAACGCGCACCCGGGTGCTTCCTGGAGCCAGCTGCCAATCGAATCCCGCGAACTCTGGAAGTTTCGACTCACGAGGGGGCGCTGACACCGAGCATCCTAGATGCTTATAGTCGCACCGCCGGCCGCTCCCGAAGTGAAGACCCTGATGGCATCTATCCGGTTACTGCATCCCAGTTTTGCGTAGCTGTGCTCAAGATGCTTTGACACCGTTCTGGGGCTTATTCCCAAAAGATGGCCCATTGCAGTGCTCGTCAAGCCCCGGGACACGAGCCGCATGATTTCATTCTCCCGATCGGTCAGCCCCAAGCCGTCGCCATGAGAAACGTTGCCCGGCAGCAAGTCGAAATTTGCGTATGCCGCATCGAGCAAACGCAGTACAGGCTGGACTGCCTGGGCAAGCTCCATTTCCCCGTCACTGAAGTCGTGATTCCAGCGGTTCATCACCCAGCTGTGTACGCTTCCTTGCCCGTGCTGCGCAGTCCGGATCGATAATTGACGGTTAATTCGCAGCTCTCGATAGCCCTCACAGTAGAGCCGGGACCCATAGAATTCGCGTTCCGAAAGAATGTCACTAAGACGCCGGGGACGCCAAACGCCCGACAGGGAATCGCTCAAGTCGCTTGTGACGAGTGGATGGTAGCTTCGGCTCTCAAGCAATCTCGGGGCAAGGTCACCGAATGGGTGGTCGGCGGGGCGGGCGAACACTTCCGCTTTCGCAGCTTTCGTATCCAGCTCATTCCACGCTAGCCCATCGCAGGGGAAAAGCTTTGAGAGAAGTTCGCTGGCCGCTCTCAAGTACGTCTCCCGGTCCGGCAACCGGATCAACTGGCTGGCGAGATCACCTACGGCATCCATTTTCTGCCCACCCTGATAGCGAAAGCCCGGTCATACAAGGCTAGACGCGTGGATTACCGCGTTTCAAGGCATCAGACGTAGCTCAACCACCCTTTCTGCCAATCCCCTGGCTACGCAAAATTACGTATACAAGGCGGCCCCGAAGAGTCCTATATTCGGTACGTGGCACCTGGCACAGAATCCACCGGCAAGTCTGCGTCAGAGGACTTGCGCTGAGACACCGCCGCTTGAAAGACGACGCCGGCTGGACGCTCAGCTTTTGGCGTCGAGTCCGGCCTGCGAAATTAGCTCGCTCAGCCACGGACGGTGTTCGCGGTGGAAGGTGATGCCCTCCGGCAGGCCCTGCACCGATGGGCCAGAGGGGGTGATGTCAATGGTGATGCGGCCCCCGGCCAGGGGCGCGTTGGTAATGTGCAGATCCCCGTAGGATGCCGGCAGAGCAGGGTCCATCCAGAAGCCGCCCCGCGACACGTGGGCGTCATACCGCATCAGGCTGGTGATCAGCATGATGGGTGTGGTGGCCGCCCACGCCTGGGGTGAGCAGGCCGTGGGGTACGGCACCGGTTCGGCTACCTGTTCCCGGCTGAAACCGCAGAACAGTTCCGGGAGCCGCCCGTCGGAGTAGTCCGCCGCTTCAAGCAGGGCCGTGGCGATCCGTTGCGCCTCCTCCACGAAGCCGTAGCGCATGAGGCCCGCCGCGATAATGGCATTGTCGTGGGGCCAAACAGACCCGTTGTGGTAGCTTGCCGGATTGTAGGCGCCCATGTTCGTGGCAAGGGTCCGCACGCCCCATCCACTGAACATTTCAGGCGACATCAGCCGCTCGGCCACCATCGGCACCTTGTCATCATCAATGATGCCGTGCCACAGGCACTGGCCCATGTTTGAGGCACAGGCATCCACCGGGCGTTTCCTGCCGTCCAGCGCTACCGCGAAGTAGCCGCGTTCCGGCAGCCAAAACGCCTCGTTGAACTTCTTCTTCAGCGCCGCCGCCTCGTCGGTGAGCTGCGCGGCCAAACCCGCGTCGCCGCCGTCGTACGCCATCCACGCCCGTGCCTGCAGCGCGGAGTACACCAGCGCCTGCACCTCGCAAAGGGCTATCGGCGGCTCGGCAAGGTTGCCGTCAGCGAAGTTGATGCCGTCCCACGAGTCCTTCCATCCCTGGTTTAGCAGGCCGTGGTCATTGAGGCGGGAGTACTCGACGAAGCCGTCGCCGTCCTTATCGCCGTAGTTCCGGACCCAGTCCAGGGCGCGGTCCGCGTTGGGCAAGAGGGCTGCGATGGTTTGCTTGGCGAAACCCCAGCGGCTTACGGAGGCCAAAGTCATCACGAACTGCGGAGTGGCGTCCACGCTGCCGTAATAGACCGACTTTCCGCCCAGGGCCAGCCCGGAAGATACCCCAAGCCGTACTTCGTGGAGGATCTTCCCGGGTTCCTCCTCACTCACCGGGTCCACCACCTTGCCCTGGCGGTCAGCCAGGGTCTGCAAGGTGCCAAGAGCCAGTGACGGATCCACAGGAAGGGCCATTTCTGAAGCCCACAGCGAATCACGCCCAAAAAGGGTCATGAACCATGGCGCTCCTGCGGCCACCACAATCCGCTCCGGATACGCAGGGTCCTCGATCCGAAGTGCGCCGAGGTCGTCGTAGCTGCGCCGCAGCGTCCGTTCGATGGACCGGTTGGTCATCTGCAGCCTGGGTATCTTCGCGACCCATTCCTGGTGCCGCCGATCACTCTGTGAGGTGCCGTGCCGGACAGGGCGTGAAACGTCCTTTTGCCCGGCCGGTGCAACGCTTAGCCGCGTTGTCCAGTGGCCGTAAGCGGGCACCACCGCCTGGTACGTGAGTGCGCCGGCGGTGGCCACGGCCCCGCGTCCCCGCACCAGGACAGCCTTCCGCAGGTCCTGCCATGCCGCGCTGATAATCAGGGAATCACCGTCGGCTCCACGGGCGACCTCCCAGCGCCGCTGGACCCTCGCCTCCTTCACCTCGAACAGGTCCGCGAAATCCGAATCGACGCCAACGGAGACGCTGCACTCCACAGGGTTTCCGGAGTAGTTGCGAATGGTGATTTCCTCTATCACGCCGTCAGCGACTTCCCGCAGGCGCTCCACGATCAGAGGGCTGTCCGCGTATCCGTCCCCGCGCGGAACGCGGCCGATGAACAGTGCCCGGTAGGGTTCTTTCGTTTCCGCGGCCAGCGGCTCAAGCGACTGGCCGTTCACTGTCATGCTCCACTCGGACAGGATCCGGGTGTCCTCGTGGAATACACCGTGGGGAAGTTCCGAATGGATGTCGCCGTTGGCGGCGGAGATGCAGAAACATGAGCCTTCCACCAGCGTTACGGTTCCCGCCCCCACCGGCCCCGCCGCTGTGTCCGCATTCCATCCAGCCATGTCCGCTCCTCTGACGGCTACGACCGTTCCCGGCGGAATAGACGATACGCCGCCGCCAGGGCTCATGAAAGGGCCATCGGCAGGAGTGGCAGGGCGTCATCCCGCACATCCTCGACAACGGACTGGAGCGACGTCGACCGCATGAAGACCTGGATGGAACTCCCCCGGACGGCATCGCCGGCGGGACGCGAGTTCATGGGGACGAGCCCCAGCCGTTTCAGACTGGTCCGGGTGAGGCTGGGGCATGTGGCTGTCCCGTGAGTATTGGAGGACTGCTGACTTCACACCCGTCTGCAGGACCTTGTGAATTGTCAATAAATGTTGACGCTGGCGATTTCCGTCAACTAATGTTGACGCATGGAGGTGGACCGGATGAAGACATTGGTTGCATCAATGGACGGCAAGGGCCCCGCTGACGCGTTGCGCGCGGTCGCTGAGCTGCAGAAGGAGGTTGGGCGCACCGAAGCGTCCCTGGTCAGGAAGGCCCGGCAGGCCGGCCTTTCTTGGGAAGCCATTGCCCTGTGCCTGGGCGTAAGCAAACAAGCCGTCCACCGCAAGTACGGGAAGCGCTAAGCGCTGCTCCTCAGTCTTTCTACCGGCTCGTCCCCGCCGGATGGGAGCAAACTTTGGCAGGACAGACAGGTGCCCCATCTCCCGCGCCGAAGAAAGTAGCAGTCCGAGGAAGTTTCCCACCACAATCAGCAAAGTCTTGTTGTGCCCGCTCCCCCCCGGCCCATGCACCGGTGCTGGCCATCCCGAACCAACCCGACACAGCCGGAAACGAAGCCGGCTGTTCGCTGTTCAGCTTTTTGATTCGGGGTCGACTGCCTGGCTCTTTGCCGCTGCTGGCGACCGGGAGGGGCGGATGCGAGGCGGTGGCGAGGGCCCTTCGACACGGACGTGCAGCTCGTTGTCCGCGCGCAGAATGGCGCGGAGCAGCCGCCGCTCCTCCCATCTGAGCGACCTGAGCGCGTGACCGCGCCGCAGTAGCAGACCCCCGTTCGGGGTGGCGTACCACTTCTGCAGATCTCCCAGCTCCTCGGCTCGCAGCAGCGCGACCGTGCTGCCAGCCGCCGAGTCGATCATGCTGACAAGCGACGAAGGTCCCGTCAGATCGGTCGAAACGACTCGCCGCTCGCTCTCGGCGAGGATTGTCTTTTGCGCTGCGCGTGTCACGACGAGGGGACGGGACGGGCCGTCCAACAGCCCGGTCAGCACGTCCGCTGCAGCGTCAGGGCGGCCCGTTCTCCGCGCCGCCGCCTGCATCCGCTGCAGGCGGCCCGGCTCCCGCAGCAGCTCGTCGATCTTCCACCCGATCGTCGCGGGAGTGTTGCAACGGACCGCCGCCCCCTGCTCCATCAGGTAATCCCCGTTGCGAACCTCCTGCCCCGGAATGGGGTTCACAAGCACCATGGGCAGCCCTGCAGCCATGCACTCCGCCGCCGCCAGACCGCCCGGCTTGCCCACAAACAGGTCGGCGCGGCGCAGCAACTCGGGCATCTCCGCCGTGAAGCCGAGCACGCGGTAGCGGTCGCCAGCGGGCGCCACTAGCTGTTCGATACGCTGCCGCAGGGCATCGTTGCGTCCGCACAGAACCGTGGCCGTGAAGGATGAGCGCATGTGCAGCGTCTGCCGCACGACCGAGACGGCATAGTCTCCGCCAGTCGCGCCCGCCGAGATCAGCAGCATCGGGGGCTCGTTTACATCGCGCGCAGGCGCTACATCCAGCTGGCTGGCGATCGGGATGCCCGTGGCCGCGACGCGGTCGGGGGGCAAACCCAGCGCTATCAGCTCCACCCTGCCCTCTTCCCTGGCCAGGAAGAGCGCATGGAACGCCCCCGTAAGCCATAGGCCCTGGAAGTCGTAGTCCGTCATGACGACGGCGGTCCGCGCGTCAATCACGCCGCGAAGGAGCAGCGACGCCAGCAGTTGGGCTGGCAGGAAGTGCGTGCACAGGATTGCGGTCGGCCGGAATCGCTTGATCGCACCGATCACCGGAAGAGCGTTTACCCGTGTCCAGGGATCAACTGGGACCCGGCGCCGGAACGGACGGTCGTTGATGTCGTAGCCCCACTCGACCAGCCAGGGCAAGTCCTTGACAAGGACGAAGTAACCCTTGCCCAGCAGTGAGCGGTAGAGCACGCTGCTCACCTGCAGCACGTCGAGCACCTGCACCTCATCAATGTCGGCGCGCGCGGCACACGCCTGCCGCAGCGCCGCCGCGGCGCTGTTGTGCCCCGCTCCTACCCCTGCTGACAAGATAAGTACGCGCTCGCTCCCAGCGGCGTCGGGGCCTCGTGCCGAGGTTGTGCGCATGAAACGAGTCTAACCGGCCCGGCCCTATCACCACCGCCTGACCCCAACTAGTACTCGATCGGCATGGCTTGGTTCTCCTGTTGGCGGCCCTGGAATCCTTGGCCCCTCAGGCTTTCCGGCAGGAGTAGTGTTGGAAGCACGGTCCATGACCTAGCCCTCTCACGTCTGCCACAACTTGAGCGATTGCTTTCTGCTTTCTGAACGTGTCTGTGAATCTCAAAAAGTCGTTATTTCTGGTGCTGAACCTATAGGCGAAGTGAGGTGCCCTCCAGTAAGCGAAACAGCTACCTGACCTGTTCAACGCGTGACATATCCGAATATCAGTTAGGCCCTGGACAGAACCGTTGGGGCCTAACTGCTCCAATTAGGATTCACTCGCACCGAACGGCAGGTACGCCCGCAGCAGGCGGAACGATTCGGTCATGAACGGCCAGGGAGAGCCCGTATGCACTTCTGAAAGGTGGCACAAACATTGTTGGTTCGCTTCGACGCCTACTGACTACAGCCTTCAGGCACAATGGCGTCATGTGCGGCAGATACGTGATGTCCAAGGCCACCGGCGACCTTCTGAGCTACTTTGATGCCAAAGAGGTAGAAGGTGACCCGCCTCCTCCGAGCTGGAATGTGGCGCCGACACAGAGCGTGCATATCGTGGCTGAGCGCCTGGACGAGGGTTCCATCGAGCGGCATCTGCTCGTGGCCCACTGGGGTCTGGTCCCCTCTTGGGCGAAAGACATCAAGATCGGCAAAAAGCTGATCAATGCCCGCAGTGAACTGGAGAAGCCGTCTTTCCGCAAAGCGGCGGTCAAACGAAGCGCAATCCTCCCGGCTGACGGATACTTTGAGTGGCAGAGCACCTGCTGGGCTCTCTGCCGGAGCCAACCCTGACACCCCGGGTTGTCAGCACGAGGGTAAACAGCGTCCGTAACAACGGACCTGAGCATGTCGAGCGGGCCGGGTGATCGAGGCGTAGAGCACCACGATGCCGTTCCCGCATGCCCCGATGTGGCTTATGGCTGGCAGGCTTCGCGTCCCATGTAATTGTTTTTGCCTGGCGAAATTGGCCGGCATTGAAGGTCAAGGATGCCTTCAAGGAGTAACAGTTCTATACGGGAAGGGCGCGCGCTCAGCGAACGGGGCGCGCCTTCTTCGTGCCCTCTGACCTTCCTGCGTTTGAACTTGAAATAGCGTGGCACCAGGCCACTGGCTGCCTCCGCTCTCCGGCCGTCTCTGCGGCGGGAGGAGGATGGAGTTAAGAGGTGCCCGGAGGGCCGTCCGCCATGTCGAAGAGGTCAAGGACCGCTGCGCCCTCCTCCAGCAGGGGGTCGCGATCGGCTGTCTGCGCCACGAGCCGGGTTACGTCGCTCATAAGGGTCTGCACATACTGCCGAACGACGGCGCGGTGCGCGGCGTCTCCGAACCAGGCGAGATCACGGCACACCCGCAGCAACGCCCTGACGACGCGGGGTTCGTTCGATCCGTAACGCCGAACCTGTCCGAGGGCCAGATCGACGAGATAGGCGAAGTCGCGGGCCGGGATGTGGAGCCTGACCGTACCTTGGGCGTCTGTCACTGCTCGCGGGCCGTGCTGCCTGAGTGTAAGCGCGGCGAGGATCGTGCCCAGATGGTCGACCGCCTGGTTCGCCGTGTATGGGTCATTAATAGCTGGCGAGAGCGCCTTGGACGCGACGTCCGCGAGCTGTCGGATCCCGAACGCGACGTCCTGCTCCAGGGTCCGTTCGTAGCCGATGCGTACACTCTGCGCTAGTGCACGCCGAAGCGGGGCGGAAGCCTCGGGCACATACGGTCTCCCGCTGCCGTCAGCGACGTCCCATACCCAGGCGATGGGTGCTCCGGCAACCACGTGCCGGCCCACCATGGGCACCATCAGTGCCTTCAGGCCCCGCTCCGCGAGTGCACCGACGAATGGCCCGACATGGAAGGCCTGGACGTATCCCGATGCCGGTGCCGGCAGGGCGGTGGCACCCTGCGGCACGTCCGGCATGGGGATCCCAGGGTCGCCGGGGACGTATGACTGCTCGATCACCTTCAGCGTCGCCGTCTCGACGCCCTTCATGACTTGGTCCACCTGGATCGAATGCGATAGATGGTGGACGAAGAACACGAGCATCACCATGCTCACGAACAGCAGCATCAGCGCGCCGCTAACGGCGAGTCGGGGGTACTCCTCGATGCGTTGGCCGCCTGCGATGCCCACCGTGTAGAGCCCCGCCGTGCTGTACGCGAAGGTCGCGACGAAGGCGCTCAGGGTCAGCTGGTTGGGGATGTCGCGGAGGAAATTCCGCAGGAGCCGAGGGCTGAACTGCGTCGACGCGAGCTGCAGGGCCACCACGGTAAGTCCCAGGACGAGGGCGATGACCGTGACCATCGTGCTGGCGATGCTCACGAGCAGGTTCCGGGCGTCATCGGATGTCCCCTGGAAGAGGAGGACTGCAAGAGGCGACGTCTTGTCGATCTGCACAGCGGAAAGGCTCGCCCCCGCGATGAGCGCGAGCACGACGGCGCATGTCGGCATCGCCCACAGTGCGCTCGCCAGATACTCCCGAAGAGCCACACGCTTCACATGTGCCACTCTCTGCCGACGGTCCTCGGTCGTCAAGGGGCGCTGTGCTGAGTCCGGTCCACCGGAGGTCACTGGTCTTCGCAGGACGGAAGCCCATGGCATCCATGCCCTTGCTGGTCTCCTCAATACCGCCGCCGCCGAACCACCCGAGGTGTTTCTGCCACCCGTGTGCGACGAGTACACCGCGTCCGCTCCGCCCAGCTGCGTGGTGGGGTTGCAAGGCCCTGCGGGCGAATCCGACAGCGCTGGGGCGAGGGTGAGGGGCCGGGTCTGCTGCTGATGCTGCTAGGCGCCCTCGGCTGCGATCCACGCCTGAACCTTGTCTAGATGCTCCCGCTCCTCACCGGTAACTGTCGCCTCGTCGATGTGAAGCGGGGCAGCGACCGCCAAGAGATGGATACCTGTGACGGCGCCACGATACGCCTGCCCGAGCCGCGAGGTGATTCCGGCGCCGAGATCACCACCATGCGCCGCGTACTGCTGGAGGCCGAGATGACGGTCATCAGGTGGTGCCAGAGTTTATGCGTTTGCTCGTCCAAAGTCGGTCGCGGGGGGGGAGAAGCAAAGCCCAGGAAGGGCCGGAACTACCACCGTAACGGCGCGGTCCGGGTCGCAACGAAGCGCGACGGCGTGGCCAGGCGCTGTGCCACTTCAACGAGCTCGAGGACACTGATTGGCCACCCATTGGTAAGAATGCTTACTCAATTCGGACGGGAGGGAAAATAGATTGTCTTCAGTGAAACTAGCCTGGGCGACATCATCCCGGGTCCGGGTCGGCATCTCCCCCAGAGATGGACGAGAAACAAGTCCGTGCCACCCCGACGGTGTTGGTGTGCATGGGTTCGCGAAACAAAGCTGTCAGGGTCCGCTGCGCCGGCCCGACGGTTAACCCCGGGGTGAGGTGTCGAGGACCAGGCGGGCGAGTTCCTTGGCGATCCGGACGGCGTCCGGGTGCTTGTCGAGTTGCGAGTTCGCGACCGCTCCGTCGTAGAGCAGGCAGATGCGGGCGGCGACATCGGCGGGGTCCCTAAAGCCTGCTTCTTCCGCCAACGCCAGGAGGGTGCCGGCGAGCCAGTCGCGGAAGGCACGCAAGGCCTTGGCTTCGACGCTGTCCGGGAGTGCCTCGGCATTGGCGTTGGCGAATGCGCAGCCCCTGTAGCCCGGGGCGAGAACTGCCTCCTCCAAGGCATCAAAGACGGCCAGCAGCTTATCAATCGGGTCCTCAAGGCCCAACTGATGGCGAGCGATCCGGTCGCGCCGCCGGTGGTCCCGGCCGGCAAGATAAGCGGCAACAACGTCGTCCTTGCCCGTGAAGTTGTAGAACAGCGATCCCTTTGCAACCCCGGCCTCTTCAATGAGCCGGTCAATACCGACGGTATGGACTCCCTCGGAATAGAACAGCTTGTCAGCCGCATCCAAGAGGCGTTGTCGTGCCGAAACCCGTGCAGAGGCCATACATCCACCATATCAGACAGATCGGTCTAAACAGCGCTTGACAGCTTTGTACAGATCTGTCTAACTGGAAGTGTTAGACCAATCTGTCTAAGGAGTTTCCACCTTGCTCCCCAAGAAAATGTCCGCGCGTCTCGCCTTCCCCGGGCTCGCCGCAGTATTCGCAGCGTTCTTTTTCGCTGCCGGTGCACCGACCCCACTCCTCTCGCTGCGCCAGCAGGAGTGGCACTTTTCAACTGGCACCCTTGGCATCGCTTTTTCCGCGTACGCCATAGGCCTGTTGGCGGCGCTGCTCGGGGCTGGTTCGCTGTCCGATCACGTGGGCCGTCGTCCCGTCATGCTCGCTGCTCTTGCTGCTGAACTCGCTGCGATGATTGGATTCGTACTCGCTCCAAGCATCACGTGGGTCATCGGTTCCCGCATCCTTCAAGGCATCGCCACGGGCCTGGCGACCAGCGCCTTCAGTGCTGCCATTACGGAGCAGGCACCTGCCCGATTCAAGAAGTTCGCCGGGGGCCTGGCTGCGGGTTCCGTTGCCGGCGGCCTGGGTGTCGGGGCGCTCGTGACCGGCGCTGCCGTTCAATTCACTTCCGACGCCAACACCGTGATATTTAGTGCCCTTACGGCAATCATGGCGCTGGGCCTTGTGTTCGTGGGCTTCACGTCCGAAACAACTCCGAAGTGGCCCGGCGCACTACGCTCCCTCATCCCCCGCATTGGCGTGCCCGCAGCGCTCCGCAGCGAGTTCGCTGCCGGCGTCCCGGTGCACGTCGCGGGCTGGATGTTCCCGGCCTTCTTCCTTGGACTCTCACCTGCGATCCTCCGCCTCCATTTCGCCCTGGACGGCGGACTGGTCGCAGGGTTCACCGCATTTCTAGGTCCTTTCGCCGCTGCCGTCTCAAGTTTCACCTTCAACCGGCACCCCGCCAGGCAGGCCACCATCATCGGTACGTCCCTCACGCTGATCGGGGTCATCGTGGTCCTCATCGGCGTGAATCAAACCTGGCTCGCCGCCGTCTGGATCGGTGCCGTACTCGGCGGGACCGGCTTCGGTGCCTCATTCGGGGGGCAGGTCCGCCTGATCGTCCCGCACATCCAGCCGCACCAGCGTGCCGGCGTCTTCTCCGGCATCTACACGGTCGCGTACTTGGCCTTCGGTCTTCCTGTCATCATCGCCGGGCAGCTTGTACCCATCCTCGGACCGGTACCGACCTTCCAGTGGTACGCAGCGGCCATCGTGGCCTTCGCCGTCCCGGCGGTCGTCATCCAACTGGTCCGCCAACGGCGCGATACCGCAAGCGCTCTCACCCCGGCAGCCCCCGCCGCCTGAAAAAGCAACCCCCAAGAACAATCACCACACAACAGGAGCATCAGTGAACCCGACACATCCAAGCAGCACAACGGCCATCCAAGCCCCGCCCGTGGCGTGCCGGGTTGAAGCGGTGGTCATCCCCTCGCCGACTTCTCCCGGGCCAAGGGCTTCTACGCGGGGCTGGGCTGGAGAATCGATGCAGACCTCGACGACGGCAATGGGTACCGCCTGATGCAACTGACCCCCGGGTCAGACGCCCTGTCCTCTTCGGCACCCAGGTCACCTCCGCCCAACCCGGCAGTCTCGACGGACTGCTCCTGGTGGTCGATGACACCGACGCCCGCCCGCACTGCCCTGATGGAGTACGGCGATGGACCGGGCGAGGTCTTCCAAGTCGCCAAACGGTAGCCTCGGCGGTGGTTTCCACATCAGCCTCGGCGGTGGTTTCCACATCGCAAACGAAGGACGGGCCCCAGGACAGATCCCGGCGGCCGATCGTATGCCTCCTACGCATCATTCCATGATTCGGAAGGCAACCGCTGGATCCTGCAGGAGATCACCACAAGAATCCCGGACGCATCAGCGCCACCGGTACCACGGACACAGCGGATCCCGCCGAACTACTCAAGGAGACCGCGGAGTGGAACATCTCCCTCCGGAGCCGCACTGGCGGATCACGAGCCGACCCCATGGAGGCGGCTTTCCTCTTTAGCGTGCAGGAACCTACCTTGTCCTCGCCGAACACGGCATCACCCGCCAGGACGACTCTTCATCGGCAAACCAACGCAAGCAACAGCGAATTCGTCTACCAGGCATCCACCGCAATCCCTTGACGGCTCGATATGGCGCAGGTTACAGTTTACAGCAATCCAGTTATACGAATAACTGATACGAATAACCAACGGCCCAAGGAGGTGCCCATGGCACGACCCCGCCCCCATTCAGGACCCACCATGCACGACGTCGCGGCGGAAGCGGGTGTCTCGCAGGCCACCGTCTCCCTGGTCCTGAATTCGGCCACCGGATCGCGTTTTTCGGACGACACCCGGAAACGGGTGCAGGATGCCGTCCAGAAGCTCGGGTACCGCACCAACGCCCATGCCAAAACCTTGCGTGACGGTGTCTCTGGAATCATCGGATTCCTCGGGGATGCCGTGGCCACCGCTCCCTTTGCCGGGAAGATCATCGAGGGCGCGCAGGAACGGGCATGGGAAGACGGCCTGCTCCTGCTCACCATGAACACCGGCGGAAACAAGGCCCTCGAGGCAGCGTCGCTGGACTCCATGCTCAGCTACAAGGTGGCTGGGGTGGTGTATGCGGGCATGTACCACCGCCGCTTGGACGTTCCCGAGGCGCTGATGGACGTCCCTTCCGTGGTGCTGAACTCCCAGGACCGAAAGCTCCGCCTGCACAGCGTGGCTCCCGACGAGGAATTGGGCGGCCTCACGGCTACCCGGCATCTCCTGGACGCCGGCCATACCCGGGTGGCGATGATCAACATCGAAACCCTGGAAAGCGAACTCCCCGCCGCCGTCGGACGCTTTCGGGGCTACACCCAGGCCATGAGCGAAGCGGGGCATGGCGTTCAGCCGGAGCTGGTGCGCTTCGGCAGGGGCAACGAAGAGGATGGCTTCACCCACGCCATCGAGCTGCTTACGGCTGCGGAGCCGCCCACCGCCATCTTCTGCGCCAACGACCGTACCGCCTGGGGCGCCTATCAGGCAGCCCAGGAACTGCACCTTTCGATTCCGCGTGACCTATCCATCATCGGCTTCGACAACCAGGAAACCCTCGCCCCGCACCTGCGGCCCGGCCTCACCACCCTTGAGCTGCCGTTCGTGGAGATGGGACGCCGCGCCGTGGACCTCATCCTGCAAGGCGCCGAACCCGACGGCCAGGTGGAATTCATCACCTGCCCCCTGATCGAAAGAAACTCAGTGACTCATCCCAAGGAGAAGCCATGAGCCGCATCCTGGCTCGATCCACACCGGCAGCGCCGCCGGCTCCACCCGCTGGACCAACGCGCCACACTCCCCTGCCACTGCGGCTGAAGAAAGTCGCCCGGTCCTGGCAGTTATACGTATTACTAACCCCGGCCCTCATCTATATCGCCGTCTTCAAGTACTGGCCGATGTACGGAGTGCAGATCGCCTT
Organism: Arthrobacter sp. Soil761; assembly: GCF_001428325.1. NCBI lineage: Bacteria > Bacillati > Actinomycetota > Actinomycetes > Micrococcales > Micrococcaceae > Arthrobacter > Arthrobacter sp. Soil761. The sequence continues at coordinate 32,401 of NZ_LMSF01000012.1, read as the reverse complement.
CCGCAACTACAACCCGGTTGACGGCTTCACAGGAAGTCCGTGGGTGGGGCTCCAGCACTTCATCAGGTTCGTCAACTCATACCAGTTCGGCCAAGTTGTGGGGAACACCCTCTGGATCGCAATCCTCGGGCTCGTTGTGGCCTTCCCCATCCCGATTGTCCTGGCCCTGCTGGTCAACCAACTGCAGAGCGAACGGTTCAAGAAGTTCACGCAGACCGTGCTGTACTCGCCGGCGTTCATCTCCACGGTGGTGGTGGTGGGAATGATGTTCGTGCTGCTGTCTCCACGGTCGGGCCTGGTCAACAACGCCATCCAACTGGCCGGCGGCGAGCCCATCTTCTTCATGGGTTCGGCCGAGTGGTTCCGGCCGATCTATGTGATCTCGGACGTCTGGCAAAACGCCGGATTCTCCATGATCGTTTACCTGGCTGCTCTCTCCGGCATCGACCCTGCGCTGCACGACGCAGCCAAGGTGGACGGCGCCTCCAAACTTCAGCGCATCCGCCACATCGACCTTCCGGGCATCATGCCCGTGGTCACCGTCCTGTTCATCCTGGCCATCGGGAACCTGCTCAACGTCGGTTTCGAAAAGGCCCTGCTGATGCAGACCAACCTGAACCTGCCGGCGTCGGAAATCATCCAGACGTACGTCTACCATGCGGGCCTGCAGCAGGCACAGTTCAGCTATTCGGCCGCCATTGGCCTGTTCAATTCCGTCCTCAACCTCGTGTTGCTGCTGACCTTCAACTGGGTAGCACGCAGGGCCAACCAAGCAACCCTCTGGTGATGCCGCTATGACCCTCCATACCGAACCTGTGGCCACTCCGGCCCCTGCCCAGCGAAACAGGCCTGGAACGAACGATCCAGGCCCCGGGCGGACTGTCCCTTTCCGCGAAAAGTGGGCCGACAAAGCGTTCAACATCACGGCCATCACCATCCTGACCCTGTCCATCATCGCGGTTGTCTACCCGCTGTACTTCATCGTCATCGCCTCCGTCAGCGACCCGAACGCCGTCTATGAAGGCAAAGTGTGGCTGGTCCCCTCCGGCGTGACGCTGGAAGGCTACCAGCGCATACTCGCCGACAGCCGGATCTGGAACGGCCTCGGCAACACCCTGGTGTACACCGTGCTGGGGACTGCCATCAGCGTGAGCACCATCCTGTGCGGCGCCTACGCCCTGTCCCGGAAAGACATGCCCGGCCGGAAGATCCTGATGCTGCTCTTTGTGGTCACCATGTTCTTCGACGGGGGCCTCATCACGAAGTACCTGGTGGTCCGCGACCTGGGCATGCTCGACACAGTGTGGGCCGTTGTCCTGCCGGGTGCGGTGGGCGTATGGAACCTCATCATCGCCCGCTCGTTTTTCGAACACACCATTCCCGGCGAACTCCGCGAAGCCGCCCAGATGGACGGCGCCAACGACTTCACCTTCTTCTTCAGGATGGTCCTGCCGCTGTCCAAGCCGCTCATCATGCTGATGATCATGGTCCACGTGGTGGCCCACTGGAACTCGTTCTTCGACGCCCTGATCTTCCTCAACGATGACACCAAGTACCCGCTGCAACTGGTTCTGCGCAACATCCTGATCCAATCGGACGTCTCCTCCACCGGCACCACCGGCGGGGACATCCAGTCCTACGCCGCCGCCCAGCGGATCGCCGAACTGACCAAATACGCCATGATCGTGGTCTCCAGCCTCCCGCTGATGATCGCCCTGCCGTTCATGCAAAAGCACTTCACCAAGGGCACCATGATCGGTGCCGTCAAGAGCTGACACCCTGCAAAACCAATGCCCGACGCCGTTGCCCCGCATCGCCGTCGTGCTCCTCCCCTCCACACAAGCAAAGGAAAACCCATGGCAACCAGCCGCAAACTCGCCGTCGCCGGCGCCCTGATGGCAGGAACGATGCTGTTCACCGCCTGCTCAGGCAACTCCAAGGGCACCACGGAGATCAAGGATTCGTCCGCGGACTTCGGCTTCCAACAGTCAGGACTTCCGATCGTCAAGGACACCCTGACCCTCAAGTTCTCCGGAACGAAAACCGCACTGGCCCCTGACTACAACACCATGTCCCTCGTGCAGCAATGGGAAAAGGACACCAATGTCCACATCGAGTGGCAGAACCTTCCCGAAACCGTGTTCAAGGAAAAGAAGAACCTCATCCTTGCCAGCGGCGACCTGCCCGACGCCTTCTTCAACAGCGGCCTGACCGACGCCGAAATCGCCACTTACTCGGCCAGCGGAACCCTCATCCCGCTGGAAGGGCTGATCGAGAAAAACGCTCCAAACCTCTCAAAGCTGCTCACGGACCGGCCCGACATCAAGGCAGCCATCACCTCCTCCGACGGGCACATCTACTCCCTCCCCTCCATCGAGGAGCTCGGCCTGGTCCAGTTCCCCAACGAAATGGCCATCAACACCGCCTGGTTGGACAAGCTGGGCATCCCGATGCCCAAAACCATCAACGAACTCCACGACGCCCTGCTGGCCTTCAAGAACCGCGACGCATCCGGGACCGGCAAGACGATCCCGCTGAGCTTCATGCCTGGCTCATGGTGTGGGGACATCGTGGACCTGATCGCCGCACTCGGCGGTGTTCCGGACAACATGGACCACAGGATCGTCCAGGACGGCAAGGTCATCTACACCGCCACCCAGGACGGTTACAAGAAAGCGCTCCAGACCCTGCACCAGTGGTACCAGGAAGGACTGATCGATCCGGAATCCTTCTCCCAGGACGACAAAGCCTACCTGGCCAAGGGCAAAGCCGGAACGGAAAACCTCGGGTCATTCGCCTGGTGGGAGATCAAGGAAATGGTAGGCGCCGACCGCGCCTCCGACTACAAGCTGCTGCCGGTCCTGGAAGGAGTGGACGGCAAGCGCCGGGCCAGCCAGTCCAACAACCAGGAGATCGCGCGCGGCGCCTTCGCCGTGACGCGGGCGGACAAGTACCCCGCCGCCACCATCCGCTGGGCGGACCACCTCTACGAACCCATCCAGTCCGCCCAGGCCAACTGGGGACCCATCGGCGAAACCCTGCAAAAGGACCCCGCCACCGGGCTGCTCACCCAGATCCCCGCACCGGCGGGCACCAGCGAAGGCGAACGCCGGCAAAAGGTCGCCCCGGGCGGTCCCAAAGCCAACACCGCTGAAAACTTCAAGAACGTCGTAGCGCCCGAACCCCGCGCCGCCGAGCGTCAGAAGACGGTCCAGGAGAACTACAAGCCCTTCGCCGCCAACGACGGCTACCCGCCGGTCCCGCTGTCCAATGAGGAAATCCAGCAGATCAGCACCATCGAGTCCGACGCCGCCACCATCGTCAAGCAGTCAACGGCCAAATGGATCGTGTCCGGCGGCATTGAGAACGAATGGGACGGCTACGTCTCACAGCTTAAGAACATCGGAGTGGACAAGATGGTCGAGGTCTACCAGCAGGCCTACGACCGGTACAAGAGCAACTCCTAAGCCCCCGGCTTTCCCTCCCGGTGCCGGGCGCGGACTCCGCGCCCGGCACCCGAGCCTGCGCCGCCCCGGCCGGCGGCATCACGAAAGAGACCCATGAACACTGTCACGTCCACCCTTGAGACCTTCCGCCCGGCCATGCACTATACGGCCAAGGACACCTGGCTCAACGACCCCAACGGCCTGGTCTTCCACGAAGGCACCTACCACCTCTACTACCAGAACAACCCGTTCGGGAACGTCCACAGCAACATGTCCTGGGGACATGCAACATCCACAGACCTGGTGAACTGGGAAGAGCAGCCGGTGGCCATCCCATGCGATAACACGGAAGAGATCTTCTCCGGAAGCATCGTGGTGGACCACGGGAACACCTCCGGTTTCAGCAACGACGGCGCCGACCCGCTGGTAGCCATTTACACCAGCGCCTACAAGCCGGCCTCAGCCCACCCCGGCATCCAGGCACAGTCCCTCGCCTGGAGTACAGACGGCGGCTACTCATGGACCAAATACGCCGGCAACCCCGTACTCACGCGTGACTCCCCCGAATTCCGTGACCCCAAGGTCTTCCGCTACGAAGGCCCCGCAGGCAGCTACTGGGTGATGGCCGCCGTAGAAGCCCACGACTACGCTGTCCTCCTCTACCGTTCCGACGACCTGAAGACCTGGGAGTACCTCAGCACCTTCGGGCCCGCGAACGGCACGGGAGGCATCTGGGAATGCCCGGATCTCTTCGAACTTCCCCTGGACGGCGACGCCGGGAACACCCGATGGGTCCTGACCGTGAACATGAACCCCGGCGGCCCCAACGGCGGGTCCGCCGGGCAATACTTCGTGGGACAGTTCGACGGCGTCACGTTCCGCTCCGAAACCACGGTCACCGAGGGCATGCAGGACGAGGGCCGCGTAGCCGACTACCAGTGGCTGGACTGGGGTCGGGACTACTACGCAGCAGTCTCCTTCAGCAACGTCCCGGACGGCCGCCGGCTGATGATCGGCTGGATGAACAACTGGCAGTACGCCAACCACATCCCCACCTCGCCCTGGCGCAGCCCCATGAGCCTCGTCCGCGACGTCACCCTCACCTCCGTCAACGGACAGCCGCGGCTGGTCCAGCAACCCGCCGCCGAATACACCACCAATTCGGTTCCCGCTTCCGCTCAGCAGCTGCAACTGGACGGGACGGTTGCGGTCGACGGCGGCACGGCCGTCCAGCAGATACAGGTCACCTTCACTCCGGGAACAGCGGAAGAATACGGCGTTGCGGTCAGGGGCGGCGAGGATGGTGCCGCTACCAGGATTGGCATCCGTCCGGTATCCGGCGAACTCCTTGTGGACCGCACCAACTCCGGCGACACTGGATTCCACGACGCCTTCCCCTCCGTCAGCACCGCACCAATCCAGCCGGGCCCCGATGGGACCTACTCCCTGCAGATCTTCATCGACCACTGCTCCGTTGAGATCTTTGCGCAGGACGGGCTCGTGACGGTGACCGAACTGATCTTCCCTGACCCCTCCGCGACCTCGCTGGCGCTCTACTCGACCGGCGGAACAGCCGCCGCTTCTCTGCAGCTGACGCCGCTCGCCTGAAACATGAACACATGCTCCAAACAACCGCACGGCCCTGACGTCCTTGTGGTCGGGGAGGCCCTGATAGACGTCGTCAACTCACCGGAAGGAGTGTCCGAACACCCGGGCGGCTCACCGGCAAACGTGGCCTACGGGCTGGGGCGCCTGGGGATCCAAACCAGCTTCCACACGTCGATTGGCCAAGATCCCCGGGGGCGCGCGATCGCCGCCCACCTGAACAGCGCCGGCGTCGAACTCCTGCCAGGTGCACACCGCGACAGCCCTACGGCCACCGCAGCCGCCACTTTGTCCGCCGATGGGTCCGCGTCCTACCAGTTCGATATCGCCTGGGACCCCTTAAGGATCGCTGCGCCCATCCTGCCGCAAATCCTGCACACGGGATCCCTCGCTTCGTTCCTGGCGCCCGGAGCCGCGGTGGTGAGGGAACTCGTTGCACAGGCTCATCGTCGGTGTCTTATCACTTACGACCCAAACATCAGGCCGGCTCTGCTGGGCTCCGTATGGGAGGCACGGTCGACGTTCGAGGATCTGGCGGCGTTTGCACACGTCATCAAACTCAGCCATGAGGACGCCGCCTGGCTTTACCCAGAATTGACGGCAGAGGAGGCTGGCAAGCGAATCCTCCGCCTCGGGCCCGGGATGGTGGTCACCACACTGGGTGCAGACGGATCACTCCTGATGACTCCTCACGGCAGGGTGCACGTACCGGCATTCCCCTCACCGGTCGTCGACACCATCGGAGCAGGGGACTCATACATGGCCGCCCTCATTTACGGGCTCCTAGCGCGCGGAACACACGGACTGACGCCCCAGGCCCAGGAAAGACTCGGCCGAACTGCTGCCGCCGCAGCTGCAATCACGGTCAGCCGAAAAGGCGCAGCTCCGCCTACCGCCGGCGAACTGTCGGCACGGCTGCAGCAGGCCAGCATCCCCAGCTGATCTGCGCGCGGCGTGTGGGCCGGGAAATCGTCCCCGCCAGCATCGTCCTCGCCCTCAGCCCCGTCATTGAACGAAACCCTCCATGTAGTGGGCGACGGCGGACGAGTTAAAAAACCTTTGACACCACCCAACTAACGCGGGTAACTTAGATCACGCAACAAGGTAACGCGAGTTACTAGCGATAAGCGTAAACCACTAGCAGCCAACGTCCAGTTCAACGAAGACTTCTGGAGCATCCAATGGCGGACACCGCCTCCCAAAGCCGGGCACGGAACTACTCAGGCATTGCTTCGCCAGGCGCTCACCCCACGCGATGAACCTGAGAGCACCCCGACTCCTGCAATTGCAGCCAGTTGATTTCGCAGTGGCCCCTTTACGCCAACACACGCCCGCTCCACAGGTCCGAGGACCTCAGCCAGCCATGAAAAGAGAAGAATGAACAGCGTTACCACCACCGTTGAGACCTACAGGCCGGCAATGCACTTCGCCGCCAAAGACACGTGGCTCAACGATCCGAACGGGCTTGTCTTCCACGAGGGCACCTACCACCTGTACTACCAGAACAACCCCTTCGGAAACGTCCACGCCAACATGTCCTGGGGCCATGCGACTTCTACTGACCTGGTCAGCTGGACGGAGCAACCGGTAGCGATTCCCTGCGATGACGTCGAGGAAATCTACTCCGGCAGCATTGTGGTGGACGCCGAAAACACCAGCGGATTCGGCGCGGACGGTAAGGCTCCCCTGGTGGCCATCTACACCAGCGCGTACAAGCCGGGCTCCCTCCACGAGGGCACGCAGGCGCAGTCCCTCGCGTGGAGCACGGACGGCGGATACTCCTGGACGAAGTACGCCGGCAACCCGGTCCTGACCCGGAACTCGCCGGAATTCCGGGACCCCAAAGTCTTCCGCTACGACGGCCCTTCGGGCAGCTATTGGGTCATGGTGGCGGTGGAAGCCCATGATTTCACCGTCCTGCTCTACCGCTCACAGGACCTCAAGATCTGGGAATATCTCAGCACCTTCGGCCCGGCCAACGCCACCGGCGGGATCTGGGAATGCCCGGACCTCTTTGAGCTGCCCCTGGACGGTGACTCCTCAGCCATGAAATGGGTCCTGACGGTGAACATGAACCCCGGCGGCCCCAACGGCGGGTCCGCAGGGCAGTATTTTGTGGGAGAGTTCGACGGCGTCACGTTCAGCTCCGAGACAACCCTCACCGAGGGGATGCAGGACCCTGAGCGCGTACCCGACTACCAGTGGCTGGACTGGGGCCGGGACTACTACGCCGCGGTCTCGTTCAGCAACGTCCCGGATGGCCGGCGGCTGATGATCGGCTGGATGAACAACTGGCAGTATGCCAACCACATCCCCACCTCGCCCTGGCGCAGCCCCATGAGCCTGGTCCGGGACGTGTCCCTCGTTTCCGTGAACGGGCAACCCCGGCTCCTGCAGCACCCCGTACCGGAAGTGAGGGCAACTTCGACACCCGGTCCCGAGCAGCGGCTGGCCCTGAGCGGCTCCGCAACTGTTGAGGGCGGCACCGCGGTACAGCTTATTGACATCACCTTTTCCCCTGGGGACGCCGAGGACTTCGGGCTTGTGGTCAGAGGGCCAGCGGACGGCACGGTCGGGACACGGATCGGGATCCACCCCGGCAGCGGCGACCTGATCGTGGACCGCACCCACTCCGGCGACACCGACTTCCACGAAGCCTTTCCCTCTACCAGCCGCGCCCCCATTGTCGCAGCCAAGGACGGCAACTACACCCTGCAGATCTTTGTCGACCACTGCTCAGTGGAGGTCTTCGCGAACGATGGGCTCGTCTCGGTGACCGAACTGATCTTCCCGGATCCAGCGCAAACTTCCCTCACTCTCTACTCCACCGGCGGCACAGCCGACGCAGTGCTCCAACTCACCAACTTCGAAAAGGATGATGCCTAATGGAATACCGCAAACTGGGAACCTCCGGCCTGTACATCAGTGAAATCGCCTACGGAAACTGGGTCACCCACGGCGAGCAGATCGACCAGGCGGCTGCGACGGAATGCGTCAAACAGGCACTGGAGTTGGGCATCACCACCTTCGACACTGCCGATGCCTATGCCGGAACCCGGGCGGAGGAAGCTTTGGGTGTGGCGCTCAAGGGAACACGCCGTGAGAGCGTGGAGATCTTTACCAAGGCCTACTTCCCCACCGGGGACGGCCGGAACGACCGCGGCCTGTCCCGCAAACACGTCATGGAGTCCATTAACTCCTCGCTGCGCCGGCTCCAGACTGACTACGTCGACCTGTACCAGGCGCACAGGTATGACTACGAGACCCCACTGGAAGAGACCATGCGGGCTTTTGCCGATATTGTCCGGGCGGGGAAAGCACACTATATAGGGGTGTCGGAGTGGACGGCGGACGAGATACGAGCCGGTGTTGCCCTTGCCAAGGACCTTGGGGTCCAGCTCATCTCCAACCAGCCGCAGTATTCCATGCTGTGGCGCGTCATCGAGCAGGAGATCGTTCCCCTGAGCGAAGAACTGGGCATTGGCCAGATCTGCTGGTCCCCGCTCGCCCAGGGAGTCCTCACCGGCAAGTACACCCCCGGCGCGGCGCCCCCACACGGCTCCCGCTTCCGAGGCGACAACGGCGAGCTGAAGAATGACCACCGCTTTCTCAACGAGGACATCCTCACCCGCGTCCAGGAACTGAAGCCCCTGGCCGAAGAGACCGGACTGTCCATGGCAGCCTTCGCGGTCGCATGGGTACTGCAAAACCCCAACGTCTCGGCAGCCATCGTGGGAGCATCCCGGCCCGAGCAGCTCGTGGACAATGTCCGGGCCGCAGGAGTCAAACTCGACCAGGAAATGCTCCTGAGGATCGATGACATCCTCGGCCCCGTCATTGAAAGAGACCCCGGGAAGGTCGAGTCCTTCAAGCAGCGCCCCTAACAGCAGCGGCTGAAGAAACGTCTTGACACCGTTTAGTAACGCGGGTAACTTAGATCACAGCCCGAAAGTAACGCGAGTTACTAAACATAGATTCACCCAATTGCTTCCGTATTAGCACGGGCAACCCCAGCTCAATGAAGACCTCTGGAGCATTCAATGGCGAAGACCACCTCCCCCGCCAAACCCGGCACTGCCCGGCAGCGTGGCGTCACCATGAATGACGTAGCCAAGCATGCCGGAGTATCCCGGACAGCTGTTTCATTCGTGCTGAACAACCGTGAAGACGCCAGCATCTCGGAGGAGACCCGAGTCCGCATCGCTGAGGCGGTTCAGGCTTTGGGCTACCGCCCAAATGCCGGGGCGAGGGCGCTGGCATCCCAGCGCAGCGATTGGTACGGGATCGTCACCGAGATCGTCACCGCCCCCTTCGCCGTGGACATCATCAAAGGTGCCCAGGACCAGGCCTGGAGTGACGGCCGGTTCCTCCTGATCGCCCCGTCGGACCAGGGTGATGCGGCCGGCCCCAACCAGGGGATGGAGGATGCTGCTGTGGAAAAGCTGCTGGAGCAGCGGGTGGAAGGCCTGCTGTACGCCGCAACACACCACCGCGGCGTCCATGTGCCCCGCAGCGCGCACGAAGTACCCACGGTGCTCGTCAACTGCTTCGACCTGGACGGGAAGCTGCCCTCAATCGTCCCTGACGAACGCGCGGGCGGACGGGTCGCCGTCGAACGCCTCCTCAGGGCCGGCCACACCAAAATCGGTGTGATCAACCTGGACCCGCGCATCCCGGCAGCTGTTGGGCGTTTGCAGGGCGTCCGGGAGGCCTTGGCCGACGCCGGCCTGGAGCTTGATCCGGAGCTGGTGACGGCCGGATATGCGACGGCAGACGGCGGCTACGACGCTGCGTGTCAGATCCTTGACCGGTACCCGGCCAAGGAAAGGCCCACCGCACTGTTTTGCCTCAATGACCGTATGGCCATGGGGGCTTACGACGCCATCAAGGAACGTGGCCTGGCCATCCCCGGTGACATCGCCGTGATCGGCTTCGACAACCAGGAACTCATCGCGGCCTACCTCAGGCCCAAGCTGACTACTGTTGCGTTGCCGTTCGAAAAGATGGGCGCTCTGGGAGTCCAGACGCTCGCCACCCTTACAGCCGGACAGCCGATCACTGCCAATCAGCAGTTGGTCGACTGTCCGCTGTTAGAACGCTCTTCGGTCTGACCGCGAAATCAACGTCGAAGAGCAAAACCCCAACCCACCCTTCACCTTGCTGATGAAGACAGGAAGAGATAACCCCATCATGACACAAACCAAGTTCCTCAAGTCCGCCCGCATTGCCGCGGCCGGACTGGCGGTAGGCGCGATGCTGCTGACCGGCTGCGCCGCCACCGGCAACAAGTCCGGCGGCACCGACGCCGCGGCCAACGCCAGCGCATTCCTCACCATTCCCCGTGAAGACATGGGAACGTTCGTGCAGAACTTCAACCCGTTCGCGCCGACCGTCAACCCCATGGTCCAGCAGTCCATTTACGAGTCCCTCCTGGTCTTCAACGCGGCCAAGGGGAATACGGTGCCGTGGCTGGCCACCGACTGGAAGGCCGCGGACGACGGAAAGTCCATCACCTTCACCCTGCGTGACGGGGTGAAGTGGTCCGACGGCCAGCCCTTCGTTGCCGACGACGTCGCGTACACCTTCGAGCTTCAGAAGAAGCTTAAGGGCGGCTACGAGTACCTCGACGGCGTCACGGCCCAAGGCAACAAGGTCACGTTCAACTTCAACAAGCCCTGGTCCCCCGCCCTGTACGACGTCGGCCAGCTCAGCATTCTGCCCAAGCACATCTGGTCCGCACTGGCCGATCCGGAAAAGGATGCCAACGCCAAACCTGTGGGCACCGGACCGTACACCGAGGTGGACAACTTCCAGGCGCAGTCCTTCGTGCTGAAGAAGAACCCCAACTACTGGCAGCCGGATAAGCAGAAGATTGCCGGCATCAAGATGCTCGCGTTCGCGGGGAACGACGGCGCCAACCTCGCCGCCGCCAACGGCGACGTGGACTGGGCGCCCCAGTACATCCCGAATATCGAAAAGACCTTCGTCTCGAAGGACAAGGACCACCGGCACTACTGGTTCCCTCCGACCGGTGCCATGATCAACTGGCAGCTCAACACCACCAAGGCGCCCTTCAACGATGTTGATGTCCGCAAGGCGCTGAGCATGGCCGTGGACCGGGACCAGGTCACCAAGATCGGCATGAGCGGCTACGCGCAGCCGGCCGACTGCACCGGCCTCTCCGGCAACTACGAGACCTGGAAGAACACCCAGGTCAAGGACAACTGCACGTGGACCAAGCACGACGTCCAGCAGGCAAACGACCTGCTGGACAAGGCGGGCTACCCCAAGGGCGCCGACGGCAAGCGCACGCTCAAGGACGGCAAACCGTTCGAGTTCAAGATTTCCGTGGGTGCTACCTCGTCCGACTGGCTCTCCGTGGCCAACGTTATCTCCCAGAACCTGGCGGAGGTCGGCGTGACCGCGAAGGTGGACTCCCCGGACTGGGCTGCCGTCGTGGCAGGGTACGAAAAGGGTGACTTCGACTCCGGCATCGTCTGGAGCGCCAACGATCCCAGCCCTTACAAGTACTTCAACACCACCATGGGCACTGCATCGGTGAAGCCGGTGGGCACTAAGGCCTCCGACAACTACCACCGTTTCGGCGACCCCAAAGCCGATGCCCTGCTGAGCGACTTCGCCGCAGCCACGGACCAGTCCAAGCAAAAAGATATTGCCAACAAGCTGCAGGAAGAATACAACGACGTCGCACCACTGGTGCCGCTGTTCTCCGGCCCGGAATGGGGTGCGTACAACGACACCCGCTTCACCGGCTGGCCCACCCAGGACAACCCGTACGCCACCCTCTCTGTCCGCGCACCCTCCACGGTTCTCGTGCTGACCAGCCTGGAACCGCGCAAGTAGTCCCCACCGCCGCCCTAACCTCGCTGCGCTTCGGCCAGGGAACCCAGGGCGGCGTGGGCCCATCCACCGCCGAGCTTGAGGTCCACCTGATCTCACGCCACCTATGCCCGACGGCCTGGCTTATGCCATCAGCCGGCCGTCGGGCGTACCCACAATCTTGACCACTCCCGAATTGGAGGGAAACCGTGCGCTTCATCCTGCGCCGACTGGGTTTCTACCTGATCGCCTTCTGGGCATCCATTACCCTGAATTTCCTGCTCCCCCGCTTCATGCCCGGGGACCCCGTATCACGCATGTTTGCCCGCTCCCAGGACAGAATGCAGCCCGAACAGCTCGAAGCCCTGCGCAAGCTGCTTGGCGTGGACGACCGGCCCATCTGGGAGCAGTACGCCGGCTACCTCCAGAACATCCTCACCGGACAGATGGGGGTATCGATTACACGCTTCCCCACCCCCGTCACCGAAGTCATCTCATCCCAAATCGGCTGGACCCTCCTGCTTGGCGGGACCGCGCTGGTGATTGCCGCCGTCGTGGGCAACCTGCTGGGCATCCTGGCAGCCTGGCGCCGCGGCAGCGCCCTCGACTCGGCTCTGCCCCCCGTGCTGGTCTTTATCGGATCGTTCCCCTACTTCTGGCTGGCAATGGGCGCCCTGTACCTGTTCGGCGTCGTGCTCGGCTGGTTCCCCATCCGCCACGCGTTCACCGACGGCCTGGAGCCGGCGTTCACTGCCGAGTTCATCGGTGACGTCGCCGCCCACCTCGTGCTACCGGCGCTGACCATCGTGCTGGTCTCCATCGGTGGCTGGATGTTGGGCATGCGGAACACCATGATTGCCACGAACTCCGAGGACTACATCACAATGGCCGAAGCCAAAGGCCTGCGCCCCGGACGGATCATGCTCCGCTACGCAGCCCGGAACGCGATGCTGCCCTCGGTGACCAGCTTCGGCATGGGCCTGGGCTTCGTCGTCGGCGGCGCCCTCCTGACCGAGGTCGTCTTCGCCTACCCCGGCGTCGGCTACCAGCTCCTCAACGCCGTCCAAGGCCTCGACTACCCGCTTATGCAGGGCCTGTTCCTGACCATCACCGCCGCCGTGCTGCTGGCGAACTTCCTGGTGGACATCCTCTACGTCCGCCTCGACCCCCGCGTGCGCAGCAACTGAGCAGTGCGTACCCAGTAACCAAGGGACCGACCATGACCAGCGTTATCCTCCAGCAGCCCACCGAAGCAAAAGCTGCCCGCAAAACCAACCGCGGTTTCATCCACGGACTCATCACCAACAAGAAGGCCATGACCGGCATGGCCATTATGCTCGTCTTCATCGTCCTGGCCCTGGCCGCGCCGGTACTGTTCCCGGACGACCCCTCCCGGATCACCGGGATGGCCTCACTGGAACCAGACACCGAACACTGGCTCGGAACCACCGCCAAGGGCCAGGACGTGCTCGCCTTGACCATCCACGGCGCCCGAAGCTCCCTGCTCGTAGGGCTTACCGTCGGGTTCGCATCCACTTTCATCGGAATCCTCGTCGGCCTGGCATCAGCCTATTTCGGCAAATTCATCGACGAAGCACTGTCGCTGCTGACTAACGTCTTCCTCCTCCTTCCCGGCCTGCCGCTGCTTGTGATCCTGGCCGCCTTCCTGCCCCCAGGCCTGGGCACGGTCATCCTGGTCCTCACCGTCACGGGATGGGCCGGATCAGCGCGCGTTGTCCGGTCACAGGCCCTGTCCATCCGTTCCAAGGACTTCGTCGCTGCCGCCGTCGTCTCCGGTGAGCGCGCCGGCCGCATCATGTTCCGCGAAATCCTGCCGAACATGGCATCGATCGTGATGGGAACGCTGCTCGCCTGCGTCATCTACGGTATCGGGGCCCAGGCGGGCCTCGAATTCCTTGGACTGGGCGACGTCAGCACCGTCTCCTGGGGCAACAACCTCTTCTGGGCCGGAAACGAAGGCGCCCTGCTCACTGGAAGCTGGTGGGTCTTCATCCCCTCCGGCCTCTGCATCGCACTGGTCGCGTTCGCCCTGGCCCTCATCAACTACGCCGTTGACGAAGTAACCAACCCCCGTCTGCGGAAGATCCGCAAACCCGCCACCACCGAAAGGGGCGCCGCACAGTGACCGTCTCCCAAACCTCCTTCGGCTCCCATGAACCGGTCCTCGACGTCAAGAACCTCACCGTCAAGTACATCGGCGACTCCCGCTCGACCACGGCCGTGAACGACGTCTCCTTCAGCATCGGCGCCGGCGAGGTGTTCGGGCTGGCCGGCGAATCCGGTTGCGGAAAATCAACCATCGCCAACTCCATCATGCGGCTGCTCAAGGACCCGGCGAAGATCGCCGCCGGCAGCATCTCCTTCGGCGGCAAGGACGTGCTCGCCATGAACCAGGACGAGCTGCGCCGTTTCCGCTGGCAGGACGTCGCCATGGTGTTCCAGTCCGCCATGAACTCGCTGAACCCCGTGCTCACCGTCGGGGAACAGATGGCAGACATCTTCACCACCCACGCCGGCTACTCGCGCAAAGAATCCCTTCGACGCGCCGCACAGCTGCTGGAACTGGTCAGAATGGACCCCGCCCGCCTCAAGTCGTACCCGCATCAACTCTCCGGCGGCATGCGGCAACGCGCCGTCATCGCCATGGCTGTGGCCCTGAAGCCGTCACTGCTGATCCTTGACGAGCCCACCACCGCACTGGACGTGGTGGTGCAACAGGAGATCATGGCCCAGATCAAGGATCTCCAGCGCGAACTTGGCTTCTCCGTCCTCTTCATCACGCACGACATGTCCTTGATGGTGGAACTCTCCCACCGGATGGCCGTCATGTACGGCGGCCGGATCGTGGAAACCGCCAAAGCGCACGACATCTACACCGCCCCCGGGCACCCCTACACCCAAGCCCTCATGGGCGCGTTCCCGCCGCTCACCGGCCCGCGGATCCCGCTTAAGGGCCTGCCCGAAGGCGTGAAGTTCCGGAACATCCCGGACCTCGCCGAAATTGCGCCCGGCCACTTCGTGGCACCGTTTGATGCCGACGCCGAAGCCGCCGTCCTTGAAGGAGCAGCACAATGAGCCACGCCGTCCACTCCCCGACACGGCCGGATGTTTCGACCCTGACGCCGGCCCTGGAGGTGCGCGGACTGGGTAAGTCCTTCCACATCGGCGGCCTGTTCTCCAGCCAGGCGGTCCGGGCGCTCCACCGCGTCGACCTGACCATCGGCCGTGGAGAAATCGTGGCACTGGTCGGCGAATCGGGCTCAGGCAAGAGCACCCTGGCCCGCTGTGTCGCCCGGCTCGAAAAACCCAGCGAAGGGGCCATCCTGGTCGACGGCGTCGACGTCCTCAAACGTGACCGTTTCCAGGCCTCACGGGAGTTCCGGTCCCAGCTGCAAATGGTCTTCCAGGACCCCTTTGGCTCACTGAACCCCGCCCACCGAATCGAGCACTTCCTCCGCCGGTCCCTCACCGTCCACGGCAAAGGCGGCACCCGCCAGCGCGGTTCCGAAGAGCAGACCAGGCGCCGTCTAGAGGAGCTCATGACCACCGTCGGGCTTCAAGCCGACATGCTCGACTCCTACCCCCATGAGCTCTCCGGCGGGCAACGTCAACGGGTCGCGATCGCGCGAGCCCTGGCCGTGGAGCCAAACGTCATCCTCGCCGACGAGCCGACTTCCATGCTGGACGTTTCGGTCCGCATCGGCGTGCTGAACCTGATGCGGAAACTGCGCGATGAGCAGGGCATTTCCATGCTCTACATCACCCACGACCTCGCCTCCGCCCGGTACCTGGCGGACCGGACGGCAGTCATGTTCGCCGGCGAAATCGTGGAAGAAGGTGAATCACTGGACCTGCTCGCCAACCCGGCCCACCCCTACACCCAATTGCTCGTCTCAGCCGTCCCCGACCCGGCGCGGGCGGGATCCTACGACCCCATCCACCGCGGCCAGCTCCGGCAAGCCGTCATGGCTTCCGCCAGCTGCGCCTTTGAGAACGACCCGGAGCAGCGCTGCTCATCCGGGGAACCCGTCCGGCACCAGGTGGGCGACCCCCTCAACCGCCACTGGGTCCGCTGCCACCTCTACCGCCCGCGCGCCGGTGCCGGCGGCCATGCATTGGCGACAGAACCGGAGCCTGGAGACTGACGTTCCCGTTCCCACGTCCAAAACATCAACATTCACGCACTGGCAGCACCGACGCTGCCCACCGAAAGGTAACTGATGGAAGATTCACCCGCCGTATCCCGGCGTGCCCTCCTGACCGGAAGCGGGGCCGTTGCCCTCACCGGATCGCTCGCACTCTCAACACCATTCGCCCAGTCAGCGGCAGCGGCACCCCCGAACGCCCCCGACAACGCACCGGCCAAGCCGCCCTACAAAGGACCAACCCGTATGCGCCCGACTTATCACTTCAGCGTCCCCGACAACTGGAAGAACGACCCCCAGCGGCCCATCTACATTGACGGCGAATACCACTACTACTACCTCTACAACGCCGATTACCTCCAGGGCGGCGGCGGCACATCGTGGCGCCGTGCCACCACCACCGACCACGTCTCGTTCCGCGACCGTGGCGTTGCCATCCCTAAGTTCAGCAACGATAACGGCGACTGCTGGTCAGGCTGTCTTGTCATCGACGAACGGAACACTGCCGGCTACGGTGAAAACGCCGTCATAGCCCTCGTGACCCAGGCACCCCAGGGCCGCCAGGCGCAATACCTCTGGTACTCAACAGACCGTGGGCGTTCGTTCAAACCTGGTGGGACGGCGCCGGTACTTCCAAACCCAGGCGTGCAGGACTTCCGCGACCCGAAAGTCATCTGGGACGCCGACCGCGGGCAGTGGTTCATGGTCAACGCCGAAGGGCAGAAGCTCGGCTTCTACACATCTGCCAACCTGCGTTCCTGGCGGCGGGTCGGCGAATTCGTCCGGACGGACCTGGGGTTGCTGGAGTGCCCGGACCTTTTCCGCATGACCGCCGACGACGGTACTTCGCACTGGATCCTGGGCACCAGCGCCAACGGCAAGGGCCGTGGACTGCCAGCAACATACGCCTACTGGACAGGAGCCTTCAACGGAATCACGTTTACTCCCGACCATGCCGAGCCGGAATGGCTGGACTACGGCTATGACTTCTACGGTGCAGTGACCTACCCCCATCACGACTCCTCCGGCGCGGAGGATGCCACCCTGCGCAGGGCGCTTGGCTGGGCGAACTTCTGGGACTACCCCCACAACACTCCCACCCTGGCGACCGACGCGTACAACGGTGATGACATGATCGTGCGCGACATCCGGCTCAAGAAGGCAGGCGGAAGCTACCACCTCGCCTCAACCCCCACCACCGGCCTGGCCAACCACATCAAACGCACCCACCACCTCGGGGACGTCAAGGTCACGGGAACCCAAGACCTCGATATCAGTTCACTGGCCTATGACCTGACCTGTGAGCTCGTATGGGACCCGGCGGCCCCTCCGTCCAACATCGGCCTTGAGCTCTGCCGTGCATCCGGTGGGGGCCGGCACGTCGCGGCCGGTGCATTCCTCCGCGGCCCGTTCGCCTACGTCAACAGGCGACCCACCATCAACCCCACTGGCGGGGAAAGCCAGACACCTATCGATCCCTCGGCAGGGCGCCTCACACTCCGCCTCCTGGTGGACCGGACCAGCGTCGAAATGTTCGTCGGAGACGGACGGGTGGTGCACTCACACCGCGTTTTTCCCCTGGAAGGTGACAACAACATCCGGCTCTACGCCAACGATGGAACGGCCACCTTCAGTGACCTGACGATCAACGAGATCAACGCGACGACCTAGCCGCTCCCCCATCAACACTGTCCGAGAGACAAACATGGATTACCTCAAAGCAGCCTGCCCAGACTCCCAAAAGCCTTTTGACGCCGTCGTTGTCGGTGAAGCGTTGATCGATGTGGTCACCACCCCGAACAGCCAGGTTGAGCATCCTGGCGGATCGCCTGCCAATGTCGCCTATGGCCTCGGTCTCCTGGGGGTCACCACGGGCTTGCTCACGGCCATTGCACCCGATGAGCGGGGAAGAACTATAGAGATCCACCTCCACCGGGCAGGGGCGACACTTCTGCCAGGATCAAAATCCCTCACCCGCACCGCAACAGCGACCGCAACCCTCGGACCGGACGGATCCGCCGCATACGACTTCGACATCCGCTGGCAGCTGCCAAGAGCAACGCCTGCCTGTTTCCCCCAAATCCTGCACACCGGTTCCATCGCCACCTTCCTCAACCCCGGCGCCGGTGCCGTCAAAACCCTGCTCGAACAAGCCCACAAGCATTGCACCATCACCTACGACCCGAACATCAGGCCATCCCTGCTTGGCAGCCACGCCGAAGCGAAGGCAACCTTCGAAGCAATCGGCGCACTGACCAACGTCGTTAAACTCAGCGACGAGGACGCCCAGTGGCTCTACCCCGCGAAAACACTGGAAGAAACCGCTGAGCACATCCTCCGCCTCGGCGCCGGGCTGGCGGTGATAACCAAAGGTGCTGCCGGCTCCCAATTCACCTCGCCGTCCGCGAGCATCACCATTCCCGCCGTCAAAGCGACGGTGGCGGACACCATCGGCGCCGGCGACTCCTACATGGCCGCACTGATCCTGGGCCTGCTCACCCGCGGCACCGAGGGCTTTGCCCCCGCCGTCATGGAGCAGCTGGGACGCACCGCAGCCGCAGCAGCGGCCATCACCGTGCAGCGCGCCGGGGCTAACCCGCCCACCCTTGACGAACTCACAGCTGCTGTCGAAGCACACGCCTCCGTACCACGGGCTTTCGCATGCGACCAGGCATAAACAAAACGACCCTGCGGGCAACAAAAGTAAAGGACGCCGTTTACCCTGTTAGGAGGAGCCAACAATGACGTCTGAAAAGACACCGGGGCACCAAGCCCCTGCGCATTCGCTGCCGTCCAGCAGCAGGTTTGCGCAACTCACCCGGCGTTCCATGCTGGGCCTGGGCGGGCTCGCCGTGGCGGGGGCCACTGTGGGGGCCTGGCCCCGACTTACCGGCGCTGACATTCCGGGCCGCGGCAGCAAGGCCCTGAACATCGCCATTCTGGGAACGGCAGCGGATGCGGCGGGACGCCAGGGCCTGATCCAGGCTTTCACCGCCGCCCATCCCGACATCCCAGTGCGGCTGCAGGCGATTCAGGGTGCGGACTGGAAGGACTTCTTTTCCAAGATCCTGACCATGGTGGCCGCGGGCACGCCCCCGGATGTGGTCTATGTCGCCACCGAAGGCGCCCAGTTGTTCGCCGACAAGCTGGCCGAGCCTCTGGATGGATATGTCCGCCGGGACGCCGCGGCGATGAGCGACTACTTTAACGACGTTCATCCGAGCCTGCTGGAAGCCTTCATGTACCAGGGAAGCCTGTACCAGCTTCCCCTGGACTGGAACGCGGCGAACATGTACCTGAATACCACCACCTTCGCGCAGGCCGGCGTTGACCGGCCGAGGGACGACTGGACCAAGGACGACTTCAGCGCCACACTGCGAGCCCTGCGCAAGGCCCGGCCGGCTGACTTCACCCCGTACTACTGGACCAACCGGCTTTTCGGCGGGGTTGTCCCGTGGCTTTACGCCAATGACACCAGCTTCCTGTCCGAAACAAAGGCTCCCGGCGGGGACTGGCTTTGGGACCGCTTCTACCCGAGCGATCCTGCCCGTGGGACCCGCGGCGGCGGGTACCAGTGGCTGGCCCCCAACGCCGAGGACGGGCGGGTGGTCGAGACCTTCGACTATCTGCGTGAACTGGTAGCCGAAGGGCTTGGCGTGCGGCCCGAATCCGGGGGCGGCAACGCCCTGGTGGGCCTGTTCGGCAACAACCGCATCGGCACGACGCCGGCCGGTGGCTATTGGGCGCAGGGCCTGCACGAGGCCGGGATGACCGCCGATCAGTTCGACGTGCAGTTCTTCCCGCGCTGGCGGACCCAGCGGCACCAGTTCGGTGCTGCCGGCTACGCGATCATGCGCACTGCGAAAGACAAGGACGCGGCCTGGGAATGGGTGAAGTTCTGCTCCAGCCGCGAAGCGATGAAGCTGGCTATTCCCAAACCGAACACCACCCCCACACGCCGTTCGATGGTCAACGAGTCCTTGTACGCCGCCACCGGGCCGCGGCACTGGAAAGTCTTCTACGACACCTTGGACAGGTTCCCCACCTCCGGTCCGATCCCCGCCCCGCCGCAGCAGGCGGCCGTCGAAACTGCCCTGATGAAGAACGTCTCCACCGCGGTCAGCGGCAGCTCCGCCGATGTACGGACAGCGATGGGCAACCTTCAACGTGACCTCGAACTGGCCCTGAGGAGGAATTTATGACCACCACGTCCACCGTCCCGCGGCCAACAGTGAAGCCACCGGCCGTGCGCCGGTCCTTTGTCGAGCGGCGGCTTGCAAGGATTTTCCTTGCTCCTACGGTGATCGGGATGGCCCTTTTCACCTTTTTGCCGATCATTGCTTCGCTGGTCCTGGCTTTCTTCCGCTGGGACATCATTTCGGCACCACAGTTCGTCGGGTTCGCCAATTTCGCCTCGCTGGCACAGGACCCCACCGTCCGCGTGTCCTTCCTGAACACCATCGGGTTTGTGATTGTGGCGGTAGTCCTTCAACTCGGCATCGCCCTTGGCCTGGCCTCCATGCTTCAGGCCAGGATGCCGTCCTGGCTGAGGGTATTCCTCCGTTCCACCTTCTTCTTTCCTCTGGTCCTTTCCGCCGCGTCGGTGTCCATCTTCATGCGGTACATGTTCAACGAACAATTCGGCGTGGTGAATTGGCTCCTGTCGCTCGTCGGGATCCCCGCTGTGCCGTGGCTGACAAGCCCTGCGGCGTCCGCCGCCGTCGTCGTCCTGGTCTACGTGTGGCAGAACTTCGGGTTCTCCTTCCTGCTCTTCCTCGGCGCCCTGACCAATATCCCGAAAGAACTGCATGAAGCAGCGAACCTGGATGGTGCCACGGGCTGGAAACAGTTCAGCAATGTGACCCTTCCGCTGATCAGCCCGACGGTGCTCGTGGCGTCCGTCATGGCCATCATCAGCGCCCTGCAGGTCTTCGACCAGCCCTATGTCCTGACCAACGGCGGCCCCGGCGACTCCACCCGGACCGCCGTCATGGTCATCTTCGAATCCGCCTTCCAGCAACTGGAGTTCGGCAAAGCCTCCGCCGTCGGCCTGGTACTCACCGTGCTGATCCTTGCCGTCACCGCCCTGCAGTTCCGCCTTAGCCGCCGCTTCGTCTTCTACCAGTGAGGTCCGCCATGTCCAGCCAGACCCTGCACACCGGGACCGGCTTGCCTTCCGGTTCCACCGCCGAACCGCCCGCCACCCGTACGCCCCGCCGCTTGCCATCAGCCGGCACTGCCGGCAGATACGCAGCCTTGGCCGTGGCAGCGGCGCTGACCCTCGGCCCTGTCCTGTGGACCTTGTCCACCTCGCTGCGCACGCCGTCGGAATCGTTCAACCTGCCGCCCTCCTTCCTGCCCATCAACCCTGACTTCACGGCCTACCAGGAAGTGTTCAAGCAGATCAACGTCGGCCTCCTGGTCCTGAACAGCGCCCTGGTGACCGGCCTGATCGCACTTGGCCAGATGGCGTCGGCCACCCTGGCCGGCTACGCCTTCGCCCGCCTGGACTTCCGCGGTAAGAACGCCATCTTCTCGCTGGTGCTGGCCACCATGATGGTCCCGGTGCAGGTCACCATCGTCCCGGTGTTCATGCTGATCCGTGGAATGGGCCTGTCCGACACCCTGCTGGCCCTGATCCTTCCGGCCATTCCCACAGCATTCGGCACCTTCCTGATGCGCCAGTACTTCCTTGGCCTGCCGAACGACTTCGCCGAAGCAGCAGCCCTGGACGGCGCCGGGCCGTGGCGGATCTTCCGTTCGGTCTACGTCCCCCTGGCGGTCCCCGGCATGGCGATCGTCGGGATCCTCGCCTTCAACTTCCATTGGAACGAGTTCTTCCGGCCACTGATCCTCACCATCAGCGAACAGAATTTCACCCTTCCCCTCGGCCTGGTCACGCTCCAGGGCAATCTCGGCACCGGCAGCATCTCGGTGGTCCTCGCCGGCGTAATCCTGTCCATGCTGCCGGCTCTGGTCGTCTTCATCTTCGGCCAACGAACCCTGCGAGAAGGCCTCACCGCAGGCGCCAGCAAGTAGCGGTGCTTTAGGAAAGAAACACGTCCACGCAGTGGGGTGCATCATCTCGGGACACCGCAGGCGGACCAGAGCGACGACACTCAAACTATCTGAACACGTTAAAGCAAAAACCCCTCTGACGAGGGGATCTGCTGTGCCCGAGGTGGGACTCGAACTACATTCTCGCCCTTGCAAACACTGGGAGCCCGCGAAAACATCGGAAATACGGGCGCATTTGGAGGCAGTACGGGATAGTCCGGGACCAGGAGTGTGGACAAAGTCCACACTCCTTTTCCAATTAACTCGTGAAAGACGGGCTGTAGTGGTTAGTCAGGGAATCGCTTGCATCGCCGGGGTGGGTCCGTCGGTGCCAGTGGTGCAGATACTGACCCGGGGGTCGAAGGCGATGGCGCCGGGCTCGACTGCGATCAGTCCCCCATCCACCGGGATCGTGGCGGCGTTGACGTACGAGGCCTGATCGGAAAGCAGCCAGGCAATGACATCGGCGACCTCGGAGGATGCGGCCGGGCGCCGGCTTGGGACGAACGCTGTGGCGAGGCTATAGGCTTCCTCGCGATCGATGCCGCTGTGTTCAGCGAATTCGCCCATCTCCATGTCGGCCATCTCTGTCCGGGTCCAGCCAGGGCATACTGCGTTGGCGCGCACCCCGCGCGGTCCGTAGTCGACGGCCACGGACTGCATCAACATGGCAAGGCCGGCCTTCGTGGCATCGTAACCGGCGATTCCAGCGGTAGCCCGAAGTGCGGCCGCCGAGGCCACCCCTACGATCGAGCCGTTGGCTTTGATCAGGTGCGGCAAGGCGGCACGGACTAGTAGGAAGGGCCCGGTGAGGTTGGTGCTGACCATGGCGTTCCAGTCTTCATCGGACAGCTCGCCGGCACTGCCGGCACGGACAATTCCGGCATTCAGTACCAGGCCGTTGATGGTGCCGAATTGATCCACGGTGTCCTCGACCAGCCGTTCCATATCGGAAACCGAAGCGACGTCTGCGACAATAGCGTGGGCGCCGGTTGTTTCAGCGACCTTGGCGATAGCTTCCCGCCGGCGTCCACAGATGACAACTTCCCACCCTTGGCCCCGGAGTGCTGCGGCGGTGGCGGCTCCGATTCCGGTTCCTCCGCCCGTAATAACTGCAACTGGTGTGGGGGTCATTTGGATCTCCCGGTTCTGTTTCGGAGTGTGTGCTGTTGCCGTCTCATGAAGGACTAACCCTTCGACTTAAACAAGGGTGCGGCGTACCTTTGCGCGTCATTCTGGTGGCTTCAATGCCGAAATGCTTTCCCCATCGACGATGGCGGATACCTTGCTGCCGCCAGAGGGGCGGCAGCAAGGTATCCGCGTCAGATTACTTCTTTGGCGTAGTCGATGTCGCGTCTGCTCCTGCCGAAAACCAGGCCGCCAAGCATCGCGGCGGGAATGAGGACGAGCAGCCATTTCGCGGCAGCGTTGTCAGGCCCAATGAGGGAGTCGTAGTTCTCGACCGTCACGTAGCCGATGTAGGAGAGGATCAGGGTGGAGAGAGTGGGTGCGATCTTGGTCGCCCAGATACTGGTGTTGTCTTTGGTCCGGAAGAAGAACACGACGATGGATACGGACGCCACGATGAGGATGGTGATGAAGGCTGCCGTTGCCAAGGCGCTGAACCAGGCGAACACGACGGTCAGCGGATCTGCGCCGAAGACCAGGAAGGCAACCACGACGATGCCGACGGCCACGCCGTTGGCCAGGGCTGCGGTGGCGGGACTCCCATCCTTGGAAACGGTGGCCAGCCTGGCCGGCAGGACTCCGGCACGGCTGAGGGCGAAAAGGTAGCGGGCGAACATGTTCATCAGGCCCAGCAGCATGGCGAGGTAACTGGTCACGACGAGAACCTGCATGGCCATGCTCAAGACGCTCCCTCCACTTTCGGAGGCGAGGTTGAAGATGAATCCCGCAGGGTCATCCGTTGCCGCCTGTTGGATGTTGTCCACCCCGATGGCCCCTCCGATAACCCAGATGGAGAGCGTGTAAAAAATTCCGACAAAGGCAATCACGGCGTAGAGGGCCCGCGGGATCGTCTTGCGGGGGTTGATTGCTTCTTCAGAGAAAACCACGGTTGCTTCGAAGCTGGTGAAGCACAGGAAGGCGAACAGCAATGCAATGCCCAGGCCCGGGCTGAAGAGGTTTTCTGGCGTGAAGCCAGAGAATGTGAAGACTCCTGGCCCCTTGCTGGCAACGAGCACGATAACGAGGGCAGCCACTACGAGCGTTTCACCAATGATGAGGACGGCCAAGAGTCGGATGCTCGTGTCGACGCCCCGCATAGTGAGTGCCGTGGAGATCAGAAGCAACGCGACAATCCAGACGAGCGGGGGCACGGAGAGTCCCGTGATGCTCTCCAGCAACTGCCCGGCGAAGACGCCGAACTGCGACCAGAGCCCGACCTGCAAGCTGAGGTACATCAGCAGCGCCAGACCAGCTCCTGCCGTGGCCCAGGGTGTACCTAGGCCTTTGGCGATGTAGGCGACGAAGCCGCCGGCGTTGGTGACATACCTGCTCATGCGCAGGTATCCGACGGCGAAGAGTGCGATGAGCAGGGCAGCGATCGCGTAGATCAAGGGGGCTGCCGGTCCAACCGCAGCAAAGACCACGGGACCGGTGCCCACGACGGCTGCCATGGGGGCCGCCGCTGCGATGACGAAAAAGGCGATGGCGAAGACGCCGAGTTTATTTGAGCGGAGATGGCCTGCTTGCGGTGGGACAGGTGTGCTGGACGGCGTCGTTGCCGGCAACTCGCTGACATTATCAATCATGGGTTTTCTCTTTCGGGCAGATAATGGCCGTAGCCGTGGTCGGGCTTCCTCAGACGAGGAGCCGTGCCTTGAGTTTGTTTGTGAGCGCCGGAGTGATGCCGAGTCCGTCTTCCAAGTAGGAGTGACGTGATCCCCAGGCGTGCTCCACGCTGTGCCATGCGGCTTCGAGGTACCCTTGCCGCGCTTCCAGCAAGGGTGTGATGACTGTTCGCAGGTGCCTGTCGATGGGCGCGACGCTGCCTGCGGAATCTCTGATGAGGTATTGGTTCTCCGGCAATGAACTCTGAACGTAGTCTTCGAGGATTGCGGTTTCAGGTACTCCCAGGATGGTCAAAAGGATGGCTATTGCCCATCCGGTTCTGTCCTTCCCTGCCGAGCAGTGGACGACGACAGGCAGCTCAACTCGAGCCAATGACTGAAGGAAATTGGCAAATACCGATGGGTTGCCGGCTATGTCACGGGCATAGAGCCGGTGCATTACCTCTTCAGCCTCCGCAGCAGTCAGCGTCCTGCCAAGCTCGCTCACGCGACCTTCGCGAACCGCAGACCACAGGCACGCGTCCCTGCTGTCTTGAGCCTGAAGTGGCGTTTGTACAGCCGTTAGCGCAGGCACGCAACGGTCTTCGGCGTCGGATTCCCAAGGACTTCGCAGATCCATGAAGTGCAGGCGTGCCGCCTCCAGCCTCTGACGGTCCAGGGCTGTCGAGTATCCGAAGTGTCCACTCCTGTACACCATGCCTTCAGCCACACGGGATCCTCCGTGCGCTGGCAGTCCCCCGAGGCTTCGGAAGTTCCGGACGCCCTCAAGGGAGTTAGGGCCAGCCAAGCCTGGTGTGACCTGTTTCATACATAAAAGGTAAACACTGAATGTTTCGTACTGCAATAGAACACGTTAAATGTTTGTTGCATGACTAGTTCAGAACTTAGGCATAGTGTTCAATGTTTTCAACCGCATCGGAGCGGCCGCGTACCTCTTCTTCAAAGTTTGCACAGACTGTTCACTTTTAGGATCTGATGTGCAATCATGTGAAGCAGATCACCAGCACCCCACACGAAGGACCAGAAATGAGTGCCTCCAACAAGCCCCTCTCCCTTCGGGAACGCAACCGCATGAGAACCCGCGGCGACATTCTCGACACCGCAGCTGAGCTGCTGAGTTCGGAGGGGTACGCCTCTACCGCGCTCGAGGTCCTCAGCCAGCAGGCGGGTATTTCGAGGGGCACCATTTATGCCCACTTCCCCGGCGGAAGGGACGAAATTGTCCGCGAAGTTTATCTGCGGATCGCCGACGCCGTGTACGTACGAGGGATCAGCTTGCGGGATCCCCTGACGGACCCCGGCGCAAGAATCACGGCGCTGGCCACGGCGTTGGTGGAGGCGACAAAGGAGCCCAAGGGCCGGTTCTACGGGGTGATGGGACCGGACCTGGTGTCAGCACTATCGGACGTCATGGGCTCGACTTCCCGCTCTTTCGAAGAGCTCATTGCGCGGGATCTGAAGGATGCCAAGGACAGCGGCACCTTGCCGGAGGACGCACCGACTGAGGCCTTGGCTGCAACGATAACCGGGGCGATCCGCGCTGCCGGGGCTGCTGCAGCACGTGAGCCGGCGAACGCCGGGCCAGCGGTCGCGGCTATCCGGTTGCTCATGGACGGACTTCTAGTACGAGCCACTGTCTGACCCGCCAAGGGTCCGAAAACCACTAACGGAGGAATTTGTGTCAACACAACACTACGACGTCATCGTCATTGGATTGGGCCCCTGGGGCTCATCGGCGGCGTGGCACTTGGCAGCCCGCGGCAAGTCCGTGCTCGGCCTGGATAAGTTCGCACCACCGCACATGCACGGTTCGCACGGAGGCGCCACACGGCTGGCCCGGCAATCCAGCAGTGCAGGAGCCCAGTACACCACCTTCACAAAGCGGACCTTTGAGTTGTGGGACGAGTTGGCCGCGAAAACCGGGACCCGGCTGTTGGAACGTTCGGGAACTGTGTTCGTCGGCGAACCCGGATCAATGTGGTTCGACAAAACGGTGGCCTCCCTAAGCGCGTCCGATTTTGAGTACGATGCCCTTGACGCGTCGACGGCACGGAAGCGGTTCCCTTGGGCCACCATTGGTGACGACGAAGTCGCCGTATGGGAGCCAAACGGCACCGTTGCCCTCGTCCACCCCGCCATCAAGGCCCTGCAGTCGGAGGCTCGCCGGCTCGGCGCAACCCTGCGCACGGGAGAAGCGGTTCAAGGCTGGGATGAGAGCGCTTCGGGCATCGTCGTGAGCACCGATCAGGGTAACTACTCGGCCGACAAGGTCGTCGTCACCGTGGGTGCCCGCGCCAACCATTTGACGCAACTGGATCTGCCCTACAAGGTGGACCGTCAGGTGCTGGCCAATTTCCGCCAGGACGGGCTACCGAAGCCGGCCATCTACTTCGCCAAGCCCCCAGGATCGGACGAGGCACCGGCTTACGGTTGCTCCGAGCCTAACGGTGAATGGAAGTTCTCTGTCCCCGGGAAGGGAAACTGGATCGACCCCGAGGACCTTAGTCAGGACCTCAGGCCCGGAGACCTCGAACGGATCCAGGAAGTGCTCAGCGCCAGGCTCCCGGACATCGACACCAACCCGGTATCGACCACCGTATGCATGTGGTCTGAGGTGGAGGACGGCCATTGGGTTATCGGTGGACACCCGGAGTCGTCCGATGTCGTCATAGGCACCGGAGACATGGGCCGCGGGTTCCGCTATGCAGCGGTTGTTGGTGAAATGCTGGCCGATCATGTCGACGGCATTTCCCGCCCCGAAACAAACCTGTTCCTGCCTTCACGCTTCGCCATAGCAAAGGCGTAAACAGTGACACCGGCAGACGTCCTGACCGCACCGTTACAGAGCTTGTGGGAGCTCGTGAAACAGTGCGAACAGTGCAGCCAGGACAACCTCCGACCCCAACACAGTGCACCTGCATTCGAACATCGAAGGACATCCAATCCTAATGACCATCGTCCCTGATACCGAAATCACCAGCATTGAGGCGGTGCTTTCGACGAACCCAGACTGGGCTGGCTGTCACGTCACCGCACATTCCCTCTCCGGCGGCCAGGCCCATAAGAACTACCTCGTCGAGGACGGTTCCCGTCGTTGCGTCGTCAAGCTCTGGAACAACTACTGGGAAACGGTAGGAGTTCTGCCCGCCGCCCACGTGGTTCTGGAAAACACAAGAATTGCCGCCGAGATCGGAGTGGGCGCGCCCGTCATAACAGTCTCAAACGAACCCTTGGCGCTGGCTCTCGACTTTGTTCCGGGAGGCCACCCGAGGCTAAGCGAGGACGATGACTCCGTCACCCGACTCGTCCCTGCCCTTCACCGGCTTCATCACTCCGGCCGCCGGTTCCTCAACGACATCAACCCCTTCAACCTGGCCCGACAAAGGATGGAGGCCGCCAAAAGACAGGGTATCGAGCTGCCGCCCGGAACGTCAGCCATCCAGGCCCTGATGGACCGCCTGGAGACCGTCCTGGCCCTGGATCCTTCCCAGTTTGTTCCCTGCCATCTGGACATTTGGGATGCAAACATCATCAAGGACACCTCCTCGATGACCTACAACATTATCGACTGGGACCTCGCCGGCAACTCGGACCCGTGCTACGAGATCGGATTTATTGCAGCGCAAAACGGATTCGGGAAAGAGAGGGCACAGGCACTCTTCGAAGCCTATTTCGGCAACACTGACCCAGTAAAAATGGCCCGCGCCAGGCTCTTCATGGCGGTGGCCCATTGGTCCAACAGTGGACTGTGGATCACCGCAATGGGCAACGCTGCGCCCAACGACGACGCCGACTACGCAGGGGAACTGCGTACATGCTGGGAAGGGCTGATCACCGAAATAACAGCCCCTGACTTCCCTGACTTAGTAAAGGCAGCCGCAAAACCGGCAGCTCTCGTCTAACACCCCCCGTCGCGCGTTAGCGCCTAACCAAGGCTGGCTCTACACCAGTCGATACAACTACGCCCATAAACAGGAAAAAGATTTCGGAGCAACAGATGAACGACATCACACAGCAAGAAGCACACAAGATAGTTGAAGCGGCACGAGAGGCAGCCCTGGCCTCGGAAACTCTGATGAACATTGCCGTTGTAGACGCCGGCGGAAACCTCAAGGCCTTCACCCGCATGGACGGTGCGTGGCTCGGCAGTATCGACATCGCCATCAAAAAGGCACGCACGGCCCGTTACTTCGACATGCCCACCGGAGACATCGGCTCGATCTCGCAGCCCGGCGGACCGCTGTTCAACATCGAAGTGTCCAATGGCGGCCTGATCACCTTTCCCGGAGGCATCCCACTGACCAAAGACGGGGTGACCATCGGCGCCATCGGTGTCAGCGGCAGCACCGTGGAAAACGACCACCTGGTCGCTACTGCCGGCGCCCAAGCCCTCTAACCGGTTGCCGGGGCCGGCCATCGACCGTCCGACCCCGGCAACACCCACCGACTCATGTTCCGGACTCAAATCCGCACCAACGGCCAAGGACAGCAATGACACTCGAAACAGCCACAGAACCGGCACCCGACGCACTCCTCCAGGAAGGTCTCATTAACCGCCGCGAACGCACCATCGGGCGCCACTCCCCGCTGTTCTATGCCACTCCCCTGGAAATCGTGGCCGGCGAGGGCGTGTGGGTCCACGACGCCACCGGCAAGACCTACCTGGATGTCTACAACAACGTTCCACACGTCGGACACTCCAACCCCGTCGTCCGCGAAGCAATCACAACCCAGCTGCAGACCGTCAACCTCCACACGAGGTACCTCAACTCACGCGTCGTTGAGTACGCCGAAAAGCTGCTGGCGCTCTTCGATTCCCCCTTGGAGCGGGTGTTCTTCACCAATAGCGGATCAGAAGCAAACGAGCTCGCGCTGCGAATCGCACGGCAACACACCGGCAACACCGGCATCCTTATTTCGGACCACAGCTACCACGGCAACACCACGACCCTTGCCGAACTGACCACCGGCCTCCAGGTCAAAGAACCCCTCGGCGCCCACGTACGCCCCATTCGTATTCCGGACGCAGCAGGGCTGACACCGGCTAAACGAAAGCGCCTCCTCCAGGAAGCGCTGCGCGACGTCGACGCAGCCATCTCCTCGCTCCAGGCCGAAGGCTACGGCGTCTCAGCCATCCTGTATGACCCGCTGTTCTCAACCGAGGGACTCCTGCAGACCCCCGACGGCTACATCGAGGCAGTCACCGACCGGGTCCGTGCTGCCGGCGGACTGATCATCGCGGACGAGGTCCAGTCAGGCTTCGGACGGACCGGCAACCACATGTGGGGCCACCAGGCTTTCGGCACCACCCCTGATCTGGTGACACTTGGCAAGCCGATGGGCAACGGCCACCCCGTAGGTGGCGTCATCACCACGCACGCACTGATGGAGGAATTCGGGGAAAACAACACCTACTTCAACACATTTGCTGGAAACCCCGTTTCGTCGGCAGCCGGCCTTGCTGTGCTCCAGGTCATGGAAGAGAACGGGCTTGTTGAAAATGCACACCAACTCGGCAAGTTCATCGCTGACGAACTCGCAGCCCTTACTAAGGGCAACCCCAGGATCAAGGGCGTACGCGGCAGGGGCCTCTTCTTTGGCCTGGAAATCGTCAATCCCGACGATGCGACGCCGGACCCCGCCGCCACCAAGGCACTCACAGAAGAGATGCGTTCCCGCGGCGTTCTCATCGGAAAGATCGGTCGCCACGAAAACGTCCTCAAAATGAGGCCACCGCTCGTCTTCGAACTCGAACACGCCCAACACATGATCGAGCAACTCCGTCTGGCACTGGAAACACTCGACGGCCCTACTGATCAAAACCAATGGTGACCATCCCGGATTCACGCGGAACAACAACTAACCACTCAATGAGGAGAATGCCATGAACACCACGCCTGTCCTGACCGAGGGCTCCGTTGCTGCCCGGACCATCTTCAATCCCGCCACCGGTGAACCCGTCGGAGACGCCCCGGTGCATACGGTCGCGGACCTGCAGCACGCCATCGACGTGGCAGTCGCCGCCCAGCCCGGCTGGGCCGAGYTCGGCCACGAGGCACGGTCCGCTGCACTGTTGAAGGCCGCCGACGCCATCGAAGCCCGCGCCGAAGAACTCGCCCAGCTGCTTTCCCGCGAGCAGGGCANCGAAGTTTTCGGGGCCGGCCGGGAAGGCGCCCGGCATGCACCACRCCYGTCCTGACCGAGGGCTCCGTTGCTGCCCGGACCATCTTCAATCCCGCCACCGGTGAACCCGTCGGAGACGCCCCGGTGCATACGGTCGCGGACCTGCAGCACGCCATCGACGTGGCAGTCGCCGCCCAGCCCGGCTGGGCCGAGTTCGGCCACGAGGCACGGTCCGCTGCACTGTTGAAGGCCGCCGACGCCATCGAAGCCCGCGCCGAAGAACTCGCCCAGCTGCTTTCCCGCGAGCAGGGCAAACCGCTGAACGGCCCCAACGCCCGCTTCGAAGTCGGCGCCTGCGCGGCCTGGCTCCGCGCCGCCGCAGGGACACCGCTCGAAGCCGAAACCCTGGTCGATGACGGTGAAACACGCGCCGAGCTGCATTACCGGCCCATCGGCGTCGTCGGGGCCATCGGGCCGTGGAACTGGCCCATGATGATCACCGTCTGGCAGGTCGCCCCCGCCCTGAGAATGGGCAACGCCGTAGTGGTCAAACCCTCCGAACACACCCCGCTCAGCGTGCTTGCCCTCGTTGAAACCATCAACGAAGCCCTGCCCGAAGGGCTCCTCACCGTAGTCTCCGGCGGACGCGATGTAGGCGAAGCCCTCGCCTCCCACCCCGCCATCGGGAAGATCATGTTCACCGGCTCCACCGCCACCGGCAAAGCGATCATCAAATCCTCCGCGGACACCGTCAAGCGGCTCACCCTGGAACTGGGAGGAAACGACGCCGGCATCRTCCTGCCCGACGCCGACCCGAAGGCCATCGCCGAAGGCCTGTTCTGGGGCGCCTTCATCAACACCGGCCAAACCTGCGCCGCCCTGAAACGCCTCTACGTCCACGACGACATCTACGACGCCGTCTGCGACGAACTCACCAACGTGGCCAAGGCCATGCCRATGGGYAACGGCCTGGACGAAAASAACGTCCTCGGACCGCTGCAGAACAAGGCACAATACGARATCGTCGCGAACCTCGTGGAGGCCGCCAAAGCCTCCGGAGCCCGCGTCCTCCTCGGCGGAAACCCGGACACTGACCAGCCCGGCTACTTCTACCCCACCACCCTCGTGGCCGACRTCGACAACRACAACCCACTCGTCGCCGAAGAACAATTCGGCCCCGCCCTGCCCATCATCCGCTACAGCACCATCGACGAAGCAATCCAGAAAGCAAACGCCCTCGACGTCGGACTCGGCGCCTCCGTCTGGTCCTCAGACCCGGCAACAGCCCGCAACGTCGCCGCCCGCATCCAGCCAGTGCGGTGATGGGCCGGGACTGCAGCAGGAAGAACCG